>NZ_JACIFD010000009.1 GCF_014197205.1 Canibacter oris
CTTTACTCCGCAGCAGCGTGTGCTGGGGCTGCGCGCGATGTTTAGTCGCGGTCGTTAAGCTCGATGTGAAATAAAACCGGCGGCGGTCACTGTGCTTCTTAAATGTGACCGCCGCCGGTGTCTCAGCGCAAAGAATTATGCTCGCGCCGTTTTTAGCTTTACTCGTTGCCGCGCAGAATCGCCAACAGGCGCAGAATCTCTAGGTACAGCCAAACCAGGGTAACTAGCAGGCCGTAAGCGCCCATCCAGCCGTATTTCTGATCAAGCTGATTCTCAACACCGCGCTGAATGAAGTCAAAATCCATCACCAGGCAGTATGCGGCGAGACCGATAGCGAAAACGCCAATAATCACACCCAACGGGATCCCGAACACCTGTACGCCGCGCAGCCCCCACGGATCATCAATCACCCCGAACATCATGAGGCCGAAGTTAACGAGCGAGAACACTGCGTAACCAATCAGCGCAATCAGCGCAATCTTGTTCATTTTCGCGCTGGCGCGAATCTTCCCGCTGCGGAACAGGGCCAGGGTGACACCGAAAACAATCAGGGTGCCGAGCACCGCCTGGAATACGATGCCTGCCCACTGGGCATTGAAAATGCCGGAGATACCGCCGACAAACAGCCCCTCCGCTACCGCGTAGGCGAAAAACAACGGCACTGAAATCTGCTTCTTGAAAGCAATGACCAGCGCCAGACCCAGCCCGACGAGCGCGCCCGGGAGCGCCAGCAGCGGGATGTTCCACCCGACAACCGCAGCTAGCAGCAGCACGCCGAACAGCGCAGCGGTTTTCTGAATAGTGTTTTCGTAAGTCATAGGGGTAGCTGATCCACCCATAACGCTGCCCATAGTTGGCATTGGGCCGCCCGCCTGCGCGGTGCGCACTGCCCGCTCTACGCCCTTCTGGGCGGCAGGCTGGCGGTACAGCTCTTCGAGCTCTTGCTGAGTTAGAGTGCGGTCGGTGAATGCCGGCATATTGCTGAATGCTGGATTACTCATCAGGCCGTTGTCCTTTCAATTTCTTATCTTGTTGCCAGTCTATCCTGCTTGCCCGAAAAGTCGCTGGGCTGGCGCGGTTTTCGTCGCTTGGTGCGGATTTTGCATGTCGCTTGGCTGAGGGAAGTTGTCACCCCCATCGGTAGACTTGTTGTCATGACAGAATCAGCGCTTGTAACAGGTTTAAATGAGCAGCAGCGACAGGCGGTGCTATCGCGGGCCCGCGCCTTGCTGGTGGTTGCCGGTGCGGGCTCTGGCAAAACTCGCGTGTTAACGCATCGCATTGCGCACCTGATTGAAACCAAAGATGCCTGGCCGAGCGAGATTTTGGCGATTACCTTCACGAATAAGGCGGCCGGTGAGATGCGTGAGCGTGTCACTGAACTGTTGGGCGCTGCCGCTGAAGGGATGTGGATCAGCACCTTCCACTCCACTTGTGTCCGTATTTTGCGGCAGGAGGCCAATCGCTTCGGTTACGGTTCGGGTTTTACGATTTATGACTCCGCTGATAGCCGTGCCCTGCTGAAGAAGATTATTAAAGAGTTGGAGGCAGACGTCTACAATTTCACTCCAGCGAGCTGCGGCGCTAAAATTTCGCGGCTGAAAAACGAGCTGGTTGATGCTGCTGATTTCGCTGCGCGCTGCAATATGGCGGATCCACGGGAGCGCGCGTTTGTTGCCGTTTTCCGCGAATATGAGCAGCGGCTGCGCCGCGCCAACGCCTTTGACTTTGATGATTTGATTGCGCAGACAGTGCATTTGTTCCGCACCTTCCCGGAGGTTGCAGCTCGATATCAGCGACGCTTTAGGTGGATTTTGGTCGACGAGTATCAAGACACCAACCATGCGCAGTACGCGCTGATTAGGGAGCTCACTAAGCCGATTCCAGAGCGGCTGGTGACGGGGCTTAACCCTCCGGTGAAGGCGGCAGAGCTGACCGCTGGTGGGGCGGTGCGCGGGTCGCAGCTGACCGTGGTGGGTGATTCTGACCAGTCAATTTATGCCTTCCGGGGCGCTGACATTCGTAACATCAGAGAATTTGAGCGAGATTTTGCGAACGCTGAAGTGATTAAGCTTGAGCAAAACTATCGCTCCACACAGACGATTCTTTCGGCGGCTAACGAGATTATTTCTGGCAACGTTGACAGGCTTGAAAAAAATCTTTGGACGGCGAGTGGCGACGGGGAGAAAATCACCGGTTTTGCTGGTTATTCGCAGCATGACGAGGCCCGGTTTGTGGCAGACGAGATTGAGCTGTTGCACGCCAGGGGGCGAGCTTACGGGCAGATGGCGGTGTTTTATCGCACCAACTCGCAGACGCGGGCACTTGAAGAGATGCTGATGCGAGCAGCGATTCCGTATCGGGTGATGGGCGGCACGAAGTTCTATGAGCGGGCAGAAATTAAAGATATCTTGGCCTATCTCACAAGCATCATCAATCCGCTAGACCCGATCGCCTGGGCGCGGCTTTTGGGTGCTCCGAAGCGCGGTATCGGCCCCACCAGTGAAGCGCACCTCGCAATTTTCCAAGAGCGTAACGGCATTACTTTCCATGAGGCAATGCTGCGTGCCGATGAAATTACTGGCATTAGCGCCAAAGCCAAGAAAGCAGTGGTAGAGCTGGGGCAGCTGCTCACTGAGTGCCACGAACTCACTTTCCCGAGTGCTGATAAGCAGCCAGCTGGTGCGGCGGAGATTCTGGAGCGGGTGCTGTCTCAAACCGGGTACGTGCTGGCTTTGCGTGCTAAAAATGACCCGCAGGAAGAGGCGCGCGCCGAAAACGTCGAAGAGCTGTTAGCGCAGGCGCGGGAATTTGATGTTGCAAACCCGGGTGCGGGGCTGGTCGCTTATCTCACCGAGGTGAGTCTGGTTGCAGCGGTTGATGATCTTGACGACGCCAGCGGCACGGTCTCTCTAATGACGCTGCACACGGCGAAAGGCCTGGAGTTTCCGGTGGTGTTCCTCACCGGTGTGGAGGAGGGGCTGCTGCCGCATCAAATGTCATTCGAGGAGCCGGGCGGCTTAGCGGAGGAACGTCGTCTGATGTACGTGGGGGTAACCCGCGCTCGCGAGCTGCTGTACCTGACGCTAGCCGCGAGCCGTGCGGTTTACGGTGACATCGCGCCAACCGTGCCGTCGCGGTTCCTTAACGATATCCCGGCAGACCTGCTGGAGTGGCGCCAAGAGCCGAGCGCGGTAGCTTCCGGAGTTGGGTTTAGTGCGGGCAGTCGCGCGGCCGCAACTAAACCTCGGGGATTAAGCGGCGGTGGCGGATCCACCACCGACCTTAAAACCGGGGCGATGGCTGATGCGATGCAAGCCTGGCGGGAACGTAAGAAACGGGCAGCCGCACAGCAGGCAGCTGGAGGTGGCTTTGCCAACCTGGTCAGTGCTAACCAGCTACGCGCAAATACCGGGTTGCAGCTGCAGGTCGGCGACAGGGTGCGGCATGAAAGCTACGGCGAGGGTAAAGTTGTGCGGCTCAATGGTGTCGGTGCCAAACAGGTGGCGCATGTGGATTTTGAGCAGCTAGGTGAGAAGAAGATGCTGGTACAGCTGGCGCCGCTGACTAAAATCTCTGCGGCATAGTCGCGCACAAGCTGCATAGGTTTTAGTCACAAAACCAGCCGCGTTATCAGCCATTATTTAACTAACTAGCCCGCGCGGGTGTAGAGTATTCAGTGCAACGCTACGTTTTTACGGGGCGTTAAAATCGAGCTGACACCGGCGCAGCTAAGCTGCTGCGCTGCGACACAGATAGGAAAAGCGTGGATCTATACGAGTACCAGGCACGTGATATTTTCGAGAAGTATGGGGTGCCGGTGCTGGCCGGTATCACCGCTGATACTCCGGAGGAAGCACGCGCCGCTGCAGAAAAAATTGGCGGCGTGGTTGTTGTTAAAGCACAGGTGAAAACCGGTGGCCGCGGGAAAGCCGGCGGCGTTAAAGTCGCAAAGACCCCGGAAGAAGCATACGCTGCGGCGGAAGCGATTCTGGGGCTTGACATCAAGGGCCATGTGGTAAAGCGCGTCATGGTGGCGCAGGGTGCTAACATCGCGCAAGAGTTCTACTTCTCAGTGCTGCTGGATCGCGCTAACCGCTCCCTGCTGTCGCTGTGCTCAGTTGAGGGTGGCATGGAGATTGAGCAGCTCGCTGTTGAGAAGCCGGAGGCGCTAGCGCGGGTGCAGGTGGATCCACTCACCGGCATTGACGCTGCGAAGGCAAAAGAAATTGCCGAGGCTGCAAACTTCCCGGCAGAACTGGTAGAAAAAGTTGCTCCAGTGTTTGAAAAACTGTACCGGGTTTACACCGAGGAAGACGCAACCCTGGTTGAGGTGAACCCGCTGGTGCTGACCGCCGAGGGTGCGGTAATCGCTCTTGACGGCAAGGTGTCACTGGACGCGAACGCAGAGTTCCGCCAGGCAGGTCATGCGGCGCTGGAAGATAAGGCAGCAACAGACCCGCTAGAGGCAAAGGCTAAAGAGTTCGACCTCAACTATGTGAAGCTTGACGGTGAAGTTGGCATTATCGGTAACGGCGCGGGCTTGGTGATGAGCACCCTCGACGTGGTCGCTTACGCGGGCGAAGCCCACGGTGGGGTGAAGCCAGCTAACTTCCTCGACATTGGCGGCGGTGCTTCTGCTGAAGTGATGGCGCAGGGGCTCGGCATTATTCTTGGTGATCCGCAGGTGAAGAGCGTTTTCGTGAACGTTTTCGGTGGTATCACCAGCTGCGACGCGGTCGCAAACGGCATTGTTGGTGCGCTTGAGCAGCTCGGTGACAGCGCTAACAAGCCGCTGGTGGTGCGCCTTGACGGCAACAATGTAGAAGAGGGTCGCGCGATTTTGGAGGCGGCTAACCACCCGCTGGTAACCCTGATGGCAACTATGGACGAGGGCGCGGCTAAGGCTGCCGAGCTCGCTAACCGCTAAGCTGCACCGGTATCGCTAGGCAAAGACGAGGATTTTAAAGTGGCAATTTTTCTAACCAAAGAATCAAAGATTATCGTGCAGGGCATCACCGGCGGTGAGGGCACCAAGCACACTGCGCGGATGCTCGCCGCGGGCAGCCAGATCGTGGGCGGCGTAAACGCCCGTAAAGCAGGCACCACCGTGACACACACCGACAAAGACGGCAACACCGTAGAGCTGCCGGTTTTCGCAACCGTGGCAGAAGCGATGGAAAAAACCGGCGCTGACGTGTCTGTGGCGTTCGTGCCGCCAGCGTTCACCAAAGACGCTGCGATTGAAGCAATTGATGCGGGGATCGGGCTGCTCGTGATTATCACCGAGGGTGTTCCAGTAAAAGACAGCGCTGAGCTGTGGGCACACGCCACCGCGAAGGGCAACAAAACCCGGATCATCGGCCCTAACTGCCCGGGCATTATCACCCCGGATGAGGCGCTCGCGGGCATCACTCCAGCAAACATTACCGGCAAGGGCCCAATTGGGCTGGTGTCGAAGTCAGGCACTCTGACCTACCAGATGATGTACGAGCTGCGTGAAATCGGCATCTCAACCGCCATTGGTATTGGCGGCGACCCGATTATCGGCACCACCCACATTGATGCACTGGCGGCTTTCGAGGCTGACCCAGAAACCAAAGCGATTGTGATGATCGGTGAAATTGGTGGAGACGCTGAAGAACGCGCAGCAGAGTTTATCAAGGCCAACGTTACCAAGCCGGTGGTGGGCTACGTTGCTGGGTTTACCGCTCCAGAGGGTAAAACCATGGGTCACGCCGGCGCTATCGTGTCAGGCTCTGCGGGCACCGCGCAGGCGAAGAAAGAAGCGCTGGAGGCTGCCGGTGTGAAGGTAGGTAAAACTCCAACCGAAGCGGCAAACCTGATGAAAGAAAATATTGCCGCGCTGTAATTAGCGCGCTTAGTCGTTCCCGCCCGTGCGGTTTTGCGGGGTGGAAGCAGTTGAACCGGCAGGGGTTGTCATGAGATTGTCCCTGCCGGTTTTGCGCATGATATCTAGATTTTAGCCTAATCGTTACTTTGTCTATATATATATTCGTTATTTGTCGGTAAAATCTTAATTGGTATCCCTTGCCAAGCGGAGTTAGCCTCCGAGTTAATCACTAAATCTGCAAAGATTTCCAAGTTTAAGGAGACCGGCATGAAACATAAAATTTTCACAGTGCTAGCTTTGTTGAGCACCGCTTTTATGGCGTTTTTTGCGCACTACGGTTTAACCGATTATCTGCAAAGTTCCGGCTTCTTCGACGGATCGGCAAGCGCAGTGGCGTTTGCGGTAGTGGCGGCAGCTTTGCCGTTTATGCTGTGGATGATCCTCACCGTGGCTCTGCCGCAGCGGGCAGGCGATAAAGTCTTAAAGTGGGCGATTCGTCTCGCAGCCGTAACCGGAGTCTATGTGTTAGCGCTGCCGTGGGTAATCCAGGCGCTCAGCGGCAACAATCACATCAGTTTGATTGCCGCGTTTTGGGTCACTGCTGGGGTGATTTTCTTCATCGCCTACAAGCTACGTGATTTGCAACCACGCCAGCAAGCTGTGGCTTAGACATCTCAAGCAGCACAGCACCCGCCCTGAAACATGCGCGGGCGCTGTGTTGTTTGGTGTGCGGCGTGCTGCGCGAAATATTCGGGTTTCCGGGGCGCAAAAGCTTCGCCCAAACTTTCGGCGGCGTTTGTTGCTAGCATGGTTTTGTGAATGCAGTAACCGAGCGCGAGCAGCAACTTGCCGCACAACAGAATGATTCGACCTTCGCTGACCTCCTAGAAGAGCTGGAGTGGCGCGGTTTAATTAGCGTTTCTACCGATAAAGAGGCGCTGCGTGAGGCGCTCAATGCCGGCCCGATTACTTACTACTGCGGCTACGATCCAACTGCCGCCTCTCTGCATTTAGGACACCTCGTGCAGCTGCTGTTTATGCGCCGGTTGCAGCTCGCAGGCCACAAACCGCTTGGTTTGGTTGGTGGATCCACCGGCCTTATTGGCGATCCACGCCCAACTGCGGAGCGCACCCTAAACTCTCGCGAAACTGTTGCTGAGTGGGTTAATTCGCTGCGCTCGCAGATTGAAAAGTTCTTGAGTTTTGAGGGCGAAAATGCGGCGCGGATGGTTAATAACCTGGATTGGACAGCGGGGCTCAGCGCTCTTGACTTTCTGCGGGAAATCGGCAAATACTTCCGTGTCGGCACGATGATTAAGAAAGACGCGGTGGCGGCGCGCCTGTCGTCTGATGAGGGCATCAGCTACACCGAGTTCAGCTACCAGATTCTGCAGGCGATTGATTTCCTGGAGCTTTACAAGCAGTATGGTTGTGTGTTGCAGTCTGGCGGGCAAGATCAGTGGGGCAACTTGGTTGGCGGCACCGAGCTGATTCGCAAGGCGACAGGCGCCACCGTGCATGCGGTAGGCACACCGCTGATCACCAACAGCGACGGCACCAAATTCGGTAAGAGTGAGGGTAATGCTATCTGGCTTGACCCAGAGATGTGCAGCCCTTTTGCGTTCTACCAGTTCTGGCTGAATCAGGCAGATGCTGACGTTATCGATCGCCTCAAAGTTTTCACTTTCTTGAGCCGTGCCGAGATTGCAGATTACGCGGCCCAGGTTGAAGCCGAGCCGCATAAGCGTGCGGCGCAGAAGCGGCTGGCGTATGAGGTTACTGCCCTGGTGCACGGTAAGACCGCGGCGGAGGGCGCGATTGCGGCTGCTGCGGCACTGTTTGGCGCGGGCTCTTATGATGAGGTGCCTGAAGATGTGTTGGCAGCGGCGGTGGGTGATTTGCCGCGTGCTGAGGCTGATGCCACTACCACTGTGGAAGCTGCGCTGGTGGCGAGCGGGCTGGTGTCATCTCTCTCGGAGGCGCGCCGCACGGTGCAGCAGGGCGGGGTGTCGCTGAACGGCGTGAAAATTGCCGATGCTGCTGCTTTGGTGGTGGATCACGCCGCCGACCGCAAACTCTTGGTGCTGGGCCGCGGGAAGAAGCAAAAAGCTGCCGTGTACTTAAACTATTAGCGATTCTAGTCGTATGTTTAGGCACAGGTGAGAAATTACATCTGTGTAACGTAACACTATAAACAGTGTGCCAAATTTGATACCACTCATACAGACGTGGTACTGTAAAGCGCGTCGGGCAACCTGCCCGGTGTTAGCAATATGGAAATATGTCCATCAACGGAGAGGGAAAGATGCGTAAGCTCTCTACTAAAGCAAAGCTGATCGCGCTGGCAGCGGCTTCAACGCTGGTGCTCAGTGCGTGCAGCGGCGGTGGCAGCACAAATACTGCTGAAACTGCAACTGATAAGCAGTCAGGTGCCACAGCTATTACTGCTGCTGTCGGTTACAAGACTGACAACTACCACCCGTCAACTACTTCATCAGCGCTTGCCCTGGGCAGCAACTGGCACGTGGTTGAGGGTCTTTACGAACTTGAGAAGGGCACCTTTAAGCCGTTCCGTGCGCTTGCTGCGGATGATGAGCCAACAAAGGTTTCTGACACTGAGTACACTGTGAAACTGCGCGACGGCGCTAAATTCTCTGACGGCACTGCAGTGACCGCAGCTGACGTGGTAGCCTCATTCAAGCGCACCAACGCCGAGGGCAACCTCTACGTTTCAATGCTGTCATTCATTGAGGATGTGACTGAGGTTGATACCAACACTGTATCCATCAAACTGAAGTACCCATTCTCGCTGCTGAAAGAGCGTCTGTCTCTGATCAAGATTGTGCCAGCAGCAGCTAGCGATGAGGATCTCACCTCAATGCCAGTGGGCAGTGGCCCTTGGAAGTACGACAGCATTACCGAAACCGGTCTGAAGTTCTCTCCAAACGAGCACTACAACGGCACCATGCCTGCTACCGCAAAGACCATGGAATGGCAGATTCTGATGGATGACACTGCGCGCGTCACTGCGTTGCAGGAAGGCACCGTGCAGGTTGCTGAGAACATCCCAGCTGACGCTGTTGAAACCGCTGAGCGTAATGGCGCAACTGTGACTTCAGTGCAGGGCTTCGGCTTGCCATTCTTGATGTTCAACACCTCAAAGGCGCCTTTCGATAAGAAAGAAGTTCGCCAGGCGTTCCACTACGCTATCAACACCGAGCAGCTGATTGAAAACGCGCTGTCAGGCAAGGCAGAGCCAGCAACTAGCTTCCTGCCAGAGAATCACCCTAACTACAACAAGGCAGCTAACGTTTACGATCACAACCCAGAGAAGGCAAAGCAGCTGCTTGCTGAGGCTGGCGTATCAGATCTCTCAGTTACCCTGCTGACAACTGACCACGGCTGGATTACAGCGATGGCTCCGCAGATTCAGAACGATCTGCAGGCAGTGGGCATCAACGTGACCATTCAGAGCGAAGCATCATCTTCACTGTACGCGAACTACGCAGACGCTGAAGCAGCTAGCTACGATCTGGCGCTGGCACCGGGTGACCCATCAGTGTTCGGCAACGACCCAGCTCTGCTGATGAACTGGTGGTACGGCAACAACGTATGGACTCAGAAGCGTAGCTACTGGGGCACCAGCCCAGAGTTTGCGCAGCTGCAGACCATTCTTGAGGCTTCTGTGAAGGCTGAGGGTGAGGAGCAGCAGAAGCTCTGGAACCAGGCATTTGACCTGGTGGCAACTGAGGTACCGCTGTACCCACTGCTGCACCGTCAGGTATCAACCGGCTTCTACGCAGACCAGCTCGATGGTTACACTCCAATCGGCACCACCGGTCTGAACTTCGTGGGAGTTAGCCTGAAGTAATACCGTCCGGTGTGACCGGTAACTGGTAAAAATAGCGTTTGTGCCGGTCTGGGTTGCGGCCCAGACCGGCACTACGCTGAAACACCACTACGACTTTGATGTCTTCTTCGCGTTGGTTTAGTCGCTGACGTTAAACTCAGATTCTTTACACTGAAACTGCTTGTCATGAACAATCTCATTCGGCTCGTCGGCAGACGTTTAATCGCCCTCCCTGTGATGGTCTTGGGCGTCACTTTCCTGGTGTTCTTCTTGATGTCGTTTTCCAAGATTGACCCAGCTTATTCAGCTCTCGGAGAGGGAGCGAGCTCAGAAGCGCTGGAAGCCTACCGTGAAGAACACGGGCTCAACAACCCTTGGTTTATTAAGTTTGTTACCTTCCTGGGGCAGCTGTTGCAGGGCAACCTCGGCACTTACGGGGCGAACCGTGCATCAGTGGCTGAGCGCATCAGCGAAGCCTTCCCAGTAACCCTAGAGCTCACCTTTATTGGCCTCGCAATTGCAATTCTGATTGCTGTGCCGCTGGGTGTGCTGGCAGCTCTCTACCGCGACAAGTTCGGCGATCAGCTGATTCGCGTGCTGTCAATCACCGCGATTGCAACACCGTCATTCTGGCTCGCGGTTTTGCTGATCCTGCTGTTCTCATTCAACCTCAACTTGCTCCCTGCCTCCGGTCCGCTGCCGGCGTTCAGCGCTGACCCGATCGAGTATTTGCGGCGCATGATTTTGCCGGCTTTCGCCCTGGCCGTGCCAGTTGCCGGCTCACTCATCCGGATTATTCGCACCGCGATGGTTGAAGAGCTTGACCGTGACTACGTGCGTACAGCTCTCGGCGCGGGAATTCCAAAGCGGGTCGTGGTGGCACGCAATGTGCTGCGCAACGCCCTAATCACCCCGGTTACCGTGTTGGGTCTGCGCATCGGCTACCTGATGGGCGGCGCGGTTGTTATCGAGGTGATTTTCAGCCTACCAGGCATGGGAGACGTAATTTTGCAGGGCGTGAAGAGCAATCAGCCAACCCTCGTGCAGGGCGTGGTGATTGTGGTAGCGCTGGCATTCATCATCATTAACATCATCGTAGATATGCTTTATCTGCTGATCAATCCACGAATCAGGGCGGTGTAACACATGCTGCGACCGAAACTAACAGACCGCATGCTGCGTGCCGGCAAACTGCGCCGGTTCCGCCAGATGCCCCTCGGGGCACAGCTGTCATTGATAGTGATTCTGACAGTGGTTTTGGCTGCCATTTTTGCCGGGGCGGTGGCGCCGCACGATCCATTTGACATTTTTAAAGCGCGCCAGGCGCCAACCCCGGAACATCTTTTCGGCACTGACGAAAAGGGCCGTGACGTGCTGTCACGAATGATTTATGGCGCCCGCTACTCACTCGCAATCGGCCTTTTGGCAACCGCCTTTGCGGTTGTGAGCGGCGCGATTTTGGGTTCCATCGCCGCGGTTAGTCGCAAAGCTGTTTCCGAGGTTGTGATGCGGGTGATGGACGTTATCATGTCTTTCCCTGGCATCGCGCTGGCGGCAGCGTTCGTAGCGGTTTTCGGCAATACCATGCCGATTATCATTATCGCCATCGGGTTCCTTTACATCCCGCAGCTGACCCGCGTGGTTCGCGCTAACGTGCTCGCCGCATACGGCGAAGACTACGTCAACGCGGCGCTGGTATCCGGCGCGCGGGCACCGTGGATTCTAGTGAAACACGTTGCGCGTAACACCATTGCGCCAGTGATGGTGTTTGCGACGGTGCTGGTTGCAGACGCGATTGTGTTCGAGGCTTCGCTGTCATTTATCCAGGCAGGTATCGCAGAGCCGACACCTACATGGGGTAACATTCTGTCGGATGCGCGCCAGGGTGTGCTCTTCGGGCGCTGGTGGCAGGCGCTGTTCCCGGGCCTCGCGATTATGATTACGGTGCTGTGCTTGAACATTCTGTCGGAGGGCCTCACCGATGCGATGGTTGCAAAACCAACGGGCGCAGTAGAAGAGAACGCGAAGAACGCCAAGCGCGCCGCCGATCGTTTGCTGGTGGATCCGGTTGCCGCTCACGCAGCCCAGGCCGAGAGCCTGAACGCCCGCCTGGCGCAGCTCGCCGAGGTGGAAAAGACCCGCACCGACCGCTATGCGCCGCTGACCGAGCTGGAGCCGCTGCTGGAGGTCAAAAACCTCTCTATCAGCTTCCCGCGCCACGGCGATGTCGCGGTTGTTGACAACGTTTCATTCACCGTGCACAAGGGTGAAACTATGGGTCTGGTTGGCGAGTCTGGCTGCGGTAAGTCAATTACCTCGTTGGCAATTATGGGGCTGCTTGATCCAAAAGCACAAATTACTGGCGAAGTGCTGTATCGCGGGCAAAACCTGCTAACACTCAGCGCTAACGAGCGACGTGGCCTGCTGGGGCGGGAGCTTGCGATGATCTATCAAGACGCGCTCTCCTCACTGAACCCGTCGATGCTGATCCGCTCACAGATGAAACAACTGACCAAACGCGGCGGCACGCGCAGCGCAGAGGAGTTGCTGGAGCTGGTAGGGCTTGATCCGGAGCGCACACTGCGGTCATACCCGCATGAGCTGTCAGGTGGGCAGCGGCAGCGAGTTTTGATTGCGATGGCGTTGACCCGTGATCCGCAGCTGATTATTGCTGACGAACCAACCACCGCGCTTGATGTGACAGTGCAGAAGCAGGTTATCGAGCTGCTGAACAGCCTGCGCGAAAAGCTCGGCTTTGCGATGGTTTTTGTGTCTCACGATTTGGCCCTGGTGGCTGAGGTGGCGCACAAGATTACCGTGATGTACGCGGGACAGGTAGTTGAGCAGGCAACCACTGCTGAGCTGCTGACCAACCCGACCCACGAGTACACTCGCGGGCTGCTGGGTTCAGTGCTGTCGATTGAGGCGGGTAGTGGGCGACTGCATCAGGTGCCGGGCACAGTTCCTGCACCGCGCGACTTCCCACGCGGCGACCGTTTCGCGCCACGCTCATCGACTCCGGACAAAGGCCTGGACGTGAAACCGGTTTTGACACGAGTAGGCGCTCCAGGACACCTGGTTGCGGCGCAGCCGGGCACGGTTTTTGCACACGAAGGTGAGGCAGCATAATGACTGAACAGGTAGTAACCTCGGAGACCCCAATCATCGAGTTGCGGGACGCCAAAGTGGTTTTCAAAACCCGCACCGGATCGCTGTTTAAACCGAATCGTGTAACCGCTTTGAAGGGCATCAGCTTGCGTGTTATGCCTGGGCAAACCATCGGCATTGTGGGTGAGTCGGGGTCTGGAAAATCGACTGCGGCCAACGTGATGTGCGGGCTGCAGCTGCCGACATCCGGGCAGGTTTTCTTTAAGGGGCGCGAGGTTACGAAGCGTAACGCAGCAACCCGGAAAGAAATTGGCCGGGTGGTGTCGGTGGTGTTTCAGGATCCGGCAACCGCGCTAAACCCGCGGATGCTGGTGCGAGATCAGCTCCTGGATCCACTAAACGTGCACGGTGTCGGCACCCCGGCGGAACGTGAAGCCCGTGTCGAAGAGCTGATTGCGCTGGTTGGTTTGCCTTATTCAGCGCTTGATGCGCTGCCACTGCAGTTGTCCGGCGGACAGCGGCAGCGTGTGGCTATTGCCCGTGCCTTGGCGCTGCAGCCAGACGTGATTATTGCCGATGAGCCCACCAGCGCGCTTGACGTTTCCGTGCGGGCGCAGATCTTGAATCTGCTGATGGATCTGAAACGTGATCTTGGTCTGGCGATGGTTTTCATCTCGCATGATATCCAGACTGTGCGCTACATTTCAGATGAAATTGTGGTGATGAACGGCGGCGAAATCGTGGAGCAGGGCACCGCGCAACAGGTGCTTGAGAATCCGCAACAGGACTATACGCAAAAGCTGCTGGGAGCGGCGCCAGCGCTGCTGCACCCGTAGGTGAGATAGCGTAGCCAGGCTGCGCAAAATCAAAGTTTATAAACCAAGAAAGCATAAAATGACTGCAAAAATTCGCGGTGTGGTGCCGCCAATTATTACCCCGCTCACCGCAGCCGGAGAGCTAGATGTCCCGTCTTTTGAGCGGCTGCTCAGCCGCCAGCTTGAGGCTGGAGTGGATGGCCTGTTCCTGCTCGGTTCAAGCGGTGAAGTAGCGTTCTCAAACGACGCGAAACGTCGCCAGGTGCTAGAGGCGGGCGTGAAGTATGTTGCCGGCCAGGTGCCGGTGCTGGCGGGCGTGATTGACACCCAAACCGATCGGGTGCTTGATCATGTGCGGGCGGCAGAGGCACAGGGTGTGGACGCGGTTGTGGCGACAGCCCCTTTCTATGCGCTGGGCGGCCCAGAAGTAACTGAGCGGCATTTCCGGGTGCTGGGCGCAGCTAGCGAGGTGCCGGTTTACGCCTACGACATCCCAGTCTGCGTGCACACCAAGCTCAACGGGCAGATGCTGTTGGAGCTGGGCAGCGAAGGGCTAATTGCCGGCGTTAAAGATTCCTCCGGTGACGATGTCGCATTCAGGTTCTTGGCTCGCGCCAATGAAAAAGCTGGGAGCCCGCTGTCGCTGCTGACCGGACACGAGGTTGTTGTTGATGGCGCTTATATGTCAGGCGCAGATGGCTCAGTGCCGGGTCTTGCGAACGTGGCTCCGGAGCCTTACGTGCGGCAGTGGCGTGCATACCAGGCGGGCGACTGGGAAGCTGTGCGCCGCGAGCAGGACTATCTGGCAGATTTGATGCGCATCGTTACCGTTACTCAGGGTGTCAGCGGTTACAGCGCCGGTGTTGGGGCGTTCAAGACTGCGCTGCAGTTGCTGGGTGTAATTAGCACCAATCAGATGCCGGTGCCAGCCGCAGCCCTGCAGGGAGAGAACGTTTCTCGTATCGCTGCAGTGCTGCGTGAAGCAGAGCTGCTAGACAGCTAAAGGTACGATGAGTAAACGGGAAGTGGCGATGCAAGCGGATGCAGTTGCGGGTGTGCTAGCGCTCGATATTGGCGGCACCAAAATTGCCGGTGCTATTTTGCAACGTGATGCCACCGGTGAACTGCAGGTGCTGCCTGCAAGCTCCGTGCGGGTCGCAACCGACCCCGAAAATGTGCTCGAGCAGGTGTTGCAGGTCGCTGCCCAGTTGCAGGAAACGGCCACCAGCTTACAGGTGCGGCCGCTCGGTATTGGGGTGGCGAGCGCGGGGGTGGTGGATCCACACACCGGAGAAATTGTTTCCGCAACCGGTTTGCTGCGTAACTGGGCTGGGGTGCAGCTTGCGGCGCGCCTGGAGGAAGCAACCGGGCTTGTTACTGCGGTTTTGAACGATGTGCATGCGCACGCGCTCGGTGAGGCTCGCTACGGTGCTGCCACCGATGCTGAAAACGCCCTGGTCGCGGCGGTTGGCACCGGTATCGGCGGTGCTTTCGTGCAGCACGGAGTGGTTTTTAGCGGACCGCACCACGTTGCCGGGCATATCGGGCATGTGACGCATGCCCTGGCAGTTGCAACTCCCTGCTCCTGCGGTAAAGCTGGGCACATTGAGGCGGTTGCCAGCGGTAGTGGGCTGGCGCTGCTTTACAACCGGCAAGCTCCGAGTGCGCCGGTGCGTGACGGTAAAGAAGTGCACGAGCGTGCGGCCGGCGGAGAACGGTATGCGCAGCAGGTGCTTGACGCTGCCGCTTTGGCGTTCGGTGAGGTGCTGGGGTCGTTAGCGAATACCGCAGATCCTGACGTGGTGGTTGTTACTGGGTCGGTGACGCAGGCTGGAGAGCGGTGGTGGTCACAGTTGCGCGAAGGTTTTCACAGCGCGGTGTTGCCGGTGCTGGAGCAGGTGCCGGTAGTTGCCGGTGAGCGCGGTGATGACGCACCGCTGTTGGGTGCGGCGGCGCAGCTGTTGCAGCGTTTAGAGAAGAAGGAAAATGATGTCTGAAGCTGCGGTGGCGACCGCTTTAACGGCTCGCAAGGCGGAGTTGTTGGATAGTCTGCGCGGCAAGCTGATTGTGTCTTGCCAAGCTTACCCGGGTGAACCGCTGCGGCATCCAGAGACGATGGCGCAGCTGGCCTATGCGGCGCAGCTGGGCGGCGCGGCGGCGATTCGCTGCCAGGGATTGGCTGATATCGCCGCTATTAAAGGCCGGGTTAGTGTGCCGGTGATCGGGCTGTGGAAAGAGGGCGACGAGGGGGTTTACATCACCCCGACGCTGCGGCATGCACGGGCTTGCAGTTTGGCGGGAGCTGACGTGGTGGCGCTGGATGCAACCGCTCGGCCGCGGCCTGATGGCTTAAGTTATGCCGAAACCGTTGCTGCGCTGCATCGTGACGGGGTGCTGGTGATGGCTGACTGTGGCTCTCTGGCTGATGCGGAGCGTGCGGTGGCTTGCGGCAGCGACATTATTTCCACAACCCTTGCGGGCTACACTCCTGACCGCGAAAAAACTGTCGGGCCAGATTTTGAGCTGTTGCAGCAGATGGTAGAGCGTTTTCCGGATGTTCCGGTGATTGCCGAGGGGCGGGTGCACACTCCCGAGCTGGCAGCAGCCGCTCTCAGCCATGGTGCCCACGCGGTTGTTGTCGGAACCGCGATTACACACCCAACTTCGATTACCGGATGGTTTGCGCAGGCGCTCAGCGCGGCGGGGGAGTAAACAGTGTTTGTAGGAATTTTTGAAGACGAAACAGCACTGGCAGCGTTTGCGGCAAGGCGGGTGCGTGACGCTTTAGCGGCGCGCGCAGATGCGGTTTTGGGTGTCGCAACCGGCTCAACACCGCTGAAGCTCTATGCCCAGCTGCGACAGATGCACAGCAGCGGTGACTTTTCGCTGCGCGGTGTGCGGGCTTTTGCGCTCGATGAATACGTCGGTTTGCCAGTCTCGCACCCGGAATCTTATCGCAGTGTTTTGCGCGCGGAGCTGGTGGGTGAGGATCGTACCGGCCTGCGTGAAACAGACCTGTTCACACCGGCTGCCGCAACAACCGACCCGTTTCAGGCGGCTCGAGAGTACGAAGCGCAGCTGGCTGCTGCCGGCGGCACTGATTTGCAGATCTTGGGGATTGGCAGCAACGGGCATATCGGTTTTAACGAGCCGGGTGGCTCTTTGGTTTCTCGCACCCACCTGGAGGTGTTGGCGCCGAGCACTCGTCGCGATAATAGCCGTTTCTTCGGCGGTGATCTCGAGGCGGTTCCAAGCCACGCGGTGACGCAGGGCTTGGCAACTATTTTGACCTCGAAAGAGTTGCTGCTTTTGGCGCAGGGGCCGCAAAAAGCCGCTGCGGTTGCCGCGGCGCTTGAGGGCCCGGTTTCTGCCAGCTGCCCTGCGAGCGTGCTGCAGTTGCACGAGAACGTGGTGGTGTTGCTTGATGAGGCTGCTGCCGCAGAGCTGAGGCAGCGTGAAAACTACGCTTTGCGTTGGCCTATTTTGCTGCAAAGCATGGGCGACACGCCGTAACAGCAGCTGCACTTGCGTCTGTGTTGGTTACTGCGTAAAGTAGTTCCTTGTCAGCACGACGGAGGGCGGCGCCAGGGACATGGTTTTTGGGTGGCCGCTGTTTTTGTGTGTTGGTTTTCCTGCGGGTTTCGGAGGTGCCTTGGTTGGTGCGGGTACGGGGCTTGTCTGGTCTTTGAGAACTCAATAGTGTGCACTTGATTGTTAAATGCCAAATTATTTTTATCCTCGTGGCTGGTCATGTTTTGTGGCTGGCTTTTGGATTCCTTATTTTTGGTGGACAATTCTGGATATGATGTCAGAATCGTTTGCTTGGATTGAACTCTGGTGCTGCCTGGTCTTATTCCGGCTGGGTGGTGCTGTTTTGTTTTTGTTGGAGAGTTTGATCCTGGCTCAGGACGAACGCTGGCGGCGTGCTTAACACATGCAAGTCGAACGATGAAGCCTAGCTTGCTGGGTGGATTAGTGGCGAACGGGTGAGTAACACGTGAGTAACCTGCCCCTTACTCTGGGATAAGCGCTGGAAACGGCGTCTAATACTGGATATTACCTTTCATCGCATGGTGTTTGGTGGAAAGATTTTTCGGTTTGGGATGGACTCGCGGCCTATCAGCTTGATGGTGAGGTAGTGGCTCACCATGGCGACGACGGGTAGCCGGCCTGAGAGGGTGACCGGCCACACTGGGACTGAGACACGGCCCAGACTCCTACGGGAGGCAGCAGTGGGGAATATTGCACAATGGGCGCAAGCCTGATGCAGCAACGCCGCGTGAGGGATGACGGCCTTCGGGTTGTAAACCTCTTTTAGTAGGGAAGAAGCGTAAGTGACGGTACCTACAGAAAAAGCACCGGCTAACTACGTGCCAGCAGCCGCGGTAATACGTAGGGTGCAAGCGTTGTCCGGAATTATTGGGCGTAAAGAGCTCGTAGGCGGTTTGTCGCGTCTGCTGTGAAATCCTAAGGCTCAACCTTAGACTTGCAGTGGGTACGGGCAGGCTTGAGTGCGGTAGGGGAGATTGGAATTCCTGGTGTAGCGGTGGAATGCGCAGATATCAGGAGGAACACCGATGGCGAAGGCAGATCTCTGGGCCGCTACTGACGCTGAGGAGCGAAAGCATGGGGAGCGAACAGGATTAGATACCCTGGTAGTCCATGCCGTAAACGTTGGGAACTAGATGTAGGGGCTGTTCCACGGCTTCTGTGTCGACGCTAACGCATTAAGTTCCCCGCCTGGGGAGTACGGCCGCAAGGCTAAAACTCAAAGGAATTGACGGGGGCCCGCACAAGCGGCGGAGCATGCGGATTAATTCGATGCAACGCGAAGAACCTTACCAAGGCTTGACATATGGAAGAACACTCTAGAGATAGAGGACTCTTTGGACACTTTCATACAGGTGGTGCATGGTTGTCGTCAGCTCGTGTCGTGAGATGTTCGGTTAAGTCCGGCAACGAGCGCAACCCTTGTCCTATGTTGCCAGCACTTCGGGTGGGGACTCATGGGATACTGCCGTGGTTAACACGGAGGAAGGTGGGGATGACGTCAAATCATCATGCCCCTTATGTCTTGGGCTTCACGCATGCTACAATGGCCGGTACAAAGGGCTGCGATACCGTAAGGTGGAGCGAATCCCAAAAAGCCGGTCTCAGTTCGGATTGGGGTCTGCAACTCGACCCCATGAAGTCGGAGTCGCTAGTAATCGCAGATCAGCAACGCTGCGGTGAATACGTTCCCGGGCCTTGTACACACCGCCCGTCAAGTCATGAAAGTCGGTAACACCCGAAGCCGGTGGCCTAACCATTTTGGGGGGAGCTGTCGAAGGTGGGACTGGTGATTAGGACTAAGTCGTAACAAGGTAGCCGTACCGGAAGGTGCGGCTGGATCACCTCCTTTCTAAGGAGTATTTTTGCACTGGTTTCGTGAGCGTGGGTCTTACGGCTGGTGTTTGGGTGGAACATTTAGCAAGAAAACTTTTCGTGCTGTGCTTGTCTGGTTAGTACGCTGCCTGTTTTGGTGGTTGGAGGGCTGGCTGGTGTTGGTGTGTTTGGTTGCGGGTGCATGCTGTTGGGGTTCTGGGAGACCAGGGCTTGGCTGGTGGGCCCTTTTTTGGGGTTTGTTGGTTTGGTTCGGGTTTTCTTACGCTCCTTTGCTGGGCTGCTGTTTTTGGTGGTTTGGTGTTGGGTGTGTTTGTACGTTGGAAACTACACAGTGGACGCGAGCATCTAGAATGACGCGAGCAATTTTTTTTGGGCCTTTTGGGGGTTTGAAGGGTTTTGTTTGTGTTGTTTTATTTACTTATGGTCTAGATGAATGAAACAGTTTTTGTTTTGTTTGTTTTGATGTGATTTTGTTTGCAAGTTCTTAAGAGCGAACGGTGGATGCCTTGGCATCTGGAGCCGAAGAAGGACGTAGTAATCTGCGATAAGCCTCGGGGAGTTGATAAACGAGCGTTATATCCGAGGATTTCCGAATGGGGAAACCCAGCAGGCGCCTATATGGTTGCTTGTTACTCCCGCCTGAATATATAGGGCGGGTAGAGGGAACGTGGGGAAGTGAAACATCTCAGTACCCACAGGAAGAGAAAACAACATGTGATTCCGGGAGTAGTGGCGAGCGAAACTGGATGAGGCTAAACCGTGCGTGTGTGATACTCGGTAGGGGTTGCACGTGCGGGGTTGTGGGACATGCTTGATTGTTCTACCGGACTTTCAGCGTATGTTGTGCGTATAGGAGAACACCTTGGAAGGGGTGACCGGAGTGGGTGAGAGTCCCGTATCTGAAATGCGTGCGCAGCGTGGTGTGTATCCCGAGTAGCGCGGGGCCCGTGAAATCCCGTGTGAATCTGCCAGGACCACCTGGTAAGCCTAAATACTACCAGATGACCGATAGCGGACTAGTACCGTGAGGGAAAGGTGAAAAGTACCCCGGGAGGGGAGTGAAATAGTACCTGAAACCGTTTGCTTACAATCCGTCAGAGCCTCCTTGTAGGGGTGATGGCGTGCCTTTTGAAGAATGAGCCTGCGAGTTAGCGGCATGTGGCGAGGTTAACCCGTGTGGGGTAGCCGTAGCGAAAGCGAGTCTGAATAGGGCGATTTGAGTCGCGTGTCCTAGACCCGAAGCGAAGTGATCTAGCCATGGCCAGGCTGAAGCACGTGTAAGAGCGTGTGGAGGGCCGAACCCACTTAGGTTGAAAACTGAGGGGATGAGCTGTGGTTAGGGGTGAAAGGCCAATCAAACTTCGTGATAGCTGGTTCTCTCCGAAATGCATTTAGGTGCAGCGTTATGTGTTTCTTGCCGGAGGTAGAGCTACTGGATGGCCGATGGGCCCTACAAGGTTACTGACGTCAGCTAAACTCCGAATGCCGGTAAGTGAGAGCATAGCAGTGAGACTGCGGGGGATAATCTTCGTAGTCGAGAGGGAAACAACCCAGATCATCATCTAAGGTCCCAAAGCGTGTGCTAAGTGGAAAAGGATGTGGAGTTGCTTAGACAACCAGGAGGTTGGCTTAGAAGCAGCCACCCTTGAAAGAGTGCGTAATAGCTCACTGGTCAAGTGATTCCGCGCCGATAATGTAACGGGGCTCAAGCACACCACCGAAGATATGGCAATCAACAGTTAGACTAGCATTTTGTGTTCAGTTTGTTGGTTGGGTAGGAGAGCGTCGTGTCACGAGTGAAGCAGCAGAGTGATCTAGTTGTGGATGTGACACGAGTGAGAATGCAGGCATGAGTAGCGAAAGACGGGTGAGAAACCCGTCCTCCGGAAGACCAAGGGTTCCAGGGTCAAGCTAATCTGCCCTGGGTAAGTCGGGACCTAAGGCGAGGCCGACAGGCGTAGTCGATGGACAACGGGTTGATATTCCCGTACCGGCTGGTAACCGTTCAACACAATCCATTAAGTGCTAAGAAAATTTTTCCTGGTTTACTTCCTTTCGGGGTTGTTTACTGGGTGTGTTTTCGAACCCGGTTTTGGTGCGTGAGCGTGAGGTGTGACGCAGGAAGGTAGGTAATCCCGGGCGATGGTTGTCCCGGGCTAAGCATGTAGCCTGTTCCTTATTAATAGTTTGGGACATTAGGGTGAGATGTGATGGGGAGCCGTTTTGGTGAAGTTACTGATCCTATGCTGCCGAGAAAAGCATCGGCGTGAGGTTGCTGGTTGCCCGTACCCCAAACCGACTCAGGTGGTCAGGTAGAGAATACTAAGGAGATCGAGATAATCGTGGTGAAGGAACTCGGCAAAATGCCCCCGTAACTTAGGGAGAAGGGGGGCCATCCGCTTATACCCACTTGCTGGGGAAAGGGTGTGGTGGCCGCAGAGACCAGTGGGAAGCGACTGTTTACTAAAAACACAGGTCCGTGCTAACAAGCAATTGGATGTATACGGACTGACGCCTGCCCGGTGCTGGAAGGTTAAGAGGAGAGGTTAACACTTTGGTGTGAAGCTTTGAATTTAAGCCCCAGTAAACGGCGGTGGTAACTATAACCATCCTAAGGTAGCGAAATTCCTTGTCGGGTAAGTTCCGACCTGCACGAATGGCGTAACGACTTCCCAGCTGTCTCCACCGCGAACTCGGCGAAATTGCATTACGAGTAAAGATGCTCGTTACGCGCAGCAGGACGGAAAGACCCCGTGACCTTTACTACAGCTTGGTATTGGTGTTCGGTGTGGCTTGTGTAGGATAGGTGGGAGACTTTGAAGCAGTAACGCCAGTTATTGTGGAGTCGTTGTTGAAATACCACTCTGGTCACTCTGGATATCTAACTACGGACCCTGATCGGGTTCTGGGACAGTGCCTGGTGGGTAGTTTAACTGGGGCGGTTGCCTCCCAAAAAGTAACGGAGGCGCTCAAAGGTTCCCTCAACCTGGTTGGCAATCAGGTGGCGAGTGTAAGTGCACAAGGGAGCTTGACTGTGAGACTGACAGGTCGAGCAGGTACGAAAGTAGGAACTAGTGATCCGGCAGTGGCTTGTGGAAGCGCTGTCGCTCAACGGATAAAAGGTACCTCGGGGATAACAGGCTGATCTTGCCCAAGAGTCCATATCGACGGCATGGTTTGGCACCTCGATGTCGGCTCGTCGCATCCTGGGGCTGGAGTTGGTCCCAAGGGTTGGGCTGTTCGCCCATTAAAGCGGTACGCGAGCTGGGTTTAGAACGTCGTGAGACAGTTCGGTCCCTATCCGCTGCGTGCGTTGGAAATTTGAGAGGATCTGGCCCTAGTACGAGAGGACCGGGTTGGACGGACCTCTGGTGTGCCAGTTGTACCGCCAGGTGCATGGCTGGTTGGCTACGTTCGGGATGGATAACCGCTGAAGGCATCTAAGCGGGAAGCCGGCCTCAAGATGAGATTTCCTTACCAACTTGTTTGGTGTGAGGTCCCCTACAGACTATGGGGTTGATAGGCCAGATGTGGAAGCACAGTAATGTGTGGAGCTGACTGGTACTAATAGACCGAAGACTTGTAAACACCCAACCCTGGCAGGTAATCCTGTTAACGGGCGGGAGATAGAGAATCAAGTTAGTGTAACGATGTTCGCGTCTGCTTTGTGGTTTCGAACGTACAATGTTTTGTGCGTGGCCACAACACGGCAACCAGTTCATGTTTCGTGGACCGGCTGGTTGTTGGTGGTTTATAGGTTTGCGGTGGTTATAGCGTCAGGGAAACGCCCGGTCACATTCCGAACCCGGAAGCTAAGGCTGACAGCGCCGATGGTACTGCACTCGGGAGGGTGTGGGAGAGTAGGACACCGCCGCAATAAAAACTAAAGAAAGAGAGGGGGGTTGCTCTGTGATGGAGCAGCCCCCTCTTCTTTTT
This sequence comes from Canibacter oris, assembly GCF_014197205.1. Classification (GTDB taxonomy): domain Bacteria; phylum Actinomycetota; class Actinomycetes; order Actinomycetales; family Microbacteriaceae; genus Canibacter; species Canibacter oris. The sequence goes on from NZ_JACIFD010000009.1 coordinate 22,949, forward strand.
TGTGTATACACGCATATACAGGCAACAACAACACAGCACAGAAAAACACCCCCCACCACAGGGAGGGGGTCCAGTAGATTTATAGTGCCCCGGTTTGGGCTTCTGCCCAGTTGCGCCCTTGAAAGATGTGCAGCAGCTGAGACTTTGTTACCTCTAATTGATAACGGTTTTCAATTGAGTTACTATGGGGGTATGAAAAAAATGAAACAGTTATTTGTGCTTGGCGCATCGGCTTCGCTATTGCTTGCTGGTTGCACCGCAGAAACCGCACATGAAGAGCACGTAGATCATGGTCACGGGGTTGTTACTCCAGAAAACTTTACTGAGGTGGCAAGCCTTGAGCGTCGCGCTGTGTTGGCTGTTGACGGGGGTCTGATGACGGTTAATCTAGCCACCGGTGAAATTGTTAACGAGGTGGCGCACGAGGGCTTCCTGCGCCTTGATCAAGCGGGCGACAACCGGCACCTGCTAGTCACCGCGGGAGATGAGTTTAAACTGTTTGATGCGGGTCTTGTCGCAGAAAAGCACGACGATCACTACCACTACTTCCAGGGTGATCCACAGCTCACAAATATTAGCTTCAAAGCGCCTAAAGCCGGGCACGTGGTGGTGCATGACGGCTACACCACGCTGTTCGCTGACGGTGATGGCAGCTACCAGGTGGTAGAGACCGAGCACATCGCGCACGCTGGCGAGGAGACGCAAAAAGCGAGCACCGGCGCCGCGCACCACGGGGTTGCATTGCGCCTCAGCGATGGAAGCCTGTTCCACACCGAGGGAACAACCGAGTCGCGCTCCGTGCTGAAAGTTACTAAAGACGGTAAGACCGTTGCTGAAACTGCTGACTGCCCGGGCAGTCACGGGGAAGCAACAGCGCAGCCCAACGCGGGCGGCGATGTAGTGGTGATGGGCTGCACCAACGGGCCGTTTGTGTATAAAGACGGCGCTTTCCATAAGGTGCCTGTTAACGACGCTTACGCACGCTCTGGGAACCTGGCAGGTAGCGAGCAGTCACCTATCGTGTTGGGTGACTATAAGGTGGACAAAGACGCGGAGCCGGTGGAGCGCCCAACCCGTGTCGCCCTGATTAACACCGAAAATGTATCACTGCAGCTGGTAGAACTCGGCTCTGCTTACTGGTTCCGCTCTCTGGGTCGGGGCCCTGCCGGCGAAGGCCTGGTGCTCACCTATGATGGCAACCTCAACGTCATCGACCAGAACAGCGGCGAGGTGACTAAGCGCGTGCCTGTAATTTCAGAGTGGCAAGAAAAAGATGACTGGCAGGAGCCGGGGCCGATTCTGAAAGTATCAGGCAGTTGGGGTTACGTCACAGACGCGGTCAAAAATGAGCTGGTGGTGGTTGACCTGACCTCCTTTGAGGTTACGAAACGAATCCCACTGTCTAAGCCTGTTGTGGAAATGGAAATCGTGTCGGGTAAATAATCCTTGAATATAAGCTACGTCGCGAGTCTGGTTGTGGTGTTACCAGGCTCGCGACGTGCTGTTTTGTAAAGTTCCGGAGCGGATCCGGGAAGGTTTTGCCCATTGTGCTAGTGCGAGTTTAATGTTTAAGGTGCGTTTTGTGCACCGAACCGAAACGCCCAGGAAGCGGAATAATGATTGATACCGGCTGCTCTATCTGCGCTCTCAGCTGTCGGGTAAACCGCAGTTAAAACATTCATGCCCTGCGATAAGAGGCTACTGTCAATGGTGATGTGGGTTGCCTCAGCAGACAGCTGATAGTGACATTTGGAATGTGGATCCGCCACACACTGCGTGCTGCTGTCAGGCGCATTGCTGGTTGGAATGCCGCTTTCGGACAGTGTGCTGAAGGTCGCAAAGTATAAATCCATAGGATTGCGGGCGGTGGTTAAAGTTATGTGCAGCGCGCCATCGGGCTGTGGCAGGAAAGTGATCGGCAGCGTGCTTTCGTCAACGTTTTCATTGGTGCGCAGCTGACCATCGATGCGCCAGATACTGCTCGTCAGGAGTAGTGTCTCATCGCCGACACTAGCTGTGGGCGGTGTTTTCTCAGGCGGGAAATAATCTTGAAACTGTGTTGTGTCAGTTGTCTGCATTGCGGTTAAATCTTCCTGTTGTGCGCAGCCGGCCACAAGCAGCGTGGCAGCAGCGGTTAATGACATGATTAGCGCCGGTCTGGTTCTTATTGAGCAGCTGTATGACATGGGTCAAATTATAGTAGTCCGGAAACTGTGAGATAGGCTAGCTAAGGTGTTAAAATTTGAGAGTTGCCCCAGTAGCTCAGTGGATAGAGCACTTCTCTCCTAAAGAAGGTGTCGTAGGTTCGATTCCTATCTGGGGCGCAACACAAAACCCCAGGTCAGAGTGGGAAAACACAAACCGCCACGCACGGGCGAACGGCCATAACATGGGGCTTGTGTCTTATATGTGTCTTAAACGAAACGAAAACCCGGGGGCAAACCACCCTCCCCGCGCCCATTTCCTGACCTCGGTCGTCCCGGTCAGCATTTCGCGGTGTGCGTGACTCTGAGGGGTATTTTTTAGCGCCTAGCCGCCGTCTACACGCCTAAAGGGTATCCACCCGTTAGACTCCCTTTCAGCGCCTGTTTGGTGTGCTGTGTTTCTGGTCTGCGAGCGCCGCGCCCGTTTAGTGTTTTGCTCTTTTTTGAGCTAAAGTCTTCGGGGTTTCTTCCATTTGTGGAATAAAGTCCAGGGGCAACGTTTCGTTACACCCCTTTAATGGGGGGTGGTGTTTTGCCGCCCCCTTTAGGTGGGTGGGGTGTCAATAATGTTTACGCCCTGCCGCGGGGTCGTGAAACGCTACCCCGTATGTGTTGCCCTAAGTTCGGCTTAGCCCGCCCGAGTATATGGACAAAAACGTCCCTATACCCTCACTACTAATGAGGGCACGGCACTATGCGCTCGCAATTGAGCCGGTACATGAGAAAACCCGCCAGAAAACCATTAAGCTCTCTGGCGGGCTGTTAGATGTTTAAAGCCTGCTCCTGGGCGCCCGATATTTTTCCCGATATTCGACAGTCTCAGCTAATGACATCAACTCCCGAGCATGAGCCCAGTCACTCGCCACAACCTGCCGCCGTAAACGCCCCGCATGGTCGTAAAACTTCATCAAAGGCTGTCTAGAACCAGTGATGATACACACTCGCCAAAACATTAACCACCTCCAAAACCGCTACGAGTGAGATTTTGTCCGCGGACGTTAATTAAGGCTTGCCAACTGCCGCCGCCCGGGTAGTGGTCTGCATCAAGCACTCCCAGCTCGTGCAGCTCGCCCTCTAAGTCATGCAGAGTGTTCAAATCTGACGTTGAGGTTATCGCTTGTCGATAATGCTCCGCTTGCTCATTCGTTAGCTGATTGTTTGTTTTAATTTTTTCATCGTCCCCTCTTTGTATTTGATTTAGATTTGATTTAATTTGATTTGATTTAATTTGACTCACGCGTGAGTCACGCGTGACACCCCCTGTGACACTCTGCTGATGTTCCGCACGCACCAATTGCCCGTTATCCACCGCTGCCTGTAACTGACGCCCTTTTTCAAGCTCCTGCTTTTCCCTAGCTCTTTTATTGCGTTGGCGGTTGGTTGCGTTTTTACGGTTAACCCGTATCTTTTCCATTGCTGTCTGTCCTAGCCCGCCCTCGGTAAGAGGGTCAAGCCAGCGCGGGAATGTCACCGTGTCGCCGTCCAAGCGCACATATCCGACTTGCTCAAGCTCAGCGAGCCCTTGTCTAATATCTGCCGCTGTTTGCTCGTCAAGCGGCATTGTGCGCCTTATCTGTGTCACGTTAGTTGTCCCGTCTGTTTCTGCACGCATTGTGACTAACATGGCTTGCATTAGCGCTGCCCGGGCTGCTGTCGATAGTCCGCAGAACGTTTCGGAGTTCAATAAAGCTATGGGTAAATTAACTACAATTCCAGCCATTATTCACCTCCATTGCTGCTGTTTCCTAGCTTTAGGTCACTGGCTCTCATGAGCTGCCCGCCGCTATCTTTAATCAGCTGGTCAATGGTTGTGTGGCGCTCGCAATTACCCAATGGGTGCGATTCGCCATATGGACGCGATATAATGGAGGTGGTCTTTGCCTCGCTGGTGTTTCCCTGGCGGGGTTTATTTTTTACGTTCATTAGCAGCCCGCCCCCTCATTCGCCAGGCGTTCAATCTCGCTGGCTTTAATCACATAACGTGACCCAATTTTTACCGCGTGGAGTTTCCCCGCGTAAATGAGTTTCCGCAGCGTTTTAGGGGATACGCTCAACATTTCCGCTGCTTGCATAATCCCGTACGCTAAAGGCTTCACGGTGTTTGTTTTCATTTCATGCCCTTACAACATCAGGGGCGTGTGTTGCGGGTATGAAAAAAGCGAACCACGAAACACACACCCAAAACTTGAATGTGTTTCATGGCTCGCTTTATCGGGCGAGCTAAACCTGAAAACTATTTTTCAGGCAACCAAAAAAACAATAGCATACTATCACCTGCTATGCCCTGTCCTAGCCTGTTAGCTCCTAACGTGCGGGTCTTGTAATTCGTCGTAGCGTGCTCGTATTTCTTCCCACTCTTTCCCCTGTAATGGTGGAACTTCACGTGAATATCCTCCGGCATCAAAATTGATTAAGTCCCCTGGCTCAAGTGTGAAGATTTCACCGCCCGCAAACCTCAACTCAGAGAGATAATGGAAAGCAATAAAATCGGGTATTCCATGGCTACGCGATACCTCTAAACCTGCCCGTGCTCTCTTTGTAAAATCTTTCAACATAGATACCCATTCAGGGTCATAAGCTGATGACTTGCCAGAAAACCCAAACGCTAATACCGTGCTGCTGCATGCCTTGGGGTCTAAAAGACCCGACACCTTACAGCCCGGCGCGCCGCAAGTAATCACATAGCGGTTAAAAGAAACGCCCGCCGGAGTGGTAATCCGGTGTAATTTCATGCTCATACTTTTTGCCGCCGGGTTTCTAGAATTTTTCACCTGTCCAGGAATTAAAAACGCTTTCGCACCTTTATTAAGCTGCCCAAGTATGCACGCTGTTTCAATAGTTATTATCAATAATTCTGCGCTAGTTTTCCGATGTCCTTTGCTGCCACCTACGCAATGCAAACTAATTTTCAACGCTGGGACTCTCTCCCGAAAATCTTCCATCGGTACAGCCAGCAAACCTTCTAACTGCTGCTCTGACTGTATTACGCAATCAGAGAGAATAACATCACTGCTAGACATATTCACGCCACCCCCACAGCCATGACCCGCTACACGTTGCCCAAAAAATCCAACACCTAAAAACCCGCCCCACCAACCACGGTCTGGGGTAGAGTTCCCCCTCCGTATTTGTGCTCCCTATCGCGTGCGCGCGCGTTGGCGCTCTGTCTGGTGGTGCTGTCCCCTTAAAAACACCGTCTATGTAGTATTCGCCCTTAAACATATTTAACATAATTGCAGATGTGACCGTACGATGAGGGCGCCGCCGTGACCCGTCACTCATGTCGCTATCGAACAGCGCGCTAAAACCCCATACGGGTTAATACTTTAACCGTCTCAGACACCGCCGATTGCAGCTGCCGCAACTTAGCCAAAGTCACATAATCCTGCTCGCCAGTAGACGAAAACACTAGGTCATCCTCAAAGTAAAAAAACCGCTGCCCTTTATCATCAGCTACAAACGTAGAGCCCCAATCCGTAGGCACGGTAAACAATGGCACGCCAGGTCTTACTGCTTCCTTAAAAAGCCGTTCCTGCTTCAAAACTTGATATTTCGACACCTTTGGGTGCAACTTCCCGTTTTGCTGCAGCCGCTTCAACAGCGCATAATATTCGCGGGTCATTTGCGTTATATCAGCGCATAATATTCGCGGGTCATTTGCGTTATATCAGCGCATAAACCGTTCAAGTATTCGCAGTCGTCATATTCGCCGCGCGTGGTGCGCCGCCACTCTGAAACGTGCGTTAGCCGCCCACCTGTCAGCTCAAAACGCCACACCATAATATGCCCTATGCGCCACTCATCAAGCTCAGCATTAGTCTTATTAGCTTCACTGGTAGGTAAACTGCTCATGCTACGCTCCTAGCTTTAAACTCGATAATGTTAGACCTCGCACCCGTCAAAACCTCATACGCCGCGTCTGCGAGCGCCGCCCGCGCCTGTTCAGGTACTGCCGCCAAATAATGCCGCTCCGTCACACCCTTACTAGAGTGCCCCAACAGTTGCCCAGCCATATAAGACTGGTTAGACACCTCACCTAAAGCTGTGGCGTAAATGCCCCGCAACCCGTGAAACTTAAACACATGACGCTGCACAACGTCCGGGCGTTTGTGTCCTCTACCGCCCTTAAACTCAGCCGGGTTATAGGGCACGCGCTCGCCGTCACTATCCACCATGTAGTCAATCTCAGCAGCCAGGCACGCCCTCAGCCAGAGATTACGCCACGGGCTTTTACCAACAAACTTATGCGCGTTCGGTTTACCGTCTTTGCGTGCCCGTGGAGTGAACAAAATAGCAGACTTGAGTTTATTGTCCATGCCCCGCAAATGCTGTTCCACACGCTCCTTTAACGCTGCCGGTAGTGGTATCTGTCGTACACTGTCCGCGCTCTTGGGGTCTGCTTCGTAAAACTCGCCACTCTCGTCATTCCAAGCCGCCTGTTTGTTCACTCGCACGGTGTAGCGCTCGCCGTCACTGGTTAGGTCTGCCCGTGTTAATGCTCTCACCTCGCCAATGCGTAACCCTGCAAACGCTCCCAAGCACACCGCCAAAGCGTATTGTGGTGCTTGCTCGTCATAGAACGCGATCAGGGCGTTTAACTGACCGGGTGTGAGCCGGTCTAGCTCTTTTGGTTTCGTTTTAATCCGTGTGAGGTGAGACGGTACCGGGTTTACGCGGTCGTATGCCCGCTCGCTGATTAGAGACGCGAAAATAGCGCGTAAATGCCCTGCTTCACTGCTCGCACTGCTAGGCGCTACTTGCTGCCGTTTCAAATACCAGGCACGCACAATATCCGGGGTCACCTCGTCCGGCTCCATTTCATAAAACGGTTTCAGACCGTTACGCCAAAACCTTTGCTGTGCTTTATCTGGTTGCTTTGGTTTTCAATCTTTGCGCGTTGGTGATACTGCTCTTAGCCGGATCAACCTTCGGCACCATTAGCGCGATTGCGATGCTGCTGGGGCAACTCATCACAATATTCTTTTTGAGCAGACGTTATGCAAATAGAAACGTAACCTCGGTAATTAAAACTGCGTAACCTTGAGGAGAAACACACATGAAGATTTTGCAGCTTGCGGGCGTTACTAAAAAATTTGGTAATCGCTTGATTCTCGACAGCCTGAACCTCGCTGTACCAACAGGCAGCTCACTCGCAATTACCGGAAGATCCGGGTCAGGCAAATCAACCCTCCTGAATATTATTGGGCTCTTAGAGACACATGACGCAGGGAGCATTACGCTGGACGGGAAAACACTGCCAAAACCGGGTTCTAAACAGGCGATGCTGCTGCGCCGCAACACCATTAGTTACCTGTTTCAAAGTTTCGCTTTACTGCCAGATAAAACCGTGCAGGAGAATCTACTGTTGGGTATGCAGTACAGCCCAGAGTCTAAAAAACAGAAGCTTGAAAAGATCTGCGAAATGCTAGATAAATTAGCGATTGGACACCTCAAAGAGCAGCGGGTGAAAACTTTATCGGGCGGGGAGCAACAGCGGATCGCGTTGGCGCGTTGCATTCTCAAACCCGGAAAACTCATTCTGGCTGACGAGCCCACCGGAGCGCTAGACGGCAGCACCGCACAGGCTGCGATGGCAGAGCTTTTAACGCTGCAGCAAGAACACCAGAAAACACTGATAATTGTTACTCATAGCCCGGAAGTGGCGACGATGTGCGACAGCCGGGTGCGGCTGTTTGAGGGGCGGCTAGCCGCGCAGCAGTAGCAGTTCGCAGCGTTCTGTGAGGTAGTGGATCAGCGGGGGCGCTTGATCCACCGTAGCACTAGCGTGCCACAGCACCTTCACTTCGCCAGCGGCATAGACCAGCGCTGGAGTGGGCGAGGGTTGCGTCTCGGGAGTGCTGAGGAAATTCTGCAGCGGCACCGCATGGTAGTTCACCTGGGTGCGCTCCGCAATGCCTGATTTGAAGGCCCAGCCCGCTACGTCACGGCGCGCCTCCTGCGCGTCAGAAACCACCCCGAGGCGTTCCCGACGGGCGGCACGTACACTGTTTTCGCTCCACCACAGTTCGCCCGCGGGCGTCAGTAAAAACGACCCTAGGCGCCAACACTCAGCTAACACCCGGAAATGCGGGACGCGCCGCCAGGGTAGAACCGGGTGGCGGCGTGATCCATATTCCGCAATAATCTCAGGGGTAATGCCGGCATGCCGCAGCTGGGCGGCAAGCGAGAGAAGTTGAGCGCCGAAATCCACGTCACTATTCTAAAATGAAAACAGCAGAAATGGTATCCGGGTAAACGATGGCAGCTACAGCGGGGCAATGCGCCTCGGCCACCTAAGTATTAGGAGCCCAAGGAACCCAGCAAAATTGTCGGAGCGAGTGCGCAGAGCGAGGCGAAATACTATGGCACAGACTCATCTTGAGGTTGAAATCAAGTTGGAGGTAGCGGCTGCGGCAGAGCTGCCCGCAACCTGGCCGGCAGGTCTCGCGGTGCTGCAGCGCGAAACACATGAGCTGCGCGCCCAATATTTTGACACGCCGCAGCGGATTTTAGCGCGGCACGGGGTAGCGTTGCGGATGCGGCGCGGCGGGCACGACGCGGGATGGCATCTGAAACGGCGCGTCTCAGATACCGCACAACAAGAAACCACCTGGGAGCTCAGCGACACTCTGCCGCAGCCGGTGGCGGCACTGTTGCAAACCGAATTTGCGGTTGCGCCGCAGCAGCTGGAGGTGGTAGCAGAAATAAACTCTGCGCGCACCACCGTGGTGCTGGGCCGCGGCGACAAGGCGCTGTACGAAATCGCAGACGACACGGTGCAAACATTTTGTGAGGTGGATCCGCTCACCGCGCTGTCCGCCCGCCGCAGTTGGCGTGAATGGGAAATTGAAGCGCTAAACGAAAACGATCGCTCCGAGCTCTCGCAGCTGACTTACGCGCTGGAGCAAGCGGGAGCCTATCCGAGCCTGAGCGGCTCAAAAATTGCACGGGCGGCAGGGGCGTTGGTGCCGGGGGCGCTGGCCGCCGCAAAACCGGCCCGCATTATCGCCGCTTTAACCGCACAGGACAGTGCCGATCAGCTCGAAGCTCGGGCATTACAGCTGCGGCACACGGGTGACAGCGCGGCGGCGGCCGTGGCGCTGGAACAGGCGGCGCAGCTGCGGCACAGTGCGCGGCAGCTCGTGGCGGGCGCCTAAAATCGCTGCGGGGAGCGCGAGGCGGGGTGATCCCCCCTCCCAACATAGTTGTAATGTCGCGCTGTGAATCGTGCGCACAGTGTTACCGCGAGCCAAAACTTGTCGTAGTATTGGGGAGGAATAACCTCAACAAGGAGACAAATTTGGCTATTTGGAAACTGCACGGCAACGGCAAAACCGTTGTGCCGGAAGCGATTGTGCTGCCGGAAGAGCGGCTGAGCTGGATCCGCACCATCGGATTCGGGGCGCAGCACGTGGTTGCGATGTTTGGCGCTACCTTCCTGGTGCCGCTGCTGACTGGATTTTCACCAACCGCAACCCTGTTTTTCTCGGGGCTTGGAACACTGCTATTTTTGCTGATTACCGGTAATCGTTTGCCGAGCTATCTCGGATCTTCATTCGCGTTTATTGCGCCTATCGGAGTCGCTACTGCGGCACACGGTGATATCGCTAGCGCGAGTTTCGGAATTTTAGTGACCGGTTTGCTGATGTTCTTAATCGGCGTGCTAGTGCATTTTGTCGGCTCAGGTTGGATCAACGCACTGATGCCGCCGGTTGTGATGGGTAGCATTGTGGCTCTCATCGGTTTTAACCTGGCGCCTGCGGTGAAGAATAATTTTGGGCAGTCTCCGATTGTGGCGCTGATCACAATCACCGCTATTTTGCTGATTACGGTGCTGTTCAGAGGGCTGCTGGGGCGACTGTCGATTGTGCTCGGTGTGATTATTGGCTATGTTGCGGCGCTTCTGCTGGGTGAGGTAGACACCGCGGCGATTGCTGCGGCTGACTGGTTTGGTTTGCCGGAGTTCCACGCGCCAGCGAACCCTTTTGAGAATCCAGCGTTGTGGGGCATCCTGCCAGCCTTCTTGCCGGTTGTGCTGGTTCTGGTGGCGGAAAACGTTGGCCACGTCAAGAGCGTTGGTTTGATGATGCAGCGCGATCTTGATGGGGTTACCGGCCGGGCGCTGTTTGCTGACGGTTTTGCGACTATGCTGGCTGGTTTTGGTGGTGGCTCTGGCACTACCACCTACGGTGAGAACATCGGCGTGATGGCTGCAACGCGGGTGTTTTCGACCGCAGCTTACTGGGTTGCTGGAGTTTTTGCGATTTTGCTGAGTTTCTCTCCGAAGGTTGGCGCCGTAATCAACTCGATTCCTGCGGGAGTGCTCGGCGGTGTGACTGTGGCGCTGTACGGTCTGATTGGCTTGATCGGCGTAAAAATTTGGATCGATAATAAGGTTGATTTTAATAAGCCGATTAACCAGTTTACGGCTGCGGTCGCGCTGATTGTGGGCATTGCTGATTTCTTGCTGCAAAGCGGCGATATTCTGTTTAATGGCATCGCGTTGGGCACGGTAGCGGCCATCGCGGTTTACCACCTCATGAATTTTGCTGCAAAACTACGCGGCGAGTAGTTTATAGGCTGTAATTAAGGGTGTGACAGTGGTGTGGGCCGCTGTCACACCCTTAATTGTTGCGAGCGGGGTTGAATATGCTGGGCAGCTGGGAATGAGCTAGTAAAGCTAGGAATCTCCGCGCGCTAACAGGCATCGCTTAAAAAATCGGCGTAAGCTGGCGGTGTGTGGAGTCTATTTGGGCGCGGAAAGAACGATGCTGACAAGCATCAAGCCGCAGAAGCAGCAAGTGAAAACGAGCGTGAGCTAGCAGCGGAGACCCCTGCGGAGCAGGTGACCGCTGGCTATCCGCGCGCCGACGTTGCAAAGCAGTATGATGCTGCCCCCGCGCAGTCGGAGGCTGAGACTATTGCGGTGCCGGAAGAGGCCCTCGCGGCAGCGCAAGACGAGCGGCGCCGTACCGCGGCACCGTATTCGACAGAGGGTTCTGCGGCGGCAATGGCGGGTCACGGTGCGGGTGCATCTCATCCCGAAGCTGCACGGGAAGCGGCACCGGGAACCGGGCGGGAAGCGGCACAGGAGCCGCAGAAAATCGCCCCTGATTTCAGCGAGATTCACGCTAAATGGCGGGAAGCAACCAAAAAGCTTGGCGGCTACAACCCGCTGCTACACTTTGACGACGAGGCGCAGAACCGCATTGACTTTGCTGCCACCAACCCTGGCGGGCTCGCGCAGTTCATCACCGGGCAGAAAATCTTGCTGTCAGCGCTGGTGCGAGATGAGGTGGCGCTGCGCAAAGCTAAGTTTGCGGCGGGGCGGATCACCGACAAAGCAACAGAAATGCGCAACATGCGCGGGCTGGAAACCGTGCATCTAGGTATCGGGCTGGCTAAATGGCGCTTCGAGGGTGACGATTTTTGCGCCCCCGTGTTGCTGCGCCCGCTCGCGATTCGCCGTTATGGTCGCGATTTCGAAATTAAACTTAAGGGCGGGGTTAGTGTCAACCCTGAGCTGGTGCGGGTGCTGCGGCTCCAGTACGGCATCGCTGTTGACGCGCGCAGCCTGGTTGAACTGTCGCAGGTTGAAGGCGTGTTTAAACCGCAGCCGGTGATTGAGCGACTGCGTCAAATGGCAGCTGGTATTCCAGAATTTTCGGTGGAGCCGCGCCTAGTTGCTTCCTCTTTCAACAGCATTGCTGCACGGATGCTGAGCGATTTGGTAGACTTAGACACTCCGCTGCTGCGGGCAATCTGCGGCGACAGTGACGACCGTGCCGCGATCCGCACCGCATATCATCCGACTACCCCGACACCGCTTGATCAGCGCTCGCCGGAAACCGACACCTACCTCTACGACGCTGACGTGGAGCAGGATGATGTCATTACCCAGATTCGTAACGGGTACTCGCTGGCCGTGCACACTCTGCCCGGAACCGGCGGCACACAAACCGTGGTTAACGCCATCGGGGAGCTGGTGCGGGACGGCAAAAAAGTGCTGGTGGTGTCACCGCGCACCGCAACTCTCGACGGGATTTCACACCGCTTAAACCGTGCCGGGCTGACCGGGCTCGTGACTACGCCGCGCAAGTTGCGCCGTAACCTGGTTGACGCGATCAGCCGCAACGAGCAGGCGCAGCCGGTTAATAACAGGGAGATTGATCAGGCGCTGACGCGGTTGCGCAGCGTGCTGGTTGATTACCGCGAAGCGCTAGACGCGAAAGACGCGAAGCTTGGTATTTCACCGCTTGAGGCGCTGCGGGAGCTGGCTAAACTGTCACTGCTGCCAGAACCGCCAGGCACCACCGTGCGGCTGAGCGAAACCGCGCTGCACACCCTGGCGATGGATCGCAGCAGTGTCACCGAGCTGCTCACAGAGGTAGCGCGCCTCGGGCAGTTCCAGTACGGGCCAGAGGATTCACCGTGGTACGGGGTTACCTTCGGCACCACCGAGGAAGCGCGCGGGGCATACACGAGCGCAGTGGAAATCTCGGAGACACGCTTGCCGCGGCTGACCGCGCTGGCGCACGAACTGCTGCAGCAAACCGCACTGAAGCCATACGAAAACCTGTACGAGCTCGGCATTTACTTGCGGCTGCTCACCGGCATCGGCGAAACCCTCGACCGTTTCACTCCGGAAGTGTACGACCGCTCCTTGACCGAGGTCATTGCGGCGCACGCTCCGCGTTCCACCGGCGACACGATGACTAACGCCAACCGGCGCCGCCTGAAGAAGCTTGCGCGCGAGTATGTGCGCCCGGGCGTCACGATCACCGATATGTATCCGCGCTTGGTTGAGATTCAGCAGCAGCGAGTGTTGTGGCAGCGCTACTGCACCGTGCCTGGCACGCGGCCTGAGCTGCCGTTGGGTCTTGCAGAGGTGGTTACCGCATTCCAAGGTGTGTATGACGAGCTAGAGACTCTCGATCGGGTTTTGGGCACTGAGCAAGAGGCAGCCCGGATGCGCAACCTGCCTCTGGCGCAGCTTAGTAAGCGGGTTGCGGCGCTCGCCGAGGAGAGTGAAGTGCTGCAAAATATTCAGGAGCGCACCGCCATCATTGAGCGGTTGCGAGATGCTGATTTGGGGGCGCTGTTTGACGATCTCTCTAAACGGCATGTGCTCGCAGAGAATGTTGCCGCAGAGCTGGAGCAGGCGTGGTGGCAGACAGCGCTGGAGCGAATTCTTGCCGAGAATCCGGCGCTGCTTGGCGCTAACAGTGCGGTGATCGAGCGGCTGGAGTCTGATTTCCGGCTGGTTGACGACGCCCACACCAGCTCTAACGGGCAGGTGTTAGCCGCACAGCTGGCTGATCTGTGGCGGGTTGCGCTTATCGATAATCGTGCTGAGGCTACCGAGTTGCGCGGTTTGCTGCGCAGCGGGGGTGCGGATCCGGCCTCCCTGGTTGCTGCTGCACCAAATCTGACGCGCTCCCTGGCGCATGTGTGGGCGGTGAGCCCGTACGAGGTTAGTCTGTTGCCGCAGGAGCTGAAATTTGACGCGGTGATTCTGGTTGATGCCGCAGCTGTCAGCTTGGTGGAGGCGCTCGGGGCGCTGCGTCGTGGTGGGCAGGTTGTGGCGTTTGGCGATCCGGTGGTGCAAACCCCGGCAGACTTTAACATCGGGGTTAGTGACGCTGATTACATCACCCCGGATGTGCCGCTTAATGCCGCCGAAACCACTGCTCCGCTGAGCGTCTTTGCTGCGCTCACTAAGGTGCTGCCGCAGTTGACGTTGACGCGTAGCTACCGTGCCGGCGGCGCCGATCTTACCGACCTCGTGAACAGCAAGTTCTACAGCGGTGCGATTGAAACCATGCCGTGGGCGGGCACCTTCCTGGGGCGCTCCAGCCTGACGCAGGAATTTGTGCGCGCCGGGCAGGGGCTGCCTGACCAGCAAACCGGAGCGGTTGAAAGCACCGATGCTGAGGTAGAGCGGGTTGTGCAGCTGGTGCTCGAGCACGCCAGCGAACGGCCGAATGAGTCGTTGATGGTGATTACCGCGAGCAAAAAGCACGCGGTGCGAGTGTGGCAGTCGACCCTGAGTTACTTTGCGAAATTCCCGCAGTATCGTAATTTCTTGCTCGGCGATCACGCGGAGCCGTTCACCGTGGTAACCCTGGAGCAGGCGACCGCGCTCAGTCGTGACCGCGTGATTTTCTCCATCGGTTACGGGCGTACGCCGCACGGGCGAGTGCTGTCTAACTTTGGGCCGCTATCGCAGCCTGGCGGTGATCGACTGATTGCGGTCGCGATGACTAGGGCACGACGAGCGATGACCATCGTGAGCTGCTTTGAGGCGGAACATCTGGCAGAAGTTAAAGCACGCTATGGTGTGAAGCAGCTCGCTGGTGTGATTGGTGCTGAAGCGAAACCTGTGCCAGAAAGCCAGCTCCCGGCTGAGCAGGACCCGATGATTGCGGAGCTGGCGCAGCGCCTGGAAGGTCTAGGGCTGCAGGTGGCGCTGAACTATCAGGGTGTGATTCCGATTGCCGCGGCGCTCGGGGAGCGAGCCATCGCGATTGATATTGATTTCAGCGGTGGTGAAGAGTCGATGCGGCATATTTTGCGGTTGCGTCCGGCGGTGCTGCGGCGACTCGGCTGGCACTATCAACGCATCCAAAGCTTTGACCTGTTCCAGAACCCTGCCGAGGTAGCGGTGCGAGTTGCGAGCATTATCGGTTACGACCCGGCGGCTGCAGCTGTTGAAAAAACAGCGAATATCACCGAGCAAGGGTTGCAACTGTCAGACGACGAGCACAACATGACCCAGGTGATTGAACCGCTGCCGACGGCGTCCCAGCGAGCCGCAGGCGGCGGTGTCGTGCAGCCGGTGATGTTGAATCCGGGAGAGCTGGAGGTCAGCGCTACGGTGTCTGCAGATGAGCCTGCGGCTGCCGAAGCGCAGGATTTCGCTGCAGAGCCGGAGGCGGAGCCTGCCGTGCTGGAGGTCACCGATGCTCCGGAGGGCAGCAGCTTTGACAATGGCAACGTAATTTTGGTGGTGGATCCGGAAGACCCGCAAGATTCGGGCAAGGCTGTCGTGCTGGCGCGTGAAACCCAACTGGAGTTGGAACTGCCGGAAGCTGAAACCGAGGCGATTGCGGAGCCAGCAGCAGCGGATGCTGCTACCGCACCGGGTGAAGCGGAGGCTGAAACTGATACCGAGCAGAGCGCTGCCGCGTCAAAAAAAGCAGCGGGTGATGATGACGCAACCACCGCAAGATAACACCGCTGCTGCGTCAGCCCCCGGGAAGCGGCAACCACGTCGTGCGCAGCGGCTCAGCAACGCTATCCCCGAGAGCGTAGCAACCCCTCAGAGTCTGCGCCCGCAGGAGCCACGAAAGGCAACGAGAGAAGACACCGTCTACCAGCGTTATCTGCGTGACAAACCGCCGCACTGGGGATAAACGTGGTTAACTTGCGATAACCCGAATTGGGGCAGGGGTCAGGACGCTGGCAGCGACAATACAAGTAGATAAACCAA
This sequence comes from Canibacter oris, assembly GCF_014197205.1. GTDB lineage: Bacteria > Actinomycetota > Actinomycetes > Actinomycetales > Microbacteriaceae > Canibacter > Canibacter oris. The sequence continues at coordinate 38,645 of NZ_JACIFD010000009.1, forward strand.
AAGGTGGGAGTGACGCTCAGCGTCGCTCCCACCTTTTGGTTAGCTTATTAGTGCTGCTTCTGTGCGAGCAGGTCGCGAATCTCGGTGAGCAGCTGCTGCTCGATTGGAGCTGGCTCTTCGGTCTCTTCAACCGCTGCCTTAGCTGCCTGGCGCTCCTTCATTTTGTTCATTGGAACTACGAAGACGAAGTAAACCACTGCTGCAACCAGCAGGAAGTTGATTACTGCGCCGATTACCGCACCAAACTGCAGGGCTGCACCGCCCGGAAGTTCCACGATGAGGGCACTGTCGAGCGCGTCAGCCTTGAAGATAGCGCTAATCAGAGGGTTGAAGATTGACTCCACAACCTTCGTCACAATCGCGTTGAACGCAGCGCCAATCACAACAGCCACTGCCAGCTCAATCACGTTGCCGCGCATGATGAAATCTTTAAAACCATTAAGCATTTTCGAAACCTTTCTTAAAAACCTGTGATGTTTGTATTTTATTTAGTGCAAATAATATGTGCACCCATTTATTGCAGAATGGGAAATTGTGCAGCACAAATGTGCCGTTTTGCCCATTTATGTGCAAATTTGTGCAAAATCCTTAATTTGTTCCTGATGTTGCAGCTGTGCTTTAAATGCTGGAAATAGGAGTGCTTCAAGTAATTATGCGCACAAATTAAGCAGAATTATGTGCCGTCGAAGAACTCTTCAATGCGACGCTGCGCGCGTTGTGAGCGTCGCCAGGGATCTCGTTCAATGCGTTCCCGTTTTTTCAATAGTTTATTTTCTGCAGTTCGCAAAGCCGCTAGAGCTGCTACGGCAGCGGCTTTTTCGGCTGTTGACAGATTACGAGTTTTGAAAGTGAAGTCAGCAGCGACAAGCGTTTCATCTCGTTGCAAAGCCGCACGCTTTGCCGCATCGCGATCAGCTGCACTTGGAAAACTGTTCATATGGTTACTCGCAGTGCTTTACAGTGGAATATTGCCGTGCTTTTTCGGTGGCAGCTCCGCGCGCTTACCACGCAAGCCACGCAGTGCCTTAATGACTGCGAGACGAGTGCCCGCCGGCTCCAGCACGTTGTCAATCTCGCCGCGCTCTGCAGCCAGGAAAGGTGAGGTCACATCGGCGGTGTATTTTGCCGTCAGCTCTGCGCGCAGTGCCTCCACATCTTCGCCTCGCTCTGCTGCAGCGGCCAGCTCCTTACGGTAAAGAATATTAACCGCGCCGGCTCCGCCCATAACCGCAATCTCTGCGGTTGGCCACGCGATATTGAAGTCTGCGCCCATCTCTTTAGAGCCCATCACAATGTAGGCACCGCCGTAAGCCTTGCGGGTAATAACGGTAACCAGCGGCACCGTTGCCTCGGCGTAAGCGTAAAGCAGCTTCGCGCCACGGCGAATCACGCCGTTATACTCCTGGTCGGTGCCCGGCAGATAGCCAGGAACATCAACCAGGGTGAGGATAGGAATCGAGAAAGAGTCGCAGAAGCGCACAAATCGCGCAGCTTTTTCTGAAGCATCAATGTTCAAAGTGCCGGCCATCTGATTTGGCTGATTCGCCACGATGCCGATGGTGCGGCCCTCCACGCGCCCAAAACCAATCAGCATATTCGGCGCAAACAGCGGCTGCACCTCCAGGAACTCACCGCCGTCAACCACCGAGGTGATAACGGTCTTCATATCGTAAGGCTGGTTTGGGCTGTCAGGAATCAGCTTGTTGAGTTTGCGGTCTGCCTCGGTAATCTCGTAGGCGGTGTCGGTGTCATAAACCGGAGCCTCCGCGAGATTGTTGTCGGGCAGGTAGCTAATCAGCGACCGCGCATAATCTAGCGCATCAAGCTCGTCGCTCGCCAGATAGTGCGAAACACCGCTGGTTTGGTTGTGGGTGCGGGCACCGCCCAGCTCCTCAAAGCCAACCTCTTCACCGGTAACCGTCTTAATAACGTCAGGGCCCGTCACAAACATGTGGCTAGACTTATCAACCATAATCACGAAGTCGGTGAGCGCCGGAGAATAAACCGCGCCGCCAGCAGAAGGGCCCATCACAATCGAAATCTGCGGAATCACGCCGCTCGCCATGGTGTTGCGCTTAAAAATCTGCGCATACTTGCTGAGCGACACCACGCCCTCTTGAATTCGTGCCCCACCAGAGTCAAGCAGGCCAATAATCGGCACTCCGCAACGCAGCGCGAACTCCATCGCCTTCACAATCTTTTCGCCGGCAACCTCGCCGAGCGAACCACCAAAAGTGGTGAAATCTTGAGAGTAAACAACCACTTGGCGACCGTGGATCTCGCCCGCGCCGGTAATCACCGAATCACCGAAGGGCCGATTCTGCTCCATCCCGAACGCGGTTGTACGGTGTTTCACATACTTGTCAAACTCCACGAAAGTGCCTGGATCAAGCAGCTCTTGAATACGCTCCCGGGCAGTCATCTTGCCGCGCGGATGCTGTTTAGCCGCAGCCGCGGCATCGCGGTCACCCACGGCCTCCTGATATTTACGGCGATGATCTGCAATGCGTCCAGCAGTGGTGGCAAGATCTGTCAGGTTCTTTGTCTCAGTCACATTTCGATATTACCCGCACAAGCTGGCAGAAGCGGTATTAAACCCGGCAGGATATTACAATGAGTTTTGTGCAATTACTACAAACCGCTGCGCTGGTTCGCGTGCAATACTTGGAGACTTGTGGATCCACCAACGCAGAAATGCAGCGCCTCGTGGCGGCAACCCCCCAGCTTGCGCCCCTGCTGTTGGTGACCGCTGCGCAAACTTCTGGCCGCGGCAGGCAGGGCAGGCAGTGGCAAGAAAGCCCCGGAAACTCGCTCGCCACCTCATATTTTTTGCCGTCGCTGCCGCCGGGAGCTGCCGCTCCGACATGGATTCCGCTGCTCGCCGGGGTCGCGCTCGTGCAAGCCCTACAAAAGTGGGTGCCGGCGCAACTGAAATGGCCTAACGACATTCTGGTGCCGCTGCACACTGCTGGAGTGCAACGCCAGCCCGATGACCTCGCAACACAGCGCGGCGGCTTCAAGCTCGCAGGAATCTTGTGTGAGCAGACCGCGAGTGGCTACATCATCGGTGCCGGCATCAACCTCTTAACCCCGGTGTCGCAGCTGCCCCCGGGCGCGATCTCACTGCGCAGCTGCGGGGCTACCGCACCAGAACAGCCGCTTGCGGCCCTAGCTGACCACCTGCTGGCGCTGTATGTGCAGCGGCTGCAAGAGTTGCTCGCGACAGCAACCCGCCAGCCCGAACGGCTCCCTGAAATTGTTGCCGCACAGCTGGCAACTCTCGGACAGCGAGTGCGTGCGATTATGCCCGACGGTGCGACAGTCACCGGTTTTGCCCAGGGGCTTGGCGCTTACGGGGAACTAATTCTGCAACAGTCCGACGGCACAACCGTCGCGATTGCGGCCGCTGACATCGAACATTTGCGAGTCGGTGCGTAACCTCGGGTCGTAAAATACGCCGTGCCCTGCGTGCGATGATACGTCATAATAGAGGTATGCAATTTAACCCCCAGGAAGCCAGCTTCGGCGGCACCAGTTACTATGCTGCGGATCAGCCGGAGCAAATTTTGGTGCGCTTCCGGCGGCACGGCAAAGCGTTGTTTTGGCCGGTTGTGGCGCTGCTGCTCACCGGGCTATTGGGGGGAATGTATCTGGGGTCTTTTGCGGCGCCGTGGCAGAATCTTTTGCTGGCTGCGGGGCTTGCGGTGCTGGTTATTGCCGGGTTCGTGATTCCGCTCGCCGGGTGGTTTGCGGCGAAATCAACAATCACCACGACGCGGGTGATTTCGCGTTCAGGCGTGGTCACCCGGGTGCGGCAAGAAGTCGCTATTAACCGGGTGCGGTCGATTAGCTCCCGCCGCTCCCTGCTGCAGCGCCTCACCGGCAGCGGCAATATTGCGCTGTATATTGTGGGAGCAGACGAGCCATTGTTGCTGGCTGATGTGCCAGACGTTAAAAACATCGCCGAGGTGTTGCAGCAGCTCGTCGCAGAAAGCTACCGCCAAGATCGCGCACAGACCGGTTACTACAGTGCCATGCCGCAGCAGCCGCTTTTGGGGTATCAGGCAGATGCTGTCACTGCGCGGCTACCGGAGCAGGCTCCCATCGCGCCGTCTGGCTTTAGCGTGCAGCGCAAGCTGTAAATAGGGTGGGTGGATCCACCAGCCAACTGCTCTAAACTCAAACACAGAGAGGAGTTGCAGCATGAGTGAGACCCAGGTCACGCCGGTGCGGGTGCTGATTGTGGAAGACGAGCCCGCAATCGCCTCCCTGCTGCAGCTGGCGCTGCGCCATGAGGGATGGCAGGCGCAGGTGGCCGCTACCGGGAGTGCAGCTTTGCAGGCGGTGCGGCAGTGGCAGCCAGATTTGATTGTGCTCGACATTATGCTGCCCGAAATCAGCGGGATGGCGGTGTTACAGCAGATACGACGCGAGGGCATGATGCAGCCGGTGCTGTTTCTGACCGCGCTGGATACCGTCGATGATAAAGTGCGCGGGCTGGTTGCCGGCGGCGATGACTATGTCACAAAGCCGTTTAGCGTTGCGGAGGTAGTGGCACGGCTGCGCAGTTTGTTGCGGCGCATTCGCCCCCAAAACGCGGCAAACGCCACGAGCGTGTTGCAGCTTGCAGATTTGGTGCTTGATGAGGATCAACTCACCGCGCGGCGCGGTGAACGGCAGTTAGAGTTAACCGTGACCGAGTTTGAGCTGCTGCGGTTTTTGCTACAGAACATGGGTCGGGTGCTGTCAAAGCAGCAAATTTTAGACCGGGTGTGGGCATATGACTACGCCGGAAAAATTACGGTTGTGGAGCTTTATATTTCGTATCTGCGTAAGAAAGTTGATGGCGCGGGGGAGCCGAAGCTGATCCACACGGTGCGGGGCGTGGGTTATGTGCTGCGAGAGCCGCAAGCTTAGGGCGTGCGGTGGTGACTGCCATGTGGCCAGAGCGGGGCTGCTGCGGCCAGGCGGCAGACTGTCGATGCTGCAAAATTGTTTGCAGAGCGGCCTGAAATGTGTTAAGTTAGAACTTGGCCAAAGACCGCCGGTAGGAGCCCAGCTCCCGTAACGTGCGAAAGCAGACCTGCGCAGGCGCGAGATTTATCCTCCTTGAGAGTGAAGCTCCGTGCGTGCGCGCCGGAGCTTTTATTGTTTTAAAGCTAAGGTGTGCGGCCCCTGATAACAACCGTTATTAGGTTCTGAAACAAGCTAGGGAGAGCCATGGCGACGAAGGAAGCTGCGGTACTTGACCTTCAGAAGAAGTTCGAAGAGTCAAACGCCGTCCTGCTGACAGAGTACCGTGGGCTCAGCGTAACCGCTATGCGCACTGTGCGTAGCGCGATTCGCGAGCACGCGACGTACGCCGTGGCGAAGAACACCCTGACCAAACTTGCTGCAAACAACGCAGGCATCACCGAGCTTGACGAGTACTTCACCGGTCCAACCGCTGTAGCATTCGTTTCAGGTGACACCGTTGCTGTAGCAAAGGGTCTACGTGACTTCGCTAAGGCAAACCCTCAACTGGTGATCAAGGGCGGCTACTTCGATGGCAAGCCACTTGACGCTGCTGAGGTAAACAAGCTTGCTGATCTGGAGAGCCGCGAGGTCCTGCTGGCGAAGGCTGCAGGTGCTATGAAGGCGAAACTGTTCAGCGCTGCTTACATGTTCAACGCACCAGCTTCGGGCCTTGCTCGTGCTGCCGGCGCGTTGCGCGACAAGCAAGAGGCTGCAAACTAATTTAGTTTGCTTCCCCAAAATCATTTAAATTGCTCGTTTACGCGGGCGAATCCACACCATAAGGTGTTGGGGTGAAAATCAAGGAGAAACAAAATGGCTAAGCTTTCAACTGAAGAGCTTATCGAGCAGTTCAAAGAGCTGACCCTCATCGAGCTGAGCGAATTCGTTAAGGCATTCGAGGAGACCTTCGAGGTTTCAGCTGCTGCTCCAGTTGCAGTTGCTGCTGCTCCAGCTGCTGGTGGCGACGCTCCAGCTGCTGAGGAGAAGGACTCATTCGACGTTATCCTCAAGGGTGCAGGTAGCTCAAAGATCGCTGTTATCAAGGCAGTGCGCGAGCTGACCAGCCTGGGCCTGGGCGAGGCAAAGGCACTTGTAGAAGAGGCTCCAAAGCCAGTTCTTGAGGGTGCTAAGAAGGAAGATGCAGAGGCTGCAAAGGCTAAGCTGGAAGAGGCTGGCGCTGAGGTAGAGCTCGCATAACTTCTGCGACGCGAAAGCATTTTAAGACCGGGGTCTTTAGGCCCCGGTCTTTGCTATGGCCGGTGATGTAACAGCAGTTGCAGCAGGAAACTGCTTGATTTACAGTCGAGTGTATAAAACTATTACGCTGTATCGGCTCTGCATCACTTCAATGATTTAAGGGGTTTAGTGCAGCGCAAAATACGGGCGTGATTAAAAGTCCTAGGGAGTTGGGAAAATGTTTTTTAATCTGGTGCAGCTGGTTGTGGTTATCGGCCTGCTTTATGCTATCGGCCGTTTAACATACGGCGGGGTGGGAAAAATCGATAACGGAGGCAAATATAAATTTATAAACTCTTTAGTGCAACTGTTGTGGATGTTTTGCATTAACGGGTTTGTTTTTGCGTTATTGGCCGTGTTTGCAGTTATCTTACTAACTCTTTACGATTTCTTGAGCACCCCGGAATCTTATCAGGATATCGCTGGTGGCGGGCAGATTCTTGAAAACGCTATCGGGAGTTTCCCCGGAGGGGCTTTTTTGCTGACGCTATTAATTCTGATTTTTGCTACAGCAATCGTTACTTTTTTGGGTCGCAAGAAAATTCGTCGTCGAACCGATAAGTGGCAGCTCAACGAGGAGGGCTACGAAATCGGCGAGTATTTTATTCAGTGGATCACTATTTACCTTGCCGTTTACCAGTTCTTCTTTGACGGTTTGCAAGATTTGATTGCGCTTGCGGTAACAGCTGAAACCGCGAAAGAGGTATTTGACATTGCGCTGTCGCCACGAAACATTAACCTGATCGCGCAGCCGGTTTTGATTTCTACCTGGATTTTAGTGGTGATGGAAAAACTGCGGCTGCGTAATAGTCAGCAGTAAATAACGTAGTGTTGCGTTTCAGCGCTTTGCGTTCTGTGTGTAACACATGGCAGCCCCAAATTGCCATCCATGTTGGGGCAAAAGGAGTTGCAAGCATAATCACAATAATTATCGGAAGGTTTAACGCTAAAGGATATGCATAGATGCCCAAAAACCATATGACGCCTTCAGGGTATGCCAGCAAAGGCAGAAAAATAAACCTGTAGGTGAGTAAAACACGAGCCCATGAATGGCGGGACTGCATGTTGCCCAGCATCACTAGCCAAAAAACCGTGTGCAAAAAATTGAGCGGTAGAATATCTAAAATATTTTCTGGTGTGTGTGCGAAACTATTGCGAACAAGAGCGTTCATAACAAATCCAGCTGCTATCCCGACGCTGCTTGCAACTATGTCTGCGGCGCTGATTTTGTCAAGGACTTTCTGCTTAAACCAAGTTGACAACATTGCTAGTGCACGTTCCCCTGATATGTTTTCTTGCAGTGTGGAAAGTGGATTAGACAAGTGTAATTTGGGCTGCCGAAGCTAAAAACCTTTTGGAAAACTTGTTGTCCAAAGGAATTAATAGTTTTAGAACCGTAGGCTTCATGATTTGGAACGCCAAAATGGCTACCATTTGCTGCGACCATTCCAAAACGCCAAATTTGTACGGTTTCTTGATATGCGATACTGCCTAATGAGCAAAAAGGGTTACCAACGGAGTGATTAATTTCAAAACCTGAAGCCCCGTTGTTTGACCACAGGTTGTTTACCGCAATCCCTGCATCGCTCGCGGTTCTGGTTTCAACCACGACGCCATTCTCCAGCTTTTTAGTTGCGCCGACACTTTTGAACCAATAAATTCGTTGATTGATTGGGTTATGCCAGTTAGATAAAACTTTGATAGCTGTGCGGTGTGGTTGGAAAACCCACGGATTAGGAGTTATATCTCCTCGATTGTCTCCGGAGAAGGTTGTAGAGTTGTTGCACCCTATTTCTCCGATGAGATGAGGCTCAATGGTGACAGTGTCAGTGGGTATATATGTTAGATGTACCCAAGAGCCTAACGGAGAGTCATGATATGGCACTGACGAAACATCAGGTTTTATAATATGTTCTTCGCTGAGCGTGGGTGCATCAAAACTGAGGCTGATAAATTCAGGTTCTTTAATTAAATCTAGTGATGCAGAGGTGTCTATCTCGGTGTTAGCTGACGGTTTGACAGTATTTGTCGTGTCAGGTGAGGAATTCTGAAGGTGCCCCTGCAACTTAAAAGTGTGGTGGCTTCCGGGAGCTAGATTATTGACTGTGAGTTCGTTGTTGTGCAGCTTTTGTCCCGTGTTTGTGTCTTCATAGACGTAACCCTCTTTAAAATCGTCAGAGATTCTGATTGTTACAGAATTTTTTGTTGACATAATCGCAACGAACGGTGTTCTTTCGAAATCTTCTGCTGCGGGTGTTATATCAAAACCAGTTGTTGATCCGAAAACCACTGTGTTGCCTTGCGCATCGACTACCGGCGTTGTTTCGGTGTAAGTCATCTTCGCGGTTTTGTTTTTCGAAGAAACCCATTCTAGAGTCAGCAGCAATCCGATTTCTCCGGAGTCGTTGCGGACGTAAAATAAAGATTGCCCAACTTCTTCGCGAGACGACAAAATCTCAACCGGGTTGTTAGTGCTATCTACAACTTTAAATCCCTGACCATCTTGCACAATTTGAAAATCAGGCGACTCTTCTTGATGGACTAAAAACAGAGACAGTAGAAAAGAAGTGAGCGTAATCATAACAGTCTTCTTTAACATATGAAAGCTCCTTGTATTTGAACAACGTCTTGTGGAATAAAATATCAAACTGAAAAAATTGCTGTCAATAGAAACTTATTTCTCACTCTGATTAGACCCACTGTTGTTAGCGGTTTTGAAGCTAGGGGAGCAGGGTGATTTGGCTGTTAGGTGTTAAACCCGGTAAAGTTGTTGTTGCTCCTCATGTGACGCAATCTTGGTTAACCCCCCCAGGGCGGAAACGCAGCAAGGGTACCTGAGCTCTTGCGGGTGCGTGAGGAGCTTTTGCTTTCTAACTGCCCGCCATGTGCAATGTAGATTATGGCTTCGGGGTTATTGTTGCAATATAAAGTGTTTTGATGTACCATTTCGTTAACTCACTTAGAGGCAATGAGTGAGGAAGTTCAAAGGAGGACTAAAATGAAAAAAATATTTGTTTTAATTTTCTCCGCACTCTTTGTGCTTACGCCTTTAGCAGCTTCGCCGACTTATGCAACAGAGACAGGTGTAGACGAAGCACATGAATCAAGCGAGACTGGCTATGCTGGAGAAACTGGTCGTGTCCATGAACCATCAGCACCGCTTCCAGTAACGACATATCAGGTTGTTAACGTGAGTTCTTGGTCAGGCGCTAATTTCAATCAAAGGTATTTCGCTTGTAGTGCTGGATCACACGGCGTAACATGCGGTAATCATGTTGCGTTTAGTGCAACACGATCAATTGAATTGGCGTTGGGGGCGAATTGGGGTACAACTGCATCTCAACTCGGTATCTCTTCATCTAGTGCCCAGACGGTCACTGGAAGTTGTACCAGAACACTTGCGCAAGGACAAAGATTAGTGGTCTATCCTTACGGTACATGGAAGCGCTATCAGATTAAGAAAACCACTTCACGCGTGGGTTCAACCACGAGTGGGTATTTATACGCCTTTGACCCTTGGGGCATTCACTGCGTAGTGGAGTAACATCATGTGGAGAAATATACCTATATTTGCTGGCTTACTACTCGGCTTGAGTGTTCCGGGGTGGAGCGACCCGGTTAATCCGGCGCAACAGTTAGGGATTACAACTGATGCATCCTGGTACATTGAACAGCTCGGTGTAGAGAATGTAATCATCTATGATGTCACAGAGCAGGTGTACGGCGAGGATTACAAGAATTATCTTGACCCCGAAGGACGCATGTTTATGACCATAGTTGTGCAGTGTGAACCTGACGAAAATGGTATCGTGAAGCTGGGTATTTCTCGATCCGGTCTGCCACTGCCCTATTCATCGCAAGAAATTTACAGCAGGGAGTTTCGCGAAACCTCTTCAAAGTGGATTCCTCACTGTAAACCATTGCTGGAACCTAAAAGATAACAAGTCCTAAATGATAACAAGTGTGGGGTTACTCCTATTTAAGTAGCCCCACACTTTTACGTTTGAAAACAGGAAATGCTTTCTGCTTTGCAACCGGCGCTATTAGTGTTTTTTGTGCAGCAGTTTACCCACAGGCATCAGAATACTGCCGACGATTACACCAACAACCAGAGAGAGGAAAGTCTCGATTAGCCACATCAAAACCGGTACGGCGGTGACGTGGCTGAGATGATGCACCAGCTCGTAAGGCGCGTGCCACCCCAGAGTGTTAGCGCCGCTCAGCATAATATGCCCGCCGACCCACAGCATCGCAAAAATCCCCACCGTGCTGATTACCTGCAGCACCACCGGCATCGCGTGCACCAGCAGCCGCCCCAGTTTTTGCATAGCCGGCTGCGGCTGAGACGCGAAACGCAACCCCACATCGTCAGTTTTTACGATCAGCGCAACCACGCCGTAAACACCGAGGGTGACACCCAGAGCAACCACCACCAGGGTTGCTAGCTGCTGCCAGAACCTCTCTGCGGCGACTTCGTTTAGGGAGATAACCATAATCTCCGCGCTCAGAATAAAATCGGTGCGGATCGCGCCCCGCACCAGGGTCTTTTCATCCTGCTCTGCTGCACCAACCGCGTCATGGTGGCCCCGCTTAAAAAGCAGCTCCCACAGTTTTTCGGCGCCTTCGAAGCACAAATAGGCACCGCCCAGCATCAAAAGCGGAGTCAGCGCCCACGGCAAAAAGTGATTCAGCAACAAAATTGCTGGCAGAATAATCAAAAGCTTGTTGCGCAGCGAACCGAGAGTGATCTTGCCGATAATTGGCAACTCCCGTGCCGGGGTTACACCGTCTACGAAGCGCGGCGCCACGGCCGCGTCATCAACCACAACGCCGGCAGCTTTCACGGTGGCCTTACCCGCGAGGGTTGCTACATCATCGACACTCGCCGCCGCAGCCTTCGCAATCGCTGCGATATCGTCAAGGAGAGCAGCTAAACCTGATGCCATGTGTTTTAACCTAGTGCTTTCTGTGTCAACCGTGCTATTTCTAGTTCCTCGTTAGTTGGCACAACCAGAATTTGCACCCGAGAAGCGGCGGTGCTAATGATGCGCGGCCCAGTGTTAGGCAAAGCATTTAGCTCCGGGTCTAAAACAATACCGAAAGGCTCAAGCCCAGCACAAATAGCCGCGCGTGCGGGGGCATTATTTTCGCCGACGCCGGCAGTGAACACAAGAGTGTCTAAGCCACCCAAGTCGATGGTGTAAGCGCCGATGTAGTGTCGCACCCGTTTCGCGTAAATCTGCAGGGCTAACTCGGCTGCAGCATCACCCGCCGCAGCTCGCTCGGTGACATCTCGCATATCGGCTGATCCACTGATGCCGAAAACCCCAGAGCGCTTGTTTAACAGCTCATCTACTGCCTCGGCGCTCATGCCTGCTTGGCGTTGCAGATAAAAAATGATTGAGGGATCAACATCGCCGCTGCGAGTGCCCATGACCAGCCCCTCAAGCGGAGTTAAGCCCATAGAAGTGTTGATGGAAACTCCGCCGGCAACCGCGCAAGCAGAAGCACCATTACCCAGGTGTAGGATTATCTGGCGCAAATCGGGAAGCGGTCGCTGCAAGAACTCTGCAGCAGCCCGAGAGACATACTGATGGCTGGTGCCGTGGAAACCGTAGCGGCGAATCTGCTGCTCCTCAGCAACATCGGCAGCAATTGCGTAAGTGTATGCGGCAGCGGGCATCGTCTGATGGAAAGCGGTGTCGAAAACCGCAATATGGGGCACCTTGAAAATTTCTAGCGCAGCGGTAATCGCGGCGACGTGACCCGGGTTGTGCAGCGGCGCTAAGGGGGAGAGTGCGGTAATCTCCTGCACCACCTCAGGTGTAATAACGGTTGGTTCTGTGAAGCGGCTGCCGCCCTGCACTACGCGGTGCCCAACCGCGGTCAGATTAAGCTCCGCAAGCGGCATTCCGGTTGCGGCAAAAGCCTGCTCCATCTCCCGCATCGCGGCGCTGAAATCAGCAATCGCAATGCTCTTTTGATAGTTGTTATCGCCGCCGCTGTGACTAATATTAGCGGCGCTTTCGCCGATCCGCTCAATCAGTCCCTTGGCGAGACGCTCGCCAGAGTCAGCGGTGAGTCGAATCAACTGATACTTCAGCGAAGACGAGCCGCTGTTGATTACCAGGATAGTTGCCATTGTTACTCCTTGCCCATCCCCGCCTGCACCGCGGTGATTGCAACCGTGTTGAGAATATCCACAACAGTGGCGCCGCGGCTGAGATCATTAACGGGTTTATTAAGCCCCTGCAAAACCGGCCCCACAGCAACCGCGCCGGCGGAGCGCTGCACCGCTTTATAGGTGTTGTTGCCGGTGTTCAAATCAGGGAACACAAACACTGTGGCTTGCCCCGCAACCTCGCTGCCAGGCATCTTTTTTGCGCCGGTTTTGGGGTCGCTCGCGGCATCGTACTGAATCGGGCCCTCCAAAAGCAGATCAGGGCGTTTCTGCTGCGCCAGCCGGGTTGCCTCACGCACTTTATCAACATCGGCGCCAGAACCGGAAGAACCGGTGGAGTATGACAGCATCGCAACCTTCGGCACCACCCCAAACTGCGCCGCAGTGTCAGCGGAGGAAATCGCGATATCAGCCAGTTGGGCGGCGGTTGGATCAGGGTTCACAGCGCAATCCCCGTAAACCAAAACCCGGTCAGCCAGCGCCATAAAGAACACACTCGACACCACCGAAACCCCAGGCACAGTTTTGATAATTTCAAAGCTCGGCCGGATAGTGTGAGCGGTTGTGTGTTTTGCGCCGGAGACCATGCCATCTGCATAGCCCAGGTGCACCATCATGGTGCCGAAATAGCTGACGTCGGTTAATCTATCGAGAGCATCATCGTAGCTGACACCCTTGTGGGCGCGCAGCCTGGCGTATTCTTCGGCAAACCGTGGCAGCAGTTCGCTGGTGCGTGGATCCACCACCTGTGCAGCGCTGATATCAAGACCCAGCTCGCTGGCGCGCTGGCGCACCGCAGCGGGATCGCCGAGGATGGTCAGGCGCGCAATACTGCGAGCCAGCAGTGTGCTGGCTGCCTGCAGAATCCGGTCGTCATCGCCCTCCGGCAGCACAATATGACTGCCGGCTGCTTTTGCGCGCTCAAACAGCTCGTAGGCAAACATGATTGGGGTGCGCACACCGCCCTTGTCAACTGCAAGGCGGCTGCGCAACAGGCCGATATCAACATGCTCGTTAAACATCGCCAAAACCGTATCAATTTTGCGGCGCGCGCCCGGCTCAATCACGCCGCGAGCGCGAGAGATCGCCTGCGCGGTCTCAAAGGTGGATTTACCAACGCGAATAATCGGCAGACTGGAGTCGATGCCGTCAAGCAGCCGCTCTACGTCAGGAGAAATCTCAAAATCGCCGTTAACCACAATCGCCGACAGCGTCGGGAAAGTGCTCGCCTCATGCGCCATGGTGAGCGCCAAAAGGGTTTCGGAGCGGTCAGCTGCGCACAGCACTGCATAACCCTCGGTGATGCGGGGGAGCACATGCTCCATCGTCATCCCGGCAACAATCAAACCCTGCACTTCACGGCCCAGCAAATCGGTGCTGCCGCGAATTAGGCGCCCTTCGACGGCCTCCATCACAGCGGTAACAGAAGGCGCCACCAGCAGAGAGTTCTCTGGCACCGCCCACACCGGCGTATCAGTGCTCAGCGCTCGCTGCACCGCTGCCTTAATTTCGGGCAGATGTTCAGGATCAGCGCGGTTGACAACACACGCCAGAAGCCGCGCGTGAGCTTCCGCAAGCTGGAATTTAGCGACCTCCGCAACCGTTGCTAAATCAGCCGCGGAGCGTGGCGCCAGCTGCCCCAGGCTTTCGATCTCGGTGTGTGACCGGCCACCCAGCACGAGCATCACCGGGGCGTCAAGGTTGGCGGCGATCCGCGCATTAAAAGCCAGCTCGGTCGGCACGGTGACATCAGTAAAGTCGCTGCCGACAATCACCACCACATCACACATTTTTTCGAGCCGCTTAAAGCGCTGCACAATCTCGGTGAGCGCGGCGTCGGGGTTCTGGTGCGCATCTTCATATGTAACCCCAACACAGTCTTCGTAATTGAGGTCGGTGCGAGTCGCGGTTAGCAGCATCTCCAGCACGCGATCTCGCTCTGTGTGTGAGCGGATCAGGGGGCGGAACACGCCGACGCGCGGCGCCTCGCCCAGCAACGCGGCAACAACGCCGATAGCAACGGAACTTTTGCCGGAGCGGCCTTCAACAGAGGTCAGGTAAATTCGGGCAGTCACATCTATAAGCCTACTGGTATAAACAGAGGAAATGCTACGAAAAATAGCGGAGCGAATTCACTGTTTTACCAGGTACGATTGTTCTTATGGCTTCCGCTCTTTATCGTAGATACCGCCCCGAATCATTTGCTGAGATGATCGGCCAGGCGCACGTCACTGAGCCGTTGATGGCGGCGTTACGGAGTGGCAAAATCGGCCACGCATACCTTTTTAGCGGGCCACGCGGCTGTGGAAAAACCACCTCTGCGCGGGTGTTGGCGCGCTGCCTCAACTGCGCCGAAGGCCCGACTGATAACCCCTGCGGGAAGTGTCCGAGCTGTGTTGAGCTCAGCCGCGGCGGTGCCGGATCGATTGACGTGGTAGAAATTGACGCCGCAAGTCATGGCGGCGTTGATGACGCCCGGGAGCTACGAGAGCGCGCCACTTACGCGCCAGCACGCGACCGCTACAAGATTTTCATTATTGACGAGGCCCACATGGTAACCTCGCAGGGCTTTAACGCGCTGCTGAAAATCGTGGAGGAGCCGCCGGAGTATCTGAAGTTTATTTTTGCGACCACGGAGCCGGAGAAGGTGCTCGGCACGATCCGCAGCCGCACTCACCACTATCCATTCCGGCTGATTGCTCCGGGTGTGCTGATTGATTACGTGCAGCAGCTGTGTGACAGCGAAGGCGTGCAAACTGAGCCGGGTGTGCTGCCGCTGCTGGTGCGTGCCGGCGGTGGCTCCGCACGCGACACCCTGTCAATTTTGGATCAGCTGATCGCCGGCTCCGAAAACGGTATTGTAACGCTGGATCGCGCCACCGCACTGCTCGGTTACACCAGTTCTGAGCTGATTGACGAGGTGGTGCAGGCGCTCGCCGCCGGCGATGGTGCAAGCCTGTTTCAGAGCGTTGATCGGGTGGTGCAGACCGGGCAGGATCCGCGCCGCTTCACCGAAGATTTGCTGGTGCGGCTGCGGGATTTGATTGTGGTCAGCGCCACTAATCCGGGCGGTGCAGCAGCGGTGTTTCGAGGCGTGCCGCAGGATGAGTTGGAGCGGCTGTTTGCGCAGGGCACCCTGTTTGCGCAGGCGCAGCTGACCGCAATTGCGGAGGTTGTAAACTCCGCGCTGAACGCCATGAGCGGGGCAACCGCACCGCGGCTGCAGTTGGAACTGATGATGGCGCGCGCGCTCGCCGTTGCCGCACAGCAGCCCGCAGCGGCACAGCAGCCCGCAGTGGCACAGCGAACTGCGGGTGCGCAGCAGCCCCCAGCAGTAGCACCGCGTGTTGCTACCCAACCAACTGCAGCGCAGCAGCAGCCCTTGGCCGCTGCCACGCAGAATCCCGTGCAGCCAGTTACGCCAGCGACCCCGCCGCCGACTCCGCCAGTGACCGCGCCAGCTGCCGCGCAGACCATCGCGCCAGTCCAGAGCGCGCCGCAAACTCAGAGTGCGCCGCAAACTCAGAGCGCGCCGCAGCATGATGCAGCTGCGCAGGCGGCAGCGCCGCTGCAAGAAGCATCGCAGGCCCTGCCGCCGCAAAGCGGGGAAACCGGGACAGGGCTGAACGCAGCAGCAGCTTTGGCAGGTGCCCGAGCTTTCTTGCAGAAAGAAATGGACCGGATCGCTTCCCAGCCACCATCAACTGCTTTCCTTGAAGAGCCAACACCAGGCCCGGCTCCGACACCAGAGCCGGCAGCGGCGCCGCAAATAGCCGCGGCTGCGACCGCTGCGCCCGTGGCAGTTCCCGATCCTGCCACGCCTGCCGCTGTCACAGCGCCGCAGGGTGGCTTCACCGTGGTCTCGGTGACCCCGCAGCAGGAAGAGTCTCAGACTGTTTCAGAGCCAGTTGCTGCGTCGGCGCCTGAGCCCGCAGCGACTGCACCAGCTGTCAGTGCCGCCGCGGTGCCAGCTGCGTTCGAGCCCGCAGTAGCTCCGGCTGCCCCGGAACCTGCGCCCGCAAAGCAGAGCGCATCTGAAAATAGCGAGATTGAACTGCACGGCGCCGCACTTGCCGAGCTGTGGCAAGAAATTCTAGAGGAGCTGGAAACAGCAGACCCGATGGTGTTTAGCGCTGTGCAACGCATCACTCCGCTGCAAATCACCGGCGGTAACTTCATTATCGGTTTGCGTACTAAAGCTGATCTGGAAAACTTTAAGCAGCACGGCGCAACTCCGCTGCGGGAGGTGCTTTTCGGCGCCCTCGGAGTGACCCTCGGATACAAGCCACGGCGAGTCACGAGCAACGAACAGCCACAGCCAGGTGGGCAGCCTGCGGCAGCTCAGTCAGAGCCTGCGGCGCCGGCTACGCCGACTGCACCACCCGCGCCGGCTGCTGTTGACGCGGCACCGCCGGGATCCACCCTGCCCACATCAGCGTGGGCAGTGCCGCAGGCTCCGAAACCGGTGCTGCCGCAGCCCGCTGCCGTGCAGCCTGAACCTGCTATGCCTACAACCGCTGCGCCTGCCGCGTCTGAGGTGCCTGCAACCGCTGCGCCTGTCGTGCCTGAACTGCCCACCACTGGGCATGTTGCGCCCGAAACAGTAAGTGCTGCGCCTGCCACGCCCGCTGCAGACAGCGCGGCAGCAACACCAGCGGCAGGCAGCTCCGAAACAGCGCCGGATACAGCGCCGCAGCTCGCAGACATCGAGCGCGTCGGCGAATCGGTGGTGCGCCAGGTTTTTAACCCGCGACTGATTGGTGAACGCTAGTGTATACCGCAATTGTGCAGGAGCTAATCGATGAGTTTGGCAGGCTGCCTGGCATCGGCCCAAAGTCTGCCCAGCGCATCACCTTCCACGTGGTGCAAACCCAAAACTACGACCCCAGCCGCCTTGCTGAACTGCTCGCTGAGGTGCGCGAGCGTGTGAAATTCTGCGAAGTGTGCGCCAACGTCGCCGAAGCCGAAAAATGCGCGATCTGCACCGATGATCGCCGCGATCGCTCCCTGATTTGCGTGGTTGAGGAGCCCAAAGACGTGGTCGCCATCGAGCGCACGCGGCAATTCAAAGGGCTATACCATGTGCTGGGCGGCGCCATCAGCCCAATCGACGGTGTCGGCCCTGATGATCTCAACATTTCCCAGCTGCTCAGTCGCGTTGCAGACACTACAGTGCAAGAGGTGATTATCGCCACCGACCCGAACGTCGAGGGCGAAGCAACCGCAGCCTACCTCACCCGGATGCTGACCGCCATCGGAGTGCGAATCTCGCGCCTCGCCAGTGGCCTGCCGGTGGGCGGTGACCTGGAGTTCGCAGACGAGGTCACCCTGGGGCGCGCTTTTGAAGGACGCACCCAAATCGGCGGCGGAAATTAGCGCTTTACGCCGTCGCTGAGCAAGATATTATTAAAAGATAAACACAGATTTTAGATAGGGAAGCCAATGGCTCTGATAGTGCAAAAATACGGCGGTTCGTCAGTAGCGGACGCCAACAGCATTAAACGAGTTGCCAAACGCATCGTCGAAACCAGCCGCGCCGGCAACCATGTGGTAGTGGTCGTCAGCGCAATGGGAGATACCACAGACGAGCTGCAAGACCTCGCCAACGAAATCACACCGCTGCAGGATCCACGCGAATTAGACATGCTGCTGACCGCCGGCGAGCGAATCTCTATGGCGCTGCTGGCAATGGCGATTAAGAGCATGGGCTCAGACGCGGTTTCCTATACCGGTGAGCAAGTCGGTATCGTAACCGACGAAAAACACGGCTCCGCTAAAATTCAGCGCATCAGCGCAGACCGAGTGCGCGAAGCGCTAGACAACGACGCAATTGTGATTGTTGCCGGGTTTCAAGGCACAACCGCAACCGGTGACGTCACCACTTTAGGGCGGGGTGGATCAGACACCACCGCGGTTGCGCTCGCCGCGGTTTTGCACGCAGACGTGTGCGAAATCTACACCGATGTTGACGGAGTCTTCACCGCAGATCCGCGGCAGGTGCCGCTGGCTCGCAAAATCAACTCCATCACCAGTGAAGAAATGCTGGAGCTTGCCGCGGCCGGCGCCAAAGTGCTGCACCTGCGCGCGGTAGAGTTTGCGCGCCGCCACGGGGTTACCATTCACGTGCGATCCTCGTTCAGCAACCAGCAAGGCACACTAGTTTTTGATCCAGAAAAAGGATACCCAGAAGGAGCAACCGTGGAAGAGTCAATCGTTACCGGCATCGCAGTAGACCAGAACGACGCTAAAATCACGGTTGTGGGCGTGCCCGACGCCCCGGGCCGTGCCGCGCAAATCTTTGAAATTGTGGGCGCCACCAACGTTAACGTGGATATGATCGTGCAAAACGTGTCAGCAAACGACACCAAACGCACCGACATCAGCTTCACCGTGCCGATGCAAGACGGTCCAGCCGTGGTCACCGCGCTGCGCGCAGCAGAGAGCGCAATCGGCTACGAGTCGCTGCAGTTTGACGACCAAATCGCAAAAATCGCGGTCGTTGGCGCTGGGATGCGCACTAATGCGGGCGTGGCCACGAAACTCTTCAAAGCACTGTTTGAAGCTGGAATCAACATCGAAATGATCTCAACCAGTGAAATCCGCATCTCTGTTGTGACCCGCGCCGACATGGTAGCAAAAGCACAGCAGGTGCTGCACACCGCCTTCGAGCTCGACGGCGCAGACGAAGCCGTGGTTTACGCCGGCACCGGCCGCTAAACAGCTGCGGCAGGACGCAGTGGTAAAGATCGCGTGAGCGACACCTTAGACATTTTTTAGAGGAGCATATTTTGGCACAAGAACTTTGCGTTGCGGTAGTAGGCGCCACCGGTCAGGTTGGCGGAGTGATGCGCAGCCTGTTGGCAGAAAGTGACATCCCGGTGACTCGCGTGCGGTTCTTCTCAAGCGCGCGCTCTGCAGGGCAAGAGCTAGAATTCCGCGGCGCAAAAGTGGTTGTTGAAGACGTCGCAACCGCAGATTACAGCGGCATCGATATTGCCCTGTTTTCTGCGGGTGGATCAGCCTCCAAAGAGTACGCCCCGAAGTTTGCCGCGGCGGGAGCCGTGGTTATTGACAACTCCAGTGCCTGGCGGCTAGACCCAGAAGTGCCGCTGGTGGTGAGCGAAGTGAACCCTCACGCGCTGCAGCAAGCAGTAAAAGGGATTATCGCAAACCCGAACTGCACCACCATGGCAGCAATGCCGGTGCTGCAGCCGCTGCACCAAAAAGCAGGGCTTGAGCGGCTGAAAATTGCCACCTACCAGGCGACCAGCGGCTCCGGTCTCGCGGGAGTTGCGGAGCTTGAAGCGCAAACTGCGGCACTGCTTGACAGCGGCAAAGCAACTGAGCTGGTTTATCACGGGATGGCAGTAAACGCCCCGGAGCCGCAGGTTTACGTGAAACCAATCGCAGCAAACGCAGTGCCGTTTGCGGGAGCTTTGGCGAGCGACGGAGAAACCGATGAAGAACAAAAGCTGCGTAACGAAAGCCGTAAAATTCTGGAGCTGCCGGAGCTTTTGGTGGCAGGAACCTGTGTGCGGGTGCCGGTGTTTACGGGGCACTCGCTGGTGATTCACGCCGAGTTCGCTAACCCGATTACTCCAGAAGCAGCCGCGGCTGTGCTGCAGCAGGCTCCGGGAGTGGAGCTGATGGAAGTGCCAACGCCGCGTGACGCAGCCGGGGTGGACCCAACCCTGGTGGGGCGGATCCGCCAAGACCAAAGCGTGCCAGGCGGCCGCGGTCTGGTGTTCTTCATCGCTAATGACAACCTCCGCAAAGGGGCAGCGCTGAACGCGGTGCAGCTCGCGGAGCTGGTTGCAGCGCAGCGCTAACCGCGCGATTGCGCGCAAGCTGAGTGCTGCCTGGTCGCAGCACAGCGCTAAAGAGCGCTTGTGGACACCCCGCGGAATGGGACCGAGCGCAGTGTTATCGCTGCCTGGGGGGCCCCGCGTAGCAAGCGCTGTTAAAGCTGGCTGTCTACCGCGTGCAGCGTCAGCAGCGTAGCCTCTGGGCGGCAGCAGAATCGCACCGGGGCATAGATAGAGGTGCCAAGGCCCGCACTGACGTGCAAGAAAGCTGTGTTCTCTGCGGTGTACCAGGCCGATAGGCCGCGTGCCTGCTGCGGTGGTAAATCACTGTTAGAAGTGAGCGCACCCACCCCGGGAACGCGCAGCTGTCCGCCGTGCGTGTGTCCCGCAAGCAATAGTTCACAGCCGTTATCGGTCAGAAAATCAAGTGACTTGGTGTATGGTGCGTGCACCACACCCACACGGACCTGCTCCGGGTTGAGCTGCTCGGCGGCCTCCAACTGCTGCAGTGCGGTAGCTACCGCTGCGTGGTCGTGATATCCGATGTGCGGATCATTCAGTCCCAAAAATAACAGCTCGCTGTCACTGACCGTCATGCTGTGCACCCGGTTGTTGAGATCCACCGCACCCAATTCTGTGTTGAAGCGCCGCGTGAGCAGCTCATTGTCAAGATCAGGCACCCGAGTCGCCAGCCGTGACGGCTCTTTGAGGTAGCGCATCGGGTTCTTGGCGATGGGAGAGTAATAGTCGTTGGAGCCGTGCACAAAACACATTTTTGCTCCCGTAGCGGCGAGCGGCTGCAGCGCGTTTAACAGTGGATCGATAGCCTCTTTGTGACCAAGCTGGTCGCCGGTCAGCACCACCAAGTCAGGAGCCAACTGCGCAAGCGACTGCACCCACGCGATTTTGCGCTGCTGCCACGGAGCCAGGTGCAAATCGCTCAGCTGCAACACGCGCAGCGGCTTCGCGCCCGGCTGCAAAACCGGCAATTGGGCACGGCGCACGGTGAAAAGATAGCGTTCCACTCCAACCGCCCAAGTAGCGCACGCGGCGGCAGCCCCGACAGCGGCGGTAAACAGTTTTTGCGAATTGTTCATAATGCTCTAGCTCCTCAAATAAAACAGGGGGAGCAGCTGGCGCTGCGCCCCCTGTGCAATCACTCTAACATTTGAGCTTGAGAGTAATCCGGTCGGTCGGTTTCGCTCTGCTGCCAGGCTTCGGATCAACATCCACAACCTGCATGCTGGCGTTCGGTGAAGCCCCGGTCTCGCACCGCATAAAGATACTGTTGAAGCCGGCCGCGCCGAGAGTGTTGGCTGCGTTCTGCGCGGTTGACCCGACGAGGCCGTCAGGTAGCGGCACGCCGTCATCATCATCGCTCGCAGGAGCATTACCGTTAGAAATCTTCAGCGTCACCGTGTCACCGCTGCTCGCAGGAGAGCCGGCACCCGGGTCTGTTCCGGCAACGCTGCCCTTCGGCTGCGTTGAATCAACTTCCTCGCCTGTACGCACCTGGAAACCTGCAGCCGTCAAAATCTGAGTGGCCTCAGTGACGCTGCGCCCAGAAACATCAGGAACTGTCTGCTGGTTGTTTTGCAGCGCGTTCGGATTTGGAGTCGGGAACGCATCGCCGCCATACTTCTCGTCTGCCGCGTTCATCATCGCAATCCAGATGAGACGGCCAGCGCCGCTGCGCCCCACGCTGTACAGGTTAACCTTCCCGTTGACGTTACCGTTCCATGAAACCGTAGTGACTTTGGTTGATCCGCCAGCCCACCACTCATCAACGCTGTCGTCAGTGGTACCGGTTTTTGCCATGTGCGGCACCCCGATACGGGAGCGACCAGAAGAACTCAAACCGCTCGTGACGTTGTGTTGCAGCGCGTAAGCGACACTGTTGGCAACATCAGGCTGAATCGCTTCTTTACACTTAGACTTCGCGAACTCGACGTTCTTGCCCTCGGAGTCGGTGATGGAATCAATCGGCACCGGGGTGCACACTGTGCCTTCGCTGCTAAAGCCAGCCATCGCAGAGGCCAGCGTCAGCGGCGATACCTCGTCGTTACCGTTGTAAACACCCGACGGCACAACCGCGAGCTTGCGGTTACCGGCAGCGTTTTCGGTGGCGCGCTTCAGGCCCATGTCCTCAGCAAGTTTAAAAATGTTGCACAGGTCAAGCTTCTTCGCCATGCTGACATAGCCACCGTTAAGCGACTGGTCAGTAGAGTACAGCACCGTGCCGCGGCCACGGGCGCCGTTCCAGTTCTTAAAGGTGAAGGAGCCGTAACCGTAAACCCCGTCAGGGAAGCAGGAGCCCGTGAAGCTGCTCTCAGACACCGTGCCCGGTGAGTAATCAACAACCTCGTTAACGCTGTGCCCCGCACGCACCCACTCTGCGAGAGTGAAGCTCTTCATCACCGAACCGTACTGGAAGCCGGAAGAGCCGCCGTACTCGTTGTCAGTGCTGTAGTTGATAGCGGTGTAGTCTTTGTTGTTTTCAGTGACGTTTGGGTCATCGCTGAAGGGGCGGTTTTGAATCATCGCTAAGACCCGCCCGGTGCGGTTTTCAATGGTCACCGCGGCGGTGCCGTAGTCAATGCCTGGGTGCTGTGCCGGAGCATGCGCCCGGGTTGATTCAAACGCAGCCTGCTGCAAATCAAGATCGGCAGTGGTGACAATCTTTAAGCCACCGTTTTGGAAGTTAAACCAGCGCTCCTCTGGGGTGGCGCCAAACAGTTTGTCTTGCTGCAGGTACTTAGTCGCATAATCGCACAGGTGGCCAAGGCCGTAGTGCTGATCCGCAATGGTGCAACCGGTTGGAGTTTCAGACAGGTGTGGCTCCACCGGAGTCGCGATTGCCTCATCATGTTCTGCCTGAGTAATTTTACCCTCGCGCAGCATCGAGCCAATGATCTTGTCGCGCCGCTCCTGGTTTGCGGCGATGTTGTCAGGGTTTGCCAGATGCAGCTCGCTTGGCAGGTTCACGATGCTGACGAGGCTGGCAGCTTCAGCGATGCTGAGGTCTTTAGCGGATTTAGAGTAGTAAGCCTTCGCCGCGGACTCGATGCCGTAAATCTGGCCGCCGTAGTTGGCAATGTTCAGATACCCCAGCAGGATGTCGTTCTTGGAGTAACTCTTTTCCACCGAAATCGCCAGGCGCATCTCTTTCAGTTTGCGGTCAAGATCTTGGCGGATAGCGTCGTTGTAGGCCTTTTCGCGCTCTTTCTCATTCGGAATCATTTCCGCTTCTTGAATCAGTACGTTACGCACATACTGCATGGTGATGGTGGATGCGCCAGAGCGGCCGCTGCCGGTCACGTTCTGCAGTACCGCACGGCCCGCAGCAAGCACGTCAATTCCGCCGTGGGTGTAGAACCGCGGATCTTCCTCCGAAACCGCGGCGTCTTTAACGTGCTGCGAAATATCATCCCAGCCGACCATCTGGCGATTCTGTGCATAAAAACGCGCCAGCAGCACTTCTTCATCGCCGCGCTTAGCCCAAATGGTGGAGGGCTGCGACAGCTTGCCGGGGTTGATATGGTCAGGAAGATTCTCAAAAATGCTGATAGTAGTGCTGGTTGCGGCAGCGGTCAGCGCCACAACGGGAGTAACAGCGGCGGTTAACAGCACGCCGCCGATAACACTCATGGCAGCAGCGCCGAGCAGCGCGCCAACAGCTCCACCCGGGCTGCGGCGGCGGAACCCACGCACATTACTTGGTGACTTTTTGCTATCTTCGGTCATAGAATATAGCCTAGGCGATTTTGCTGAGAAACTTAGCGCTTTTGCGCTTTTAAGCTTAAAACAGAGGAAAATATTGTGACAGAAACCGGTGAGCAGCAGGTGCAGGAACAGCCGCAGCCAAAATGGGAATACTTCGTAACTCCGCTGCTGCTACATAGCGAAGCACAGATTCTAAACAACTGGGGTGCCCAGGGCTGGGAACTGGTGCAGATTATTGCAGGTCCTGCAGGCGGCAACGTGGCTTATCTTAAGAGGAAGGCAAAATAGTGTCAGTTATTGAAGAGCGGATGGCGAGCCTCGGCTACACTTTGCCGGAAATCGCGGCTCCGGTTGCGGCATATGTGCCAGCTACTCAGCTGGGGAACTTCGTTTACACCAGCGGCCAGCTGCCAATGGTTGCAGGGAAATTGCCGCAGACCGGTCAGGTCGCGGCAGCGGAGCAGGGCCACGGCTATGTTTCTGTGGCAGAAGCCACTAAACTTGCAGAAATCTGCGCGCTTAACGGCTTGGCTGCGGCGCGCGGAGTGCTCGGCAGTCTAGATCGCATCAAGCGTGTGGCTAAAGTTACGGTTTTTGTGAACTCCCACCCGGATTTTACCGATCAGGCACTCGTTGCTAACGGCGCTTCGCTGCTGTTCGGCGAGATTTTTGGAGATGCCGGTATTCATGTGCGCTCCGCCGTCGGCGTGGCGGCGCTGCCGCTGAACGCCCCGGTTGAAATCGAGTTCATGTTCGAAGTGACACCGGATTAAAACTCCAACCGCGACGGTGTTCGTCGCTGATCAAGCTGTTACCATGCATACGATAGGGCATTAAGCTGTTGAGGATCAGCCCCGCCATATTGTTTCCCACAGGTAAGTGGGAAACGCTCGTGGCGGGGCTTTTCCACATTTAAAACTGTCGTGGTTACAGCGCAGACCTCAAACTGCTGAAATTCAGGTATGAAAGTTTTTCAGCTCCCTTCGCGTCCGAGTCGCCCGCGGCACGCTGCCACGGCGGCCGGTTACGGTTCTGCTGCGCTACTTGATGGTGACCTTGTGGGGCCAGGTGGTGCGGTGCGGCCACTAGGCGGAGCTATGGCAGGGTCCCAGCAACGGCTCTCAGACACCCTGACGCTGGAAGAACAGCGGGCCTGCGCGCCGCTGTTGCCATACCTGAACCTGCCTGGGCTGCGGGATCTGCTCGTGCAGCAGCGCGGCGTTGCCGTCGAAATCTGGGTTGACACCGGCGGCGGGCTAGAAAAAATTACCGCGCCGCAGCTGATGCCGCAGCTTGCGCCACAACAGTTGCGTGGCATGGCCGTGCAGCTGCTCGCGGTCGGGGGGCGCCAGCTTGATGAGCTGCACCCCGCCGCCGATACTCAAATTGGCTCTGGAATACGTGTGCACGCGGTGCTGGAACCGGTGGCGGTCACCGGAACCGCGATCTCCATTCGGGTGCCGGCAAAGCAGGATTTAAGTTTTGCTGAGCTAGTGGAAGCTGGGTTGTGCACCCCAGAAATCGCGGTTTTTTTGCAAGAGGCCATGGAGAGCCGCCACAACCTGCTAATCAGCGGTGGCACCGGCACTGGGAAAACCACGCTGCTGCGGGCACTGCTAAACACGGTAGATCACACGCAGCGCATCATCACAATCGAAGACGTTGCAGAGCTGCGGCTGAGTCACCCTCATCACGTGGGACTAGAAACCCGCGCCGCAAACAGTGAATCTAACGGCGAAGTGACGCTACAAGACCTGTTACAGCAGGCGCTTCGAATGCGCCCTGATCGACTGGTGCTGGGAGAGTGTCGCGGTGCTGAGTTGGCGACCCTACTGACCGCCCTTAACACTGGTCACAATGGCGGCGCGGGCACAATCCACGCATCCTCTCTGCGTGATGTGCCGGCACGGATTGAAGCGCTGGGAGCTTTGGCGGGTTTGAGCAGCGTTGCGATAGCGAAGCAGTTTGTCTCTGCGGTGCACGTGGTGGTGCAGCTGGCGCGCCACGAAAACCAGTATCGGCTGACGCAGCTGGGGCGTCCTCAGCTGAGCGCTGCCGGCACCCTGGAGATTGGGGAGCTGTGATATGCGCATCAGAAAATGCCGCCGGGTGACTAAGCAACAGCGGCTAGAGCACGAGCTTGAACGAGTGCGGCAGCGACTCAGCCGGCAAGCGGTGCTGTTGCGCAGCGGCCTGGGTGCCGCCCGGATAGAGCCGCTGTTGCAGGCAGAAGGGCTGGGGCGAGTGATTCACAATGACATAAACTGCTCCTGTGACAGCAGCAGCGTCTCCTGTGCCACATGCGTGCAGCAGGTCGCGACACCGGAACGACAAATTTGGGCGACAGTGCAAGCGATGCAAGCGGTTGCGCAGTATGCGGGAGCGCCGTTGGCTTGGGGCTGTGATAGCTTGGCGACTGCGCTGAACGAGTTATTGCTGTTGCGTAAACGTCGGAGAGTATTGCTGGCCGGACCGAAAACCAGTGTCACCATGATTGCTTTGCTGCCGCTTTTGGCAATCGGGCTCGGGCACCTGATCGGGTTTAATCCGACGGCGGTGCTGCTCGGGCAACTGGGGCCACTGTTCCTTATTACGGGTGGTTTTTTCTTGGTGATTGGAACGTTGTGGATTCGTAAACTAGTTGCCGCTGCTGAATCAGCCGAACAGCTGATTGGGTTCGAGTGTGAACTGCTGGTGTTGGCGTTGCGCGGCGGGTTGCCGCTGCAGCGGGCGGCCCGCTTGGTTGCTGACGAGATTTCAAACGCCAGATGTCAGTGGCTGAGCACTGATGAGCTTGCTGCCAAGGGTGACGCTGGGCAAGCAACACAGTTGCTAGCTACGACTGGTGCCGGGATGACTCAGTTGCTGCTTGAAACCGCTGCCCGTAAAAGACGCATTGCAGCAGAGAGCTTAGAAGCCAGCGCAGAAAAATTGGGGACGCGGGTGCTGCTGCCGCTGGGTATCTGTATTCTGCCTGCTTTTGTGATTTTGGGCGTGATTCCGGTGGTGATTTCGATGTTTACGGGGTTGTAGCGAGACAGTGAGATTTTTACACAGATCAACAGTTGGAGAAAGAAAGGAAAGAAAACATGTCATTTGAAACAGCAAATAATGCGCCGGCGCTGCGACCGGTGGTAAACAGTGAAGCTATGGTTCCACGGCCGCAGCCGCGGTGGCGGCGGATAAGACTGTGGCGAGCCCAGCTTGCTCAGGCGCGGCACGATGAAACCGGCGCGGTGACGGCAGAATACGCGATTTTGATTATGGCGGCGGTGGCTTTTGCCGGGTTGCTGGTGGTCATAATGCGCAGCGGTGAAGTGCAGGCGATGCTGACACAGCTGGTGCAAAACGCCTTGAACAGCGCCGGATAGAAAGCAACGCGCAGTGACAGAAAAACGTAACCGGAGCAGAATCTGGCGGGAGCGTTTCGCCGCTGCGGCAGGAGACGAGCGAGGCAGTATCACCGCCGAGTTTGCGTTGGTGCTGCCCGCCGTGCTCCTGGTGTTCGCTGTTTTGATTACCGGGATTGCGACGGGTGCCAAACAGATAAGCGTCACCGCGGCAGCTGCCGAAATCGCGCGGCTGGAGGCCCGTGAAGATGACGGTGCGGCAAGCACCTATATCGCAGGTTTGCCAGCAGATTTCAGCATCAGCAGGGCAACCAGTAACGGGATGCTGTGTGTGACGGTAGCGCAGCGAGGCAGTGTTGGAATCGGGCAGCTAGTGCAGGTGCGGGGCCACAGTTGCGCGCTGCTGCTAAACACGCTGCAGTGACGCGAGATCGCTGCAGCGGCAATCAGCACAAAAACAGTTAGCAGAAAGGAAAACCGAGCATGAGTGCGCCTCTCGCTGTGGGCATCATCGCAGCCGTTACGGTAACTGCAACCGGGGTTTTGGCGGGCGCGGCGCTCGCGGCTACACAAACCCGAGTTGCCGCCGCCGCAGATAACGCCGCCTTGGCCGCCGCCGACACCGCGTTCTATAATTCCGCGAGCAACCCCTGCGCTGCGGCGCAAGCGGTAGCTGCCGCGCATTACACTGAGCTGCTGCAGTGCACGGTAGATGGCTGGCGGGCGGTGGTGCGCGTCGGGGCGGGCTTCGGGCATTATCGAGTACAGGCTGTGGCGGCTGCCGGGTAGGCTGATCCACACCCCTGAAAATTATGGCGAAAGTGGCACTTGTTGGCGAGCCGAGCCGGTAGAAATCTTTTAAATCTAGAATTTTATGGAAGACTGTTAGGTATACAGTGCAGCTGTCAAGCAGTGCGCTGCGGTTGCCAGTAGCCGATAACAACTAAGGAGCAGGGTGTCTACAACACAAAAACTCGTGATCGTGGAGTCTCCGACGAAAGCTCGCACCATCAGCGGCTTTCTAGGGTCAGAGTATGAAGTTGTGGCCTCTGTTGGGCATATTCGCGACCTCGCAGAGCCGGCGGCGCTTCCTGCGGCTTTAAAGCAGGGTGCTTTCGGGAAGTTTGCGGTTGACGTAGAAAACGACTTTGCGCCTTACTATGTGGTCGCAGACAACAAGAAAAAGACCGTTGCCGAGCTTAAAAAAGCGCTGAAAAACGCTGACGAGCTCTGGCTCGCAACTGATGAGGACCGCGAGGGAGAAGCGATTGCGTGGCACCTTTTAGAGGTGCTGCAGCCGAAGGTTCCGGTGCGGCGGATGGTGTTTCATGAGATCACGAAAGACGCCATCACCGAGGCGATTGCAAACACCCGCGATATTGACACCGACCTCGTAGACGCACAGGAAACCCGGCGCGTGCTGGATCGACTGTATGGCTATGACGTGTCTCCGGTGCTGTGGCGCAAAGTGGGGCCGAAGCTGTCAGCGGGGCGGGTGCAGTCTGCTGCAACTCGCTTGGTGGTGGATCGCGAACGCGAACGCATCGCCTTCGTGAGCGCAGCTTACTGCAGTGTTACCGCGAACTTTACCGCCCAGGAAGCCGCGGCATTTAACGCTAAACTGCACCGGGTTGCCGGGGTGAAAGTGGCGCAGGGAGCAGATTTTGACGACACCGGAGCGCTGCAGCAGAAATCCCCGGTGCGCTTGCTTGACGAAGCTCTTGCCGCGCAGATTGTAGACAACCTCGACACCGCAGCCAGTGTGAAAGCACGCGACACCAAGCCTTACACCCGCAAACCTGCAGCGCCGTTCACCACTTCGACGCTGCAGCAGGAAGCTTCGCGGAAGCTGCGGTTGAGCTCGCGTGAAACGATGTCTCTGGCGCAGTCGCTGTACGAAAAGGGTTTTATCACCTATATGCGTACCGACTCCACGAGCTTGTCGGCGCAGGCAACCAGTGCTGCACGGGCGGCAGCAACCGAGCTGTACGGTTCTGCGAGTGTGCCGGCAGCCGCGCGGCTGTACGCCACCAAGGCGAAGGGTGCGCAGGAAGCCCACGAGGCGATTCGTCCCGCCGGTGTAAAATTCACCCACCCTAGTGCGTTGCATGGCAAAGTGAGCCCGCGCGAGCTGTCACTTTACGACCTGATTTGGAAGCGCACAGTTGCCAGCCAGATGGCAAATGCCGCGGGATCCACAGACACTCTTACAATCGCAGCCAAAACCGTGATTTACGGCGCCGAGACGCCGCTGGAGTTTACCGTTAGCGGCACCGTGATTACTTTCCAAGGCTTCCTTGCGGCGTACGAGGAAGGGCGCGATGAAAAACGCGGCGAGCAGGCAGCTGACACCCGCGAAACCAGGTTGCCGCAGCTGGAACCGGGAGCGGCATTGCAAGCGAGTGATGCCGCGGCTAAAGCGCACACCACAACACCGCCAGCCCGCTACACTGAGGCGAGCTTGACCAAGCGTCTCGAAGAGCTGGGGGTGGGGCGCCCATCAACGTACGCCGCAATCATGTCTACAATTATGGATCGCGGCTACGTCACCAAGCAGGGGCAGGCGCTGGTGCCGAGCTTTATCGCTTTTAGCGTTGTGAAACTGCTAGAAGAGCATTTTGCAGAGCTGGTTGACTACGATTTCACCGCGCAGATGGAAGCCGACCTTGACCGTATTGCGGCCGGCGAAACCAATCGTGCAGCGTGGCTGCATGACTTTTACTTCGGCACCGCTAACCATCCGGGGCTGCGCGGGGTTGTTGATAACCTCGGCGAGATTGATGCGCGTGCGATTAACACAATGCAGTTGGCGGATAATATTGCGCTGCGTAACGGACGGTACGGGCCGTATCTGGAAGTGCTTGATGACAAATGCGAACGGGATGAAACCGGTGCCCTGAAGCCGCGTGCAGTGTCACTTCCGGCGGATATCGCGCCTGATGAACTCACCGCAGCCAAAGCCCTGGAGCTCGCAGCTGCCGAGCCGGCTGCTGATCGAGTGCTCGGAGTGCACCCCGAAACCGGGCGCAATATTGTGGCGAAAAACGGGCGATTCGGGCCATATGTCACCGAGCAGCTGCGGGCAGACGAAAAACTGCCAAAGGGTGAAAAGCTGCTGACCGCGTCACTGTTTAAAACCATGTCTCCGGAAACCGTTGATTTTGAAACCGCGTTGCAGCTGCTCAGCCTACCGCGGGTTGTGGGCGCAGACCCGCAAAGCGGCGAAGAGATCTTGGCGCAGAACGGGAAGTTTGGCCCATACCTGAAGAAGGGTACTGAGACCCGCACTCTGCCGAATGAGGAAGCTATTTTCAGTATTGATCTGCCGGGTGCTTTGGAGCTGTTGGCGCAGCCGAAGTATGGCGCACGGCGGCAGGCGGCAGCGCCCCTGAGAGAGTTCGATAACGATCCGGTGAGCGAGAAGCCGATTAAGGTGAAAGACGGCCGCTTTGGGCCGTACATCACCGACGGAGTCACCAATGTCACGGTACCGCGGGGGGAAGACATTGCGGAGTTGACCTTTGATCGGGTTGTGGAGCTGCTGGCGATTAAGCGTGCCAAAGGCCCGGCAAAGCGCGGCACCAAGAAAGCGCCGGCGAAGAAGACCGTGGCGAAGACCGCTACCGCGAAGAAGAAGGTAGCGCGCAAAACCACGACCAAAAAAACAGTAGATCCGGTGCGCAGCGCAGCTGCAAAGAAAGCCGCGGCAACGCGTAAAGCGAACGCTGCGAAGAAAGCTGCCGCAGAGGCGGCCCAGCAGGCTGCGGTGGCGGCGGGCTAAGGTCAGCAGAGGCGACTGGGGCAGGAGTGGACGAGCTGGAGCAAGGCTGTGAAAGCCAACGTTTGCAGAGCAGGGGTGTTGAAGCGTGACGCAGGGATTTTTTATCGTCTTTGAAGGCGGCGACGGCGCGGGTAAAACCACGCAGGCGCTGATGCTTGAGCAAGCGCTTGAGAAACACGGGCGCGAGGTGGTGCAGACTCGCGAACCGGGCGGTACCAAGCTGGGGCAAGAAATTCGTCAGCTGCTGTTACACGGTGAGGCGGTGGATCCGCGCGCCGAAGCTCTGCTTTACGCGGCTGATCGCGCCCACCACGTGGCAACGCTGGTGCGCCCGGCACTGCACCGAGGCGCCGTGGTGATTCAAGATCGCTACATTGATTCCTCCGCCGCCTACCAGGGCGCAGCCCGCGAGCTCGGTGAGCCGGAAATTAGAAAGCTGAGCGAGTGGGGCACCGGGCAGCTGCAACCCGACCTCACAATCGTGTTAGATATCGATCCGGTGGTGGGCGCAGCCCGCCGTGACAAGCGCGGCTTGCAGGCAGACCGCCTAGAAGCTGAGAGCCTAGAGTTTCACCGGGTGGTGAGGGAAGCGTTTTTGCACTACGCAGAAGCCGCACCACACCGTTACCTGGTGCTTGACGCCACCATGGATATGGTGGATCTGCACGCTCAAATCACCGCGAGACTCGGCGCAATGGGCTTACTCTAGCCGTGCCTTAGCGCAGGACAGGATAAGTAAGTCACAGCATGCGGTGCCGGCAGCGCTGACAGTTTCAAAAAAGGTTTCGGCCCCGCCACATTACGCGCGGGGCCGAAACCTTTTACAGTGAGGCGGTGGCGCCGATATTAAAGAGGAAGTTACCGGCGCCGCCAGCTATTTAACCGCCTACTACAGGGCCGAAGCGTTGCGGCAGGGTAGCGCGGTGTGCATCACGAATCTCACTCAGCGGCAGGGTGAACTCATCTTGTACCTCGAGCGCTGCACCGGCACCGGAACCGTCGGTGACACCGAGACGCAGCACCGGGTAGCCACGCCCCTCACACAGGCCACGGAACTTGACGTCTTCTTCACGTGGCACAGCAACCAGCACGCGACCCTGGGACTCGCTGAACAGCGCCGCGGTGGTGTCTACACCGTCACGCTCCAGTAGCTCACTGAGCCAGACGCGCGCGCCCACCCCGAAACGGAGGCAGCCGTCAACCAGCGCCTGCGCGAGACCGCCCTCGGATAGATCGACTGCAGCGGAAACAATGCCGCTCTGGGTCGCAGAGTGCAGCAGTGCCGCAAGGTTCTTTTCAGCCGCCAAATCTACGACCGGCGGTTTGCCACCGAGGTGATTGTGTACGGTGCCAGCCCAAGCGGAGCCGTCAAGCTCATTGCGGGTAGTGCCAAGAAGGTAGAGATTTTCGCCCTGATCCTGCCAGCCGCTCGGTACCCGGCGTGCCACATCATCAATAATGCCGAGCACACCAACGACCGGGGTTGGGTGAATCGGGGTGTCTCCGGTCTGGTTGTATAGAGACACGTTGCCACCGGTAACCGGCACCTCTAGGGCGAGGCACGCATCAGACAGACCCT
Source organism: Canibacter oris (assembly GCF_014197205.1). Classification (GTDB taxonomy): domain Bacteria; phylum Actinomycetota; class Actinomycetes; order Actinomycetales; family Microbacteriaceae; genus Canibacter; species Canibacter oris. Next base: position 71,316 of record NZ_JACIFD010000009.1, read on the forward strand.
CAACGGTCTGCACGAACTGCCACATCACCTCTGGGTTCTCTGGGCTGCCGAAGTTGAGACAGTCAGTTACTGCGGTTGGTACCGCGCCGCTGGCCGCAACGTTACGGTATGCCTCGGCGAGAGCGAGCTGGGCGCCAGCGTAAGGGTCAAGCTGGCAGTAGCGGCCGTTGGCGTCGGTAGAGATTGCAACACCCAGGCCGCTCTCCTCGTCAACGCGAATCATACCCGCGCCATCTGGGAAGGTCAGCGCGGTGTTGCCTAGCACGTAAGAGTCGTACTGGTTGGTGATCCACTCGGGGCTTGCCTGGTTTGGGCTGGAAGCCACCGCTACCAGCTGCTGAGCTAGTTCGGTGCCATTAGCTGCGCGCGGCAGTGCGGCCGCACTGTCTGCCTGCAGTGCATCGAGCCACTGTGGGTATGCCACTGGGCGATCGTAAACTGGGCTGTCGACCGCGACGGTACGTGGATCCACATTGACAATCTCTACGCCCTGCCAGTTGATGACCAGGCGATCTGAGTCAGTAACTTCACCGAGAACGCTGGTCTCAACATCCCACTTCTTGGTGACCTCAAGGAACTTCTCAAGGTTTTCTGGAGCCACAACCGCCATCATGCGCTCCTGGCTTTCGCTCATCAGAATCTCTTCCGCTGTCAGCGACGGGTCACGCAGCAGCACGTTATCAAGCTCAATGTACATGCCGCCGTCACCGTTTGCCGCCAGCTCGGTGGTGGCGCAAGAAATGCCTGCCGCGCCCAAGTCTTGGATGCCCTCAACTAGGTTCTGGTGGAACAGCTCCAGGCAGCACTCGATAAGCACCTTTTCCGCGAACGGATCACCAACCTGCACCGCCGGGCGCTTGGTTGGGCCCTCTTCACTGAAGGTGTCGGAGGCGAGAATCGAGGCGCCGCCAATACCGTCACCGCCGGTGCGAGCTCCGAACAGCACAATTTTGTTACCGACACCAGAAGCGTTTGCAAGGCGCAGATTTTCGTGCCGCAGCACGCCTACAGCCAGCGCGTTAACCAACGGGTTGGCCTGGTACACACTATCGAAAACAGTTTCGCCGCCAATGTTTGGTAGACCGAGGCAGTTAGCGTACGAGCTGATGCCACTAACCACGCCGTGCACCACGCGGGCGGTGTCTGGGTGGTCGATGTCGCCGAAGCGCAGCTGATCCATTACCGCAACCGGACGGGCACCCATAGAGATAATGTCACGCACGATGCCACCAACGCCGGTTGCAGCTCCCTGGAACGGTTCAATGTATGAAGGATGGTTGTGGCTCTCAACCTTGAAGGTCACCGCCCACCCCTCACCGACATCAATAACACCGGCGTTTTCGCCCATGCCGACTAGCAGTCGCTCGCGCATCTTGTCGTTGACTTTTTTGCCGAACATCCGCAGGTACTTCTTGGAAGATTTGTAGGAGCAGTGCTCTGACCACATCACCGAGTACATTGCGAGCTCGCCGCTGGTTGGGCGACGTCCCAAAATCTCACGAATCTTTTCGTACTCGTCAGCGGTGAGCCCGAGCTGATCGTACGGCTGAGCTTTATCAGGTGTGGCAAGTGCGTCTGCAACGCTGTCTGGAGCCGGAATTTGGTTAGTCAAAATGCTCTCCCAAGCTAAGAAGTCATACTGTCACTATTCTACCTGCGATTGCAACTCTCGAAACTCATTTTTTCTAAAATATTTGGGCGCTTATGCTGCCACTTGGGGGAATTTTTCGGTGCGAAACCCAGCCGAATTTGGCATGATAGGAATATGACTGATACACAAAATACCGAACAGGGTCTGGTCGTACCGGCTGGCCCCGAGGCTTCCTCCACAGCTTTGCAGCAGCCAGCCACCACAACCACTAAAGGGGTTATCACTCCGCTGGTGAAAATCAGCATTATTGCCCTGATTGTGGCGGGCATCGCCAGTGTTGTGCTGGTGCTGTTGAATCCTGTGGCAAACGTTGGTTCGCGTGCCACAGCTACCTTTGCTCTTTTCGCTTTCTTTGTGGCCACGACATTGCTGAGTGCAAAAATGCAGCGGATGCCGGCATGGTTTACCCCGCTCAGTTTCGCGGTCAGCAGTTTTGTGCTGGTTGCGGGTCTTGTGCACACCTGGGCGGTAGGGCTGGTTTATACGAAGTCTGAATATGATTATTACGGCTACGCTTACCGGGACTACAGCTTCGAAATTCACGGCTATATTTTCTTGCTCTTCGCGGGCATGGGTATCGCCTTCTGGGTTGCGACCCTGATTCTGTGGTTCGGTGGTCTCACAACCGAGTTCGCGGGCGGTGTTTGGGCCTTCAGGTCTGCAATCGCGAGCGCAGCATTGCTGCTTGTGGCAGCTGCTATGACGGTGCTGGTACCGCATTTTGAGGCTTTCGGCTTCTACCCACACGACCTCTACTGGCGTTCAATTGTGGCGGTGCTGGTGCTGTCCGCAATGTTCCTGGCAATCACCGCGATCTTGGTGATTGTGATTCGCACTTCTCGCGATAATGCTAAGGTGTTGGCGGAGCGCCGTGCTGCACAGCGCATTAACCGAGTTGCGGCTGGAACTCCGGTTCCGGCTGCTGTCGTTGAGACAGCAGTGGATCAAACTGCCGCCGTTCCGACTACTGCGGCGCATGCAGCGCAGCCAAGTGTTGCGGCCCCTGCTTCCCAAACTGTGGCTCCAACTGCTGTCGCTCCGGCTAACCAGTCTGCTCCAGTGAGTCCAGCAGCTCCTATCGTGCAGCCACCAGAGCAAGTGGTGGCCGCGGGACAGGGTCTTTTGCCATGGCCAACTTTCGCTGACGGACGGCCACTGCCAGCGTTGCCAAACGGGCAGCCAGATTTCAGCGTTCCAGGTGCGCCATACCCGCCGCACTTACTACGTGATTAGTTGCACATAAAAAAATAACGGCAGGAAACCTGCCGTTATTTTTTTATGTGCTTTTAGAAGTCGAGGCACTTCTCGGTGTAGTCAGCGCCGATAAGCTGCATAGTGTCAAACAGCTTGCTTTCGTCGATGGTGCTGATGTCGTTAATAGAGCCGCTGTTGAGCACCTTCAGAGTGTCGTCAATTTGGCTCTTCAAAGATGTATTGTCGGTCAAAGCTGAAACGCTCTGCAGCTTGCCGGTGAAACCAGCGATTGAGGCAGCAGCGTCAGAAGTGTCCATGCTTGCTGCATACTCGATGAAGTCTTTCATCGCGATGCAGTATGGGTCACTGCTGTTTCCCGGCAACGAAACGCTGCTGTCGCTGCTATCGGTAGTGCTGCTGGTGTCGCTGCTGGTGATGCTGGTGTCGCTGTTTGAGCTGCTCAGCGCAGCATTTACGCCGGCAGCGGTGATAACCAGTGCGAAAATCACGTAAATGATGGTCAGGATGGTGCCAACGAAACCAATGATTGCGCCAGCGATAGCCAGGCCACGGCCTTTTTCGCCAGTTTTCTTGATTTGTGACAGCGCAACCAGTGACAGAATCGCACCAACCAGGCTCACGAAGAATGACAGTACGAAGCCAACAATTGCCATGACGTTGGTCTTCTCATTCTGTGGCAGAGGTGCTTGCTGAGGTGGCAGATAGCCGGGCTGCTGAGCCTGTGGCTGTTCACCTTGTGGGAAGGTGTTTGGAGTTTCCATGTTGTTTCCTTCTTTTATGAAATATGGGGGATGCTTACTGTGTTGCGTTAGAGCGCATGCGCAAAACTTGCTACGGCACTCTCAAACATCTTCAGTCCGTCTAGCCCGCTGCGCATTGCGGCGGGGGTGTTCGGCCCGAAGCCAGGCTCCACAGCGTGTTCTGGGTGAGGCATCAGCCCAACAACGTTGCCACGCTCGTTCGTGAGGCCGGCGATGTCATTGAGTGAGCCGTTAGGGTTCACCTCAGTGTAGCGGAACGCAACGAGGCCTTCGCCCTCAATGCGTTTTAGAGTTTCGCTGTCAGCGATGTAACCACCGTCACCGTTTTTCAACGGAATAGTGATCTCTTGATTTGGTGCGTAGAGTTTTGTCCACGCAGTGTTGTTATTTTCAACAACAAGTTTCTGATCACGGCGAATAAACTGCTGGTGAGCATTGCGGATCAGCCCACCGGGCAGCAAATGTGCCTCAACCAAAATCTGAAAGCCGTTGCAGATACCTAGCACTGGCATACCAGCGTTAGCCGCTGCTACCACCTCGGTCATAATCGGGGCAATCGCGGCGATTGCGCCGGGGCGCAGATAATCACCGTAACTAAACCCGCCCGGTAGTACGATTGCGTCAACTCCTTGCAGGTCGTGATCACCGTGCCATAGCGGCACCGCGGTGGCACCGCCGAGCCGCACTGCCCGCTGCGCGTCGCGGTCATCAAGCGAACCCGGGAAAGTAACTACACCAACACGCATTATGCAGCTACCTCAGCTACTGCAACAACGTCTTCGATCACACCGTTTGAAAGCACGTCAGCCGCAAGCTGCTCTGCCTTCGCGAGGATCTCTGGAGTTATTTCACCGTCAACGGTGAGTTCAAAACGCTTGCCGATGCGCACATCCACAAACTCGGTGGCACCGCCGCGCCGCAGAGCATTTGCGGTTGCTTTACCTTGTGGATCCAAAAGCTCTGCCTTCGGCATTACCTCAACAATGATTTTTGCCACGCCAGTCTCCTCAAACTGTGTCTTAATGTCTGTAATAAGTTTAGCGTTAAACAGGAGCGTTTTCGCCGGTTAATTTGGTGAAAAGTTCGCGATACCGTTCCAGCGTTTGGGTCACAATTTCTGCTGGGAGCTCCGGCGGAGTTCCGGTTTGATCCCAATTTTTTAGCAGCCAGTTGCGCACAATCTGCTTATCGAAGCTTGCCAATCGGTCTTTGCCGGTCCCGGCCTCGTAAACCGCTGCATCCCAGTAACGACTAGAGTCGCTCGTCAGCACTTCATCTGCGAGGGTCAGCGCGCCGGTTGCTGGATCCACCCCAAATTCAAATTTGGTATCGGCAAGAATGATACCTGCCTGCCGCGCACGGGCAGCCGCCGCGGCGAAGATTTCGAGCGACCGGTCACGCAGCTGGGCAGCCAGTTCAGGGCCCACCAATGCTACTGATTGCTCGTAGGTGATGTTTTCATCGTGTTCTCCCTGCGGGGCCTTGTAGGCAGGCGTGTAGATTGGCTCCGGCAGTAAATCACCGTCGCTTAAACCCGCAGGAAGTGTGATACCGCAGACTGCGCCGGTGCGCAGGTATTCCTGATAGCCGGAACCGGTGATGGCGCCGCGCACCACGCACTCCACCGGCAGCATTTTGAGCTGTTTCACAATCATTGCACGTGTCGCAATTGGTTCCGGAGCATTCTCCTGCAACAAGTGATTAGGCAACTGAATTTGTTTAAACCACCAGTTAGAAAGCTGTGTTAGCAGTGCTCCCTTGCCAGGAATTTCGGGCTCTAAAATATGGTCAAACGCGCTGATGCGGTTGCTGGCGACAAGCAGCATCTTGGAGCTGTCGCCGTCTTCCGGAACGAAAAGCTCGCGAACTTTGCCGGATGCCAGGTGGCGCCAGCCCGGATATTCTGAGTTATTTGAGGTTGCAGAAGTCACAATTATATTTTGCCAGTTTTGAGCCAGTGATAGGAGCGGTCGAAGTAAAATAGAAGCTAAATTGATAAGGAGCAAGCAGATGATTCCTCTTGGCCCGGTTGTGGCGCGGCAGCAGGTTGCGGCTTCGCGTGAGACAGTTTGGCATTTTATTGTTGACGAAGCGCGGCGGAGCGAGTGGTTCGCCGGGTTGCAGTTTGGTGCGGCGCGTGCAGCTGTGGTCAGTACGGGAGACAAGCAGGGCGTTTTAGACGTGTTTATCCGTGGGCATGTGTTGGGCTTTAAGTGGGCTGAGGCGGAGCAGCTGCCCACCTCTGTGATTTTGACTTTGCGCACTGTGAGCTCTGGCACACTAGTGACAGTTACTGAGACTGGTTTCGATGCGTTGCGTGAGGGTGCTGCAGCTGCAGCTGCGGCGCAGCAGCAGTGGAACCAGGCGCTACAGACTTTAGCCGCCGCTGATTTTTCGGAGGTGGCAGTGCCGGAGCTGTATGCGGAGCACGAGGCAGCGTTGGCTGCTGCTGCGGAGGCGGATCAATCAGTCGCAGTGTCAGCCGCTGAGCAAGATGAAACTGCGCAGAGCGTAGAGCCAGGGCTGAGTGCAGCGGTTGCGCCGGATGCGGATTCTGCTTTAAGCATAGAGTCTGCGCTTCCTGGCAACCCTGTGCCTGATACTGAAGCACAAGAAACATTGCTGCCAGATTTTGATGAGCCTCAGGAAAAGCCACTGCCCGAGCTAGGAGAGGCACCGCGAGAGCCACAGCCAGTCATTGGCGATGCAGCAGGGGAGCTGCAATCAGAGTTAGCCGAGGTGGCAGATATCCCGTTGCCTGACTTCGATGAGTCTGATGAAACGGTTTTGTCTGACATGGATGAGGTCGCGGCAGTGTCACTGCCCGAGTCTGAACAGGTAGAAGAAGCTCAGTTGTTAGCAGCGGAGCCGGATTTCGCTGCGCCGGCGGCTGCACCTGCGACAGCAGAACAAGACGCTTTCGCCGAGCTTTTCGGGGAGTCTTTCGTCACTGGCGGTCCGGCTGCAGCCCCAGAGCAACAGCAAGGGAAGCCAGATCCAACTTTACAAAAACAGCGAGACTTGCCAAAACGTAAATGGTGGCAGCTGTAACCACGAGCCTAAGCTCGCCGGATAGCGCGGCACGGGATTATAAATGTGGCCCGGTCTGAAACAACAGGCCGGGCCACAAAAGTTTGCGCTGTTAACCGCGTGCAGCAATATCGGTGCGGTACTGGCTGCCCGGCAGTTTGATGTAGCGCAGTGCCGCGTAAGCAACCTTTCGGGCCGCAGCCACATCTGCCCCGCGCCCGACTGCTCCTAGCACCCGGCCTCCTGTGGCGGTCCACACACCATGCTCATCTTGCTTAGTAGCCGCGTGCACCAGGTGCGCCCCTGGCACAGCAGCCGCAGCATCAAGTCCGGTGAGCTCGCCGCCCAGGGTCACCTCGCCCGGGTATCCTTCACTCGCTAGCACCACGATGACCGCTGCTTCGTCATAAAACTCTGGATCAGGCAATTCGCCCAGGGTGCCGTTGGCGCTCGCCAGCAGGTAAGCGCTGAGCGGGCTTTTCAAGCGGGTCAGAACCACCTGGGTTTCAGGATCGCCAAACCGGGCGTTGAACTCAATCACGCGGATGCCCTGTGCCGTCACAATTAGGCCGCAGTACAGCAAGCCCTGGAACTTGGCGCCCTGCGCCGCCAACTGGTCGATAGTGGGCTGCGCCACAGTGCGGGTTACTTCGGCGACAAAATCGCTCGGCAGCCAGTTGAGGGGGCTGTAAGCACCCATGCCACCGGTGTTAGGGCCCTCGTCATTATCAAAAATTCGCTTAAAATCTTGCGCCGGAGTCAGCGGGCGCACCGTCTCACCGTCAGAGAAGAAGAACAGTGACACCTCGCGGCCATCGAGAAATTCCTCCACCAGCACCTCGCCGTGCGGAGCCCAGGTTGCGATGTGCGCCACCGCAGCATCATAATCGCTGGTGACCAGGACGCCCTTGCCCGCGGCTAGCCCGTCAGCTTTGATGACGTATGGCGCGCCGAACTCATTCAGTACCTGCTCCGCAGACTCCACCGTGACAGGAATTGCGCGACCGGTTGGCACCCCGGCCCGCTCCATAACATCTTTTGCGAAGGCCTTCGAGCCCTCCAGCTGAGCTGCCTCCTGATTCGGGCCGAAAACTGCAAAACCGGCAGCGCGCAGCGGATCAGCAACGCCGGCAACCAGCGGAGCCTCCGGGCCGATTACCACCAGGTCATACCCCCCAGCGGATACGAACTCGGTAACCGCAGCGGGGTTGGTGTAGTCAAGCGTGGTGACGGTTGCGCCGGAAGCAGCAATGCCGCTGTTGCCGGGTGCGCAAACGATCTCGTGGCTATTTTCGCTCAGCAGGGACAAAACAATAGCGTGCTCGCGAGCACCGGAACCAAGAACTAGAATTTTCACACTTCAACTCTAGCGGAGAAAAGCCGTCGTGCGACAGAGCACGGAATTGTTATCACGGTCTGCGGGCTGGGGCGGAGCTGCTTGCTAAGCTGGTGCTATGGCAGTGCGACGTAAAATTGACTCCGCCCATGGGCTTGCTGCAGCACGAGAGCTGGCAGTCCAGTTAGCAACCGATCCTGAGTTGACGGCGGCTGAGTCTGCCCAGGTGGCACTTGCCACTAGGTTTCTACTTGAAGAGCTTAGCGCGCTTGTGCCTGGGCGCAGCGTTGAGGTGCGGGTGCCGCCGTGGGGTGCGGTGCAGTGCATTGCAGGGGTGGATCACACCCGCGGCACTCCTCCAAACGTGGTCGAGATGGCTCCCGCGGTGTGGCTGCGGTTGGCAGTTGGATACACAGTGTGGGAGCAGGAAGTAGCTGCTGGCACAGTTACCGCGAGCGGCACCAGGGCTGACTTAAGTGCGGTGCTGCCGCTTTTGCGCCTGGTGTAGCCACTTGCATGCCGATGTGGCTATCCGCACTGGGGGAGCAGCCAGCCGGCGGAGAAGTGCGTGCAGGTGGTGTAGTCGACAGCTTGTGGAAAATTCGCGCGGGGTTAAATAGTGAGATAATTAAAACACTATGACTGAACGCCAAGAAATTAAACGTGAAGAGACGGTGCGGGTTGAGCGCACCGTGAAGATTAACCGCTTGCTGCTTTTGGGCGCCGGCCTCGGTGCGGTGCTTGCGGTGCTCATCACGGTGCTGTTTCCAGTGGTTCCTGAGGGGTTCTACACGCTCGGGCAGATTGCCGGATTCATGGCGATTATCGGCGCTGCGCTGGGCCTTTTGGCGGGAGCGTTGCTGGCGCTGGTGTTGACGCGGCTTGCGAAAAAACGTAGCGGCACCGCAACTGCGGTGCGGGCTGAGGTGAAGTAAGCCGCAAAACACACGGCTGTTACCAAGCCTGGTGGGGTAGAATTTCAGTCAGTTTATTTTGAACGGAGCGTGTCAGATATGTTTGGAAACTTAAGCGGTGCCCACCTGCTCATTTTGTTGCTGGTGATTCTGCTGGTTTTCGGTGCCCCGAAACTGCCGGGTCTCGCTAAGAGCCTTGGGCAGTCAATGAAAATTCTGAAGAAAGAGGTGCGCGAGCTGTCTGACGACGAAAAAGCGCCGCAGCCGCTGGCAAGCCCCGAGCCGCCTGCCGCACCGCAGCCACCTGCCGCACCACAGCCGCCGGTTGTGCCACAGGCACCGTCAGCGCCAGAGCCGCAGCAGGCCAACCCCGCTCCGGCGACCGGCCAGCAGTCGCAAAACCCGGCTGCCTAGCCACATAAGCCTTTAAAGACCGCGCAGAGCTGTTGAACTGCGCGGTCTTTGTTTTGCGCTTTGCGGTGCCCTGCGGGCGAGCTTGGCCCGAATTGGTGCGGCTGCGGGCAATGCGTTGCCGGGGGTTGCGTGTACGCGGGTGCATACGCTTTGCGTCAATGCGTGTGCGGGGGCAAAGACCCAGTACTGGCAGCTCGGTAGTGAGAGTCGCAGCAGGTGCTAAAGAGCCACAAAATCCGGGTGTGGTTCTAGCTCCAAAACCGGTCCGGCGGGCACCGGGTCAGTTGCCAGACGGCCATAGGTTAAGACATCGTACCGGATTCCGGAGATTAAGAATTTTTCGCGCTCCAAGCCTTCTTGCACAAACCCAGCTGCTACCGCGACTCTACCGGACGCCGGGTTGTTAGCCCGATGCCCTAATTCCAGCCGATAGAAACCGCCTGTGGTGAGGGCCCAGTTCGCCAGCGTTCTGGCGCTGGCAGATGTGATGCCCTGCCCCCGGTAGGGCGCGGCAATCCAATACCAGCACCAGCCGAGTTTATTTTCCGGATCTGCAGACAGTGCCACGACCCCCACCAGTTCAGTGTCCGTGGCAATAGCAAAGGCCGTGGGGTTGGCGGCTAGATGGGCGGCGTAGGTGGTTGCGGTGGCGTGATCCACCACATCGCCTTGCCTGCTCATCTCCGGATCTTTAAAAGCCGCGAGTATGGCCGGGGCGTCAGATTCTCGCACCGGGCGGAGATGAAAAGCTGCAAGTTCTGAAGACATTTAGCTCCTCTGATTCTGTTCGAGCCAGGACAGGTACTCTGAGGTGATGTTGCCGGCAAGATATTCTCCGGTGAAGCAGCTGACCTCTAGCTCCTTAACCGCGTCTTGCCCCGTGAGAATTGCCCGACACATCCCTTCAACCGTCTGATAGACAACAGCATCGGCGCCGATTGCTGCAGCAACCTCAGCCGCGGTCTTACTGTGGGCAATTAACTCGTTGGTGGTTGGCATATTCAAGCCATAAACGTGAGCAGCGATAACCGGTGGCGCCGCGGAAGCAAAAATCACCTTTTTCGCCCCGGCGCTGCGGGCCATATCTACAATCTCCTTGGAGGTGGTGCCGCGCACGATAGAATCATCAACCAGTAGCACGGTCTTGCCCTTGAACTCGGTGCTCATCGCATTGAGTTTCTGGCGCACGCTCTTCTTGCGCACCGCCTGGCCAGGCATGATAAAGGTGCGGCCCACATAACGGTTCTTGAAGAAGCCTTCCCGGAACGGCAGCCCCAGGGTGTGCGCAAGCTGCATTGCGCTTGGGCGAGAAGAGTCAGGAATCGGCATCACCACGTCGATTTCGTTAAGGTCGCAGTGTTTCTGCACCTCCTCTGCGAGTACCTCACCGAGTCGCAGTCGGGCATCGTAAACCCCGATGCCGTCTATCGTAGAATCTGGACGAGCTAAATAAACATATTCGAACGCGCAAGGCATAAAGTTAGTTTCGTTGGTGCAGCACTGCTGTGAATGCAGCACGCCGTCTGCGGTGATAAAAATCGCCTCGCCCGGGCGGACGTCGCGAATAATTTCGTAGCCGCCGGATTCGAGCACTAGTGATTCAGACGCAACAACCCACTCATCTTTGCCGGTCGTTGCAGTGCGACGACCTAAAACCAGCGGGCGGATGCCGTGTGGGTCACGGAACGCCAGCAAACCATGCCCGGCAATCAGGGCAATCGCGGCGTAAGAGCCCTCAACTCGCTCGTGCAGCTGTGTGACCGCGGCAAAAATCATCTCCGGAGTGAGATCAGCATCAGTCGCGGTGCGCTGCAGCTCATTGGCGAGAACATTAAGCAACAGCTCAGTGTCGCTGGAGGTGTTGAGGTGGCGGCGATCCACCCCTCGCAAAGTTTCTGTGAGCTCCCGGGTGTTAGTGAGATTACCGTTGTGTACGAGAATAATGCCGTACGGCGCATTGACATAAAATGGTTGCACCTCTTGCTCTTTGTTGGCTGCGCCGCGAGTCGCGTAGCGTACGTGTCCGAGCCCCATATTGCCTAGCAGCGACCGCATATCACGGGTGCGATATGCTTCGCGTACCTGCCCTTTAACCTTCACAGTGTGAAACATTGTGCCCTCGGCTGTGGCAATGCCTGTGGAATCTTGGCCGCGGTGCTGTAGTAGCAGCAGTGCATCATAAATTTGTTGATTAACCGGTTCGGTTGCAACCATTCCTACGATGCCGCACATATGTTAGCTCTCCTATAAGCAAATATTGAGGAAAATATTGTGTTCACCACAGTCGGAATTATGGCGACAGCGGTAACCACACCCTTCTAGTTTCGCATAGAATTAAGGTGTGAGCGAAAAATCAGCGTATGCAATTTCC
>NZ_JACIFD010000010.1 GCF_014197205.1 Canibacter oris
CGGCGGACGTGTGGGGCGCTGAGTCCGAGCATGTCGGCGGTTTCTTGCACGGTGTACATGCGGCGGGTGCGAGCGGCTGGCGCGGCTGGGGCGGGTGTGCCGCTTGGGGGTTGGGTTTTCATGGTGTGACCTTTCTCGTTTGTGTGGGTTTCGTATGTTTGTACGTTTACAGGTCTATCAGGTTCACGATTGGTTTTTTTCTTGTTATTTGGCTTTGGGTTGTGGAATTTGGTTTATTTTGCGCCTGTTTTGGCTGGTTTTGGTTGTGAGTTATCCACAGGCGCCAGGGTTATTTTGTAGTATTTTTGTTCTATATTTTGGATTGCATTGAAATGCATTGGCATGCATTGGCATGCATTGGGCGTGCGGGTTGGTTTGGTTTTCCACAGTGTCCCTACCCACTGAGCTTGCGTGTTTTGGGTTGTTGAAAACTCAGCGGGTGGGGCGTGTGGCTCCGGCGTGTCGCACCCTGTCCGGTGTGGTGTTATTTCTTCGCCGTATCTGCTGGCGTGGTTTCTGCAGTGTCCCCACTGGGCTGTTTTTCTGCCGTGCGGTCTCGTAAGTCGTAGAGGTTGTCGAGGGCGTCTATTGCGTCGGTGAGGTGACGGACGATAGCGGCGCGTACGTTAGCGTCTGCGAGCGCTGTGGCTTTCGCGTATTGGCGTGCGTCTTCAACTGTGTTTATGCCGGTTATTTGCTGGATTGTGACGTATTTGCCACTGCGCTGGTGCGTGGCTATGAGGTTGGCGAGTGCTAGAGCGCTGGCGGCGTCATCGATTAGGCCGCGGCGGGCGTCTTCAAGCCGTTCGGGTTCGTCTTCCATAAAGTCGCAGTAGCGGCTGCCGCTGAATTTGTCTGCGATTTCGATGATTTCGCCGGTTTCGTCCTCAATCGTGATTAGGTAGTCAATCATGTTATGGAGGTCATCGAATGTTCTGATTTCGTGTACTTCGGTGTCTGGGTTTTCGGGGTCATGTGCGAGGGTGCAGCCGGTTACTAGGCGTGAGCAGAGTTCAGGGTGTCTGTATGCTTTGGGGTGGGGTATGTTTAGGGTTTTGCCGATGTTCTGCGCTTTGCGGGCTGCGGCTTGAAGAGCTGCGCCGGTTTGGATTGCTGCGGCGGTTGCGAGCCCGGTGGCGCTGTGGTTTGGTTTTGGGGTTGGGTTTGTCATCGTAGTGTCCTGCCTTTCTTACGGGCTTTAGGGGTATAAAAAACGCCGGGGGGTTAAGAAAACGCACACTACTGCGCCAGCCACATTTTCACGCCGTAGCGCTGTTGTATGTATGCAGCTCCCCCCGGCTGTTAAACCGGTGCGCCCTGTTAGCCGGGCGCGGTGTCGCTGTAGTGTTTGCGGTTTCTTAAGCCGACAAAAGTAAACCTATCAGGGTGGGGTGGGCTTGTCTATTTTACCTGGTCGGGGCGGCGTTTCATTGCTGCAGTGTGGTGTGCTTTATCTCTGTTTGAGGATTGCCTAAAGCGTGTGAGGTGGTTTAACGCGCCGGAGGGTATTTTTAGGTGCCTTTTCGTAAAAATGTTCTAGCAGCGTTTCTAACGCGCTTTTTTGGGTGGAGATATGTACTACCACCCTGGGTGGGGTTTTCGTGCGCCAGGCGGGCGGCTAGACGCGTTTCCGGGTACCGCGAGGGCTCAGCCTGTGTGAAGGCTTGCCGTGTTGAGTGTTTTAACCTGTTCCAACGTCCAGCGCGGGGCGGTGTGTTTTGGCTCTGGAAGGGCGGCCACGGGCGGCTGGTAATTTTCCGCCTGTTCCCGGCCGTCCGTGGTCGTCCTTTCCGAGCCCCGGCGGTGGGCGGTGGAACAGGCCGCCAGTGCGGCAAGTTTTCCACAGGCTGAGCCCTCGCGCGTACGCGCGCGCGTAAAAGTATATTTTTATTTATTTATTTATTTTCTTTATTTCTTTAAAATACTGCTACCCGGTGAGCGGGTAGCTATGACACGGTGAGCGGGTAGCTATGACACGGTGAGCGGGTAGCTATGACACGCTGAGCGGGTAGCTATGACACGCTGAGCGGGTAGCTATCGGCTTTTTTGCTACCCGGTGAGCGGGTAGCTAACAGCGAGTTTTCCACAGGTTTTAGGAGTCTGGGTGGGCGTGATTTTGCCCCCTTTTGCTACCCGGTAAGCGGGTAGCTATCGGGCTCTAAAAATGGTTGATGTGTAACACTTAATAAACGTTACAAACCATCGGGCACGGGCGCGGGGCTTTGCTCTGGTCAGCTACCCGGTGAGCGGGCACCTGTTTCCGAAAATGCAACCGTAAATGAGGGGCGCTCTAGCCTTCTAACAGTGTGGCCGCGGTCGTGTCTGCGAGCGTGGCGGCTCTGTGGTTGCGGTTGCGCATATAGGCGTGGTGTGTTTCGGCGTTGGTGTGTCCGGTTTGTGCCATTGTTTCGGCTGCGGTGGCGCCGCTTTCTGCCATTGTGGTGACGTATAGGGCGCGTAGGTCATGGAATCTGAAGTTGTGTATTTGTTTTAGTTTTGGTGCGGTTTTGGCTTTTCCGCCTTTTGTGCGGCCGCCTGTGTAGTCTTCGGGGTTGTAGGGCACGGGTTCGCCGTGTTCGTTTTCTAGGTGGTCTATGCCTGCTAACAGTAGGGCTTTGTGCCAGTGGCGATTGAATGTTTTTTCGCTTACTACGGGTTGGGCGTTTGGTTTGCCGTTGCTGCGTGGCTGTGGGGCGAACAGGAAGGCGGTTGGGTGTTTAGCGGTGTAGGTGTCTAGGTGTCGGGTTATGTGTTGGGTTAGTTGTGTGGGGGCGGTTACGGTGCGGGTGCTGCCGTGGGTTTTGGTCCTGGCGTCTACGATGTAGCGCCCGGTGGCGCTGTCGTATATTGCTTGATGGTTAATTTCGATTTGGTAGCGGTCGCCGGTTTTTATTAGGTTGCGACGCTGCAGTCCTCGTATTTCGCTTGCTCTAAGGCCTGTGAGGGCTGCGAGTAGTGGCATTAGTGTGAGTTGGGGTGCGAGCTGGTTAAAGTGCTCGATGAGGTGCCGGAATTGTTCGTTTGTGATTGTTTGGTATTGTTTTCCGGTTTTGCTGCGGGTGATGTTTACGGGCACGGGGTTTTTGAGGGTGTAGCCGTATTCCTCGATTAGTTGGGCGTATATGCTTCTGAGGTGTTGGGCTTCGTGTCCTGCTGCGGTAGCTGCGGTTGCGGCGCGCTCGATGTGCCAGCGCCTAACGTCGGTGGGGGTAAGTTGGTCGGGGGTGAGGTCTGCGAATTGTTTAAGGCCTTTGCGCCAGTATCCGAGTAGTGTGTTGCGGGTGCGAATTGCTAGGGGTTCCCCGTAGCGGTTTGTGCCTGTGGTGATTATCTCAGTGGCGAGCGCTGCGAGGGTTTGAGCTTCTAGTGTTTTGGCTTCTGCCGGGTCTTGCCATGTGCCGGAGCTTATTTCTAGTTGTATTTTTGCTATGGTGTCGCGGGCTTCACGTACTGTTGTGTAAGTTCCAGCGCTGATACGCCTAGAGGGGTCTTCTGGGTGTGTGTAACGGGCTTGATATTTGCCTGATTTGAGTTTTCGGACGCTTCCGAAACCGGTGCCACGTCCGGTTCTTTTTTGTGCCATTTCCACCCCTTTTTTTGTGCCACAAACGTGCCACATATTTTTGAAAAATGGTGCTTGTGCCACAAACGTGCCACATAATTAGAGCAATATAGATTAAAATATAACACAATAGTGCAAAGCGTTTTACCGCGTATTTCCGGGGTTTTTTCGGGTTTGGGTAGTGTTTTCTAGGGGTGTTTTTAACCTGTGACAGTTTTGCTACGGATCAGAAGGCCAGGGGTTCGAATCCCTTAGGGCGCGCAAAAGAAAAACCCTGGTCAGCCAGGGTTTTTGCTTTTCTCGATTGTTTTGCCGGTTTTCAGTATTTGATTTTGTTTGCCTGTGAGCGCTGCTGGAGCAGGGTGCAGCAACCCCACACCAGCATCCAGGTTTGTAGCAGCGGAATGCTGGTAATGGCGTTAAGTAAAAAGGGAATAATTGCCAGCAATGCATAAGGTTGAGGGTAAGTGAAGATTAATAACTCAGTCATCGCAACCAGGGGCAGAGTTATAAACCTGTATTTAAGCATCCAGTGAGCAAACTTTTTAGGTGCGAGCCGTAGCCTAAGCAGTGCCAGCCAGAAAGTTGTGTGCAGAATATTTGCCAGTAAAAGTATCGAAAGTGACGCTGAGAAAAAGCTGCCGGCCGGAAACCTTGGTGACATTAGCAGAAAACCAGTAAATAACCCAAGGGTGCTCGCAAGGAGGTCGGAGATGCTGACGCTGCTCAAAATCTGGTGCTTAAGCCCCACCAGAAATTTTTTTATAGCGTTGTTTTTGGCTGCTTCGAGCATAGTTTGAGTATAGTTTGAAAATTAATCATCTGGATATCTTAAGCCCCGCAAACTGTATTTCGAACATAAGCTGGCTCACTAGATTTTGTTGAGAATAATACCTCAGCGCGGATATGTTGACTTCCTGTGCGGCATCTAACAATCATTGACATCTGAAAAAGGCAGTGCTAATTTTGTGTGTAAGATTTCTCAAGTAACAATGGAGGTGCTGAGATATGTCTTCAGCGACACGCAGAAACTGGTTCTATGACTCAGTTCGTCCCCGTATCACGGCGCTGTGCTACGGGCTGTTGGCAGCGGCGCTGGTGCTGATTTTGCTCGGGTCTATCCTGCCCAGCACCGTGTGGTGGTGGAGCTGGCCGGTGGCTTTAGTGCTGCTGATTTTAAGTGCCTGGCGTGAAATGTGGGGGCTCTTATTTATTGCAGTGCTGATTATGCTGCTGCCGCTTGCCGCAATCGGCTTGCAAGGAATCTAGGTAGCGGGTCACACCCAACAGCTAAAAAGGCGAGGCTGGGCGCTTTTAAGCACCTGACCCCGCCTTTAGTCTGCTGTGCAGGCGTGCCATGATGGCACGGCTTGCACTACGGCAACAGGCGTGTTGGGCCGCGGAACAGGTAAGTTACCTCGCGGATAGAAGCCTGCTCCAGCATTAGCATCAGTACCCGCGCCAGACCCATGCCGAAGCCGCCGTGCGGCGGTACCCCGTGCCGGAAGAAGTCGAGATAGAACTTCAGCTCAGCCGGATCCATCCCCTTCTCTTTCACCTGCTCTTCTAACACCTCGATGCGGTGCTCGCGCTGCGCGCCGGTAGAAATCTCAGTGCCGCGGTAAATCAGGTCATAGCTGCAAGTCAGCTCGTTGTTGTCAGCGTGCCGCATGTGATAGAACGGGCGAATGCTGGTTGCGTAATCGGTAAGGAACACGAAATCGTGACCGTACTTCTCCTTCACATAGGCGTGAATCTGCCGCTCGCCCTCAGGATCCATATCAGCGTCAGCGCGCGGCACCTCATAACCGCGCTCCTTCACAATCTCCTTCGCCTCAGCGAGTGGAATCCGCGGGAACGGGGTGCTTGGCACCTCAACGGTAATGCCGAACAGCTTCTCAATCTCTGCGCCGTGCTTCTCCTTCACCGCGGTGAAACCGGCAACAATCAGCTCCTCGTGCAGCTGCATAACATCCTCGTGAGAGTCGATCCAGCTAAACTCGCAGTCGATTGAGGTGAACTCGGTTGCGTGCCGTGAGGTGAAAGAAGGATCAGCGCGGAACGCCGGCCCCACCTCAAAAATGCCGCCAAACCCAGCAGCCTGCGCCATCTGCTTAAACAGCTGCGGGCTCTGTGCCAGGTAAGCGGTGGTGTCAAAATACTCTAGGCTAAACAGCTCAGCCCGGCTCTCAGATGCACTCGCCATCAGCTTCGGAGTCTGCACCTCAATAAACCCGCGATCAATCCACACCTGCCGCAGGGCGTGCAGGAAAGTGGTTTGCACCTTAAAAATCAGCGCCTGCTCAGGGCGGCGCAGATCCAAAAAACGCCAATCAAGCCGCACATCAATACCGCTGTCAGGCTGCACCGGAGTGTCAGGGTCAGCCTTGGTAATGACGTTAAACTCGTCAATCTGAATTTCCACCCCGCCGAGCTTCACCCGCTCGTTGTGCTGCAGCTCACCGCTGACTGTCACAAAGCTACCGGTCGCAACCTCGCTAATCGCGGTGGTGCGCTCAAAGCGCGCCGGATCTTTCGGATCTTCAGAATTCGGGTCAAGTTCGCGCACTACGCCGCCATTAACCAGCTGCACCGCCTGGCCAGACTCGTCACGCAGCACTACGAACTGCACGTAACGCTGGTCGCGCACCTTTTCAACCCAACCAGACACAGAAACAGGGCCGTCTTCGCGCCCCGCTAACTCAGAAATAAGCACACGTTCAATCATTCTTTCAGTCTATCCGATTCCAGGGTGAGGCACCCAGAAAATCGCGTAAAAACAGTGCCGGCAGGCAGCGGAATCGGGCGGGCGGATCCACCACAGCATAAAAACTCCCAGCCGCGGCACGGCGAACTCACCAAACTCGGTAAACTCAAAATGTGACAGAAGTGAACCCCGCAGATAAATACGTGCGACTGGCAACCCCGGCAGACTATGCCGCGGTGGATGAGCTGGTTGATGCGGCATACCGCAACGATTACGGCGACATGGACACCAGCTGGGATGCTTACCGCACCGCCGCCAAACGCGCCGCCTATCCGCTGGATATTTGGGTAGTGTGCCGCGCCGCAAGTGACGAGGTGATCGGCACTATTTCGAGCCGCAAATTTGGGCAGCGCGCGGTTTATGAGGAGACTCCCGCGGGAGATATGGACCTCAGGCTGTTAGCAACCAGCCCGCGGGCGCGGCGCGAGGGCATCGGGCAGCTGCTGCTCGAACACGTTACCGCGGCGGCAAAAGCACAGGGTTTTAGCCGGATTATGTTGAAAACAGATATCGCCTGGGAGGGTGCGCAGCGGCTGTATCACCGGCTCGGATGGCAGCGGTTCCCGGAGCGCGACGGCATATGGGATAGCGGGGAGCGCAGCGAGGTAGACACAGTTATCAGTTTTGCGAGGGAGCTGTAGTCGCTGGTGCACGGCGCGGTATTTGCCGGGAGCGACACTTTGCGCCGCTTCTCAGCGCTCCAGCGTAAACTAAAGGCGTGAGCGAACAGACAACACGACAGATACACCTGGTGCGGCACGGCGAGGTTTTTAACCCTGACGGGGTGCTGTACGGCAGGCTGCCCGGCTTCGGTCTCAGTGAGAACGGGCATAAAATGGCGGCCCTCGCAGCCGCTGAGCTGGTTGATCGCGGTCGCCTGGTGGGGCAGCTTTACGCTTCGCCGCTGCTCAGAGCACAGCAATCTGCAGCGCCGTTAGCGCAGGCATTTGAGTTGCCGATCCACACCGAACAGCGCCTGTTGGAGCCGACTAACAAGTTTGAGGGGCTGCGCAACCACGGCCCAGATTCGGCGTTTAAGCAGCCGCAGCACTGGCTGAAACTGTGGAATCCGCTGCTGCCGAGCTGGGGCGAGCCGTATGCACGCATCGCGCGGCGAATCACAAACTTTATGGATTACGCCTGGAGCATTGCCGAGCTTGACGAGGTTGAGGGCGATATTGTGATGGTGAGTCACCAGGCGGTGATTTGGGCGGCGCACCGCAAAATTGCGGGGCTGCCGCTGGTGCACAATCCGGCAAGGCGTCGCTGTGATTTGTCGAGCATCACGACTTTTACGCGCATTGATGAGCAGTGGCAGGAGCTTGGCTATAGCAGTCCGGCAGCCGCTCTGATTGAACGAAGCAAAGATGTGGGGGCTGTGTAAGTGCGAAAAATGATGCCGCTGGTGGCAACAACTTTGACGGTGACCGGGCTGGCTTTGGCCGGGTGCAGCAGCGAGCCGCTTGCTGACACCGCCGCAAACAGCGCAAATATTGGTTTTGTTGTGGGAGATGGCGCAACCACCTCGATTCCTGTTGCGGAGCGCACCGAGCCGGTAGAGTTTAGCGGCGCAGACGACGCGGGAAACACCATTTCTGCCGCTGATTTTCGCGGCAGTGTTACCGTGGTGAACTTCTGGTATGCTGGCTGCGCGCCGTGTCGCGCGGAGGCTCCGGATATTAACGGCGCGGTTGCTACGCTGCAGGCTGAGGGCGTGAAGTTTTTAGGGGTTAATACCCGTGATCAGGCGGCGCAGGCGGCGCAGTTTGAAGCCGAGTTTGGGGTGCCGTATCCGTCAATTATGGATGCTGCGGGGGGCCGCTCGGTGCAGGCTGCGTTTGCCGGACAGGTGCCTTTGAACGCGGTGCCAACAACCCTGGTGCTAGACCGTGAGGGGCGAGTAGCGCACCGCGTGGTGGGGCAGCTGGCAAGTCAATCCCAGCTAGAAACTCTGGTGAAAGAAACCCTGCAAGAAGCAGCTAATCAGTAGGCGCTACAAGATTGGAAGGTTGCTAGAGTGCAGGATCTGATTTCCAACGGCAGTCTCGTGCTCGCTTGCCTGGTGGCGATTTTGGCCGGCGCAGTGTCGTTCTTTTCGCCGTGCGTTTTGCCCCTGGTGCCGGGCTATCTTGCATATGTTGGCGGATCCGCCACCGCAGCCTCCGCTGCCGTCACAGGAGATGCCACAAAGCGTGGCAGGCGCCGGCTGGACCCGCGGCTGATTTTAGGTTCGCTGCTGTTTGTGGCGGGCTTCACGGTGGTTTTTGTGTTGTTTTTTACGCTCGCCGGCACTGTCGGTTCGTGGCTGTTGGCGCACGAGCGAATTATTACGCAGGTGATGGGCGTGGTGATTATTGTGCTCGGTTTGGCGTTTATCGGGGTGTTGAAACCGCTGCAGCAAACCGCGAAAGTACAGGCGAAACCCGCTGCGGGGCTGCTTGGAGCCCCGATTTTGGGCGCTGCCTTTGCGCTCGGGTGGACACCCTGCATCGGCCCCACTCTGGGCGTGATTTTTGCGCTCAGCCTACAAGAGGCAACCGCGGCGCGCGGGGCGCTGCTCGGGGTCGCCTACTGCATCGGTTTGGGGCTGCCTTTTGTGCTGGCAGCCGCGGGCCTCGGATGGATGGCGAACGTGTCTCGCTGGGTGATTCGCCATATGCGTCAGGTTAATCTTGCCGGCGGTATTTTGCTGCTGCTTATCGGGCTGTTGATGGTCACCGGGCTGTGGAGCAAATTGATGTTTGCGATGCAGGCGTGGATCGGCACCGTGACGCTGCCGCTGTAGCTCGCTGCCGCCTTAGAATCGGCATAGAATTAGAATAATTTCAGCACCAGATAAGGAAAAATCTTGCGCAGACCAGCTGATTATGAAGATGGTTCCCTGACCGCGGCGCCGCTTGAAAAAACCGGCACCGGTGTGGTGGGGTTGCTGCGCTGGTTCTGGCGACAGCTCAGCAGCATGCGGGTGGCGCTGATTCTGTTGCTGCTGCTCGCGGTGGCTGCAATTCCGGGGTCGTTGGTGCCGCAGCGAATCGCCGACCCTAACGGAGTGGAGCAGTTTAAAGCCGACAACCCGGAACTCTTTAAAGTGCTTGACGCCTTCCCGATTCAGGCGTTTGACGTCTATTCCTCAGTGTGGTTCTCTGCCATTTATTTGCTGCTTTTTGTGTCGCTGGTAGCGTGTATTGTGCCGCGGATCGGGCAGCACTATAAAGCGCTGCGGCAAGATCCACCACGCACCCCGGCACGGCTTAATCGCATGGTTGGCTTCACCGAGAAACGGTATGAAAACCCAGATGCGGAGGCGGCTGAGCAACTGCAGACCGCGCACAGCGTAATTGCTGCGGCAGCTGGGCTTTTAAAAGGGCAGCGGTATCGTACCGTGGTGCGGGAGACAACAACCCGAAGCGGCACGGAAGTGTCTGTGTCTGCCGAGCGGGGATACCTGCGGGAAACCGGTAACCTACTGTTTCACATCGGTTTGGTGGGGGTGCTGGTGACAGTGGCGCTGGGCTCCGGCTATAAACTCAACGGGCAAAAGGCGCTCTATGAGGGCGAAGTACTGGTGAACTCGCTAATTGATTATGACTCGGTAACCACTGGGCGGTTCTTTGATCCCGCCAGCCTCGACCCATTCCGGGTGCGACTTGACGCTTTCGAGGTTGACTATTTAACCCCGGAAGACACCACTAAAACCGCGGATATTGGCCGCGTCGAAGACTATCGGGCGAAGGTTACCGTGATTGCGGCAGACGGCACCTCGCATGAGGATGTCATCAAAGTGAATCACCCGCTGCGCACCGCCGGGTTGCCGCTGTACCTGGTTGCAAACGGTTACGCGCCGCACCTTGAAGTGCGCAACAGTGCTGGCGAAGTGGTTTTTGACGAGCCGACGCTGTTTATTCCGCAAGACACTAACCTCACATCCCTCGGTGTGGTGAAACTACCTCACGGGCTAGAGCTTGACGGACAAGGTACCCAGGTGGGGCTGCGTGGATTTTTCTACCCAACGAAAGCCGACACCGAGTCTGGGGCCTTTACCTCTAACTACCCAGATCTTGAAAATCCGCTGCTGACACTTGATGTGTACGCCGGTGATCTCGGCATTAACTCTGGGATTCCGCAGTCAGTTTACGCGCTAGATACCTCGCAGATGCAGCAGCTTACCGGCCGCCAGATAGATGTGGCGTCACTGCAGATTGGGCTGGGGCAGACCGTAGAGCTCCCGGAGGGCATGGGCACAATCACTTTGAAAGCAGTGCCACGCTACGCCGCTTTTGAAATTATGGATGATCCCACCGCAGTGGGAGTTTTGGTATCTTCAATGCTGGCCTTTGGCGGGCTTATCGCTTCGCTGTTTGTGCCCCGCCGCCGACTGTGGGTGAAAGCAGTTCTCGCGCCAGGGGTAATGACCCTGCAGTACGCGGGTTTGGCCCGTGGTGATGACCCCAGCTTAGATGCCGCGGTGAGGGCGCTGCGAGAGAAGCACGAAGAACTGCTGTAACGGCCCCGGCTAAACCGGAAGCGGCGGATACTCTGGCGTAAGCAGCGAACGTTGAAGTGCAAGCGTCCGCTGCTTACGCCGGATAGTGGCGGGATTTCAGCGACATAGCGCGTTGCCCCTCAGCAGGGTGTAGACGTTACCGCTCGCTCGAGTGCGGGCCGCACTGCTTGTTATTGCTCAAACACCGATTTGGTGGTTGCCGGTGCCGGGTTGTTGGCAGCGGCTCCGGCCTCGAAATCAAGCGCAACCGAGTTCATGCAGTAGCGGTCACCGGTTGGGGTGCCAAAGCCGTCTGGGAAAACATGGCCGAGGTGGGATCCACAAGCTGCGCAGCGCACTTCGGTGCGCATGTGGCCGAGAGAGTCGTCATCAAGCAGCTGTACTGCCTCTGGGCGGACCACCTGGTAGAAGCTTGGCCAGCCGCAGCCCGAATCGAATTTAGTTCCGCTCTGAAACAGCTCAGCTTTGCACGCGGCGCAGCGGTAGAGGCCGTCACGCTCTTCATGTAGCAGCTCACCTGTGCCTGGGCGCTCGGTGCCAGCTTCGCGTAGCACGTGATACTGCTCAGGAGTGAGCTTTTCGCGCCACTCGTCGGGGGTGTGTGAAACCTCGTATGCTGCGGTCATGGTTGTCTCTCTTTCAGTTTTGTCTATGACCTTTATTTTAGCTCCTGTTCGGGATTCTCTGCCTGGTAAGTTTCAGCGCAAAATGGTAAGGTATACCTTAGTCAAATCTGCTAAATCCAGGAGGATTATATGTCTGTAACTCGCAAGCTAACAGCTTTTGCGATGCTTCCTATTGCGGCAGCATCTTTGAGTTTGGGTGCCGGTAGCGCTGTGGCGGCGCCGGTTGCGGCCAACACAACTGCAGCAAGCTGCGAACTGACAGGAGGCACTCTGACCTGGGGTGTGAAAGAGAGCTTCCGCTCTTACATCTCAGGCGGTATCGCACACGGTTCTTGGGAAGCGCTCGACGGTGCAACCTACGAAACTCCAAATTTTAACTTCACCAACGGGGCGGGTAGTGCTGCGGCAACTACCGGAGCAGAGGTGAAATTCGGTGGTAAGCTGCTCTTTACTGGCCACAACGGGTTGCTTGACCTCACTATGTCAAATCCTACCCTGGTAATTAAAGACAACCAGAGCGCAACCCTGAAACTGGATATGCGCTCCAACGACACCTCAGGAGAGCTCGCTGTTGACGAGAGCCAGGTCACCGTTGCTGACATTAACCTGGCGGGTAACGTTACCTATGACGCAAATACCATTACTATCACGGCAGCCCCAGCTGTTTTGGCTGAAGCTGGAGTTGCTGCTTTTGGTGATTTCTATGAGGCAGGCGCAGAGCTTGATCCGGTGACCTTTAGCGTTACCAGCGCAGCGGGTTGCGCCGGCGCAGCGTTCGGAGAAGAGGTTGCAGCGCCGCAAACGACAGCAGAGAGCGCAGAAACTGCTCAGGCAGAGCCAGAAGCAGTGGCGGTGAAGCAGGAGCCAGCTGCAACTGGGTCACAGGTGCCGGTGCTGCCGATCGCACTGACTGCAGGTGGCCTGCTGGTAGTGGGCGGCACTGTGTGGGCTGTGATGGCACGGCGTAAGCGCGAGCAGCGGAACGATACCGAACTCTAGAGTGGGCATTTTGTAAGCTAGCGTAATTGTAAAATCGGGGAGGGCACAGCGTCTTGTGCACCTCCCTGATTTTTACCGTGACCGCTGACCGTAAGCGGCAAAACGTTTTTGGGATTAAAAATCTCGCAGCGGCAGCACGAGAGGTTGTCCGGTCTTCGGGTGGCGGATAACCTCAACGGGAGTTTCATAGATTTCACTGATGCGTTGCGAGGTGAGAATCTCCCGTGGGGTGCCGCAAGCGGCAATTTCGCCTTGCTTCAACAGTGCGATGGTGTCAGCGTAGGCCGCCGCAAGGTTGAGGTCGTGCAGCACCACCAAAACCGCGTTTCCGCGCGCAGCCAAATCTCGCATAGTTTCCAGCACCGCTTCCTGATGCTTCAAATCTAGCGCTGCGGTGGGCTCGTCAAGCATCACAACATTGGTGCGAGTTGCGAGGGTGCGGGCGAAGCTGACGCGGGCACGCTCACCGCCTGAGAGAGACGGCACCCGTCGATCCGCCAAATGCGTAACGTCGGCGAGCTGCATTGACTCTGCAATAATTTCTTCATCGTCGCGATCAGCAGGGGTGCGCTGCCACGGCGCACGTCCCATTTCAACGACCTGCGCGGCTTTGAACGGAAATAGCAGCTGATGCTCCTGCAGCAGCACGCTGCGGCGCCGGGCGAGCTGTTTTAGGCTCCACGATTTCAGCTCTTTCCCGAGGAAGTGTACACTACCACCGGTGAGTTTGGTTTCTCCTGAGATTGCAGAAAGCAGAGTTGATTTACCAGCCCCGTTGGGGCCCAGCAGCGCGAGCACCTCGCCGGCATGCAGGGTTAGGTTGACGTTTTTAAGCAACTGTTTGTCTTCCACAGCCACGCACACATCGCGTGCCACGCACACGGTTTCGCCGGGAACCAGCGGTTCCGGAATAATCGTCGCAGCAGACATTTATCCCCACCCTCCTGCGTGCTTCCGGGTGCGTCGTAGCAGCCAGAAGAAGAACGGGCCGCCGAGCAGACTCGTGAGCATGCCGATTGGCAAATCTGTGAGCGGCACCAGGGTGCGCGCCGCTAAATCTGCCAGGGTTAGCAGCAGGGCGCCGCCGATGGTGCTCGTGATAACCAGCGGTAGATGCGCCGGACCGAGAATCATGCGCATCAGATGCGGCACCACGAGCCCCACGAAGCCAATAATGCCGGTGAAGGCAACCGCCACGCCAACAACCAGTGCCACCAGCACAATTGCGACAATGCGCAGTGCCTCCACATTGACGCCGAGGTGCCGTGCGTTGCGCTCGCCGAGCGACAGCAGGTCAAGCTTTTTAGCGATGAAAAAGACGCAGCAGAGAGCAGCCGCAAGAATCGGCAGCGCGATACCAATCTGGTTCCAGCGGCTGCCGGCGATGCTGCCGAGCTGCCAAAACACCAGCTGCTCGCGGCTCGCGGTGTCACCGAGATATGTCAGAAACGCGATACCGGCACCGCATACCGCGTTTACCGCGATCCCTGTCAAAACCAGTGTGACAACCTCAGTTTTGCCCCCGGAGCGGCTCATCACGTAAACCAGCAGTGTTGCGAGCAAGCCCGCGGTGAAAGCGAAGAGGGTAATGGTCCAGCTGCCGAGGAAGGTGAAGCCGAGCACAATGCAGGCACCTGCTCCGAGTGCCGCGCCGCTGGAAACACCAACGATACCGGGCTCCGCGAGGGGGTTGCCGAAAATTGCCTGCATTAAAAGCCCAGATAGCGCCAGTGCGCCGCCGACCAACGCGGCCATTACAAGTCGCGGAAACCGCACACTCCACAGGGTTTCATAGCCTGCAGGGTGCTCCGGCAGTGGCAGCCAGGTGGCGCCGAGATTGTGAAACAGTGCACCGAAAACCTCGGCGGGGCTAATGTGCAGCTGCCCGGTCATCGCCGAAGCCACCATTGCCGCCGCGAGCAGTACGAGCAGTAGCAGCGACAGCAGTGTGGCGCGCACTGTGCGAGGTTTTGCCTGCGTGGAGCTGTTCATGCTGACTTTCTGTCGAAATTTTAGAGTGAGCAGCCCACCTGCAGGGCGAGGATGCTGGGTGCTGCTATTCCAATCAGTTCTATCTTAGGGTACGCTAACTAATTGGTGAAATTCATCTGAAACTATTCCGGAGGTGCCTGATGCGGGTGGGAGCCTTACGCTCGTTACGAAAATTTACTGTGGGCGCGGCTGCGCTGTTGCTGCTGGCCGGTTGTGCCACTGCTGGCTCCGAGCACGTGACACAGGAAAGCGTCGTATTGCCGCCGCTGAGCGAGGTTACTCCGTTGGCGGATCCGGTTAGCCACAGCGGCCCAACCGTTGTGAAACTCCCGGAGTCCCGTATTGAGGCGTTTTTGCAGAATCCGCAGCCACAGCTGCCGGTTACCGTGACCAGCCACACGCTGGGGGGTGATCAGCAGGTCGAGGTGCGAGATGTCTCACGGATCGTGCCGTTGTCATTGGGTGGCTCCGTGGGTGATTATGTTTACACCTTTGGTTTTGGCGACAATATTGTGGGCCGCGATGTCTCAACTGTGGTGCCGGAGCTGGAGGATGTGCCGGTTGTGACCCGTAACGGGCACAGCGTTGATGCTGAGAGCGTGTTGGCGCTCAACCCGACTCTGGTGATTACCGACGGCACGATTGGTCCTACTGATGTGGTGGATCAGTTTGCCGATGCTGGGGTGACCGTGGTCTATGTTGAAAACGCGGCTGACTATGAGTCAAGCTACGTGCAGGCACAGCAGATTGCCGATCTTTTGGGTGTCGGCGATAAAGCCCCTGAATTGATTGCGAAACTGCGTCACGATATTGCAGCCAAGGAGCAGGAGATCACTGCGTGGTTGCAGAATGTTACTACCCGCCCGCGGGTGGCTTTCCTTTACATGCGTGGCGAGGGAGTGTTTTACCTCTTTGGTGAGGGCAGCGGGATCGATACCCTGTTTAAATCTCTTGGCGTGACTGATGTTGCGGCTGAGATTAACTGGGTGGGGCAGCGGCCGATGAATGACGAGGCTTTGATTGAGGCTAACCCCGACACTCTGCTGGTAATGGAGAAAGGCTTGGAGAGCGTCGGCGGCGTGGAGGGGATGTTGACGGTGCATCCGGCTACTGCGCTGACTGAAGCGGGTAAGAAGCAGCGTGTGGTGTCAGTTGCTGATACTGGGTTGTTTGTGGGTGCGCCGCGGGTGCCGGCTGTGCTTGATGGTTTGGCGCGCGCTTTTTATGCTCCTGACTCGCTAGAATAGGCGAGGTGAGGAGTAACAGCGGATGAGCCAAAAACAGAATTTCCCGAGTGATCGTTTCGATGCGGTTGCGGTTGGCGGGAAGCGCGGCTCGCGAATTGGTGCGCATCGGGCGGATCCCAGGCAGCGGCATTTTGGTCGCTGGGCGCTGCTGGTTTTCTCATTGACTCTGCTGTGCACGCTTGCCGGGGTGCTGTGGTTGATGCGCGTGGGCGCTGACAGCACGGTGTTTTCGAGCGCTAAAGACATGGTGCAGCAGGAGCAAACCGCTGCGCAGGCTGGTGCTGCTGATGCGGGGGCGCAAACCGCCGCGGAGCCTGAGCCGGAGCCTGAGCCTGAGCCGGCTGTAAACCCGGAGGCCACGGTTACGGTGCTTAATGGCACTCTAACAGCTGGGCTTGCTGGCGGCGTTGGGGAAGAAATTACCGCCAATGCCTGGGGTGCGGTGACCTTTGTGGGTAATGCCAGGACGCAGGATGTGGCGGTGACCGCGGTGATTTACAGTAACCAGGAGCAGGCCGCTAATGCTGCTGCGCTGGCCCGGGTGCTGGGCGGGGTGGAGTCGCGCTTTGATCTGTCTTATGCTGACTACGGTACTGATTTGGTCGTTGAGGTGGGTGCGGATCGCGCGGTACAGTAAGTGCCATAAAATTCGCGCATAGCGAAACTTGAGCCGACTTCACTCAAATTGTTTGCGTTCTCAGCCTGATGGTGTCAAAATTGAGTTAATGCTGTGGTGTAACGTTTCTTCGCTTCACGCCACACAAGATTCTGACCTGAATGAAAGGCACAAATAAATGGCAAAGATGATTGCTTTTGATGAGGAAGCACGCCGCGGTCTGGAGCGCGGTCTGAATATCCTCGCTGACGCGGTTAAGGTTACTCTCGGGCCACGCGGTCGCAACGTAGTGCTGGAGAAAAAATGGGGCGCACCTACTATCACTAACGACGGTGTGTCAATCGCAAAAGAGATTGAGCTTGACGATCCATACGAGAAGATCGGCGCTGAGCTGGTTAAAGAGGTAGCGAAGAAGACTGATGATGTTGCCGGTGACGGTACCACCACCGCTACCGTGTTGGCACAGGCACTGGTGCGCGAGGGTCTGCGTAACGTTGCTGCTGGCAGCGATCCAATCGCTATCAAGCGCGGCATTGAAAAGGCAGTTGCTGCTGTTAGCGCCCAGCTTTTGAACAACGCTAAAGAGATTGAGACCACCGAAGAGATTGCGGCAACCGCTTCTATCTCAGCTGCTGACCCGGAGATTGGCGGCCTGATTGCGCAGGCAATCGAAAAGGTTGGCAAAGAGGGCGTTGTAACCGTTGAAGAGTCAAACACCTTCGGCACCGAGCTGGAGCTCACCGAGGGTATGCGCTTTGACAAGGGTTACCTGTCAGCGTACTTCGTGACTGATGCGGATCGCCAGGAAGTTGTTTTCGAAGATCCATACCTGCTGATTGTAAACAGCAAGGTGTCAAACATTAAAGACCTGGTGCAGGTTGTCGAGCAGGTTATGCAGTCAGGCAAGCAGCTGGTGCTGATTGCTGAAGACGTTGAGGGCGAAGCGCTCGCGACTCTGGTGTTGAACAAGATTCGCGGCATCTTCAAGTCTGCTGCGGTTAAGGCTCCGGGCTTCGGTGATCGTCGCAAGGCGATGCTGCAGGATATCGCTATCCTCACCGGCGGCCAGGTAATCTCTGAAGAGGTTGGCCTGAAGCTGGAGAACGCAACCCTTGACATGCTCGGCACCGCACGCAAGGTTATCATCACCAAAGATGAGACCACCATCGTGCAGGGTGGCGGCGACGAAGAGGCTATTGCTGGTCGCGTCGCGCAGATCCGCCGCGAGATTGAAAACACCGACAGCGACTACGACCGTGAGAAGTTGCAGGAGCGCCTGGCGAAGCTCGCCGGCGGCGTGGCTGTTATCAAGGCTGGCGCTGCTACTGAGGTGGAGCTGAAAGAACGCAAGCACCGCATTGAAGACGCTATCCGCAACGCGAAAGCTGCGGTTGAAGAGGGCGTGCTGCCAGGCGGCGGTGTGGCGCTGATTCAGGCCGGCGCTACCGTGTTTGGTGAGCTGGCGCTTGAGGGTGACGAGGCTGTTGGTGCGCGTATCGTGAAAGCTGCGATTGAGGCGCCACTGCGTCAGATTGCGCTGAACGCTGGCCTGGAGCCAGGTGTGGTTGTGGATCGCGTATCACAGCTGGAGCCAGGCTTCGGTCTGAACGCAGCAACCGGTGAGTACGGCAACCTGGTAGAGCAGGGCATTCTTGACCCAGCTAAGGTTACCCGCTCAGCGCTGCAGAATGCGGCTTCTATCGCTGGCCTGTTCCTGACCACCGAGGCTGTTGTGGCTGAGAAGCCAGAGCCGGCTGGTGCGCCGGCCGCTGATCCAACCGCTGGAATGGATTTCTAAAGCCGGTTATTTCTTAACCACAGCGGGTCGCTAATCTTCGGATTGGCGGCCCGCTGCGTTTTTCTGGACTCTGCGGGTCCGCGCTTGCGTGAACCACACTTTCAAAGTATCATTGTATTAAGTAACTAATACAATGATACAGAAGGGAGGGTGGCAATGGAGTTTGATAATGCGCAACCAATCTGGCAGCAGCTGGTTACTGAGTTTCGGTATTTGATTATTACCGGGAAATGGCCGAGCGGCTCAAAGATTCCGTCAACACGCGACCTGGCGCTAATCTATCAGGTTAATCCCAACACCGTGCAGCGGGCTTTGTCAGAGTTAGATCGATTGGGCGACACCCGTGCAGAGCGCACCAGCGGCCGCACTGTGGTGATGCCGCAAGAACGCATCGCCGCGCTGCGTACCAGCACCGCGCAGGAAATCTTGGCTGCCGCGGTAACCAAGCTGAAACAGGCCGGTGTCACTAAGCAAGAAGCAGAAACAATTTTCACAGAGAGGTGGAATCGCGATGATTGAAATCACTAACCTCACGAAGCAGTATGGGCAAAGATTTGCGCTGCGCGATATTACTCTTAATATCAATCCGGGGCGCGTGGTCGGGCTGTTCGGCGAGAACGGCTGCGGTAAAACCACGCTGCTTAAAACTCTGGCGGGGTTTGTGCACCCGAGCGGAGGAATAGTAAAAATTAACGGTGAGCTGCCCGGGGCCGCGACCAAGGCACAGCTCAGCTATCTGCCTGACCACCCAAACTTTAGGCAGTCGCAGCAGATTGAGAGCCTGTTGGCTTACTACAGTGATTTTTTCGCCGACTTCGACGAGGCACTGTGCCGGCAAATGCTGCAGCGCTTCGAAATTGACCCGAACGTGAAGGTCAGTACCCTCTCCAAGGGGCAGTGTGAAAAAGTGCAGGTTGCCCTGGCAATGTCGCGCGCTGCCAAAGTTTACCTGCTTGATGAACCAATTAGTGGGGTGGATCCGCTCGCCCGCGAGACAATCCTACGCACCATCATCAGCGCTATCGGCCCTGACGCAACGTTGCTGATTGCAACCCACTTAATCAATGAAATTGAGCCGCTGCTTGACGATGTGATCTTGATGCGTCACGGGGCAGTGTTGGTTTATGACAGTGCGGAGGCGATTCGTGCCCGCACCGGAAAATCACTGAACGAGTATTTTAAGGAGGTGTACGCATAATGTTCGGCAAAATTCTTAAGCATGACTTTATTCGCACCCGGTTTTTACTGTTAATTATCACCGGGGCTGCGGTGCTCGCAGCGCTGCTGTCACTGCTGTTAAGCTTCCTGATGCCGGTGATGGCGGTGCTGGCACTTTTGGCCACTGCAACACTCTACCTGCTCGCGGTGCAGCTGTACCTCTACATCGATTTTTACTTCACCACTTTCGGCAGTAAAAATGCGACCTGGACGCACAGTATCCCAGTTTCTGGGCGGCAACTGTACTTCGCGAAGCTGCTTTACATCACCCTCGTGCAGTATGCTGTGATAGTGCTTGCGGTTGTGGTGGGGCTGCTGCTTAGCGTGACAGTGTTCAGTAACTTATGGGCGCAGCTGTCCGCAGAGGTGTTTGGCGCGGCCGAAATCAAGCAGCTTTCCGCTATGACTGGTTTCTTCGGGTTGCTGCTGCTGGTTTACCCGGCTTTCAGCGTTGCTACCACGCTGGCGCTAATTATTATTGGCGGCAACGGGCGCATCGGGCGGCTCGGCTTTGTGGGGCCGGTAATCGTCTACTTTGTTTACACCGTGGCGGTGCAGATTGTAAGTTTAGGGCTGTATCTGGTGTCTCCGGTTTACAATTACGCGACTGGTAGATTCAGCACCTCCGGCACCCTGATTGACCAGTTCACCTGGGCTTTCACCGGTAACACTCAGGCGTTGGAGGAGGCTAGCACCACCATGCCGGTGTTATTGCTGATACTGTCACCGCTGTTGGCAATTGCTGGGGTGTGGATCTCGCAGCACCTGATGCACGAAAAACTAGACCTGCAGGCTTAGGCGGCAGACCCAGCGCGAAGCGCGCGGCGCTAGATGAAGCGGTGTGGCGCGGCGGACACCGCGCACACCGTGACATGAAAAGAAGCGTGCAAAAGCGGCGCGGCGTAGCAAAAGCGGGAGGGGCCAGGGTGGCACCTCCCGCTTTATTTTGCTGTGCGACGTAACGTTTTACGCCGCACAGCTTTTAGGCTTCTTCCTCCGGGAGAATCTGCAGCAGCAGGTGACCGTTCGCAACGGTTTGCCCCACCGGCGCATCAATGTTCGCGATTACGCCATCGTGCGGCGCAAAGATAGACTGCTCCATCTTCATCGCCTCCAGCACCGCAACCAGCTCGCCCTTCGCGACGTGCTGACCCTCGGTAACCGGGATTTTCACCACGGTGGCCTGCATTGGTGCCACCACATCGTTACCGCTGGCCGCGCCCAATGCTGCGCCAACTTTACGCTTCGGGGCAGGGCCACGAGTTACCGCCTGATCTGCCAGAGCCACCAGGCTCGCAGGCATTACAACCTCTACGCGGCGACCTTCAACCTCAACCACCACAGTTTGCCGTTGCTGAGCAGAGTGCAGCTCCTGCTGTTCACCCTCCCACGGCTCAATGGTGTTGTTAAACTCGTTTTCAATCCACAGGGTGTAAACCCCAAAATTACCGTCTGCCGCGGTAAACGCCGGCTCATTAACCACCGCACGGTGGAACGGCAGCACCGTCGGCAGCCCCGCAATCTCAAACTCCGCGAGGGCGCGGCGGCTGCGTTCCAGAGCTTCTTCACGGGTAGCGCCGGTCACAATCAGCTTGCCGAGCATAGAGTCAAAAGCACCGGAGACTTCATCACCGGTGGTAACGCCGG
The DNA here is from genome assembly GCF_014197205.1 of Canibacter oris. GTDB lineage: Bacteria > Actinomycetota > Actinomycetes > Actinomycetales > Microbacteriaceae > Canibacter > Canibacter oris. The sequence goes on from NZ_JACIFD010000010.1 coordinate 20,977, forward strand.
TATCAACCCGCACGCCCGGGCCGGAAGCCGGGCGGAAGTGCGTGATCCGCCCCGGAGCAGGCAGGAAGTTCATGCCGGGGTCTTCGCCGTTAAGCCGGAATTCAAAAGAGTGCCCGCGAGTAACCGGATCAGGATAGTCGATGACGCCACCCTCGGCGATACGGAACTGCTCCCGCACCAGGTCAATGCCGGTGACCTCCTCAGTAACCGGGTGCTCCACCTGCAACCGGGTGTTAACCTCAAGGAACGACACCGTGCCATCGCGAGCCACCAAAAACTCGCAGGTGCCCGCCCCAACGTAGCCGACCTCTTTCAGAATCGCTTTTGAAGACTCGTAGAGTCTCCGCATTTGCTCATCGGTCAGGAAAGGCGCCGGAGCTTCTTCAACAAGTTTCTGGTGGCGGCGCTGCAAAGAGCAGTCACGGGTTGAAACCACAACCACGTTGCCGTGCTGGTCCGCGAGGCACTGCGTCTCCACGTGTCGTGGCTTCTCAAGATACTTTTCAACGAAGCATTCACCGCGCCCGAAAGCCGCGATTGCTTCGCGGGTGGCAGACTCAAACAGTTCCGCCACCTCTTCTCGCTTGTAAGCCACTTTCAGGCCGCGCCCGCCGCCGCCGAAAGCCGCTTTAATAGCGATTGGCAGCCCCACCTCGTCAGCGAAAGCCAAAACTTCATCAGCGTCCGCAACCGGGTCGCTGGTGCCCGCAGCCAGCGGGGCACCCACCTTCTCAGCGACGTGGCGGGCCGACACTTTATCGCCGAGCTGGTTAATCGCAGCCGGCGACGGGCCGATCCAAATCAAACCAGCATCAAGCACTGCCTGCGCAAAATCAGCGTTTTCTGCCAAGAAACCGTAACCCGGGTGCACCGCATCAGCGCCTGACCGTCGCGCAATGTCAAGAATTTTTTGTGTCACCAAATAAGTCTCGGCACTGGTGCTACCCTCTAGGGCGTATGCTTCATCAGCCAGTTTGGCGTGCAGCGCGTCACGATCTTGGTCAGCGTAAACAGCAACCGAAGCGATACCGCTGTCGTGAGCGGCGCGAATGATACGAACCGCAATTTCACCGCGGTTTGCAATAAGCACTTTACGAATCCGAGACATAAGTTAAGTCTAGCGGAAGAGGTCTTGACCACGCCGTATGGTTTACATAAACTGTTGCATAACGGAATCGCTGGTGCCGAAAGGATTATTGCGCTATGTTAAAGAAACTGCTTGCAACGGTTGCAGCTTTGTTTATAGCCGTGACTTTTGCCCCCCCTGTAGCACATCCGCTAGATAACACCGAAGCCGCCGCAGACGGTTACGTAAACATTTCAAACCTCACGAACAGCGCTGAAATTGATGCTGCGTTAGACGAGCGACTATTTGCGTTGCAAGGCAAACAGAGCGAACACGAAATACGCTACTTGGCAGCGTTGCCGGAATCGATTGTACTTGTTGCAGATGACGGACAGATTTTGTCAGCAGTGGTTCCTGTGAAAGGAAAAGTAACCGCAGGATATGCAACTGTGGGTATCTGGTGGCTAAAATCTGCCAACACTGTTCCGCTGAGTTGAATATTATGGGTAGCAACAGAGGTTTCTATGCCTCGTAGCCACCTCTTTGCATTAAAATCTAAACATGGTGAATGCAGAGATTGCCGGGCGCAGTTACGAGCCCACAACGCCCTATCTAGTTGGGCGTGAAAAAATTCGGGAGTTTGCGCGTGCGGTGCAGAGCACCGCGGCCGTGCATCACAGTGTCGCAGCTGCGCAGCAGGCGGGCTATGTTGACTTGGTAGCCCCGCCAACCTTCCCCGTGGTCGTGCAGGAAGCAACCCTGGCGCAGCTCCTGGCTGACCCCGAAGCAGGCGTAGACTTTTCACGCGTGGTGCACGGAGACCAGCGTTTTACCTACACTCGCCCGATTGTTGCCGGCGATGAGCTTACCGCGGTGATGACCGTGACCGCGGTGAAGCAGCTCGGTGGCAATTCGATGGTGACCGCCAGCAGTTACATCACCGATGCCGCCGGAGAGCACGTCGTAACCGCAATTTCGACACTGGTTGTGAGAGGAGAGTAGCATGCACACTCCAGACTTTAATGCGCTCGCGGTCGGTGATGTGGTGGCAACCACGAGCTACACCTTCACTCGCGACAGTCTAGTGCGCTACGCGGGAGCCTCAGGAGATTTTAACCCCATTCACTACCGCGACGATATTGCCGCGAGCGTTGGCCTTGAAGGGGTCTTAGCACATGGCATGCTGACTCTTGGTGCCGCCACCAGCCCGGTTGTTGAGTGGCTTGGCGGGGCGGGATTCGTGTTAGATACCCAGGCGCGATTTACGCGCCCTGTGGTGGTGGATCCGCACACCGGAGCAGAGGTGACAGTGACCGCTACGGTTGCCGCGCTCGACCCGGAGCAGCGCACCGCGCAGCTCAACCTCAACGTGGTGTACGCCGAAAAAACCGTGCTCGCTAAAGCCCAAATGCTGGTGCAGTTCCGGCCGGAAGCAGCATAATGACGGGGCACACAAATAACTCTGGCGGGTTCTTCGCCCGGTTTTTCGCATCGCGGCCGGAGCCGACCAAGTATCCGGCAGATTTGCCGAGCGCGGGCCCCGCGTTGGATAGCACCGCCGAGGCTCCCCTTGCCCCCGCACCACCAGAGTTTGCCGCCGATGAAACCCCGCGAGTAGACAGTGCCGCAAAAACCGGCGCCGAGTTGGCGGATGTCACCTCTCTCGCGGAACTCACCACGATGCGTGTCGGCGGCGGCTTCGAGCGGCTGCTCGTGGCTGAGACCGCAGCCGAGCTGGCGGAGCACGCCGCTGCGCTGTGGGACAGTGGTGAAGACTGGCTGCTTTTAGGCGGCGGATCCAACACCCTGGTGAGTGACGCGGGTTACCCCGGCACAGTGTTGCTAGTGCGTAACACCGGAATTGAGGTTGTGCCCGATGTGACGCTGCCCGCCGGCAAAGTGCGGGTGAGAGTGCAGGCTGGGCATGACTGGGACGAACTGGTTGCGTGGAGTGTGCAGCAGGGGTATGCGGGTATCGAGATGCTCTCTGGCATCCCGGGGCTTGCCGGGGCCGCGCCGGTGCAGAACATTGGCGCCTACGGCGGTGAGGTGGCGCAGGTGCTCGACAGTGTTACCTGGTACGACCGCGACTGGGGGCAGGTGCGCGAGATTGCGGCCGCCGATTTGCACCTCAGCTACCGCGATTCTATTCTGAAACAGGGCTACGAAGCTGTGATTTTGAGCCTTGATTTGGTGCTGCAAGACAACAGTGCGCAGCCGGAGCCGCAGAGTCAGCCAGTGGTTTTCCCGCAGCTGGCAAAGGCGCTTGAGGTGCGACTCGGCGCGACAGTGCCGCTTACGGCTGTGCGCCGGGCGGTGTTGCAGGTGCGGGCACGCAAGGGGATGGTTTTGAATGAGGCGGATCACAATAGCTGGTCTTGCGGATCCTTCTTCACAAACCCTATCGTGACTGAAAAATTCGCGCGCACCCTGCCTGCTGATGCCCCGCGCTTTGCGATGCAGCAGCAGCGGGAGAGTGACCTGGTGACAACTTTTGAGGAGCTTGCCGCCGGCGAGGAACTGCGATTGCAGGGTTTCGGCGGTGCTGACGCTGCGGGCTTTGGCGGCGCTGCGGATTCTGGCGCTGATGCTGACTACGGCGCCGCGGCGCCCGGCGGTGTGGCGGGCGCAGATGCGGGTGCCGCCTGGACGGAACCGCGGCAGGAGCCGCAGGTGAAGCTGTCTGCCGCCTGGCTGATTGAGCATGCCGGAGTGCGCCGCGGGTTCCGGTTGCCGGGGTCGGGCGCGGCGGTGAGTGATTTTCACACGCTCGCGATCACCAACCGCGGCGGGGCTTCTGCCGCGGATGTGGCGGAGCTGGCTCGCTACATTGTGAGTATGGTGCAGACCGAGTTTGGGGTGATCCTCGTTCCCGAACCAAATATTTACGGGCTTGAGATTTAAGCGATGACCGCAGCGACCCTGGCGGTGACGGTGCGTCCCGCAAAAACCAGTGATATTCCGAAAATTGCGGCTGCTATGGAGCCGTTTGTGGCGGCGCGGATCCTCCTCGGCAAAGATTTGGTGGCACTGTATGAGACGACCCACGAGTTTTTGGTGGCAGAAACCGCCGACGGCATGCTGCAGGGGTTCGGGGCGCTGCACGTGATGTGGGAGCATCTCGCGGAGGTGCGCACCCTCGCGGTTGTGGAGAGCGCCCGCGGCAAAGGCGTCGGGCACAAGCTGCTGTTGGCGCTGGAGCAGAAAGCGCGCGAGCTCGGGGTGCGGCAGATTGTGAGTTTGACGTTTGAGACGGAGTTCTTCGGGCGGCACGGTTTTGAGCCGATCGGCGAAGCGCCGGAGCTGATTGCGGCTGATGTTTACGCGCAGCTGCTGCGGTCGCATGATGAGGGCATTGCGGAATTCTTAGACTTGGCGCGGGTGAAACCTAATACACTTGGTAACACTCGAATGATGAAAACTCTGTAGCGGGAGCTGTGATGGATCAGGCAACACCGAAGACCTCGAAACAAGTGCGGCAGCGGCGCGCCTTTGTCGCGATTGGCGCGGTGCTGTTATTGGCGGGCTTGCTGCTGATTTGGGTTTCTTCACAGCGCAGCTCGGGTCCGCTCGATGGCGAAGAGGTGCGGCTGCCAGACACTGCGTTTGACCCTAACTCTAGCCGCAACGCAGAGCTAAACAATCAAGCAGAGTGCGGCGCGGGCGAGCTGCAGGTTGTTGCGCACACCGATAAAGACAGCTATGCCGCGGGAGAGCTGCCACAGTTGTCGTTGAGTATTGAGAATACCGGCGAGAAGCCGTGCGTGAAGAACCTGGGCACCTCGCAGATGGTGTTTGAGGTGCAGGCTGGAGCTGAAACCGTGTGGTTGTCAACTGACTGTCAACTGGAAGCTGATGACCGCTTGGTGCAGCTGCAACCGGGGCAGAAGCTGAAAACGGCGCCATTGCAGTGGGATCGCACGAAGTCAGCAGCCGACACTTGCGACTTGCAGGAACGGGAGCCGGTTGCGGGTGAAGGCGCAGCTTATCACCTGCTGGTCGCTGTCGGGGGTGTGCCGGCACAGGATTCGAAGCAGTTCTTGCTGCACTAGGTGCAGCGTTCCACATCGGTGGTGTGCTCGCTGCATTAGGTTCCACATCGGTGGTGCTCGCTGCACTGGGCAGTGCTTGCTTGCACCCAGCACTAGGCTCGCCTGGCGCGGATTAAGCGGCAGCAGAGATAGCGGGTGACCTTGTTTTGCGGTGCGGGTTTGAGGCGGCCGCGAGGATCCACGCACCTATGTGGAAAACTATATTTTAGCTATTTCGGTATGGTGTTTTGCACACTATTCTGGCATACTATCTCGCGGCTGTTAGGGTAGACTAAAACAGAGAGCATTCTGGTCGTTTGCGAGGCCAGTGCGCGACACTACAGAGGTTGAAGGAGCCCTATGGAAAGCAAGGCGAACCAGCAAGGCGCGGCGGGAGCGCTGCAGGGCATTAGAGTTGCCGACTTTTCACGAGTGCTTGCCGGGCCTTACGCCACCATGCTGCTGGCAGATTTCGGCGCCGATGTTATTAAAATCGAAAGCCCTGACGGTGACGGTACCCGCGCCTGGGTGCCGCCGGTCAATGCGGCGGGGCAGAGCACCTATTTTGTGAGCGCGAACCGCGGGAAGCGCTCCATCGCGCTTGATTTACGTAATCCGCAAGATTTGGAGCGGGCGAAAGAGCTCGCCGCCACCGCCGATGTGGTGATTGAAAACTTTAAGCCCGGCACGATGGCGAAGTTTGGGCTCGACTATGACACGGTTGCCGCGTTGAATCCGGGGGTTGTGTACGCTTCAATCTCCGGTTTTGGCGATAAGGAAGGCGCGGCGCTGCCAGGCTACGATCTTTTGGTGCAGGCAGTTGGTGGCTTGATGAGCATCACCGGCAGCCCGGATTCCGAGCCGAGCAAGGTTGGGGTGGCGCTGGTTGATATCATCACCGGGCTGAACGCGGTGATTGGGATTCAAGCGGCTTTGCGAGCCCGTGATACCGCGGGCAGCAGCTGCTATGGCAAGGGGCAACACGTTAAAATTTCGCTGCTCGGGTCTTTGCTCGGGGCGCTGGCAAACCAGGCAAGCTCAACGCTTGAAACGGGGCTGTCACCGAAGCGTCTCGGGAACGCTCACCCCTCTATTGCGCCGTATGAAACTTTCACGGTAAACGGCGAGAGTCTCGCGGTTGCCATCGGCACTGACGGGCAGTTTGCGCGCTTCGCTGAGCTCCTGGGTGTGCCTGAGATGGGAAGCGATCCGAAATTCCAAACCAATGAGGCGCGCGTTGCTAACCGACGGGAGCTGCGCGAAACGATTGAGCGCCAGCTGCAGACAGCCCCGATTAACGAGTGGGTTGCCGGGTGCGCGCGGTTGACGATTCCCGCGGGCAAGGTAAACAGTGTGGGTGAGGCGATCGCCTACGCTGCCGAGCTCGGGCTAAACCCGGTGGTGTCGCACTCGGTGGTGACTGCGCAGGGCGAGCAGGCCATCGTGAAGACCGTCGCAAACCCGATTTCGCTCGATAAAACCCCTGCTACTTACCACCTGGCGCCGCCGTTCCTAGCGCAGCATCAGGGCGCAGACTGGCTGCCGCGGCCTGCCGCTGCCACTGATGCTGGTGCTGGTGGTGCAGCCGCCGATGCTGCCGCCGCTGCTGCATCCGATTCGGCTGCGGCTGACTCGGTCGCTAGTGCAGCCGCCGCAGAATCAGCTGCCGCTCGCGACCTGGGCAGCGCGCAGCAGTAAATCCAAGCTTGAAACAAACCACACCGAACAGAAAGAAGAAAAATGACCGCAATTGACGATCTCTTTGACGTTGCTACGCTGGTTACTCCCGAAGAGCGTGAGTGGCAGCTCAAGGCACGCGAGTTTGCGCAGACCAAAATCAAGCCGATTATCGAGCGTGACTTCGAAAACCGCCGCCTTCCGGTAGAGCTGGTGTCTGAGGTTGGCGCGGCTGGCTTCTTCGGCATGTACATGGACGGATACGGCCTGGCAGGCGCATCTTCAGTCGCTTACGGCCTGGTTGCGATGGAGTTTGAAGCGGTTGATTCAGGCTTCCGCACCATGCTCAGCGTGCAGGGCTCACTTGCGATGGGCGCGATCCACAAATTCGGATCTGAAGAGCAGAAAGAAACCTGGCTGCCTGCCATGGGCCGCGGCGAGAAAATCGGCTGCTTTGGTCTCACCGAGCCACAGGGCGGCTCAGACCCTGCAACCATGATTACCAAGTGCCGCCGCGAGGGCGACGAGTGGGTTATCAACGGTAAGAAGCGGTGGATCGGCCTCGGCACCATTGCTGACGTGGCGGTAATCTGGGCCGAAGACGAAGACGGCGTAGTGCGTGGCTTCGTGGTGCCAACCACCACCCCGGGATACAAGGCAGAAGCGATTGAGAACAAGCTGTCGATGCGGGCATCGCTGCAGACCGAGATCACCCTCACCGATGTGCGTCTGCCGCTGGACGCGATGATGCCAAAGGCAGAGGGCCTAAAGGCGCCGTTTAAGTGCCTCAGCGAGGCGCGCTACGGCATTGCCTGGGGCGTGATGGGCGCTGCGCGTAACTGCATGGAGGTGGCGCTGGAGCGGGTTAATGGCCGCGAAACCTTCGGCACCCCAATCGGCGCGAAGCAGCTGGTGCAGGGCAAGCTGGCAGACTGCTTTGTGGAGTACGAAAAGGGTCTGCTGCTGGCGCACTACCTCGGCACTTTGAAGGATGCAGGCAAGCTGCACCACAACCAGATTAGCGTCGGCAAGCTCAACAACGTGCGCGAAGCAATCAAGATCGCGAGCACCTGCCGCGCGCTGCTCGGTGGCGACGGCATCACCAGCGACTACCCGGTAATGCGCCATATGGCGAACCTGGAGTCAGTGCGCACTTACGAGGGCACCGACGAGATGCACGCGCTGATTATCGGCCGCGCGCTGACCGGCCACTCAGCGTTCTAGGCATTTTAGCTGCTGCGGGCGCTTTCTTAAGGCACCGTAGCGGTGGCGAGATGGGCAGATACACGTGAAGTGTGTCTGCCCATCTTGTGTTAGCAGCGCGCCCGGTTTTGGATGTTCCGGGCTTTGCTGCTCGGTAGACACTTTAGATGCGTTCGAAAACCATTGTTGCTTGAATCCGATCGCCGCCAGCGAATCCTTTCGTGCCTCCGGACGCAGTGGTTATAGTGTGTAAGCGATACCCTTTCGCAGCTTGTTCATTAATCACATTTTCCAGTTCGCCTAAGTTGCCGGACCCGGCAGATAAGAATTTTTCTTTTAGCACAACCTGCAACACTACATATGGTTTGTCTGAGTTTGACATCTTTGGTGTCTCCTTTGAACGTTGGTCATTAGTTTCGAGAAGGTATGCTCTGTCAATGAGACATTCCCTTACAAAACTTAATTTAGCACAGTGAAAAACAGTGAAAAACGCGTAAAAATAACGTTTTTATTTTAAGTTTTATTTGTGGTTGTAGATAACGCAGAGCCAGATTGCAGGCAGGTGCGCTAGACTGGGCAATCGTGACAGCACAAGCTAAAGAACTCCTGGTTTTCGCGCATGCCGACGAGGCGAGTGCCTTCGGTGACGTGCCGCACCTGATCACCGGTGTCGGCAAAGTTAATGCGGCAACCGCTCTCGCAGCCGAGCTTGCCACCGCATGGCAGCAGGAGGCGCCCTTCGAACAGATTACCGTGCTCGGCACCGCCGGTATTGTCGGAGACGCCCACGATTTAGACACCGTGGTTGAGGTCACCGGCGCCGTGCAGCACGACTTCTCGCTGCCTTCGCCGCTTTTGAAGTGTGGATCAGCCCTCACTGGTGAACATCTCACCGGCATTCCGACCGCGACCATCGCCACAGCCGACGTTTTCGTCCAAGACGACACACAACGGAGGCACATCGCCGAGCTCGGCGCCAGCCTGTGCGACATGGAGGTGTACGCCTACCTGAAAACCGCCGAGGTTTTCCACACCCCAATCCGAGTTTTTAAAGTGCCGAGCGACTTTGCCGACAGCTCCACAACCCAGGAGCAGTGGGACGACATTGTGGCGCTGAAAAGCCAGCAGCTGCGCCAGTTCTACAACACCCACCTCGCTGCCTAGCAGGCGCCGGAGACGCGGCAGATAAGACGGCTGTGCGCGAGCAGAGTTAGGTTGTGTGCGGGGCGCGGGTGGAGACCCGGCTAGGCCGTGTGCGTCCATCACGCTGGGTGGCGGTACCGTCCGGCAGCCAGCAGCAGCTAGGAAATTTCGTCGATGGCGCGCTCTAGCCGCTCCAGCTTGCCGGTAATCTCGCCCTCATAACCGGGGCGAATATCCGCCTTCATCACCAGCGACACCCGCGATCCGTATGGCAGCACCACCTCGGTGGCGCGCTTGATAACCGCCATCACCTCGTCCCACTCGCCCTCAATCTCAGTAAACATCGAGCTGGTGCGGTGCGGCAAACCACTCTCGCGCACCACCTTCACCGCCTGCGCGACCGCGTCAGAAACCGAGCCGCCGGCCTTCTCGGGGCGCCCCGGCGCGGGCCCGCTGGGCGCGATAGAAAACGCGATAATCATCCTTGCATCCCTTCATTTTCACCAGCTAGCTCAGCTTTCGGCTCACCGCCCGGCTCAGCATTCTGGCCGTCACGGCGTGCGGCGTCGAGCTCGGCGCGCAGTTCGGCACTAGACACCAGCCGCGCCATCGGTTCATAAAGCTCCAAAACCTGTAGCGCTGCGGCATTATTTGCGGCGGTGGATCCAGCAACCGCATCCCGCACAACCGTGACGTAGCAGCCATCATCAAGCGCCGGCAAAACCGTTGAAATCACACAGCAGTCGGTTGCAACCCCGGTGACGACGAGCTCCGGTGTGCCGGCAGCCAGGTTGGCGGTGACGAGCCGCTTGAGCGTTTCCCCCCATTTACCGAACTTCGGGGTGTCAAGCAGCTGCGCCCCGGTCGCCGCAGCGAGCGCGGCTGCCTCCGGAGTGAGGTCAAACAGGGGATCCGTTGCGGGTCGATCCGCAAACTCCCAGGTCTGAAAATAGGTACCCCAGCTGGTGTTGCGGGGTGCGGTGGGCAGCCACCTGGTTATCACGATCCGCCCCGGAAACAGGGGAGCGAGCTCCGCGATCCGCCCCCAAGCATCCGCAAAAAACGGTGAACCCCAGGGTGAGTCAGTCGCCGCAAAAATGTTTTGCGGATCGACGATTACCAGCCAGCGGTTGTGAGGATTCATGATTGTGCTTCTTGGCGGCGAATCTTCCCGGCGCGGGCGAAGTAGGTTACCAGGAAGCTAAATACCAGAGCAAACAGAATGCCGAGGTTAGCGTAACCCCAATCGCCTTCCCAGTAGCCCTCGGCTTCATTGTAGAATGCCAGTCGCAGCGGCTCCATCAGGTAGCCCTGCCACGGCAGATTCACAACCATGCCCCAGCCCACAGCAATCGCGGTGACGAAGGTGCCCAGAGAAATCCAGTCGAAGGCGCCGTAGCGACCCTGCGGGTCAAACAGCTCGGCATCGGCGTATTCCCGCTTGCGGCGCAGGGTGTCTGCAATCATGATGCCAGCCCATGCAGCCAGCGGCACCCCGAGGGTCAGCAGGAACGACTCGAACGGGCCCTTAAAGTCTGGCGCAAAGAACACCACGTAAATGGTGCCGATGGTCAAGAGCAGGCCGTCAATGCCCGCAGCAACCGGGCGTGGCAACTTAATACCGAGGCTCAGCAGGGTGAGACCGGAAGAGTAAATACCGAGCACCGCACCAGAAATCAGGCTGAGCACCGCGGTGAGCCAGAATGGAATCAGCGCCCAGCTCGGTAGCAGCAGTGTCAGTGCGCCTACAGGATCGCTGCCAATCTTGTCTAGTAGGCTGCTGTCGCTGCCAGCCAGCAGCAAGCCAGCAACCACCAGCAGCACCGGGGCGCTTGCGCCTCCCAGAGTGTTCCAGAACACGATGGAACGGTCGGAGGCGGTGCGGCTCTGGTAGCGTGACCAGTCTGCGGAGATGTTGATCCACCCCAGCCCAAAACCGGTGAGCACCATCGCGAAAGCACCCAGCGTTTGCCCGAGGCTGCCGTGCGGAATGCTGAAAACCGCGGCGAAATTAACGCTTGGTAGCACCAGTGCCAAGAACAGTAGCGTCATGATGCCGGTCGCCCAGGTCAGAATTGACTGCAGCTTCATGATGGTGTGGTAGCCCAGCACCGAAGCCGTAACAATCAAAGCCGCGATTACTCCGGAGGCTAGAATCTTCAGTTCAGTGCCAACACCGACCCCGAGCGCCTCAAACACAGTAGCGGTTGCCAAAACCGCGAGAATTGCAAGGATTGTTTCCCAGCCAATTGAAACTATCCAGCTAATGATGCCGGGTAGTTTCTGACCGTGCACCCCGAAAGCAGCGCGGCTGAGTACCATGGTGGGGGCGGATCCACGCTTACCTGCGATTGCCACCAGCCCGCACAAGATGAATGAGATGATTGCGCCAGCGATACCTACGATGGTTGCCTGTACGAAACTGATGCCGAAGCCGAGAATCCAGGTGCCGTAGCTCATGCCAAAAACTGAAATATTAGCTGCGAACCAAGGCCAAAAAAGATCTCGCGGGTGTGCTGTGCGGTCAGTCTCGGCCACCACCTCAATGCCCTGACGTTCCAAAACTAAAGCAGAGGTGGAGGTGCCCCGCCTCGCAGCGTTATCTGTCACTTGAGTACTCCATTGATGCTGTCAGATAGATGTGCAAAGTAGCATATTAAGCAAACTGCAGCATATGCTTAGACAATATTGTACTGTTAGATAGCAGCGGTTGGGGAATGGTCGAGGATTGGTCTGGTGAAACGCGAAGGGTCGCAACTGGGAACCGGGACCGGTCGCTTGTGGATATAATCAGCAGTAGAAATCTTACTCCGGCAGCATAATTTATAGCATGCTGTGTGTGATTAACACCAGGATTCGGTCGCTGCCGGCCGTACAACTTCACGGAAGAAAACACCATGATTCTCACTTTTACCCCAAACCCAGTGCTCGATATCACCTATCACGTGCCCGAGCTGCAGCTTGGAGAGACACATCGGGTGCGGGAGCCAATCAGCCTGCCGGGCGGTAAAGCGGTAAACGTGACGCGGATTCTTGCGGCAGCGCAGCAGGAAGTAACCCAGATTTTGCCTCTTGGCGGTGCCACCGGGAAGCAGGTTGAGGATTCTCTTAATTCGTTGCATGTGCCTTTTCAAACAGTGCCAGTTGCCGGAGAAACCCGTCGCGCAGTGGTGCTGGTAACCGATACCGAGACCACCAACATCAATGAGGTCGGCAACCCTTACAGTAAAGCCGAGTGGAAGGTGTTGGAAGAAACGGTTATCGCGGCCATGCAAAACGCGAAGGTGTTTGTTTTAAGCGGTTCTTTGCCGCCGCAAACTCCGGCAGATATGGTCACCAAACTGGTGCAGGCTGCGCAGGAGCTGAAGGTGCACACAATCGTCGACGTCAGCGGCCCGGCGCTGCTGGATGCGGCACGTGCCGGCGCCGAAATGCTGAAACCAAACGCCCGCGAGCTGGCGGAAGCGACCGGTCTCTCTGACCCGCTTGAGGGCGCGCAAAAACTGCTGCAGCTCGGGGCTGAAATGGTGCTGGTGTCGCTCGGCGCCGACGGTATGATGGCGGTGACTAAAAACGGCTATCGCCACGCCAAGCTGGGATATGTGATTCAGGGTAACACCACCGGTGCAGGAGATGCCGCGGTGGCAGCCTGCGCCCGCAAGTTTCTAGCGCAACCGAGCCCGCTGCAAGACGAAGCCGTGTTGCAAGCCATGCTGCACGACGCTGTGGCTTGGTCTGCTGCGGCGGTGCAGGCAGAAGTGGCCGGCGAAATCGTAGTCACCCCCGAAATTGAGGCCGCGGTCACTGTGGGTGCAAACCAGCCGCTACTTGCCGCATAATTGATTGCGTAAGCAGCACGCGGTGCAAAGCAGATAGCGAAAGAGGGCTGAAGATGGCAGTAGTGTTGGCGGGGCAGCTGTATTGTGACTTGCTGCCGCAAGATTCGCGCGCCAGCCGTGATGAACCGCTGCGCAACGCCTGGCTGCAAGTGGTCGACGGAAAAATCCAGGCAATCGGGGTCGGCACCCCGCCCGCAGCAGACACCGTGGTTGATTTCAGCGACGCCATTGTCGCACCGGCTTTTATTGACATGCACGTGCACGGCGGTGGCGGTCACGCCTTTGACGAAATTGCAGCTGCGGTGGATCGCGCCGCCGTGGCTTCCCGTATCGCTGCTGCACACCAGCAGGGCGGCACCCAAAAGCTGATTGTGTCTCTGGTTACCGCCAACCTTGAGGCCCTGTGCGACAGAGCCCGAGCATCAGCTGAGCTGTGCGCCAGCGATGACCGTTTCGTGGGGATTCACCTGGAGGGTCCGTTTCTAGCTCCCGAAAGGCGGGGAGCGCATGATCCACAGCTCCTGTGTCACCCCACCCCGGAAGTTATCTCGCAGCTGCTTGAGGCGTGTGGCGGGTATCTGAAACAGATTACGATAGCGCCCGAACTGCCTGGCGCCATGGCCGCCATTAAACAGCTTGTAGCCGCCGGGGTGCGGGTCGCTGTTGGCCACAGCGAATGCGACTACCGCACCGCAGCCGCGGCTTTCGGTGCCGGTGCCACGATTTTGACGCACGCGTTTAACGCGATGCCGGGGCTGCAACATCGCGCGCCCGGACCGGTGGCGGCAGCGTTTGACACCCCGGAGGTCACCTTGGAGGTGATAGCAGACGGCGAACACGTCGACCCGCGCATGGTGCGACTGCTGTTTGAAAATGCGCCGGGTCGTGTGGCCCTGATATCAGACGCGATGGCTGCCGCAGGTATGCCTGACGGGGAATATGTGCTTGGTGCGCTGCCTGTCCAGGTGCAGCACGGTCTACCGCGGCTGCTTAACGCTGACGGCAGCCCGGGAAGTATCGCCGGCTCGACCCTGCGGCTGCTGAGCGCTGTGAATAACGTGACCGCTTGGGGCGTGCCGCTTGGGGCGGCGCTCGCGGCGGTAACCAGCGTGCCGGCGGCGGCGCTCGGCATCGAGCACGAAGCGGGGCGCTTGCGGCCGGGAATGTCGGCACAGCTGACCGTGCTGGCCCCCGGGGCTGCCGCGGTACCCGCGGCCGGTGCGGGTACGGGTGGGGCGGGCGGATCCACCCTCAGCCTCAAAGCGCTGTGGAACGGCGTGGAATAAGCGGCACAGTGGGTTGCCTGGTGCCGCGATTGCTGTGGCTCAGCACCCGGACGTGTGACACAATAAAAGTGCGAGAAGCGAGGGAACAATGAGCGATTTAAGTTTGAACCCGGCTCACATGCAGTGGGCTGTTGCAGGGCAGCCGGCCTCACAACCGCACGCTTTGGCGGCGCTCACCGCAGGGCAGCCTTTGCTGATTTTGATGCACGGCCTGGGCTCACACGAGGGCGACCTAATTCAGCTGGCGCCGCTACTGCCAACACCGTTCGTGTGCGTCAGCCCCCGGGCGCCACTGCCAGCATATCCGCCGCACGACGGCTACTCATGGTTTCCACTGTCGCTACAGCCGCAGGGAGTCACCCCGCAGCAGGCGGAACATAACGCGGTGCTGGCGGCGCGAAGCGTGTGGAGGTGGATCGCCGAGCTGCGGGAAACGCTCGGCGCAGCACCACGGCAGATTGCGTTGCTGGGATTCTCACAGGGCGGGGTAATGGTGACATCACTGCTGCGCCTGCACCCGGAGGCGTTTCTTGCGGGGGTGAACTGCTCCGGTTTTGTGGCTCCGGAAGCGCTGCCGACAGACACCGAGCTGGAACGGGTGCGGCCGCTGCTTTTCTGGGGGCGCGACAGCGCTGACCCGGTGATCAGCCAGGAGGCGATGGCGATGACCGCGCGCTGGGCGGAGCGATACACAACCCTCACAAGCCGCGAATACCCGGGCATCGAGCACAGTATTTCGAGGGCAGAGGTGGAGGACATCCGCGACTTCCTGCAGCAGGCGCTAGATGCTGCCGAACTGCAATATACTGCAACAAACTATTGCTCTAAGCTGAAAACCGAGTAGGCTCGAAAACATGAAGCCATTTCTGTTGATAACCAGTCGCGACGACGACGCAGTTGTGCTGCCGGAAGTTGAATCATACCGCCAGCTCACCGGTCTGCGTGACGACGAGATGGTATGGCACCGTGCCGAGCAACGGTCTCTCAGCGGAGTTGACCCGAGCCTCTATTCGGGCATCATTTTGGCGGGGTCGCCGTTTACCGTGAGCGTGCCTGACCACCTCAAAAGTGCCGCAGAGAAGCGCGTCGAGGCGGAGTTGGCGCAACTGCTTGACACCGTGGTTGCACTTGATTCACCGTTCTTAGGGATCTGCTACGGTGTCGGAACCCTAGGCAGACATCAGGGAGCGGTGGTGGATCAGCAGCACGGCGAAAAAACCCAAGCAACCCTTGTGCGGCAAACGGCAGCCGGCAAAATCGATAAGCTCTTTGCAGAGCTCCCCACCGAGTTCCATGCTTACGTAGGCCACAAAGAAGCTTTAAGCCAGGTTCCAGATCATATTGCGGTGCTCGCAACCAGTGATAACTGTCCGGTACAGGCGTTTCGGATTGGCGCCAATGTTTACGCGACGCAGTTTCACCCAGAGCTGGATGCGCCAGCGCTAGTTGGGCGGATCCGCGCCTATGCAAATCACGGTTATTTTGACCCGGCAGAAATGGAAGATTTGATTGCCGCGGTGCAGGGTGTTGATGTGCGCGCCAGCCATTTGGTGCTGGGGCGGTTTATTGAGGAGTACGCGCGCTAGCGTTGCTGCGCGGGCGCTGGCCGCATGGCGTGTTAGTTGCGCGGGCGCTGGCCGCATGGCGTGTTAGTTGCGGGGGCCTGGCGAGCCTGCGGGGTGCAGCAGGGTCAGCTTGCCGGGTGCAGCAGGGGATGGCCGCTTAGCGGGTGCGGATAAACCGGGTCATGCCGGAAGAGTTGAGGCGCAGCGCGCCAAGGGCCGCGTTTTGCATGCTCTCCTCAATGTCTACCCGCGACCAGCCCTCATCCATGACGAAAACCGTCTCGGTTGCCTTGATGACGCTCCACTTAGAAATGGTGCTGGTGACGAGTTTGTGCACTCCGGCAACGCTTGCGGTACGAACCAGCAGCATGCAATCGTATTTGCCGGTGATGACCGCGAAATACTCCAACTCCGGCAGCTCGTGCAGCTGCTCGCGAAATTCTTCCCAGCGGTTTTGATCGAGCGAAACGAAAATTAGCGCGGCGACTCCAACACCGGCGGCGTTGAAATCGATTGCGATGGTGGAGCCGGTGATAACCCCCGCTTTTTGCATCGCTTCAAAGCGTTGGTAGGCGTTGGAGCGAGAGATTTTCAGCTTTTCCGCGAGCGCCGCAATTGATAGCCGGGCATCCTGGCGCAGTAAATCGAGCATTTTGATGTGGGTGTCATCGAGTTGCATTGTCATTCTTTCCAGAAAATCTTAGAGTTGTCTTTACTTCTTGGAACTTATTGCGTTATAAGCGCTATAAAACGGATAAATTGTATCTATTTTAGCTTTTTTGTGGCAACTATATCGCTTCCTTGGTAATTTTAAGGATAATCCGTGGATCCCTCTGCGGATGGTGCTTTCCAAACTGCTAAGTGATGGGAGAAATCGATGAAGTTTTCTTTGAAACGCGCGTTGGCTGTGGTCGGCGCGGTGACCGCTGCGAGCCTGACACTAACGGCTTGCGCGGGCGGTGCGAACTCTGGGGGTGAGCAGGCAGCAAGCGCCAAATCACTTGTTGTTGATGCCTCATTCGACCTCAAGACCGCAGACCCAAACCGCTCTTATGAGACAACAGGGCAGATCATTGCGAAAGCTATGTATGAAACCCTGCTGACCTTTGAGGGTTCAGACGTCACCACCCCTGTCGACGGACTGGCAAGCTACACCATGAACGAAGACAACACCGTGATGACGCTCACCATGAAAGAGGGAAACGTCTTCTCTGACGGCACCCCGATCACCGTTGACGATGCGGTGTTCTCGCTACAGCGTTTGCAGGGTGTGAAGGGCAACCCGTCATTCCTGCTGGAGGGCCTCACCATTGCGAAGGTCGACGACAAAACCCTGACTATCACCAGTCCAGAGCCGAAGCCAGAGCTGCCGTTCATCCTGCCAAACGGGGCGCTCAGCGTGGTTAATAAAGCGGTTGTTGAAGCAAACGGGGGCACAACCGATGAGAGCGATGCGGCGGAAGCTTTCCTCAACAAAGAGTCTGCCGGCTCTGGTCCGTACGTTTTGGAGTCATTCGATGCGGCTAAACAGGTTGTGCTGACCGCTAACGAAAACTACAAGGGTGCCAAGCCAGCCTACGAGCGAATCGTGCTGCGCAACGTTGAGGGCCCAACGCAGAAGCTGAACATCGAAAAGGGTGAGTCGCAGGTGGCGCTTGATCTGAACCCGGATCAGGTGGCGGAGCTGGCTAACGCCGATGTGAACATTGTCAGTAACGCTTCGCGCTACATGATTTTCTTCTTCCTGAACCAGAATTCTGGCGTCAATAAGTGGACCAGCAATCCAGACTTCCTGAAGGCTGTGAAACTCGGTGTCGATTACGACAAGATTGTGGCGCTTGCCGGTGAGGGCGCGGTGCGCCCGGGCGGGCCGATCCCTTCCATCTTCGTGGGAGCCCTAGACTCTGCAGCTGGTAACCAGCGTGACGTTGCGGCAGCGAAGGCAGCCCTGGCAGCCTCTGGCTACAACGGTGAACCGGTAACGCTGAACTTCCCGAACGACATCACCGTGCAGGGGCTGTCATTCACCAGCATCGCCGAAAGCCTGCAAGCCCAGCTGGCAGAGGTGGGGATCACCGTAGAGCTGGCTCCGGCTCCGGTGGCTACCGAGCTTGACGCTTACCGTGGCGGCACCGAAACCATCGGGCTGTGGTACTGGGGCCCAGACTTCCCACACCCAAGCAACTACCTGGTGTTCTCACCTGGCAAGCTGGTGGGGCTGCGGGCCGGCTGGGAAGCAACCGCTGATGTGAAGGCGGCTGAGCTTGCTGCCGCAGCGCAGAGCGCGAGCGACGCTGACCGTGAAGCAGCGTTCCAAGAGTGGCAGAGCTACCAGAACGAAACCGGTCCGTTCATTCCGCTGCTGCAGCCAGCCCAGAGCGTAGTCACCAGTCCGCACATCAAAGATGTGGTAACTAACCCGATTTGGACAATCGACCTTGCGCTCATCAACTAACACAGTTGCGCTCGAGGTGCTAGAGCGCACACCGCCACAGCGCCGCCGCGGTATTCCGCCGCTGCTTCGCTACATCGGTGTGCGCCTAGTCATCTCGGTGCTTTTGGTTTTCGGGGTGACCCTGGTCACCTTCTCCCTGACTAACCTGGTGCCAGCTGATCCGGTGCAGGCGGCGCTGGGGGAGCAGGCCGCTGCCGATCCAGAAATTGTGGCAAAATTCAGGGCGGATCGCGGTTTGGATCAGCCCCTGCCAGTGCAGTACGCAACCTACGTTGGCAAGCTCCTGCAGGGAGACCTCGGCGAGTCTAACCAGACCCGGCAGCCGGTGGCCGAAGAGCTCGCAGAAGCCTTCCCGGCAACCATTGAGCTAGCGGTCGCGGCGATTCTGTGGTCGGCGCTGGTAGGTGTCGGGCTCGGCCTGTGGGCGGCGCTGCGACGTCGGCGCCTCGCCGACCAGATTATTCGGGTAGTAAGCCTCATCGGGCTGTCGTGGCCGACCTTCTGGCTGGCGCTCGTGGTTTACTACGTGTTCTTCTCGGTGCTCGGCATCTTCCCGGGCGCGGGGCGCCTCAGCCCGATTCTGATTCCGCCCCCGCACGTCACCGGAATGTACACTGTCGACGCACTGCTGGCGGGCCAGTTGGAAGTTTTTTGGGATGCGGTTTACCACCTGGTGCTGCCAGCATCGGTTTTGGCGCTCTACACCGTCGGGCTGCTAACCAGGTTTGCGCGATCCGCAGTGCTTGAAGTGCTCGATTTAGACTTTGTGAAAGCTGCCCGCGCCAAGGGCCTGCCGAAGCGCACCGTCACTTTTGTTTACGTGCTGCGCGCGGCAACTGTGCCGATTATCACCGTGATCGGTTTGGCGTTCGGCTCGCTGCTGTCGGGCACCGTGCTGGTGGAGAAAGTCTACAGTTGGAATGGTATCGGCCAGTACTCTTTCACCGCTGCAACCAGGCTGGATTTGCCAGCAATTATGGGTGTTGGTTTAATCGTGGGCATCGTCTACATCGGCTTGAATTTCCTGGTGGACGTGCTCTACGGTGTGATTGATCCGCGAGTGAGGCTGTCATGACTGACGTGTTAGCGCAGCACAGTAAACGCCGCCGCAGGTTGCGGGTGCCGGATGCTTTCCGTACCCCGCTGGCGATTACCGGCGCAGTAATTATCGCGTTTTGGATCGTGGTAATCATCTTTGTGCCGGTACTTGCGCCGTTTGATCCACTGGCACAAAATTTTGCGCGATTACAGCCGCCAAGCGCCGAAAACTTTTTTGGCACGGATCACGTTGGCCGCGACGTATTTAGCCGGGTGCTGTACGGCAGCCGAGTGTCGCTGCCGCTGGCGCTGGGACTGGTGCTGACGGCGATGTGTGTGGGCGGCCTGTTGGGTGCGATTGCGGGATATTTCGGTAAAGCCGTTGATGAAATAATTATGCGGATCGCAGACCTGGTGTTTGCCTTCCCGACGATTATCCTGGCGATGGTGATTACCGCGGCGCTCGGGCCGAGCCTCACCAACGCGGTGATTGCGATGCTGATTGTGACCTGGCCGGCGTACGCGCGTGTGACACGGTCGCTGGTTGTTAGCGCCCGCAAACAAGAGTATGTGGTTGCGGGACGGCTGCTGGGCGCAGGGGCTTTTACCTCGCTGCGTCGCGATGTGCTCCCGAACGTGTTGGCGCCGGTTTTTGTGCTCGCAATGCTGGATGTTGGCACTGCCATCCTGCTGCTCGCGGGGCTATCGTTTTTGGGGCTCGGCGCGGTGCCGCCGACACCTGACTGGGGCGCGATGGTTTCCGCCGGGGTTGAGCAGTTCTCCTCCTGGTGGTTGGCGGCGTTCCCGGGCCTGGCGATTTTTAGCGTGGTGATGGCGTTTAACTTTATCGGCGACTCACTGCGCGACTCACTTGATCCACGCACCCAAGACGCGGTGCAGGGGAGGGCGATGTAAATGAGTGCGCAGTTGCAACACGACCGTGCCGGTCTTACTATTCACGAGCTGCGGGTGCAGATTAACGGCCGGGAGATTATTAAGGGCATTAACCTGCGGCTGCAGCCGGGGCAGATTACCGGACTGGCGGGAGAATCGGGGTCTGGCAAATCAATGACCGGGCTGGCGATGTGCGGGCTGCTCCCGGAGGGCTCTGAGACCAGCGGAGAAATTCTGTTTCAGGGTAAAAACCTGTTACTGAACAGTGAAAAAGAGCAGAATAAGCTGCGCGGCAGCCACTTGGCGATGGTGTTCCAAGACCCGACAGCGAGTTTGCACCCGATGCTGAGCATTGGGCGGCAGCTCACAGATCATTTGCGGGTGCACACCGGGTGCAGCAAAAAAGCAGCGTGGCAGAAGGCGATTAAAACCCTGGAGCTGGTGCAGGTGCCGGAGCCAGAAATTGCGATGAAGAAGTACCCGCATCAGTTCTCCGGCGGTCAGCTGCAGCGCATCGCGATTGCGGTTGCGATTATTTGTGATCCCGAAATTCTGATTGCTGACGAACCGACAACCGCGCTGGATGTCACCGTGCAGGCCGGGGTGCTGCGGCTGCTGCGACGCCTGTGCGACGAGCTTGATTTAGCGGTGTTGCTGATTACACATGACCTCGGGGTGATGTCGAGTCTCGCCGAGCGCATCTCAGTGATGCGCGAGGGCGTGATTGTGGAAGAGGGTGAGCGTTTTGAGGTGCTGCGGCGGCCGCAACACCCCTACACCAGGGCGCTGGTGCAGGCGCTGCCGAACCACGAGCCATTCTTACCGGGAGCGGTGGAATCAACCAGCACCGAGGTGCTAACCGTGCAGCAGCTAAGCGGGAGCCAGCCGGCCGTAGCTGGTGTTTCGCCAGCAGCACCAGTGGTGGCGGCGAAGCAGCAGAAAGAAGGCGAAAATGACTAACCCCCTGCTGAGCATAGAAGACGTTAAAGTCGTCTATAAAATCCCTGGTGGCCGCCAAATCACCGCGGTCAAAGGCGTTAGCCTGCAGATGCAGCCCGCTACCGTGCTGGGATTGGTGGGTGAATCTGGCTGCGGCAAGTCTACCCTGGCGCGCGCCGTATGCGGGCTTGAAAAAATTGAGTCTGGGCAGATCCGCTTTAAAGGAATCCCGGTGACGCCGCTCGGCATGCGTAAACGCCCGGAGGAGCTGTTACGAGTGCAGATGGTGTTTCAAAACCCCTACGCCTCACTCAACCCGCGCCGCACCATCGGCAGTCAAATCGCTGACGGGTTGCGGGTGAACCCTCACAAAGACAGCTGGACAGTCGCTGATCTGCTGGCCCAGGTAGAGCTGCCCAGTGCGGTGCAATCACGTTACCCGCATCAGTTCTCGGGCGGGCAGCGGCAGCGGATCGCCATCGCCCGCGCCATCGCGGCCGGGCCGGAACTGCTAATCGGTGATGAACCCATCGCCTCCCTCGATGCCAGTTTGCAGGCGAAAGTGGCAACCCTGATGCGTAAACTCGCGCTGGAATCTGGAGCTTCGCTGCTGTTCATCAGTCACGACCTCGCGGTGGTGCGCATTATTGCAGATGAGATTGCGGTGATGCAGCGCGGGGAACTTGTCGAAACCGGCACTGCCGCGGCAGTCTGGGAGCAGCCACAAGCAGCCTACACGCAGCGCCTGCTCGCAGCGATTCCCGCGGTTGATGGGATGGGCACGCTGCCCGGGCACGAAATCGTGGAGGTGGCCCGATGACCGCTCACGCAGCGACCGCGGTGACTGCGGTGCCCGCACCGCACTCAGCGGCGCATCCTGAACATTCGGTGCAAACCACACACACCGTGCTGGTCGGAGCGCAGGTGTGGCAAGGCCCAGAGCGTGGCTTTCAGCAGCAAGACTTGATTTTCGCGGCCGGGCAGGTTGTGGATGGTGTGGGCGGATCCACCACCCGCCAGATACCCGCACACGACAAATGGATTATCCCGGGGTTAATTGATGCCCATTTTCATGCTTACGCGCACAGTCTGAACGGTATGGAAATCGAACGTGGGCCGCTCAGCTATGCCGCACTGAAAGGCGCCACACGGCTAGAGCGTGCGCTGCGCCGCGGCTTTACCACGGTGCGTGACGTTGCCGGCGGCGACATCGGGATCAGCAACGCGATTTCCCAGGAACTGTTTCCGGCGCCGCGGTATCTGTTTACTGGACCCGCGCTGAGTCAAACCGGCGGGCACGGTGATCCGCGCACCCAACACATTGACGTGTGCTTTTCACACGGGCATATGTGTCAGGTGGTAGACGGCGTAGACGCTCTGCTGGTAGCGGTGCGAGAGCGCCTGCGCACCGGGGCACACGCGATTAAAGTGATGACCTCAGGCGGCGTGTTTTCGCTCACCGATCCGATCAGAATCCCGCAGTATTCAGATGCAGAGCTGCAGGCCATCACCAGCGAAGCGCGCCGTCGCGGCAGTTACACCACGGCACACGCCTACTCCAGCGAGGCAGTGCTGCACTCCATCAATAACGGAGTTGAGTGCATTGAGCACGGTAACCTCATCGACAGTGCCACGGTTGCTGAGATGGCAGCGCGCGGCACCCACCTAGTGCCGACACTCGCCGCATATTATGCGATGGATCGGCGCGGCGAGGAACTCGGGCTGAACGCGATCTCCCTCGCTAAAAACCAAGAGGTGCTCGACCAGGGCAAAGTTGCGGCGCAGCTAGCGCTCGAGGCTGGCGTTATGGTGGGCTTCGGCACCGACCTCATGGGAGACCTGGAAGATGAGCAACTAACCGGGGTGCGGTTGCAAGTGGAAGCCCTGGGAGCTGCTGCGGCGCTGCACAGCATGACCGCGGCAAACGCCGCAATTCTGCGCGATCCTCGGCTCGGCAGTCTCGCCGCGGGCAGCTGCGCCGACGCGGTGGTGCTCACCGCAAACCCGCTGTGGGAACCAGATGCACTGTGGGAGCCGGATGCCCGCGCCGAAATTTATTTGCGCGGCGAGCCCGTGCTGACTCCACACACTCCACACCACCACACTCGGTAAACCAAACTGTGAAGGGAAAAGATGTACCGTTCAATTCTTGTGATTAAAACCAACCCGGAGCAGGCAGAAAAACTGCTGCAGCTGTATCGCGACGAAGAAATTTTGCTGGAGTCACTGCGCCTGACTCGGCAGGTCAGCAGCGATATTGCGGTTGCGGCAGACGGCAGCGGCGAAATTATTGTGACCGCTAATTGGCCCGATGCTGCCGGTTATCAGGAGTGGCTGGATCACCCTAACCGTGACCGACTAGCGCCAGAATTTGATGAAATCCTGGGCGGGGTCGAGGTTGGAATCGGACGACAGTATATTGTTGACCACCAGGTTAGCCGCGACTAAACCCAAAACTCCCTCTCAAGCAGAGGTGCGTTTTGCGTTGCCGCGCTGCAGCCTGTTACGCTACCGGTAAAAGCACAGAAGCTGAAAGACGGAGCGCTATGACTGACACACAACAACCCGCAAACTGGTTACTCGCCCGGCCGACTGTCACGCCAGCCGAGGCTGCGTCTCTCGCCGCCACCCACTTCGGCGTCACCGGCGCCATCTCGGAGGCTGGCAGCCAGCAAGACCGCAACTTCTTCGTGCGGCCAGAAACCGGCCCGGGGATCCTCCTGAAAATCAATAATCCCGTCTTCACCACCGCTGACGTGTCTCTGCAACAGGCCGTTTCAGAGTGCCTGCTGGCGGCAGGTGTTGCAACCCCCAAAATGCTGCCGGTGCGGGACGCAGAGGAACAATACAGTGCAGCTATCACACTGGAATCTGGTGCGGTCTCCCAGCTGGTGGCCTTCGAGCTCATCTCGGGCACCAGCTTTGTGGAGCAGGGGCATAGCTTCGACGGGGCGCTCGCAGAACAGCTTGGAGAGCTTGCGGGGCAGGTGGTAGCCGCGCTCGCTGATTTGACCCATCCGCACGCTTCACGCACGCTGCAGTGGGAGCTGGGGCAGGCGCCGCAGGTGGTTGCGGATCTGCTGCACGAGCTGCCGGAAGACAAGCGCGAACTGTGTGCCGCTGCCACTCAGGCCGCGACGGCGCAGCTGCGGGCAGTGCAGCGCCGGTTGCCGCGGCAGATTATTCACGGCGACCTCACCGGAGATAACCTGCTGCGCGGCGACGACGGTAAACACTATGTGGTGGATCTCGGCGACGCCGCTTACAGTTGGCGGGTCGCGGAGCTTGCGGTGCTGCTTGCCGACGTGCTCGGCGCCACCGGCGATCTCGCCATTGTGGGTCGTGCGGTGCGCGGTTTTTGCACGGTGGTGGATCTCACCGACGCCGAGTTTGAGGCGCTGTGGCCGCTGGTAATTCTGCGTGGCGCGGTGCTTGCCGTGAGCGGCTACAGCCAGCTGCGGATCGACCCGGAAAACGATTACGCTTCCTCGCGGATGGATCACGAGTGGCAGGTTTTCACCCTCGCTGCCGCGCAAGATCACGCCGCAATCACTGCCCAACTGCGACTGGCTGCGGGGCTCACCCACGAGCCAGGGCTGCGCTATCACCCGCTTTTGGCGGAGCTGGAGCAGGCGGTTGTGGTTGATTTGAGCACCACCAGCCGACACCTGGAGCGCGGGCGCTGGCTCGGCGGGGTGGTGGCGGAGCAGCAGCTGGTGCAGGAGGCGCTGCAGGCTGCCCCGGTGGCGGTGCTGCGTTTTGGCGAGAGCCGGCTGACCCGCGCAACCCTCGACGTTACTAAATTGCACGCCACTAAGGCACGGTTTGCGGAGCTTGCTGCGCGCAGCGGTGCGACGGTTTACGCGCCGTTCAGCGGGCAGGTGCGCGAGGTTACCCGCGCGCAGAGCGACAGCGAGTTTGCTGGCGCCAGCACTCCGGGCGCGGTTGAGCTGGAAACCTCCGGGGTGGTGTTACGACTTGACGGTCTGGCTCCGCTGTGGGGCTTAGAAGCGGGCACCACTGTGGCAGCGGGGCAGGTTGTGGGGCGGATCGCCCCAACCGCTTCCGGGTTTGGCAGTATTCGGGTAACCCGCCGCGTGCCGGGAGCTGCAGCGCAGCCTGACGTGGCTGTCGCCGGAGAGTTTGCTGTTGCCGGCGAAGAGTATGAAACCAGCGGGGCACTCAGCCCGGCACCGCTTCTGGGAGTGCCGGCGGCGGTTGATCCACAGCTGCAAAAACGGCGGGAACAGGCGCGGCGTGATCGCGCGATGCCGAGCGCTTCGGAGCGCTACTACGCGGATCCACCGCAGATTGAACGCGGTTGGGGCGCGCGACTGATTGACACTGAGGGCCGCGTGTACCTTGACATGGTTAACAATGTGACCGCAATCGGGCACTCGCATCCGCGGCTTGCGGAGGCGGTCAGCGCTCAGCTAGAGACTCTGAACACTAATTCGCGGTTCCTCTACACCGCTTACGCTGACTTCACGGAACGGCTGCTGGAACACAGCCCTAGCCCCGAGCTCGACACCGTGATTCCGGTGAATTCCGGGTCTGAAGCTATTGATCTCGCCCTGAAACTGGCGCGGGCGTACACCGGGCGCAAAGACATCATTGCGCTGCGGGAGGCGTACCACGGCTGGACACACGGCGCTGACTCTATCAGCACCTCCGCATACGACAACCCTTACGCGATTGACAGCCGCCCGGACTGGGTGCACCTGGCTACCCCGCCGAATGATTATCGCGGCCCACATCGCGGCGCGGACGCGGGGCAGCTGTACGCCGCAGAGGTGGCCGAGCAGATTGCGGAGATGACCGCCGCGGGGCAGCCTCCGGCCGCGTTTATCTGCGAGCCAGTGCTCGGCAACTCTGGCGGTGTGCGCCCGCCAGCTGGGTATCTGCCGGCGGTGTACGAGGCGGTGCGCGCTGCGGGCGGTGTCGCTATCGCTGATGAGGTGCAGGTGGGTTACGGTCGGCTCGGCAAAACTTTCTGGGGTTGCGAGTTGCAAGATGCGGTGCCGGATATCATTGCTGTCGCGAAGGCCGCGGGTAATGCCTTCCCGTTCGGTGCGGTTTTGACTCGTCGGGAAATCGTTGACGCGCTGGTGCGCGAGGGAATGTTCTTCTCGTCTGCTGCGGGAGCGCCGGCGAGCGCTGTTGCTGGCACCGTGGTGCTCGACGTAATTCGTGATGAAAACCTGCAGCACAATGCTGACCTGGTAGGGGAGCACCTATTGGCGGGGCTGGATCGTCTCGCCGCAAAACACCCGCTCATTGGGGCAGTGCATGGCAGCGGTCTCTACCTCGGGATTGAATTGGTTGAGGATCGCCGCGATCTGACCCCTGCTGTTACGGCGACTGCAGAGGTGTGCGATCGGATGCTTAAACACGGTTTAATTGTGCAGGCGACGAGTGAACGGCAGAACGTGCTGAAGGTTAAGCCGCCGCTGGTGCTGACAACCGCTGACGCGGATGTTTTCCTGGCGGCACTCGACGCCGTGCTGACTGAGATCGCGGCCTGACTGGGTAACGGCTGATTGAGATTGCAGTCTGGCTGCGCACTAGCCAGGCGGGGCTCTCGGTCTGACCGAGACTAGGGCGGATTAGCCAAAAATGCCGGCCGGTGGCAGCGGGGATTGCTGTGCAGTCGCGTCTGTCACCGGCTTAGTATTGCCCACGAACTCGCGCAGTTCGGCATCCACCAGGAGCCGTGCCGGGTGTGGCCCCGCATTTACCGCCCGCGGCAGCCACTCCCACGCGCTGGCACTGTCACTCGCCAACAGAATAATGTTGCCAAAGCGCCTACCTTTTAACACCTGGGGTTCGCCAATCGCGGCAACCTGCGGAAACAGTTTCAGCAGCGTCGCCAACTGGCCGCGCACAAAACTGCCCCCGGCGCCGTCAGTACAGTTCACCGCGAGCACCCCGCCGGGAGCCAGCAGCGGCGGGAAAAGCTTGTAAAACTCGGCGCTGGTGAGGTGTGCCGGGGTGCGCGATCCACTGAAGCAATCAACCACCGCGATATCTACTGCGCCATGCAAACCGGCCGGGAGTTTAGCGGTTACAGCCCGGGCGTCACCGCGCCGCACCCGAATGGGCTCCCGCGCGGGCAAAGGCAGATGCTGCCGCACAAAATCCACCAGCTCCCCGTTGTATTCAATGATCTGTTGCTGGCTGCCGCGCCGGGTTGCCGCGACATACCGGGGCAGGGTAAAAGCGCCGCCGCCGAGGTGCAGCGCAGTGATCGCCTGCCCAGCTGGCCGCACCGCGTCAATGACGTGGCCGATCCGCCGCATATAAGAGAAGAAAAGCTGTGTCGGATCAGCCGTGCACACGTGTGACTGCGGGGTGCCGTCAACCACCAACTGCACCGCAGCGGCCTCGTAGGGGTCATGCTCCAGAACAACTTTTTCGCCGCTTGGCAGCGTGGTTTGTGCAATTATGCTCATAGACGTGTATCTTAGCTGAGGGTGAGAGTGGCCGGCTGCAAGCGGACACGGTTGTTGCTGCAAGCCCCCTCTTGTGCTATGGCATTTTTTCCCGTATAGTGGATATTTGCACTCTAGGGAACAAGTCTGCCTTCATATAGCGGTCGGTTGGCGTCCACAGGCATCAGAGTCTTTGATATTTCCCGGAGTAACAAAGATAAGACTCAGTAACTAGAGCCCTGACGAGGGTTTTACGGAGGTAGTTTCTTGGCTGCTAACGCACCAAAGAACGGTCGCAACCACGCGCGACTGTCGTTCGCAAAAATTTCTGACACCCTGGAAGTTCCTGATCTGCTCGCACTGCAGACCCAGAGCTTCGACTGGCTGGTAGGTAACGAGGCATGGCAGGAGCGCGCCGCGCTTGCTGCAGCCGAGGGCCGCACCGATGTGCCGCAGACCAGCGGTCTCGATGAGGTTTTCACTGAGATCTCACCGATTGAAGACAACAGCCAGACCATGCAGCTGTCATTCAGCGACCCGAGCTTCGAGCCGCTGGCGACAACCATTGACGAGTGCAAAGAGCGAGGCAAAACCTACGCCGCTGCGCTGTACGTTAACGCTGCGTTCTTCAATAAAGAGACTCAGGTGATGAAGCGCCAGACAGTCTACATGGGTGACTTCCCAATGATGACTGACAAAGGCACCTTTATCATTAACGGCACCGAGCGTGTGATTGTGTCACAGCTGGTGCGTTCACCTGGTGTGTACTTCGAGCGCACCCCGGAGAAGAACAGCGATAAAGACGTTTTCACTGCCCGCATCATTCCAAGCCGCGGCGCTTGGCTGGAGTTTGAAATCGACAAGCGCGACCAGGTTGCGGTGCGTATTGACCGCAAGCGCAAGCAGTCAGTTACCGTGTTCCTGAAGGCGCTGGGCATGACCAGCGGCGAAATCCTTGAAGAGTTTGCTGGCTACGAGTCAATCGCATTAACCCTTGAAAAAGACACTGTTGAGTCTCAGGAAGACGCGCTGAAAGACATCTACAAGAAGCAGCGTCCGGGCGAGCAGGTTGCTATCGAGGCTGCACGTGCGCTGCTTGACAACAGCTATTTCCGCGAGAAGCGTTACGACCTGGCAAAGGTTGGCCGCTACAAGATTAACCGTAAGCTCGGTCTTGAGCTGCCGCTGGATGCTTCAACCTTGACCGTTGAAGACATCGTGGCAACCATCAAGTACTTGGTGGGGCTGCACGCGGGCACCGAGACCATGCCAGGTGTGCGTGACGGCGAGGCTGTCGAGATTCGCCTCTCTGTAGACGACATCGATCATTTCGGTAACCGTCGTATCCGTGCCGTTGGCGAGCTGATCCAGAACCAGGTGCGCACCGGCTTGAGCCGGATGGAGCGCGTGGTGCGCGAGCGCATGACCACCCAGGACATCGAGGCGATCACCCCGAACACCCTGATTAACACCCGTCCAGTGCTGGCGGCAATCAAGGAGTTCTTCGGCACCAGCCAGCTGTCACAGTTCATGGATCAGAACAACCCGCTTGCGGGCCTGACCAACAAGCGCCGTCTGTCAGCGCTCGGCCCTGGTGGTCTGAGCCGTGACCGCGCCGGTGTTGAGGTGCGAGACGTGCACCCGAGCCACTATGGTCGGATGTGCCCGATCGAGACCCCGGAAGGTCCAAACATTGGTCTGATCGGTGCACTGGCAACCTTCGCACGCATCAACTCTTTTGGTTTCATTGAGACCCCATACCGTCGCGTGGTTGATGGCAAGGTTACTGACCGCATCGATTACCTGTCTGCGCACGAAGAGGACGAGTTCCTGATTGCGCAGGCTGGTGCGAAGCTCGACGCTGACGGCAAGTTCGTAGAAGAGCAGATTCTGGCGCGCCCACGTGGTGCCGAGGTGAAGCTGGTTGACGCTAGCAGCGTTGACTACGTTGACGTGTCACCGCGGCAGATGGTTTCGGTAGCGACCTCGCTGATTCCGTTCCTTGAGCACGATGACGCAAACCGTGCGCTGATGGGTGCTAACATGCAGCGTCAGGCTGTGCCACTGCTGCAGTCAGAGAGCCCGCTGGTTGGCACCGGTATGGAGGGTTACGCTGCGATTGACGCGGGTGACGTAGTAACCGCTGAGCAGGCAGGTGTAGTGTCTTACGTGTCAGCTGACCGGGTTACCGTGCAGCTTGATGCGGGCGGCACCCAAGACTACTTCATGCGCAAGTTCGACCGCTCAAACCAGGGCACCAACTACAACCACCGTGTAATTGTGCGCGAGGGTGAGCGGATTGAGGCTGGCGAGGTTATCGCTGACGGTCCGGCAACCGAAAACGGTGAGTTGGCGCTCGGTAAGAACCTGCTGGTGGCGTTTATGCCGTGGGAAGGCCTCAACTATGAGGATGCGATCATTCTGAGCCAGAACCTGGTGAAGGATGACACCCTGAGCTCGATCCACATCGAAGAATACGATATCGACGCCCGCGACACCAAGCTCGGTAAAGAAGAAATCACCCGTGATCTGCCAAATGCGTCACAGGATTCATTGAAGGATCTCGATGAGCGTGGTATCGTGCGCATCGGTGCTGAGGTACGCCCTGGTGACATCCTGGTTGGTAAGGTGACACCGAAGGGTGAAACTGAGCTGAGCGCGGAAGAGCGCCTGCTGCGTGCCATCTTCAACGAGAAGAGCCGCGAGGTGCGCGATACCTCACTGCGGGTGCCACACGGCGTTTCTGGCACCGTGACCGCGGTGAAGGTGTTCGAGAAGCAGGACGAAAAAGACGAAGAGCTCGGCAGTGGTGTAAACCAGCGAGTTATTGTCTACATTGCGCAGAAGCGTAAGATTACCGAGGGTGACAAGCTTGCTGGTCGTCACGGTAACAAGGGTGTGATTTCGAAGATTCTCCCGGTTGAGGATATGCCATTCCTGGCTGACGGCACCCCGGTTGATGTGATTTTGAACCCGCTGGGTATCCCGGGCCGTATGAACTTCGGTCAGGTGCTGGAGACACACCTGGGCTGGATCGCAAAGCAGGGCTGGAAGGTTGAAGGCGTGCAGGAGTGGGCAGCAAACCTGTCTGCTGAGGCGTTGGAAGCTGCTCCTGGCACCAAGGTTGCGACCCCGGTGTTTGACGGCGCATCCGAGGCTGAAATCGCGGGTCTGTTGGATTCAACCCTGCCAAACCGTGACGGTGACCGAATGATTGATTCAACCGGTAAAACCCAGCTGTTTGACGGTCGTTCAGGTGAGCCGTTCCCATACCCAATCTCTGTCGGTTACATGTACATCCTGAAACTGCACCACCTGGTTGACGACAAGATTCATGCGCGTTCAACCGGTCCGTACTCAATGATCACCCAGCAGCCGCTCGGTGGTAAAGCGCAGTTCGGTGGTCAGCGTTTCGGTGAGATGGAAGTTTGGGCGCTGGAGGCTTACGGCGCAGCATATGCTTTGCAGGAGCTGCTGACCGTGAAGTCTGATGACATTCTCGGCCGTGTCAAGGTGTACGAGGCTATCGTGCGCGGCGACAACATTCCGGAGCCGGGTATCCCAGAATCGTTCCGAGTGCTGATGAAAGAAATGCAGTCACTCTGCTTGAATGTTGAGGTGCTAGGGGCAGACGGTCAAGCCATTAGCCTGCGTGAAGCTGGTGAAGAGGCAAGCCGGACCTCCGAGGAGCTTGGCATCAACATCTCAACCAGCTTTGAGCCAACGTCACTTGACGAAATCTAAGCCTGGTCAGACAATTCATCACATTTTTTAGATTTCCCTACTAAGGAGAAACATTGCTCGAAGGAACAAACTTTAACGAGCTGCAGATTCGTCTGGCTACCGCTGACGATATCCGAAGCTGGTCATACGGTGAGGTGAAGAAGCCGGAGACCATTAACTACCGCACCCTGAAGCCGGAGCGTGACGGTCTGTTCGGCGAACAGATCTTCGGTCCGAGCCGCGACTGGGAGTGCGCGTGTGGTAAATACAAGCGTGTACGCTACAAGGGCATCGTGTGTGAGCGCTGTGGCGTTGAGGTTACGAAATCTAGCGTGCGTCGCGAGCGGATGGGCCACATTGAGCTTGCTGCGCCGGTAACCCACATCTGGTACTTCAAGGGTGTGCCGAGCCGTCTCGGTTACCTGCTGGATCTTGCGCCAAAAGACCTGGAGAAGGTTATTTACTTTGCGGCGCACATGATTATCGAGGTTGACGAAGAGGGCCGCCACGAGGAACTCGCTGACCTGGAAGCCGAACTGCGGCTGGAGCTGAAGCAGCTGGAGGACAACCGCGATCTGAAAATCGCGCGGCGGCAGCAGCAGGCAGAAGAAGACCTGGCACGGCTGGAAGCCGAGGGAGCTAAAGCGGATCAGAAAAAACGTCTGACCGCGGCAGCTGAGAAAGAGATGGCGCAGATTCGCCGTGAAGCAGATGATGAAATCAAGCTGCTTGGCGAGGTGTGGGATGAGTTCCGCAACCTGAAAGCTGGCGATTTGAAGCCGCACGACACTGTCTTCCAGGAGCTGGTAGACCGCTACGGTGACTTCTTCGAAGCGCACATGGGAGCGGAGGCGATTAAGCGTCGCCTGCAGAAGATTGACCTCGACGCGGAAAGCGAAGAGCTGCACCTGCAGATTGCCGAGGGCAAGGGGCAGAAGAAGATTCGCGCAATTAAGCGCCTGCGCGTGGTAAACAGCTTCCGACAGACCGGTGCTGACCCAGCCGCGATGGTGCTCGACGTGGTGCCGGTGATTCCACCAGAGCTGCGTCCAATGGTGCAGCTGGACGGTGGCCGGTTTGCAACCAGCGACCTGAATGACCTGTACCGTCGCGTTATCAACCGTAACAACCGTTTGCGTCGCCTGCTTGATTTGGGTGCCCCAGAGACCATTGTGAACAACGAAAAGCGGATGCTGCAGGAAGCAGTTGACGCACTGTTCGACAACGGCCGCCGTGGTCGCCCGGTGAGCGGCACCGGTAACCGGGCTCTGAAATCTTTGAGTGACATGCTCAAGGGTAAGCAGGGTCGTTTCCGTCAGAACCTGCTCGGTAAGCGTGTAGACTACTCAGGCCGTTCAGTTATCGTGGTTGGTCCGCAGCTGAAACTGCACCAGTGTGGTCTGCCAAAGCAGATGGCGCTGGAGCTGTTCAAGCCGTTCGTGATCAAGCGTCTGATTGATCTGCAGCACGCACAGAACATCAAAGCTGCAAAGCGCATGGTGGAGCGTGGCCGTGCAGAGGTTTGGGACGTGCTCGAAGAGGTTATTCGCGAGCGTCCGGTGCTGCTGAACCGTGCACCAACCCTGCACCGTCTGGGTATTCAGGCGTTTGAGCCGCAGCTGGTTGAGGGTAAAGCTATTCAGCTGCACCCGCTGGTTTGTGCCGCCTTTAACGCTGACTTCGACGGTGACCAGATGGCTGTGCACCTGCCGCTGTCAGTAGAGGCACAGGCAGAAGCGCGCCTGCTGATGCTGGCTTCAAACAACATTCTGAAGCCTTCAGACGGTCGCCCGGTAACTCTACCAGCGCAGGATATGATCATCGGTCTGCACCACCTGACAACCGTGAAGGCAGGCGCCGCAGGCGAGGGTCGCGCGTTCGGCTCTGTGGCCGAGGCGATTCTGGCCTTCGATCAGGGAAGCCTGGATCTGGGCGCGAAGGTGAAAATCCGCATCGAAAACTACGTAAACGCTGAGGGTGAGCTCGCTTCCGGCATGACCCTGGTGGAAACCACCCTGGGCCGGGCGCTGTTCAACGAGGCGCTGCCAGCTGACTATCCGTTCTTCGACAAGGTAGCGGATAAAAACACGCTGTCAGGCTTGGTGAACGATCTGGCAGAGCGTTATCCAAAAGTTGACGTAGCAGCAACCCTTGACGCTATTAAAGACGCAGGCTTCTACTGGGCTAGCCGTTCAGGTGTTACCGTTGCGCTGAGCGACATCGTAACACCCAACAACAAGGCCGAAATTCTGCAGCGTCACGAAGAAGAAGCTCGCGCGGTGCAGAAGAAGTTTGACCGCGGTATGATTACCGAGGCTGAGCGCCACCGTGAACTGGTTGACATCTGGACAGAAGCAACCGACGAGGTTGCGGCCGCGATGCGCGAGGCATTCCCAGAAGACAACACCATCTTCCGGATGGTGTCATCTGGTGCCCGTGGTAACTGGCTGCAGATCCGCAACATTGCTGGTATGCGCGGCCTCGTGAGCGACCCGAAGGGCGAGATTATTCCACGCCCAATCGTGAGCTCATACCGCGAAGGGCTGTCAGTTGCGGAGTACTTTATCGCGACCCACGGTGCCCGTAAGGGTCTTGCTGATACCGCGCTGCGTACCGCAGACTCCGGTTACCTGACTCGTCGTCTGGTTGACGTGTCACAGGATGTGATTATTCGTGAAGCAGACTGTGGCACCCGCAAGGGTCTGGTGCTGCCAATCGCTACCGTAAGCGAAGACGGCAGCCTACAGTTGCACGAGGACGTCGAAAACTCTGTTTACGCACGAACCCTCGCGAAAGACGCTGTTGATGCTGCCGGTACCGTGATTGCCGAGGCTGGCGTTGATGTTGGTGACGTGGCAATTGCGAAGTTCGTAAAAGCTGGCATCACCGAGATCACCGTACGCTCCGTGCTGACCTGTGAATCAGCCGTCGGCGTGTGCGCAAGCTGCTACGGCCGCTCACTGGCAACCGGGCAGCGGGTAGACATCGGCGAAGCCGTGGGTATTATCGCGGCGCAGTCAATTGGTGAGCCTGGTACTCAGCTGACAATGCGTACCTTCCACACCGGTGGTTCTGCGTCAGCTGACGATATCACCCAGGGTCTGCCTCGTGTGCAGGAGCTGTTCGAGGCGCGTACTCCGAAGGGTGCATCACCTATTGCTGAGGCTGCTGGCCGCATCACCATCGAAGACACCGAGAAGGCTCGGCGCGTGATTCTGATGCCTGACGATGGTTCAGAGCAGCAGGTATATCCTGTGCTGAAGCGTGCCACTCTGTTGGTGGCTGACGGTGATCACGTTGAACTTGGTCAGCCATTCATTCAGGGTACGCTGGATCCGAAAGACGTGCTGCAGGTTGGTGCTACCGAAAACGGCAAGCACGTGCCTGGTGAGCGTGCGGTGCAGAAGTACCTCGTGGGTGGTGTGCAGGGCGTGTACCGGTCACAGGGTGTGCCGATCCACGATAAGCACATTGAGGTTATTGTACGCCAGATGCTGCGCAAGGTGACCGTTGTTGATCACGGTGAGACTGAGTTGCTGCCGGGTGAGCTGGTGGATCGCGCTCGTTACACCGCGATTAACAAGGAAGCGCTGCAGACCGGTAAAAAGCCGGCGACCGCACGTCTTGAGGTTATGGGTATCACCAAGGCCTCACTGGCGACCGAGTCATGGCTGTCAGCGGCTTCCTTCCAGGAAACCACTCGCGTGCTGACCCAGGCTGCTACCGAGGGCAGCAAGGACCCGCTGATTGGTCTGAAGGAAAATGTGATCATCGGTAAGCTGATTCCTGCGGGCACCGGCTTGGAGCGTTACCGTAACGTGAAGGTGGAGCCTACTGAGGCTGCCCGTGCGGAGCGGTACCCGAACCGCCTGTTTGCAGGAGATGCAACCTTCGACGAAGACGATCTGTCTTTCGTTGATTACGAAAACTACAGTGACGATGACTTCGAGACCCTAGAGCTCGACTAGTCTAAGCAGTGCAAACGGCCCCGCCAACCAGCAGGTTGCGGGGCTGTTTTGTTGCATACGGTCGTCCAGTGAGCGAAGAGCACTCTGTAAAATTGCTGTGAATTAAATGTGACTGTTTGAATTTAACTAAATAGGGTGTAATTTTTTTTATCACATCATTTCAATGAGGAGATGCCGGAGGAGGGCGAATCGTGGTGGATATTGGAAGGTCAACTCAAATAACAACGTTGATACCGGGTACACAACAGGTTACTGCCAAAACTACGGCTAGGAGGGCTGTTTTTTATAAAGCAGGGTTGCTAGCTTTAGTCGGGACACTGCTATCTGGCTGCGGATTTGTTGGAGAGCAAGAGAACACCGCAGAGTTCAAAGGTACTCGAACTGAATCCGCACAGCTGATGATTTCCTGCATGAAAGACAAAGGGTGGGAACCCACGATTCAGCAGACAGAATATGATGGCCCGCAAATTGTCATGACAGGCATGACTAAAGAAAATGAGCAAGCATACCAAGACGCTTTCCTGCGATGCGAAAAGAAATTGCCGAAGCATAAATACCCGGAAACGGCTGAAGAAATGCGTAGCTCTTTTGATGAATTTTGGTTACCAAAATATCAATGTCTTTATGCAGCAGGATTTTTAACAAACCCGGCTCCAACGTGGGAAAAATATTACGAGGTGTATCGTGCGGGTGAACAGGTTGCTCGGCCGCACTATCTTGTAGATACCGGCCAGTGGAGCGAGGCATACAGGCAATGCCCTGTCGATGTTGATAATTGGGAATAAATATAACTCGGTAAAGGGGTGCCTTTGCTTCAAAGGCACCCCAAGCCGTGCCCTGAAACAGAGAACCCTAATATGAGATCCGCCAAAACCCTATCGAAACGTTTGGAAGGTGACACTATGAGTGCAGCATCTGCACGTAGAAGATCGTTATCTGTGCGATTCTGGCTGACAGTCATCTTTATTGTGGCATTAATATCGGTTGCTGGGACTTGGTCTTTAGCGACAATTCTTCGCCCCACGACAACCGATTTGGGAGAACAATATTCCCTTGTTTCAGTAAGCGAAGGATCGGTAGGCTCGTCAATTAGGTTGAATGCAGTTGCCAGGTGGGAGTCGCAGACTATACCGGCGAGCAACTTTGACGGGATTATTACTGAAGTAAATGTATCGCCGGGTCAAGTAGTTGATGTAGGAGCAGAAGTTTTTACGGTTAATCTCCAGGGCGCTTATATAGCCCGTGGAGATGTGCCAATGTTCCGTACGCTAACGCAGGATGTTTCCGGTAAAGATGTGCTGCAGTTACAAAATTTTTTGCTGGAGCTGGGTTACTACCCTTATGCAGAACCAAACAGTAAATTCGACTCTGCCACTAGGCAAGCGGTTATAGAATGGCAAAAATCTAGAGGGGTAGCTGTAACTGGTGAAGTTTCTCCCGCGGAAATAGTATTTTTACCTCAACTACCCGCGAGAATATGGTTTGACACGGAAAAAATTGCTGTCGGTGCTTCTCTGACAAACGCAGAGCAATCTCTTGGAGTGTATGGTAATGCCCCGCGAGTTTTTGTTTCAGCTACTGCGTATCAATCCACGATTCTTAGCGCAGGAACTCCTGTAACAGTGTCGTGGGGAGAGCACACGTGGGAAGGTATTGTCGGAAATGAGCGTGAGACTGTAAAAAATTCTGAGACAGTTGAAATCAGCATCACGGCACCTGACGGCACTCCGATTTGTGGCGACATATGCCATGAGCTATCGTTCACCACAGATACCTTGCTTCCGTTGCAAGCGATAGTTATTCCCGAACAACACGGTCTTGTCGTGCCATCAGCTGCGATTATGACTGGAGCTGCAGGGGAGACCATGGTGATTAATGCGGCGGGAGAAAAGCTGCCGGTAACCGTATTGCAGCAAGCTCGAGGGATGACTTTGATTGAGGGGGTTCCCGTTGGTACGCAACTGCGGCTACCCGCAGTTTCTTCTCGTTCCGAAACTGAAAACGTTGGGATGGTTGACGAATGATGTTGGAAGCAAAAGGTCTTACCTTCGCTTATCCGAACTGTGAGCCGATATTAAACTCCTGGTCTGCTGTGTTCGAAGCCGGCAGCACCACAGCGATTGTTGGGCAGTCAGGCAGGGGTAAATCAACCCTGTTATATCTACTTGGGTTAATGTTGCAGCCCAGTAAAGGCTGCATATATTTGAATGACATATGTATCACCGGAGGTAGAGATGCTGAATTGGCGGGACTGCGAGCGCGGCTTTTCGGCTTTGTGTTTCAGGATGCAGCTCTTGACCCAACCCGCAGCATCATGGATAACATTTTGGAAAACTCACTCTACCGCGGTGAAGACAAAGGACAACATCGGGTAAAAGCACTAGAGCTATTACGTAAGTTTGAGGTCTCCGTGCACGTAAATAGTAAACCGGGGCAAGTATCTGGCGGGCAGGCCCAAAGGATAGCTTTGTGTAGAGCGTTACTGCATGAGCCGAAAATCTTATTAGCAGATGAACCCACCGGAAACCTGGATCCTGAGTCCACAGAGCTTGTGGTTCAAGCTTTGTCTGATTATGCGAAACAAGCAAACGCTGTGGTAGTGATTGTGACGCATTCGATGGACATTGCAGCGCGATGTGATAAAACGGTGTGCCTATGAAGAATGTCGAGCTCAGCGGTTTTAGGGTCAAAACCAATTGGTTACTGCTGTTAAAAGAAGCCTGGGCCTCTGGGAAAAGTATGCCAGTGGCATTCGCGGTCACATTCGTGGTGGTGACCGCGATGGTAATCGCGATTATGGTGACCACAGGCCGAGTGGTAGGGGCCGAACGACAGGTGTTAACCACGATTGACTCAGCCGGAACCAGAACCATAGTGGTACGCGCTGAAAAAAACGCTGGCCTGACTACCGCAGTGTTGGGAAGACTTAACAACATTGCAGGGATTGCTTGGATTGGTGCATTTGGCGAAGCAGCTGACACCAGTAATTTACACAGCCCCGACGGTAATAGAGTAGCAACCCGCTCTGTGTACACATCTGATCTCGCGCAGCTAGGAATCCAGCTCCCCAGCAAAATGTTTGGCGATGAAGTGTATCTGTCAGAGCTTGCAATGAAACAACTGGGGCTTTTGGAAGGCGCTGGTGCGGTGGTAGACGACGCTGGGAGAGCCTATTCCGTAAAAGGGAAGCTGCAGACCCCAGGCTTTCTGCAAGAGTTGGAGCCGCTCGCACTGGTGCCGCAAGCTGAGGCCGTAGGAGAACAAGAGATTGCGATGTTGGTAGTCGTCGCAGACACTCCAAGCCTTGTAGCAAGCATCGGTGAGACCGTAATAAGTGTCTTGGATGTGCAAGATATGTCCCAAGTGTACGTTGAGACAAGCGCTGCGTATGCGGAATTACGAGGAATAATTGAAGGTCAGCTGGCTACAGCTGGCCGCACAATGGTGGTTTTTATTACGCTTTTGTCTGCAACGCTAGTGTCACTGCTGCTGTTCGGGCTGGTGATGTTACGCCGTAAGGATTACGGTCGTAGACGAGCATTAGGGGCCGCGCAAGGTCTAATTATCAAGCTCGTAACGCTGCAGACTCTGCTACCTGCTTTGGGAGGAGCTATCTGCGGTACCTTGATATCGTTAACACTATTAATAGTGTGGCAGGATCCACTGCCCGATATTATGTTTTGCTTAGCTGTTATTGTGCTCGCGCTGTGCACAGCGTTTGTGGCTGCAATCGTTCCTGCCCTGTACGCGGCGAACCGGCAACCGCTGCAGGAGCTGCGGGTGCCATAGCGCGAGGAGGATCCTCGCTGGCACGGGATTAACTACTTTGTAAGAGCAAAGCGAGATTTGTGCCCGGGATTTCGAACCGCGGCAGG
Source organism: Canibacter oris (assembly GCF_014197205.1). GTDB lineage: Bacteria > Actinomycetota > Actinomycetes > Actinomycetales > Microbacteriaceae > Canibacter > Canibacter oris. The sequence continues at coordinate 60,110 of NZ_JACIFD010000010.1, forward strand.
TTTGAAGGCGGGAGCAGCGAAACTCTGCCAGCTTCTTGTTAGTTTGGTGTGTGCAAGGGAATTTCTACGACAGCTCTAAAAACGTTATCTGTTGTTATGTCGCTCACTGGAAGACCGTGGGGTAATTTTTCTGCCCAGGTTGCTGCTGGGTAAAATTTTTGTAACGTGTCACCGGCTGCAGTGAGACAGTGTAGCAGTGCTTGGATGCTGTCTTGCCCGTACGCGGTAAATTCTTCCAGAGTTTCCCCCCGCGAATTTTGCAAAAAGAATTTAAAAGCCGGAATCTCACTATCTGTGGATGTGATATTAAGTGTCAGTGTTCCGTCTGAAGTATTGAAGTTACGAGACGCAATAATGTGTGTCATTTTATACCTGCAGAACTATTTGCTGCGGTGTCGGGATCGCTTAAACTGGTCGGCAAAGTAAATGAAACTATAAGGGTAGCTGATAAGAGAAAGCTTTTTAGCATGGAGTTTCCTTTGCTTAAGTCAACTCAATAATTAATATACTTCGTGCAGTATCTGACTGCAAGCTTTATTTGTAATAGTTGATATTGACAACAAAATTGCGCTCACACGGCGCGGGAGCAGCGAAACTCTGCCAGCTTCTTGTTAGTTTGCTGTTATTGCAAAACTTTTGGAGGGGCAATTATGACCGAGAATAAGAGCGAACAGCAGCCGGGCGCGCCGCTGGCCGAAGAACAGCCAGACGCGGCAGAAGTCGCGGCAGCCGTTGCCCGTGCCCAAGAAGAAATCCCGGGGGCGGATCCGCTAACCGCGGCTGCTCCCGCCGCGGTAGCAGATGAAACCAGCGAGGCTGCTGCCGCAGAACCGGTTGCCGCGGGTTACACCCAGCCGGCGCTGCCAGAGTTTTTAGACACCGCAACGCAGCCATACAGCGCTGCTGAAGCGGCGGAAGCAACAACCCCAGCCGTTACAGCCGTTGCGACAGGCACCCCGACAGGTGCCGCTGCGCCAGAGTTTGAGGCCGTCAGCGGCGCAGCCGCACAGCCTGCGGCGGCGACTGCGCAGGTGCTGCCGGAGCAGCTACCTTCGGCCGCGGCTGAGCCGGTTTTTGTCGCCGGGCATCCGATGGCGGCGCTGTATTCGGAGGCTCCGCTGGCGCCGGAAAAACAGGGCAACCGTGTTGCAGGGTTGTTTATTTCGCTGCTGGCTACCCTGGTGTTTGCGGCAGTGTATGCCGGTGTAATTCTGCTGTTTTTGGCACCGCACCACAGCATCGCAACAATTTTTGATGCGGGACTCGTGCCATATCTGCTGTCACCGGGTTACTGGGGTGCCGCGCTTGGTTTCTTCTTTGCGATGCTGGTAATTGTGATGATTTTCGGCCGTGCCGGGTGGTGGGCTTATGTGCTCAGCAGCTTTCTGGTGGGTGTTGCAGTGTGGGCGGCCAGCGCGGTCGGCTACTCTTTCTCACCGCACCTGATCAGCAGTGATATCAGCCAGCGAGCGCTGCTGCGCTTGGACCCTGATGCCCTTGCGGAACTGTTGAAGCTGTCACAGAATTGGATTATCCTGCTCGCCGGCATCATTGGCCGTGAGGTTGCGGTTTGGTTTGGTGCCTGGATTGGGGCGCGCGGCAAGCGCGTCACCGCCAAAAATAAAGAGGCGCAGGAAGAATACGAGGAAGCGGTAGCAGCTCTTGGAGCAGCAGTTTAACCCTTCGGCTGAGCGGTCACCCGGCGCGGCACCTGTGGTGCTGCGGCGGGTGACTCGTGGCTATGTGCGGGGGATTGTGCTGGTTGCGGCGGTGGTCGCACTTTCCCTGGTGATAGCAGCTTGGGGGTTGAGCAGTTTTCTGCTCGACGCAAACCCGGGGGGTGAAACCGCCGGAGTTTTGGTGCTGCCAGTGACGCTGATGCTGGCAACGGTTGCGGCGGTGCCGTGCTGGTGGCAGCAGGCGCTGAGTTTGCTGCGCGGCAACCCGCGGATTGCGCGGCTGTGGTTGCTGTTTGAACTGGTGCTGGTTGCGGTGATCACAGTTGCCGGTCGCATGGTTGCACACACCGAACTGTTTGCGGCACTAAATATTTTCACGTTGGAAGTGGTGCTGGCTTTTCTGGTCGCCCACTTGGTGTTTTGGATGATTTTATTTCGGCAGATTTACACCGTGAAAGGGCGCCCGCTGTGGCCGTGGGAAATGCGCGATAGCAGGGTGACCGAAATTGCGCAGCTGCAGCAGATGTGGGATCGCTCATGAACATGGCTGATTTTGGGTTTGAGAGCGCCGCTGACTCGTGGAATATTGACGGTGAGGTGCGCGACGCGGTGGCGGTGTGGCTACGGTGGTTGGCGCAGTGGGATATTAACCAGGTGCGCACCCGCAAAACAGTGTGCAAACGCTGCACCGGTTCGCCTTTGCTGCTGGCAGCAGGAATCGCCGACAGTGTGCCACACCACGTGGTGCACGCTTTGGTGATGCGGATCCACAAAATTATTGACAAGCGTGTTGACCTCGAGGTCGCTGCTCGGCTGCCGCTGTTGCACGCGGAACTTACGGGAGCTGCCGAGTGGGGAGCCGCAACCGGCTTCGATCCGCGAGCAGGTCTGGATCCGGAATTTGATGGGGATGTGGTGGATCCGGAACCACACGCCGCGGACGCCCCTTTCTTGTTCACCCTAGAGGAGCTTGCTGCCGAGCCGGTGACAGCGCAGCCGGCACTGCCGTTGCCGCCTCTAACACCGGCAGAAAAAAACCAGTTGCGAGAAGAACTGCGGATTTCGGATGAGATTGCTGCCGCCGTCGGGCACGCTGCGTGTTTCGCCTTGCAGCAGCACCGCGGCGAAATTGTGGCGGCGCTGGATAAATACGTGGAGCCGCAGATTGCCGAGATGCTGGCACAGTTGGCGCAGCAGCTGGATTATCCTGATTTTCGCTAGCGGCTAGGCGAGCAGGTGCTGCAGGAAAGCCGCGGTGTCTTCCCAGCCGTGCACCGCGTGACACGGTACCCCGAGAGCTTTCACAGGATAATCATTGCCGGCGGGGTCGAGACGATCGCCGATGAACAACATTTCGTGCAGCTCAATCCCGGTTTGCGCCGCTAGTTTTTGCATCCCGTAGGCTTTGTCAATTCCCTTGCGGGTGATGTCGACGGAGGTTGATCCACCGCTGCGCACCTCCAGATGCGGCAATAACTCTTGCACCTTACTTGCCAGGGTGTTTTTCTTGACGCCGTCAGGATCCCACGCAGCCTTGGCAGCAACCGGAGCCTCCTGGCCGAGCGCGGAGAAGGTGATCTGGCTGCCGCGGTCCTCCAGAATTTCGCCCCAGGTGTTGTGCTCCCAGTAGCCAAGCTGCTGTGCGGTGTTGCGCAGCGCTTGCATTGCAGCATCGCGATCTGCCGGGGTGAGGGTCTCACGGTAGAGCGTCTGCCAGGTGCCATCACGGTAAATTTCGTAGTGGGTGCCGCAGGTTGGGAGCAGATGCAGCCGTGCAAGCGCCGTATTCGGGAGCTGCATGGCGGTCAGGGGTTGCAGTAACTGCTGCTGAAACTGGGTGATATTGCCGCCGGAGATAATGGCAACAGCGGTGCGCTGCAGCAGCTGGGCGAGCTGGTCGAGAATCACCTGCGGCACCGCCGACTTGGAAGGCGCCAGGGTGTCGTCAAGATCGAAAGCAATAAGTTTAGGCAGCATAGTCACACTGTAATCTTAGGGGCTGCAGACGCCGCGGGGCTGGTTTTCGTCCTAAAAGGCTGGTTTTCATCCCAAAAGCTGAGAATTCCCGCCCACGGTATGATTTTTGCGTTTAACTCAGTTATTTAGGCTGTTTTTCATTTATCAAACGTAGAGTTGTAGGTAATCCCAAGACAAGAAGGAAAAGTGATGACTGAAGAAAAGAAGCCACTTGAGAATGAAACTCCGGCGGTTGATTTTGGTGCACCGGCTGAGCCCGTAGCTGCTGATCCTATTGCAGTCGAGCCTGCAGCTGCTGCGCCAGCAACTCCGGCAATCGACTTCGGCGCGCCGGCTGAGCCACTAGTTGAGCCTGCTGTGGAGCCAGTAGTTGAGCCAGTGCCTGAGCCTGCTGTGGAAGCAGCAGCGGCTCCGGCTGAGCCTGTTGCGGCACCAGCTGCCCCGGTAGCTGAGTCAGCCCCAGCTGCCTACCAGGCTGCCGCTCCCGCAGCACCAGCGGTAACTCCAGCGCCTCCGGCGTACACCGCGCAGCCAATTTCCCCAGCCTACACTCCGGCCGGGTCACAGCAGCAGCCAGCCTACGGTGTACAAGCACCGCAGCAGCCAGCCTTTGCCATTCCTGCGCAACCGGTAGCAGCTGAGCAGCCAAAGGGCCTTGCGGTGACCGCGCTGGTTACTGGCATCGCCGGTTTCCTGTGCACCATCATTTTGCCATTCGGTGCAATTATTGGCCTCGTAGCTGTGGGCTTCGGTATCGCTGCAGCTGTTAAAAAACAGCATAAGGGGATGTGGATCACCGGCCTGGTTTTGGGTGTTCTCGCGATTCTTGGAACCATTGCACTCTTTGGTTTGGCCCTCTGGGCGCTGAGTCTTGCAGGCGATCCGTATATGCAAGAACAGTTGCTGCAAAGCGGTGTCACGCAACAGGAGCTGCTGGAGCTGCAGCGGATGTTGGAGCTGCTCAGCAGCTAATACAGTGGTGCCGTGAGGCGCCCTGCTAAACGCCGTGGCTCTATTCAGCCGCGGCGTTTTACATTTGCGACAGCAGGTAAGCGCTCGCACAAAATAGCGCGGTGTTGACCCGCGATCCGGGTCAGCACCAGTGTTAGTTCGCGCGGTATCGCCGCCGGGCGCAGCTTCAATTTTCTGCGAAACTCCGTGGGGTCAACAGCAATCCCGCGTTTTTTGATTTCTACGCTACTGACCCCCAAAGCAGCGAGTCGTTTAGCAAGCACCTGCGTTTTCACCGGCAGCACCTCTAGTACTCGGAAAACCTGCGCAAAAGGTGTATCAAAGCGCCGCGGGCCACTGAGGTAAGCGATGCCAGGGCTCACCAATTGCGCCTCTAGCTGCGCGGCCAACTGGCCAATCTGTCGGGCACGAATAACCGCAGCGTCCGGCTCGTACAGATACGCGCTGAGTTCTCCTAAAGATGGATCTTCGCTATCGCGGGCGCTGCTCAGCGTGAGCTGTTGCGGTAACACCGTAGCGTGGCGACTACCCGGGGCCGTGAGGCTAAGTAGCGGGGTAGTGGATCCACCCAGCCGCATCTTTTTCCTTACAGCAGCGGGAGTGAAAGTCAGCAGGGTTTCGACAGCTTCACCGCGCACACTGACCCACTCTGCGGCCGCATCCGAGGGGATTAGCTCTCGGTCAAAACCCGGTCCTAGCTTTACCAGGGTTGGGAAACGTGTAGCTATTTCAAACACGAAATCGAGGTGCGGCGAATAGTCGGCAGGAGACACTCTGACGGTGTTTTTGTGACCGCTTGTGCGCCTCGCTGGGTCAAAGAAAACCGCACTTTGTGACGGTTGGGCATCGCAAAAAGCTGTGGCGTCGCCGCAAATCACTTGCGGCGGCGGGGTGTGCAATCCGAGTTCTTCGTGCAGCAGTTTTAGATTGTGCTCCGCGTAAGCTGCAGTAAGCGGATCAATTTCGTAAGCCACAACAGTGTAACCTGCGGCGACAAAAGCCAGCGACTCAGCGCCAATCCCGCAGCCGAGATCAAGCACCTGCTGGCGTTCAAAAGCCCGCATCCGGGAGGCGTGTAGCTGCGCTACCTCAGCGCGGCTGGCCTGCTCTAATCCGGCCGGGGTGAATAGCAGCTTTGCGGCGAGATCCCCGAATTTTTTGTGCGCCTTGTGTTGCAGTTCTACCTGGCGGAGGGCCGCCGCAATCAGTGCGGTATTTGAGCATTCACGGCGCAGCGCCTGCTGCTGTTGTGCGGGGCTTTTCCCAGCTGTTTGCATTTCTTTGATCTGTTGCAGCAGGGTTTGCCCTGTTGCGTCAAGCAGTTCAATCCACCCCGCAGGAGCTGTCACCTGTGCTGTCATAGTCTCTATTTTCCCAGTTTTGTAGGTTTTTTGTGGAGTCCGGTAAGCGCTCAGCGAATTTAGTGCCGCTCGAATTGCGTCGACACCCGTCGCCGCTTAAACTCATAGTTAGTACTAATGTGTGTGCAATAGCCGCACAATTTTGAACCAGAGTGAGAAAAGAGGTCGCATCCGTGTCGGTTGCAATTAAACCACTAGAAGATCGCATTGTGATTCGCCAGGTTGAGGCTGAGCAGACCACCGCTTCGGGGCTGGTAATTCCAGACAGCGCAAAAGAGAAGCCGCAAGAGGGCGAAGTTTTAGCTGTGGGTCCGGGTCGTGTTGATGACAACGGCAACCGCATCCCGGTTGACGTCAAAGTTGGCGACCGCGTTAA
>NZ_JACIFD010000011.1 GCF_014197205.1 Canibacter oris
TGTGTCTGCTTGTGCCTCAGCAATCGCATCATAAAGAGCGTGCACATCTTCGTCGTAACCCTCAGCTTTGCGCCAGTTAACGTCAAGCACCTGCCAGCCGTAGGAGCGGTAACGTGCTGCAACATCCTCGGTGAACGCGATATCGGTGTCGTCCTCAATCGAGATTTTGTTGGAGTCGTAAATTGCAATGAGGTTGCCGAGCTGTTGATGGCCGGCGAGAGAAGCAGCCTCAGCTGTTACACCCTCTTGAATGTCGCCGTCGCCGGCGAGCACATATGTGAAGTGGTCGAAAGGGCTTTCGCCAGCCGGTGCATCAGGGTCAAAAAGACCACGTTCGTAGCGCTGCGCGTAAGCGAAACCGGTTGCAGATGCCAAACCCTGCCCAAGTGGGCCGGTGGTAATTTCAACGCCTGCGGTGTGCCCGTACTCTGGGTGCCCCGGGGTTTTTGAGCCCCAGGTACGCAGGTCTTTGATGTCTTGCAGCTCCAACCCGAAACCACCTAAGTACAGCTGCACATACTGAGTGAGTGAGGAATGACCGATAGACAGGATGAAGCGGTCACGCCCTAACCAGTCGGTGTTTTTTGGATCATGGCGCATCACCTTCTGATAAAGCAGGTACGCCACGGGGGCCAAGCTGATTGCACTGCCGGGGTGCCCGTTGCCTGCCTTCTCGACTGCGTCTGCTGCTAGCACGCGCGCGGTGCTTACGGCAAGGTCATCAGCGGCTGTCCACTCAAGTGGCTTCATTGCGTTTTCTCCTGGGTTGCTTGAAAAATCAATATCAAAAGCGTACTAAAATATATTACCGCTTCGGCGAGGTGGCTGTCTGAACAAACGACACAGCATTCCTTGAACTTTAAGGCGTAAAATGAGCGCTGATGTCTACACAAGCTTGCACCCCAGAAACCAGTGCTCCTAGAGCAGCTGTGAAGCCAACTCTGATGAGCACAGTTAAAGCCTACGTGGCACTCACAAAACCGCGCGTAATGGAGCTACTTCTGGTGGTTACCGTTCCGGCAATGATTCTTGCTGCCCGCGGGTTACCTGACTTGTGGCTGGTGATTGCAACGCTCATCGGCGGTGGTGCGAGCGCCGGTAGTGCGGGCGCGTTTAATTGTTACATTGACCGCGATATGGATCGCAAGATGAACCGCACCAAGGGGCGGCCGCTGGTAACTGGGGAGATTAGCGATCGCAATGCCCTTATTTTCGCTTGGGTGCTGGGGATCTTCTCAGTTGTGTGGATGGCTATTTTCACCAACTGGTTAGCAACGCTGCTGACCGCGCTTGCCAATTTCTTCTATGTTGTGATTTACACCCTGATTCTGAAGCGGCACAGTGAACAAAATATCATTTGGGGTGGAATCGCCGGCTGCTTCCCGGTGCTGATCGGGTGGGCTGCAGTTACCGAAACCTTGAGCGCTGAAGCCTGGATTTTCTTCCTGGTGATTTTCTTGTGGACCCCGCCACACTACTGGCCACTCTCAATCAAGTACCGCGAAGACTATGCAGCCGCCAGCGTGCCGATGCTTGGCGTGGTGCGGGCCCGCAGCACTGTAAGTTTGCAGATCATTCTGTACACTTGGGCAACCGTGGCTTCTTCGCTGCTGCTGATTCCGGTAGCGCCAATGGGGTGGACATACACCGTTATTGCTTTTATTTCAGGCGCGTATTTTATCTACGAGGCTCACAAGCTTTACGGCAAAGCTATTCGCGGCTCTGAGGGTAAGCCAATGCGCGTCTTTCACGGCTCTATAGCCTACCTCACGGTAATTTCGCTTGCGATGGCGCTGGATCCACTGTTACCAGCATGGAACCAATTCCTGCCTGTTAATTAGCCTTGCGTTAGTAAGCCTTTCGCAGGGTGCTGTGCACAGCAGTTCCGCGCTGCTTTTTCGCTAAGCCCTTTGTGTGGTGCTATAGAGGTATTTCTGCGCAGCTGTGCTTGTGCGCCCGGGCGCTGAGCGCAAAGTCTGAGATTAGCACAATCCGCATACCAAAAGTTTTGCTAGAAAGCCGTTTTCACGGTTTTCAGGCGCATAATCAAAACCACCAGGGTCGCAACAGTTAAGGAAGCCAAAACCATATGCACCCCAACTGCGAATGCTGGCAGACCGTTGCGTGCTTGATACACGCCAACAAAAATTTGCACTGTCATCAGCAGCAGCAGCGCAATGCTCCACCGAGTAGTCGGGTATTCTGACTGAATCGACCACACCACCAGCAGCAGCAAAAGCCCGGCGGTGATATACCCCGGCCAGGAGTGCAGGTGCGCCAGCAGCGAGGCATCAAAGCCGTCACGAATTACGCTGATATCCCCAGAGTGCGGGCCAGCTCCCGTGGTGAAAATCCCGAAAATTACGGTGAGCAGCATCATAAAGGAAGTCAGGTGAGTGAAACTCGCAAAACTTGGCGACACCACCCGCACCCGCGGCCCCGCCGGCTCGTACATCCGCACCAGGTAGGCCGCGGTGATTGCAACCAAAACGACTGAGAGGAAATAGTGCACCCCGACCAGGTTGGCGTTGAGGTGGAACCACACCACCATGCCACCGAGCAGTGCCTGAGTCAGCACCAGCGCCAAAACAGTGCTAGCCAAAACTGTTAATTCTTTGCGTCGAGGTTGCAGCCGCAGCGAGAGCACCAAAACGATAATTGCGGCTAACAGGATCGGCCCCGAAATGGTGCGATTGCCGAACTCAATCAGACCATGGATGCCCATCTCTGGGGTTGTCACAAGCGAGTCTTTGGTGCACAATGGCCATTCGCTGCAGCCCAGCCCCGAACCTGTTAAGCGTACTGCGCCGCCGGTGCCAATAATCACCACGTTTAATATGAATGAGAGCCAGGCGGTGAAACGCAAAAATTTTCCCGGGGTTTGAGATGTCCGCGGCTGCGCCATGAAAATATGCTCCTTGTCAGGAAAATCGTATTTTGTTCGTTACAATTAAAACCAAAGAAGTTTGTAAATTCCTCATAAAAAAGGAGTACAGCTTCTACATTACTCCACTGGCGGGGCGAACTGTTCTTAAAGGAGTAGCGCGCCGTGCGGTGAAACCCAAGGAAAGGTGCAATGACAGAAGTTCTCATTGATCGCCCGGAGCTGCAAGAGCTTGGTAACTACGAGTTTGGTTGGCACGACCCAGATGCTGCTGGTGAAAGCGCTAAACGTGGCCTGAGCGAAGCAGTTGTGCGCGATATTTCTCGTTTGAAGAACGAGCCAGAGTGGATGCTTGAGCGGCGGCTCAAAGCATTGAAGATTTTCGAGCGCAAACCAATGCCGTCTTGGGGTGCAGATCTCAGCGAGATCGATTTTGACAACATCAAATACTTTGTGCGCTCCACCGAACGCCAGGCTACCACCTGGGAAGACCTGCCAGAAGACATCAAAAACACCTACGAGCGTCTCGGTATTCCAGAGGCGGAACGGCAGCGCCTGGTGGCTGGTGTTGCGGCGCAGTACGAGTCAGAGGTGGTGTACCACCAGATTCGGGAGGATCTCGAAGCACAGGGTGTGCTCTTCCTAGACACCGACACCGCGCTAAAAGAACACCCGGAAATATTTAAAGAGTACTTCGGTACCGTGATTCCTTCCGGTGATAATAAGTTTGCTGCGCTAAACACTGCGGTGTGGTCCGGTGGCTCTTTCGTATATGTTCCAAAGGGTGTGCATGTAGAGATTCCGCTGCAGGCATACTTCCGTATCAACACCGAGAACATGGGGCAGTTTGAACGTACTCTGATTATCGCTGATGAGGGCAGCTACGTGCACTACATTGAGGGTTGTACTGCGCCCATCTACAAGACTGACTCTTTGCACTCAGCGGTTGTTGAGATTATCGTGAAGAAAAATGCTCGCGTGCGGTACACCACGATTCAGAACTGGTCTAACAACGTATACAACCTGGTGACCAAGCGTGCGATTGCGGAAGAGGGCGCGACTATGGAGTGGGTAGATGGCAACATCGGCTCTAAGGTCACCATGAAGTATCCGTCAATCTACCTCACCGGCGCTCATGCCAAAGGGGAGACCCTGTCAGTTGCTTTCGCGGGCCCTGGGCAACATCAGGACGCCGGTGCGAAAATGATCCACCTGGCGCCATACACGCAGTCATCAATCGTGTCGAAGTCTATTGCTCGCGGAGGTGGCCGTGCCGGCTACCGTGGTGAGGTGAAAATCGCTGAAAATGCGCACCACTCGGCAAACTCGGTGATCTGTGACGCTTTGTTGGTGGATCGCATCAGCCGCTCAGACACCTACCCGGCAATTGATATTCGCGTTGATGATGTGCAGCTCGGTCACGAAGCTACGGTGACCAAGGTGAGCGAGGCGCAGCTGTTCTATTTGCAGAGCCGTGGCCTTGACGAAACCGAAGCAATGAGCATGATTGTGCGCGGCTTCATTGAGCCAATTGCGCGCGAGCTGCCGATGGAGTACGCGCTGGAGCTGAATAAGCTCATCGACATGAGCATGGAAGGATCAGTGGGCTAAGGTATGGGCATTACACACGATAAAACTGTGCCGGTGCAGACCCGCTCCGAGCGTCCGACCTCTTTTGCGGTGGCTGATTTTGCCGCGGTAACTGGGCGGGAAGCAGAATGGAAATACACTCCTGTTGGAGAACTGCAGGCACTGTTTAATGACGCGCTGGTAACCGCTAAACCAAGCGTGAGCATGGAGCCGGTTGCGGGCATTGAAACCACTTTTATCGCTCGCAGCGATGCGCGTCTGGGTTCGGTTTACGCGCCAGAAGATCGTGCGGCCGCGCAGAGCTACACCGCAGCTGAGGCACTGCTGATTAAAATCACCGGTGACGACGCGAAAGAGGCCGTGATTCGGCTCAGTGACTACGGCACCGCGGCTGCGGCGGGGCTCATCTTTGTGGACGTGGCGCCGCAGGCACACGCCACTGTGGTATTGATTCAAGAAGGCGCTGCTGAGCTCACCGAAACCGTGGAGATTAAAGTCGGCGACGGCGCAAACCTCACCCTGGTAGCAATCGGGGAGTGGGATGATGACGCAGTGCATGTTTCTGCGCACCACGCGGAGCTGGGGCGCGACGCGAAACTGAAGCACATTGCGGTCAACATGTCCGGCAAGGTTGTGCGGGTTAATCCGTCTGCGCACCTCACCCACAAGGGTGGTGACGTCGAGATGTACGGGCTGTACTTCGCTGATCCTGGGCAGCATTTAGAGCATCAGGTGTGGATCAACCACGTTGCTCCTAACTGCCGCAGCCGGGTTAACTACAAGGGCGCATTGCAGGGTCGTGGATCACACACCGTGTGGATCGGTGATGTGCTGATTGGCCCGGAGGCAGTCGGCACTGACAGCTATGAAGAAAACCGCAACCTGGTTTTGGGCACCGGACCAATCGCGGATTCTGTGCCAAACCTGGAAATTGAGTGCGGCGACATTGAGGGCGCGGGTCACGCTTCGGCAACCGGCCGCTTTGATGAGGAACACCTGTTCTATCTGATGGCGCGCGGCATTGACGAGCTAACCGCCCGCCGCCTGGTGGTGCACGGCTTCCTGAACGAGATTGTGCAGCAGATTGATAACGAAGAGATTGCTGCTGAACTGGCTGAGCGCTTGAGTGCTGAGCTTGCTCGCTCTGATGCCGCTATCATCGCTGGAATGGAGCGATAAGTGAGCTTTGAGTTTGTGTGCGAAGCCGCTGCAGTGCAGGTAAACACGCCAAAGAAAGTTGATGTTGCTGGCCAGCCAATTGCGCTGGTGCGCGACTCAGCTGGCGAGCTTTTTGCGATCGGTGATCGCTGCACTCACGGTGACATTTCTCTTAGCGAAGGCTTCGTGGAGGACGACACCCTTGAGTGTTGGGCGCACGGCTCACAGTTTTCTTTGGTTACCGGGTGGCCCCGAAACCTGCCGGCCTATGAGCCTGTGCCCGTTTACACGGTTAAAGTTGAAGATAACAAAATTTATGTAGATCCGACGCCGATCTATAAGGAGAACAACTAGTAATGGCAACTCTAGAAATTCGTGACCTGCACGTTCAGATTGAGACTGACGGCGGCACCAAGGAAATCCTGAAGGGTGTAGACCTCACCATTAACTCCGGTGAGATTCACGCGATTATGGGCCCTAACGGCTCTGGTAAATCAACCCTCGCATCAACTATCGCCGGCCACCCAGATTATGAGGTGACCAGTGGCTCAATCACGCTTGACGGCGAAGATGTGCTGGAGATGGAAGTTGATGAGCGCGCCAAGGCCGGGCTGTTTTTGGCGATGCAGTACCCGGTAGAGATTCCGGGCGTTACCATGGCTAACTTCCTGCGCACCGCGAAAACTGCGATTGATGGCGACGCTCCGGCTATTCGTCAGTGGATGCAGGATGTGCGTGGCGCTATGGAAAACCTGCGTATGAGCGGGGAATTCTTGGAGCGTAATGTCAACGAGGGCTTCTCGGGCGGTGAGAAAAAGCGCGCTGAGATTCTGCAGCTGGAGCTTTTGAAGCCAAAGTTTGCACTGCTGGACGAGACTGACTCCGGTCTTGACGTGGACGCGCTGCGTATCGTGTCAGAGGGCGTTAATCGGGCGCATCAGGCAAACGACATGGGCGTGATGCTGATCACCCACTACACTCGTATCCTGAATTACATTAAGCCAGACTTCGTACACGTTTTTGTGGACGGAAAAATTGCTGAACAGGGTGGCGCTGAGCTGGCGGCACGCCTGGAAGCAGAAGGCTACGACCGCTTCCAACATTAAGCGGAAGCGCTTTAAGGCTGGTTTGCAGTGCGGGGATAGGATAAACTAGCCCCACACTCGTTTGAAAAGAGAAAATTGTGACGCAAACACAGATTACCGAAATTGATCCGGAGTTTCGGGAGCAGGCGCTGGAGGCGTTGAAAAACGTCGCCGACCCGGAGCTCGGCGTAAACATTGTGGATCTCGGCCTGATTTATGATTTAGCTTATGATCAGGCAAATGATGCCCTGGTTGTGAGCATGACGCTGACGAGCGCCGGCTGCCCGCTCACAGATGTCATCGAGAATGACATAGCGGAGGCGCTTGACGGGCTGGTTGGGGCGTTTCGCATCAACTGGGTGTGGATGCCACCTTGGACTCCGCAGCGAATCACTGACGACGGGCGCGATATGATGCGGGCCCTGGGCTTTTCAATTTAACAGCTAGTAAGCAAACGGCAGCAGGGCATCAGTCCTGTTGCCGTTTGCTGTCGGAAACAGGTCGAAAACAGGAAACCCATGATCTCTGTAGAAAATCTCGCCATTGATGTGGGAGCTAGGCGCCTGATGAGCGATGTCAGTTTTGTGGTTAACCCGGGAGATAAAATCGGGCTGGTGGGGCGTAACGGCGCCGGCAAAACCACTCTCACCAAGGTGCTATCGGGTGAGAAAGAAGCCACAGAGGGTAAGGTGCATGTGCGCGGTGAAATCGGATTTTTGCCGCAGGATCCGCGCTCTGCAGACCCCGAGCAGCTAGCCCGCCATCGCATCCTTGACGCGCGCGGGCTGGGTACGTTGCAGGCACAGCTCGCTAAAGCGAGTGAGCAGATGACGCACGATGATCCACAAATTGCAGCTAAAGCAATGAAGCGTTTCGGAAATCTCACAGATCGCTTGCACGCGCTCGGCGGATACGCGGCCGAGAGTGAAGCCGCGACCATCGCGCACAACCTGGGGCTGACACCGCGGGTGCTGGAGCAGCCGCTCGGGGTGCTCTCTGGTGGGCAACGGCGCCGCATCGAGCTGGCGCGTATTCTGTTTAGCGACGCACAAACGCTGATTCTTGACGAGCCCACTAACCACCTTGACGCCGATTCAATCGTGTGGCTGCGCACCTTCCTGCGTAACTACAAGGGCGGGGTGATCGTGATCAGTCACGACGTTGACCTCATCGACGAAACCGTGAACCGGGTTTTCTACCTTGACGCAAACCGGCAGGTAATCGATATCTATAACATGGGCTGGAAACACTATCAGCGCCAGCGTGCGGCTGATGAAGAACGGCGCCGCAAAGAGCGTGCCAACGCCGAAAAGAAAGCCGCAGATTTGAAAGAGCAGGCGGCGCGTTTCGGAGCCAAGGCATCCAAAGCCGCAGCGGCGCAGCAGATGGTACGGCGTGCTGAAAAGATGCTTGCCGGGCTGGAGGAGGCTCGGCAGCTGGACGTGGTCGCGAGACTGCGCTTCCCAGATCCGCAACCGTGCGGCAAAACCCCGCTGCAGGTCAGCGGTTTAACCAAGAGTTACGGGTCGTTAGAAATTTTTGCGGGGGTGGATCTCGCCATCGATCGCGGCAGCAAAGTCTTGGTTTTGGGGCTTAACGGTGCCGGTAAAACTACCCTGCTGCGACTTCTTGCTGGGGTTGACACGCCTGACACGGGAGAGGTGGTCGCGGGTCACGGGCTGAAAATTGGCTACTATGCGCAGGAGCATGAAACCCTCGACGTTGAACGCTCCGTGCTGGAAAACATGGTTTCTGCGTCGCCGCATCTGACCGAAACTGAGGCGCGCAAAGTGCTGGGGTCGTTTTTGTTTAGCGGAGATGATGTGCATAAACCTGCGGGGGTGCTGTCGGGCGGCGAAAAAACCCGGTTGGCGCTGGCAACGCTGGTGGTTTCCAGCGCCAATGTGCTGCTGCTTGATGAGCCAACCAACAACCTCGATCCCGCCAGTCGGGAAGAGATTTTGAACGCGCTAGCGGGCTTCACTGGGGCAGTTGTTTTGGTGAGCCATGATCCTGGAGCAGTTGCGGCGCTGAATCCGGAGCGGGTGTTGATTATGCCGGACGCAACCGAAGACATTTGGAGCCCCGAGTACCTGGAATTGATTGAGCTGAGCTAGGTGCGCCGGTGCGGTCCGTGTGCCGTGCATAATGCTTGCGCCGGTTTAGGCAGTGTCGAGTTGCGCTTATTGCGCCGGTTTAGGCGGCGTCGAGCAGCGCATCTTCCTCTTCGGCGTCGCTGGCACCGCGGCGAGCACGTCGCTTCGCCTCACGAATACGGGCTTGCTGCTCCATGTGTGCAACCTTTTTAGAGCCGCGATTAAAGTGCTTAAATTCTTGCCGCGCGGCGTATCCGATGCCGGTCCCGGCAATCGCGATAAACACAATCCACTGCAGCGCATAAGATAGGTGCGGGCCTTCATCGAGCAACGGTTTCGGGCTTATTTCGCCGCTGTCAAAATATGGATTTTCGGCGGTGAGCATCGCGTAGACCGCGGTTGCAACTTCCGCGTCCGGGGCAAGCCCCGTGACGGTGGTAAGCTCGGCAGTGTTAATGCTGCCGGTGCTGTGCACGGTGGAACGGCTGCCAGAAATCACCGCTTCACTGCCCCGCAGTCGGCCGGTAAGCGTGACCTGGGTGCCGGTAGGAGCTAGCGGCAGCGCCGCGAAGTCAGCCCGGCCTTTCTCGTCTACTGCCTCCGCCACCCAGCCGCGATCCACAAAAATAATCAGCCCCGAGGTGGTTTTAAACGCCTGCACTAAATGGCTCCCGGTGCCACCGGAGCCCGGGCGGTTGCGCACCAGCGCGGGAGTGCCAAGATATTCGCCGGTGGCTTCAAAGGGCAGCCATTTTTGGCTGTCGGCATCGAAACTGTTTGGGTCTGGCAGCACGGTGGTGAGTGGCTGCGGTGCCTGATCATAGTTATTAACGATGCGCGCAATCTCAGCTTTGGCCTGTTCGCGCCGATCAAATTGCCAGTTAGACAGCAGCACGCAGGCAACCGCGAACACCGCGAGCATCGCGTAGTAGCCCATCCAGCGCGGGGAATACAAAAAGCGCCAGCCTGGATACTCTTTACTCACAGCTGCTCAACTCCTGTCACTTCTGTCAAAAAATCCCGGGCGGTAAGAAACTCCTGTAAATAGGGTAGATGAGCCTCGCACGCGAGCCAAATTTTGTGCCGGCCGTCGCGATGAATTTTGGGGTTCGCCCACTTTAGGGCGTACTCGGCAGGCTCCTGACACCGCGCCCGGGAGCAAATCAGGGCGGGCTGATCCGCAGCAAAAAAATCAAGCATCGGCATCGGGCAGTCGCTCGCCTGTGGCGCGACGGTCGGTGAAACTGTCAATTACTATAGTGTGAGGGGTGGATCTATCCGCCGCAGGCTGCTGCGGCGCAGTCAGGGCGAGCGGTGCCACAGCGGTTACCGCTTGCTCGGTAGGTGCGGCCGTGATGTTCGCAATCATCACCGCGATTGAGGGTAAGAAAATCGCTCCAAGGGCAGGAATTACCGCCCACCAGCCGGGCGCGATGAAGATAATCACAACGCAAATCGTACGTATCAGCATCGCGATTGTGTAGGCGCGCATCCGTTGCTGCCGATCCGTTGCCGGATCGATGCCAGCGCTGGTTACGTTAAATGATTCAGACATCACACCTCCCGCTACCAGTTTAATTGGTTTCAATGGCTGTAGGCTTAGATTGTTAAGTGATAACTTCCAGAATGCGAGTGAGGTTCGTATGTCTACTGCAAGAACTGTTTTGGTGACCGGCGGCAACCGTGGCATCGGCTACGCGATTGCGGAGCGCTTGGTTGCGGCGGGGCATCGGGTTGCGGTAACTAGCCGCAATGGTGCCGGGGGGCCGGCCGGCGCGCTCACCGTGAAAGCTGATGTTAATGACGCTGCGAGCATCGACGCTGCTTTCACCCAGGTTGAAAATGAGCTGGGCGCGGTTGAGGTGCTGGTCGCGAACGCTGGCATCACAAAAGACACGCTGCTGCTGCGAATGTCAGAGCAGGAATTTACCGACGTTGTGGACACCAACCTCACCGGCACCTTCCGTGTAGTAAAACGTGCCGCGAAGGGCTTTTTGAAGGGCCGCTTTGGGCGCGTCATTATGATTTCAAGCGTGGTTGGTCTGTTCGGGTCTCCGGGGCAGATTAACTATGCTTCTTCTAAGGCAGCGCTGGTGGGCTTTGCGCGCTCTCTGACCCGTGAGCTGGGTAGCCGTGGTATCACCGCGAACGTGGTGGCTCCCGGGTTTATCTCGACCGACATGACCGCGGTGCTGCCGGAGGAGCAGCAACGGGCTTACCTATCGCAGATTCCGGCTGGCCGCTTTGGCGAGGCGCAGGAAATCGCAAACGTGGTGAACTTCCTGGCGAGTGATGAGGCCGGATACATTTCTGGCGCGGTCATTCCGGTTGACGGTGGCCTCGGCATGGGCCACTAAGATTCTGTGGTGGAGCGCCCCGGCTAGACTCCCGCACTGCGCGGACATATCGCCGGGGCGCTGCTGTTTCAGGCAGCGGTAAAGAGTGAAATTACCCGCTTCAGGCTGTCATCTACGATGAGATCTGCGTGCTCGCGCACCACTGGTTTAGCTTTAAACGCGACCGCTGATCCAGCAACCCGCATCATTTCTAAATCATTCGCTCCGTCGCCGATTGCGATGGTGTGGCGCAACTCCGTGCCGAACTGCACCGCCCATTTTTGCAGATACTGGGCTTTGGTCTCAGCGGTGACTATTTCCCCTTGCACCCGTCCGGTGAGTTTGCCGTCTTGTATCTCCAGGCGGTTGGCATGATAGCAATCAACCAGGTGGTGCGGGAGGATCAGGTCAAGCACCTCCATAAAACCGCCGGAAACCACACAAACTTTGCCGCCTGCGGAGTGCGCTGCCGCGGCGAGTTCGGTGAAACCTGGGGAGAAGGTGATTTGCGTGGCAACCTCTTTGAAGATGCTCTCCGGAGCCCCGGCCAAGGTTTTGACGCGCTCGCGCAGGCTCGTGGCGAAGTCGTATTCACCGCGCATCGCCGCTGCGGTGATTGCGGCAACCTCGGCGCGGCTGCCGGTGTGTTCTGCGAGCAGCTCAATAACTTCTTGCTCTATGGTTGTGGAATCGCAGTCAAGCACTAGCAGCGGAGAAAAATTAGTCATAGCTTTGAGTTTAGCTATTTTCTGTCGAAAAACGCAGCCACTGCGAGCTTTAGCCGCGTGGCACAGCTGATTTTTTGTGCGGTGTCGTAGGGTAAGTTACATGGCAAAGGTGATTAGCTTTGAGAACGTCAGCTACGTGCGCAATCAACGCGCGATTTTGAGCGACTTGAATTGGAGCGTCGACAGCAGCGAGCGCTGGGTAATTCTGGGGCCGAACGGCGCTGGGAAATCAACAATGTTGAAACTCGCTAGCGCGGCAGACCATCCGTCTGCCGGGGTGGTGCAAATTTTAGGGAAGCAGCTTGGCAAGGTTGATGTTTTCGAGCTGCGCACTGCGATTGGTGCGGTGACTCGTGCCACCGAGCGGTTGATTCCTTTTAACGAGACGGTGCTCAACGTGGTGATGACCGCGGCCTACGGAGTCGCCGGCAGATGGCATGAAGACTATGAAGATTTAGATGTGCGTCGTGCCACGCGGGTGCTGCAAGAGTGGAATCTGGCGCACCTGGCAGAGCGTAACTACGGTACGCTGAGCGACGGTGAACGCAAGCGGGCTCTGCTGGCGCGCGCGGTGATGACCGATCCCGAGTTGCTGTTGCTTGATGAGCCGGCGGCCTCGATTGATCTCGGCGGTCGCGAGCAGTTGCTGCAGTCTCTTTCTGGATTTGCGCAGTCACCGGCTGCGCCTGCGATGGTGATGGTGACTCATCATGTAGAGGAAATTCCGCCGGGGTTCACTCATGTGCTGCTGCTGAACGGTTCGGGGCAGGTGCAGGCTCAGGGGGAGCTGCAGCAGGTATTGACCGCGGAGAATCTCAGTGCGGCTTTCGGGGTGAACCTGGAGCTGACGCTGCAGCACGGTCGTTATTTTGCGCACGCGCGCTAACTGCGGCTAGTCGCGGCGTGGCCGCGGTAATGCCTTGGTGAAGCCGCAGCAAAGACACGGTGAGAAAAAATCGCAAAAACTCCGGTTATCTGCTATTCTTGGTGGATGGTGCGACTTTGTTCGCAAACTGGAGGCGGCAAAGCCCGCAAAACCAATCAATTTTTGAAGGAATAATATGAAGACCGAAATTCACCCGAGCTACGCGCCGATCGTTTTCCGCGACCTTGCGTCAGGTGAGACCTTCCTGACTCGCTCAACCCTGACCAGCGACAAGACCATTGAGCTCGACGGTGTAACCTACCCAGTGCTTGATGTTGAAATCTCAAGCGCTTCACACCCGTTCTACACTGGTAAGCAGCGCATCCTCGACTCTGCAGGTCGTGTTGAGAAGTTCAACCAGCGCTTCGCAGGCTTCGGTCAGTAAAGCCCTGATGTGCAGAAAACGCCCGACACAGTTCGGGCGTTTTTCGTCTCAGATTTAAGTGGCTGCGTAGGCAAGCAAATTTAGTTAGTAAGAAGCAGAGGTAATAATTATGACCATTCCAGTGCTGCGGTTTAACGACGGCAATGAAATTCCACAGCTCGGTTACGGGGTGTGGCGAGTTCCTAACGATGTAGTCGCCGAGGTTGTGGACGTTGCGCTTAAGACCGGCTTCCGCCACATCGACACCGCCCGCATCTATGACAACGAGAGTGGCACCGGCGCTGCAATCGCTGCCAGCGATGTGCCACGCGAAGAGATTTTTGTGACCACCAAGCTGTGGAATGATGACCAGGGTTATGACAGTGCTTTCGTGGCTTTTGATAAGTCGCTTGAAAAACTGGGTTTGGAATACCTTGACCTCTACCTGATTCACTGGGCAAAACCGCAGGCGGGTAAATACCTGGAGTCTTGGAAAGCGCTTATCGAGTTGCAGCGCAGCGGTCGCGTAAAGAGCATCGGGGTGTCTAACTTCCCAGCGGCTGAGCTGGAAGAAATCATCGCTGAGACCGGCGTAGTTCCTGCGATCCACCAAATCGAATTGCACCCTTACTGGAATCAAGCTGAGCTGCGCCAACTGCACCAGAAGCACGGGATTCTGACCCAGGCTTGGAGCCCGCTCGGGCAGGGCGGCGAGGTGCTGCAGGATCCGGTAATCGTGAAGATTGCTGCAGCGCACGGTGCGACCCCGGCGCAGGTGATTATTGCATGGCATTTGGCACTTGGAAACGTGGTGATTCCGAAATCAGTAACTCCGCAGCGCATCGCCGAAAATTTTGCCGCGGCAAAGCTGCAACTGAGCGCCGAGGAGGTTGCTGAAATTACTGCGCTGTCAAAGGCGGATGGGCGGATCGGCCCGGACCCAGCTGACATCGATTTTTAAGTAAATTTCAGCAGCTGGAAGTTGCCGCAGGGGTCTGGGCCGCGTGTCTGACATCTGCGGCAATTTATTTTTGTGCGTGCCATCAGGGTAAACAGGTTTTGAACTGTAAATTGGGTAGTTTTAACACCTGGAAAACAGGTACACTTTAGTTGTCATTGTAACGATTAAGAAGAAGACCGTGACAACAGAACTAATTATCCTTGTAATTGTTGTTTTAACCGCGTTAGCGTTTGATTTCACTAACGGGTTTCACGATACGGCGAACGCGATGGCAACTTCCATCGCGACTAAAGCGCTGAAACCGAAAACCGCGGTGGCGCTGTCGGCTGTTTTGAACCTGATTGGCGCCTTTTTGTCAATCGAGGTAGCTAAAACCGTTGGCACCGGCTTGGTGAACCTGGAAGCCTCTGATGGTGGTTCGGGGTTGATGCTAATCGTGTTTACGGGGCTGGTGGGAGCTATTCTCTGGAATGTTTTCACCTGGCTTTTAGGGTTGCCATCTAGCTCCTCGCACGCGCTTTTTGGTGGTTTGATTGGTGCTACACTGGCATCTTTGGGTTTTAACGGTGTGTTGTGGGCTGGAGTGGCGCAAAAGATAATTGTGCCGGCGCTAGCCGCCCCGATTATTGCCGCGATTGTTGCAACTGTTGGTACCGCGATGGTTTACCGCATCACGCGCACCACGGCAGATAAAAACAAGGCTAAGGGTTTTCGGATTGGGCAGGTCGCTACTGCGTCACTGGTCTCGCTAGCTCATGGCACCAATGACGCGCAGAAAACAATGGGTGTCATTTTCTTGGCGTTGGTGGCTGCCGACAGCATCGACCCGGAGGCGCCGATTCCGTTCTGGGTGCGTGCAACCTGTGCGATTGCGATTGCTCTGGGTACCTACCTCGGAGGGTGGCGGATTATTCGCACTCTGGGTAAAGGCCTGGTGGAGATTGATCCACCCCAGGGAATGGCTGCAGAAGGGTCTTCGGCTGCAATCATTCTAACTTCGTCACACTTCGGTATGGCGTTGTCTACTACGCACGTGGCTACTGGTTCTATTCTCGGTTCTGGCTTGGGTAGAAAAGGCGCCGAGGTGCGCTGGGGTGTGATGGGTCGCATGGTTATTGCCTGGCTGATTACCCTGCCAGCTTCCGGTGCGGTTGGTGCGCTAACCTGGTTTATTGGTAACGCGATAAATCAAGTCACTGGCAGTGCCTGGATGGGGGAGTCGGTGGTCTTCGTGATTCTCCTTGGTTTCTGCTACTGGATGCTCAGACACTCGAAGAAAGACCCGATTGATCCTTCAAACGTAAACGATGAGTGGCAGAAACAGACCCCGAAGGAAGTGAAGGCGGCATAATGAACCTGCTAGAGATTCTTGACCGACTGCTTCCGGTTTTGGGTGCGGGGCTGGTCTTTGGCGCCGGTCTGCCAGCGCTTTTCGCGGTTGGTATGCGGCTGCTGAGCGGCCCTGCGGAATACACCGCTGACGGCAAACTGGTGGAGATTGAGCCCGCTGCTCCGGCGGCAAAATTCTTCGGTTACTGCATTTTTGCGCTGATTTCCCTCAGTATTTTGATTGGTATTTTGTGGATCGCAAAAGACTTCATCTTCTTTATGACGGGCTTCAACCTGTTTGGTGCTGCGGGATAACACAGATTTATTTTCAGAGGAAAACACATTGTCAGATAAAAACATTGTTACTCGGGTGCTTGACTGGCTGTTAAGCGGCTATCCGGAGGATGTGCCGCAGACAGACCGTCCAGCTGTGATGGCACTGCTGCGCAGCGAGCTAAACGATGAACAGCTGGAAGAGGTTGTGCGGCGGCTAATGCAGGCGCGTGAGGCGCGCGGTGCATCGTATGTCAGCGACAGTCAGATTAATGAGTATATTCGCAGAGTTGTGGATCAGGTCCCAACCGCGAGCGATATTGACCGTGTCGCTAAAATTTTGGGTGCCAGCGGGCTGAAAATTGCCGAGGTGCACGTGGATCCAACCTCCGAACGGACTTCGAAATTTGTGAAGTACAAAACTCCGGCGGAGGATGAAATTGCCATTGCCGAAGCCGCTGCGGAAGCAGCGAAGGGCACACAGTAAACATAGTTGTCACGAAAACCAGGTTCCGGATATGTCCCATGAGCACGGGAACTTATGCTGCACGCTTAGGTAGCAATTGCGCATCAAAGCTGCCTTAAGCGACAGGTTTTGATGACGGCAGTGATTATATAACTGTGGGCTTAATCGGCCAGCCGGGAACCACATTGTCATTGGGTTTTCCGTTGCGCTGTAGGTACTCCTTGAAATCGAGTGTTAGCTCCCGCTCCCACACAATCAGCGCGTCATGCATTTGCATCGCTGTTGCCGGTAATTGCGGGGCATACTTAGCGGCAATGGCGTAAAGCACCTGCCCGGCAGCAATAGCGTCAGCTGCCGCATCGTGAGCGTTTTCCAGGCTGACCCCGTAATGCTGCGCCACATCAACCAGGGTGCGCTTGCCGCGGCGGTAGCGATCCAGCTTGCGATCAATATAGTAAGGATCAGCTATTGGGCTGATGCTGGCTAAATCGGCAATCTGATATCGGGTAGCTTCGGCGTAAAGCATGGTGATGTCGAAACTGGCGTTGAAGGCCACAAGAGTGTACCCGCGCTCGACCATTTCAAGCAGCTTGATGACAATCTGTGCAATGCCAATCTCAGGTTTTACTCCGGAGGCGCTAGCTATTTCATTAGTGATGCCGTGCACCTGCACTGCTGCCGGAGGAATGGGGACACCGGGGTTGATAATCCAATCGTGGCGCTCGGTGACTTTGCCGTTGTCAAGCAGCGCTACTGCCGCTGTAACAATGCGGTCTGAATACGGATCAACGCCAGTGGTCTCGATGTCAAAAACTGCCAGGCGCTCTGCCCACTGAGGTCTTTGTGCTGTCATAGTTACAATAGTAATGGTTCGGGGTGACAACTTTGCCTAGGCAAATGTGGAAGGAAGATAATGCGGCACCAAGAGATAGAAATTGCCGGCGCAAGCTGTGCGTACTGGGAGTACGGCGAATCCGGCGAACCGGTTATTTTGGTGCACGGTTTCCGCGGCGACCATCACGGGCTGGAGCTGATTGCGCAGCGGTTGCAGCAGTTGGCGGCAGACAGCGGCGAGCCGCTGCGGATTATTGTGCCAGATCTGCCAGGCTTTGGGCTTAGTCAGCCGCTTCCAACCACCCACGACATCTCTGCATACGGCAGTTGGTTGCAAGCATTTGCTACGCATTTTGGGGCACGTTTTTTGGTGGCCCACTCTTTTGGGACCCTGGTCGCTACCGCGGCGTTGGAAGCCGGTTACTGCCCCGAGCAGCTGAGTTTAATTAACCCGATTAGCGCCCCGGCGCTGGAGGGGCCGCGCGGGTTGCTCACCAAACTTGCGGTTGGCTACTATCAGCTCGGCAAAGCTTTGCCGGAAAAGCTCGCAAACCCGCTGCTGTCGCACCGCTTAATCGTGCGGGGGATGAGCGTCGCAATGGCCAAGACGGGGGACCGGGAGTTACGCCGCTGGATCCACAACCAGCATGACAAATATTTCAGTGTCTACGCTAACCGCGAGATGCTGCTGCAGGCTTTCACCGCGAGTATCACCAACACGGTGTCCGCGCGGGCACAGTATATTACGATGCCGACAGCAGTGATTGCGGGCGACAAAGATGACATTACGCCGCTCGTGAAACAGCTGGAACTAGTGCGAATGCTGCCTGCGGCGCAGCTGTATCCTATTGGCGGTGTGGGACACCTGGTGCACTATGAGGCACCGCATGAGGCTGCGGAGATTGTTTGGCGCAATATTGTGGCGGTGCAGCGGCAGCAGTGACGCTGCGGGCAGGCTGCAGCGCGCGGCTGTTTTTCAGGTGGTTTTGCCATAATTAACCAACAGGGAGGTGCATTATTCTGGGTAAGGCTCGGCGAAAAGCTGCAATTGCGGCGCTGGTGGCGTTACTTTTGGGAGCTGCTGCGTATGTGCTCGGTGTGCAGAGCTCTACGGGGCAGCACGCTGAGGACGCGGCGCTGCAGGCGAGCACCCTGAATTATGATCCTGGTTTCCCGCTGTCGTTGGTTTCACCGGCTTTTGTGTTTTTTGCGGTTGCGGTGCTGGCTGTGCTGGGGGCGATTCGCTGGGGCTTCAGTAGGGCAGTGGTGGTTGTGGTGGCATCCTTAGGGGCGGTTGCGCTGTCACAGGTGTTGAAGCAGAAAATTTTAGTGCGCCCAGATTTTTGGGAGCTCGGCGCTGACAACACCTTTCCAAGTGGCCACGCGACAATTTTCGCGGTATTAGCGCTGGGGTTGGTGGTGATCGCGCCGCAAATCCTCCGTGGTTTTATGTCAGTTTGCGCGGCTGCGGCGCTGGCGCTAGTGGGGACGCAGATTCTCTTGAATGGCTGGCATCGCCCGAGCGACGTTTTCGGCGCGATTATGTTGGCGCTTGTGTGTTACTGCGTGATGCTGGGTCTGCTGCCAGCCAAAGCGCATAATTATGCGCCGGGCGCCGGCATAGCTGCCTTTGTGTTGGCGCTGACCACCGGAATTGCTGCGCTGGTGGCGTTGCTGTTGGCTGGTTATGCGTGGCTGGCAAGCGCTCACAGCGCCGCGCTGTGGGCTGGAATTTTCGCGGTTATCGCGGCTAGCTGTTACGGCTGCAAAACTGTTGCAGGCATCGTGCGCTACGGCAAAAAAGCCTAAACTTGCTGCGCGACAACTGCGTTGTGCTTGCTCATTGGCGGCCAGCAATTTGATAACCACTTTGGCCCGTGGTGATAATATATATTATGTCAGTTTAGATTTTGGGGTGTGGATCCGCCCGCCCCTGCCTAGCCCGGTGTGCACTGTTAGCAGGCGTGGCTCTCCTTATTCTCCGTATTCTGTGCTGCTGTATTCTGTGCTGCTGTATTCTGTGCCACTGTCGCACTGCCGGGCACCGTGAACTGAGTTGACGGCCATCGCGAACTGAGTTGACGGTTGTCGGGAGTTGCTGTGCGACACGCTCGACGCGAGCCGAGCTACTGCATCCCCTGGTTGGTTTCTCTCGTTGCCGTCTCGGTTGTTTTTTAGTCGCAGTTGCTGTAAAGCGCGATTTTCCGGGGCCTCTCCCCCTGCGCTTTGCTTCATTATCTTCATCTGATGAAAACGGGCAAGAGTATTCAGCTAAAAATTGTCTAACTCTCAGCAAAACATCAGGTATTATGGAAGAGACCGTTGCGCTGAAAACCAACGTTCTCACCTGCGTGTCAGGTAACATACACCAAATTTTCAGCCATAATGGAGAGGTGAATACTTCCAAAATGACTACGAAAACAGCCGTGCAGGCGGTAAAGCGACCAAACATTGTCGCCACCGGCACGATCATCTGGCTTGGTAGCGAGGTAATGTTCTTCGCGGGACTTTTCGCGATTTACTTCACGCTGCGAGCTACAGCACCTGAGCAGTGGGCGCACGAGGTTGAAAAGCACAACCTGACCTTCGCTGCTATCAACACCTTTATTTTGGTGCTCTCCTCTTTCACCTGTCAGATGGGTGTTTTTGCAGCTGAGCGGATGCAGCCACGCCGTACCGGTAGCCTCGCCCAGTTCACCAAGTGGGGCACCGTAGAGTGGTTCTACCTGACTTACTTCATGGGCGCTATCTTCGTGGCTGGTCAGGTGTACGAGTACGCAATGTTTGTATCTCACGGCATCACCCTGAGCTCAAACGCATACGGCGCAGCCTTCTACCTCACCACTGGCTTCCACGGTCTGCACGTGTCACTCGGTCTGATTGCCTTCCTCTTGGTGATCGGTCGTATATACGCGGTAAAGAACTTCACCCACAAAGAAGCAACCAGCGCGGTAGTGGTTTCTTACTACTGGCACTTCGTTGACGTCGTGTGGATCCTGCTGTTCGCAGTTGTCTACCTGGTGCGCTAGTCCGAGGGAAATGATTGACTATGAAGAAGAATAAGATTCGTAAGACCGGTAAGCGTAGCCCTCTGGCAACCATCGCTTTGGTTGCAGCAGGTCTGCTAATCACCGGCGGTGCCTACGCTGGCTTCAGCCAGACCACTGCAACTGCTGAGGTTGATATGACCAGCCAGCAGACTATCGACGAGGGTCAGAAGCTGTTTGCTGCAAACTGCGCAACCTGCCACGGCATGAACGCTGAGGGTACTCCTGATGGTCCTTCCCTGATTGGTGTGGGCGCTGCGTCTGTGCACTTCCAGGTTGGCACCGGTCGTATGCCACTGGCATTCCAAGGTCCGCAGGGCATGGTTAAGCCAGTGCAGTTCACCGAAGAGCAGACTCTGCAGATGGCTGCATACGTAGCTTCTCTGGCTCCGGGGCCAGAAATTCCAGAGGCACGCTACCTGCAAGCTGATGGAGATGCTGCTAACGGTAGCGAGCTATTCCGTATCAACTGTGCAATGTGTCATAACGTTGCTGCTGCGGGCGGTGCTTTGACTCAGGGTAAGTATGCTCCCGCACTGACTGGTGTTGACGAGGCACACATCTACGAGGCAATGGTTACCGGTCCACAGAACATGCCTGTATTCTCCGATGCTAACCTCACCCCGCAGGATAAAGCAGACATCATTACCTACCTGAAATACATCGAGAAAGAAACCAAAGTTGGCGGTTTCGGGCTGGGCTCACTGGGTCCGGTTGCTGAGGGCCTCTTCATTTGGGTATTCGGTCTAGGTGCGATTGTTGCTCTTACCGTTTGGGTAACTGCAAAGTCAAACTAGTCATCAAGATTTAACATTTAAGAAAACTAGGAGCAAAATTGGCAAAGGAAGCGAAAGACGGTCTCGCCGTTGTCGCCACCCAGAGCCCTGGCGATTTGGTGGGCACAGCAGTAATTGCTGAAGACGCTGTGCAAGATCCTGGTCTGCCGGCGCACCGCAAACGTGTTACTGACACTGATCCAAAGAAGGCTAAGAACGCAGAGCGCGCAGTATTCACACTGTTCTACCTGTCTATAGCCGGCAGCTTGGGCGCAGTGCTTGCTTATATGGCCTTCCCTATCGAATCAGGTTCAATGCTGGACATCCGTCTGCACACCCTGTTTGTTGGATTGGGAATGGCGCTCGGTCTGCTGGGCATCGGTATCGGTGCAGTGCACTGGGGCAAGACCCTGATGTATGATGGTGAATCAATCGATTACCGCCATCCTGTTGCAAGCGACGCCGAGACCCGCAAAACCGCGGCAGAGATTTTTGAGATTGCTGATAAAGAGTCAGGTTTCACACGCCGCACGTTGGTGCGTAACAGTCTTATTGGCGCGCTGATTGCATTCCCGCTACCTGGCGTTACTCTGTTGCGTAGTTTGGCTCCGCAGGAATACGATCCGATTGACCTGCTGAAACACACTATGTGGGATAAAGGTGTGCGTCTTGCCCGCGATCCATCCGGTGTGCCGATTAAGGCGAGTGAAGTGACAATCGGTTCTGCGTTCCACGTGATCCCAGAGAACCTGCATGAAGCGCAGCACCCGCTTGACGAAAAGGCTAAAGCTATTGTGCTGCTGATGCGTCTCGATAAGCGTGACCTGAAAGAGCCAGAAGATCGCAAGACCTGGTCATACGACGGTATCGTTGCTTACTCTAAGGTTTGTACACACGTTGGCTGCCCTGTAGCTCTCTACGAGCAGCACACACATCACCTGTTGTGCCCATGTCACCAGTCACAGTTCGATGTGTCTGATATGGCAAAGGTAGTGTTTGGCCCGGCAAAGCGTCCGCTGCCACAGCTGCCAATCACAGTTGATGATGAAGGCTACCTCGTCGCGCAGAGCGACTTCCTAGAACCTGTTGGACCTAGCTACTGGGAGCGTCTGAAATGAGCAACACCACACCAGAGTTGAAAGCTGGTTCAGCTAGCTTTACCGCGAAAGCCGCAAATTACCTTGATGAGCGCACCAAGATTGGTGTAGCAGTCCGTGAATTCGGTCGCAAGGTATTCCCTGACCACTGGTCATTCCTGCTTGGTGAGGTTGCACTCTACAGCTTCGTAGTTGTGCTGCTCTCAGGCACCTTCCTGACCCTGTTCTTCCAGGCGTCAATGGTTGAAACCCACTGGGATGGTCCGTTTGCGCCAATGAAGGGTGTCGAAATGAGTGCTGCGATGGCATCCACTCTCGACATTAGCTTCTCTATCCGTGGCGGCCTCCTGGTGCGGCAGCTGCACCACTGGGCGGCGCTGCTGTTCGTTGCCTCAATTGGTCTACATATGCTGCGCGTGTTCTTCACCGGTGCATTCCGTAAGCCGCGTGAGCTTAACTGGGTTGTTGGCTTCGTGCTCTTCATCCTCGCAATGGCTGAAGGCTTCACCGGCTACTCACTGCCAGACGACGTGCTGTCAGGTAACGGCCTACGTATTATTGACGGCATTATGAAGGCTATCCCGGTTGTTGGAACCTGGCTCAGCTACCTCTTCTTCGGTGGCGAGTTCCCAGGCACCGATATCGTTGGACGCCTGTACATGCTGCACATCATGGTGCTACCAGCAATGGTTATCTTGTTCATTGCGCTGCACCTGACCTTCGTGGTTATTCACAAGCACACCCAGTACCCTGGTCCAGGCCGGACTCAGGAAAACGTTGTGGGCTTCCCAGTGCTTCCTGTTTACGCAGCAAAAGCCGGTGGTTTCTTCTTCATCGTGTTTGGCGTACTGGTTTTGATTGCTGCAACCTTCAGCATTAACCCAATCTGGAACTACGGCCCATACGATCCGTCACCGGTATCTGCTGGTACCCAGCCTGACTGGTACATCGGCTTCGCCGACGGCGCGCTGCGTCTGGTGCCACCAGGGCTGGAAACCGAGTGGTTCGGTTACACCTGGTCATGGAACATGCTGCTGCCACTGCTGGTAATCGGTATCTTCTTCGTGCTGGTAGCTTGCTACCCGTTCATCGAAGCTTGGGTAACCGGTGACAAGCGTGAGCACCACATTCTTGACCGTCCACGTAACGCTCCAACCCGTACCGCGATTGGTGCCGCAGGCGTAACCTTCTACGCTGCGCTGTGGGCTGGTGCAAGTTCTGACCTAATGGCAACTCACTTCCAGTCATCACTGGAGTTCATGATTCACATGCTGCAGTTCAGCCTGGTATTCGGACCAATCATCGCGTTCGTTATCACCAAGCGTATCTGCCTCGCCCTGCAGAAGAAAGACCGTTCTATTGCTCTGCACGGCTGGGAGTCAGCACGCATCGTGCGTCTGCCTGGTGGTAAGTTCACCGAGGTTCACGAAGAGCTGAGCGAGCACGAGCGGTGGCAGCTGGTGAGCTACCACGACTACGCTCCTCTGATTGTCCGCCCGGACGCCAACGGCAAGATTTCTGTCGGTCAGAAGGTACGCGCAGCTGTTAGCCGGTTCTTCTTCGAGGATCGTATCGTGCCTCCGACTCAAACCGAGATCGAGCAGGCAAAACACGATCATCACTAAACACAGCTAACGCTCAGCGGTGAGGCTCCCCTATCAGGCGGAGCCTCACCGTTTTTTGTACACCCCTCCAGGAATCAGTAACTGTTGTCTCAGTCAGATGGTTGCTGTAAGTAAGCGGAGGCTTTTTGACAGTTGCCGATTTGCTGCCCGTTTGCGCTGGTAAACCGCAGGCTTGCTTGTCGATACCCGCGGCAGTGTGACGCGGGCGGTGGCACTTGTTGTGCGATGCTGTCAGCCTCGAGGCGCTTATGACAGACGGTGTGATACAGAAGAGTAATGTCAAAAGCGAGAAGGTCAAGCAACTGGGGCCGGCAGGCTAGCAGCGCGCTGCTAGGGCAGCTCTAGGGTTATGTGGCGCTGCAGATGCGCGATGATACGACCGCAGGCCTCAGCATCAGCCACGGCGCGATGATGCGTGAAAACGTGTTCAGGCTCGCAGGCGGCAAGAACGCTCGTTAGACGATAGCTGGAGAGCCCAGGAAGCAATCTTTTGGCAGCTTCGTAGCTGCAATAAAATTTTGAGGGGTAGCTAACAGTTCCGTAGTGGCGGTCTAGATCACGCCAGACTCTAGCGTCGAAGCGGGCGCTATGTGCAAAAACTGGTACCCCGGCGATAAAAGCAGCAGCTGCGCCGGCGAATTCCTCCCAGCTTGGAGCTGCAGCGACATCAGAGAAACACAGCCCATGAATGTGTGTGAATTCAAAATGCTGATAGCCGGGCGGCGGGCACAGTTTGCTCTCTAAAACCGCCACAACCTTGCCCTGCTCAAACCGCACCAGTCCAATTTCGCAGGCGGAAACTCCGCCGATACGGTTGGCGGTTTCAAAATCTACGGCGACAAAAGCCGGTGCGGCAAGAGCGGCAGCGGTCGGATAGTAAGACACCGGGAATTAGCCCAGCTCCAGAACTTTACGATAGTGCTGGCCAACAGCTTCGAAGCCGCGGTGCGAGTAGAAATTGCCGATGTGGCTAGTAACCGCAGACAGCTGCCTTACTCCCCTGCCCATGCAGTAAAACTCGCAGGCTGCCACTAAGCGGTCGCCAATGCCCTGTTTGCGGTGCGCCGTGTCTACTACAATCTCCTGCAAGTGTGCGGTCAAACCAGGCGCGTGCAGCAAACGTGACACAGTCATCAGGGAGTACCCCACAACTTCACCGTTGTGTTCCGCCACAAACAGTACGTTGGTTTCCTGATCGCGGTATCGCAGCACATTATCAAGCGCGATTGTGAAATCCGCTTCATTAATTGGTTCCCGGCCGGTGATATACTGAGAGGCCAGCTTGAAGAGCTTATGAGCGTCTTCATGCTGGCCTCTGCGAATTGTAATTGTCATACAGACAATTTTACCGCTTTTTAGCGAGCGAAGTTACCACGGTAGTATTCGTAGATTAACCCCACTACACCGAGCAGTGTAAGTGGCGCACCGTAGTACGCGAGCCAGAAACCGTGGATTGAAAGACCGATGGTCACAATCGCAATACCGGCGCCGAGGACCAGTGGCCACCAGCTCCAAGGGCTGAACTCGCCAATCTCTGGGTCTGCGTCGTCGATGTCTGCGGTTTCATCGTCTTCTAGCAGTACACCACCCTGCTTCTTGTAGTTCATGCGCAGCCACACAGCGTAGAAAGCTGCGAGGAAGCCAGAACCAGCAATCGCGAGTGAGCCAGCCCATTCGATTTCACCGTTGTACTCTGCCATGTGCCACAGAGTGTAGATAGTGGCCAGGAGGAAGAAGTACGCCGTCAGGATTGCGTAAATAACGATATTAGATTTCATTTTTATTTACTCCTAGTGGCTGGTCAGCTTAGGGGCGTTAGCCGGAGCTGGCTGCTCCACGCCGCTAACCTCTGGGTGGTGCAAATCAAACGCAGGTGATTCGCTCCGGATACGTGGGATCGAGGTGAAGTTGTGCCGCGGTGGTGGGCAGCTGGTAGCCCACTCGAGTGAGCGACCGTACCCCCATGGGTCATCAACTTCTACCTTCTTGCCGCTGCGCCAGGTGATGTAAACGTTCAGCAGGAACGGCAGCATTGAGATTGCAACCAGCACTGAGCCAACCGTTGACAGCTGGTTCATCCAGGTGATGCCATCCTCTGGCAGGTAGCTGGCGTAACGACGCGGTAGAACCTTCACACCAATCCAGTGCTGCACCAGGAAGGTCATGTGGAAGCCAATGAACAGGATCCAGAACTGAATCTTGCCCAGGCGCTCGTTGAGACGCTTACCGGTGAACTTTGGCCACCAGAAGTAGAAGCCAGAGAACATCGCGAACACCACGGTGCCGAAGATGACGTAGTGGAAGTGCGCGACCACGAAGTAAGAATCAGACAGGTGGAAGTCAAGCGCTGGTGAGGCCAGGATAACGCCGGTGAGACCGCCGAAGACGAATGTTACCAGGAAGCCCAGGGCATACAGGTTAGGGGTCTCAAAGGTGATTGAGCCGCGCCACATAGTGCCGATCCAGTTAAAGATCTTCACGCCGGTAGGAACCGCGATGAGCATGGTCATCAGCGCAAAGAACGGCAGCAGCACGGAGCCGGTTACGAACATGTGGTGTGCCCACACGGTCATAGAAAGCGCGGAGATTGAGATGGTTGCGTAAATCAGGGTCTTGTAACCGAAGATTGGCTTACGTGCGAACACTGGGAAGACCTCAGACACGATGCCAAAGAATGGCAGCGCGATAACGTAAACCTCAGGGTGACCAAAGAACCAGAAGAGGTGCTGCCACAGGATCGGGCCACCGGTTTCAATGCCGTAAACGTGTGAACCGAAGATACGGTCTGAAGCCAGCGCCAGGAAGGCTGCAGCCAAAACTGGGAAGATCAGCAGAATCAGGATAGAGGTGATGAGGGTGTTCCAGGTAAACACTGACATACGCCACATGGTCATGCCAGGAGCACGCATAGTGAGCACGGTGGTGATGAAGTTAACGCCACCCATAATAGTGCCGAAACCACCGATACCCAGGCCGAGCACCCACAGGTTACCGCCAACGCCAGGTGAGAAAGTCTCACTTGAAAGCGGCGCGTATGCGAACCAGCCGAATGACGCCGCGCCCTGCGGAGTCAGGAAGCCTGAAACCGCAATCAGCGAGCCGAAGGTGTAGAGCCAGAAAGCGAATGCGTTTAGACGTGGGAAAGCCACATCAGGAGCGCCAATCTGCAGTGGCAGCAGCACGTTCGCAAAGCCCGCGAAAAGCGGAGTAGCGAACATCAGTAGCATGATAGTGCCGTGCATAGTGAACAGCTGGTTGAACTGCTCCTTGGTTGCCACGATCTCCAGGCCAGGGGCAAACAGCTGAGCGCGGATAATAAGCGCCATCAAGCCACCGATCAGGAACCAAACAAAGGAGCTGATCAGGTACATGTACCCGATGGTCTTATGATCCGTGGATGTTAGCCACGAAACAATAACGTTACCTTTTTTCATGATGATTAGCCCTCATGACTTTCTTCAACTGGAGCCTCTGCGCCAGGCAAGTTCTGGTTCGGGTTGTAATCCAGAGTCAGCAGACCGCGGTTTTCAGGATTCTGCTTCAGGCTGGCAATGTAAGCGTCGTATTCTGCCTGCTCTACAACTTTAACCTCGAAAAGCATCACAGAGTGGTACTCACCGCAGAGCTCAGCACACTTGCCAACGAAGGTGCCGGTCTTGGTTGGGGTGAAGTACATGTAGTTGGTCTTGCCAGGAATCATATCCTTCTTGTACAGGTACTCAACTACCCAGAAAGAGTGGATTACGTCGCGAGACTCAAGCTTGATTTCAGTGGTCTTGTTTACTGGCAGGTAAAGCACTGGCATAGTGCTTGGAACTGGTGAACCGTTCTCGTCGGTCTGCACCTGAACGCCAGAGAAGTGTACGTTCTCGTCGGTGTAGTTGAAATCCCATGCCCAACGCTTGCCGATAACCTCAACGCGGGTGTCAGGGTTCGCGATTGGAGCTTCCACTGCCGACTGGGTCTTTGCGGTGAAGCCAAAGAAACCGAGGATTAGAATCACTGGAATTACAGTGAACAGGGTTTCAATTGGCATGTTGTAGCGCAGCTGTACTGGCACACCGGTCTCACCGCGGCGACGGCGGTAAGCAATTGCTGCCCAGAGCACCAGGCCCCAAGCAACCAGACCAACCAGCAACAACACAATCCAGGAGTTAACCCACAGAGCGGTTAGGCTCTCTGTGTGGTTAGTTGCCCCCTCGGAACCCTCAGGCAGGAAGCCACGCTGCTGGCTTGGGGTGCAGCCTGCAAGTACGAGACCGGCAATCGCCACCGTAGAGGTGGCTGCCCATTTCATTTGACGTTTAGAACGCACTGCATACCTTTCAAAGTGTGAACAAGCTGGGAATTTCTCCCGAAACCTGATTACTACCTGATAGCTTACCGCTTTTCAGGAGCTTTGCAGGACATTCGGCGCGCCGAAACGCAAAAAAGCCCTGTAAAATAGCGAAAAATTATTTTTGGAATTGTTAGCTGAAGCTATCGCCGCAGGCGCAACTACCCTGCGCATTAGGGTTATCAATTGTGAAACCTTGCTTTTCAATGGTGTCTTCGAAGTCGATTGTGGCACCGTTGAGGTAAGGCACGCTCATTTGATCCACAACCACTTCTACTCCGCCGAAGTCGACAGTCGCATCGTTTTCGAGCAGCCGCTCGTCAAAGTACAGTTGGTAGATGAGACCGGAGCAGCCACCCGGTTGCACTGCAATCCGCAAACGTAAATCTTCTCTTCCCTCTTGTGCCAAGAGGCTCGATACTTTGTCACGGGCTCGATCGGTTAAAATCACCTGGTGTGCAGCTGTGCCGGTGCCAGCGGCATCTGATGCAGTCTCGCTCATGTGAAGCTCCTTACTAAATAAACAATTTAACCTTACAATGTTATTTCATCGCAGCTTGAAGTGCCCCGGGCATCACCGACATCAGGTACCGGGTACTATATTTGTGGGAGACACTTTTAAAACTGTAGGAGAAACACTTGGCTAGCGAGCAGCAGGGTAAGGGACGCCCCACACCAACTCGAAAAGAAGCACAGGCACGCAACGCACGACCTCTGGTTGGGAGCAAAGATCCGGCGGCTAAAAAAGCTGCGCGGCAGCAGGCCATGGCGCGACGGGAAGAGATACGACGCGGTGTTGCGAACGGTGATGAGCGCTATCTGACCGCTCGCGATAAGGGGCCGCAGCGTAAATTCGTGCGCGACTGGGTTGATGCGCGCACCGGTATCGGCGAGTTTGCACTGCCGATCATGTTTTTGATTGTGTTGTGGACCTTCATCCCGACGCGGTGGGCATACACCGGCGCCATCGTGATGTGGGGTCTGGTGCTCACAATCATCGTTGACAGCCTGATTATGCGGTTCTTCCTGAAACGTGCCCTGGTGCGCAAGTTCGGTGCCGCAAACCTTGAAAAAGGCTGGGGCTGGTACGCTATCAGTCGTTCGATTCAGTTCCGTGCCCTGCGTCTGCCGAAGCCGCAGCGTAAGCGCGGGCAGTGGCCAGCATAAACAACAGCTTTAAATAACCAATCGGGTGTCGCAGAATTTATCGCGCGGCACCCGATTTAGTTTTATGGACTGTGGATCAGCGTGCTGCGGCATTACCGTGCCAGCCCAGCGCGGCAAGCTCCTTATTGATACGGTGTGCCCACAGCGGGCCTTCGTAAATGAAACCGGTGTACCCCTGCACCAGGTCTGCGCCTGCCTCCAGGCGTGCCAGCACATCTGCTCCGGTAGTGATTCCACCAACTGAAATAATTGTGAGCTCGGGCGGAGCACTGGCTTTAATCTGTCGCAGTACTTCTAGTGATCGCTCCACCAGCGGCACCCCAGACAGTCCCCCAGCGCCAATTTCGGCTACAGCTGCGGCTGAGGTTTGCAGATTGTCGCGGGAGATTGTGGTGTTGGTTGCGATGATGCCGCTTAGCCCCAAGCGGGCTGCGAGATCCACAATTCCAGCGATTTGTGCATCGTCAAGATCAGGGGCGATTTTCACCAGTACCGGGGTTTTGCCGGCGGCATCTCGCACCGCAGTAAGCAGCGGCTCTAGCATGGTTAACTCTTGCAGCCCACGCAGTCCGGGAGTGTTAGGTGAGCTGACATTAACCGCGAGGTAGTCAGCCAGCGGTGCCAACAATTGAGTGGAATAGACATAGTCTGCTACTGCGTCTTCCACCGGTGTGATTTTGCTTTTGCCGATGTTGACTCCGATAACGGGGCGGTTTTTACGAAGGCGCGCGCGCTCTAGTCGCGGCACAGCAGCGAGACTACCCGCGTTGTTGAAACCCATGCGGTTAATCAGAGCCCGGTCAGCGACCAGGCGAAACAGTCGTGGCCGTGGGTTGCCTGGCTGCGCGTGCTTGGTTAGCGTGCCGACTTCAACGTGTGAAAAACCGAGCAGGCCAAGGCCAGTTATTTCTTCAGCGTTTTTATCAAAGCCTGCGGCGAGCCCGAAGGGGCTTGCGAAAGTGCTGCCAAGTGCCCGAGTGCGCAGCTGCTGCGGGGTTTTTAGCAGCGGGCGCACGATTGGCGCGGCGATTGGCAATACTTGTAGGGCGGTGCTCGCTAAACGGTGCGCTGTTTCGGTGTCTAAGCGACGCAAAACATTGTTGAAGAAGAATTTATACATGTTT
The DNA here is from genome assembly GCF_014197205.1 of Canibacter oris. Lineage (GTDB taxonomy): Bacteria > Actinomycetota > Actinomycetes > Actinomycetales > Microbacteriaceae > Canibacter > Canibacter oris. The sequence goes on from NZ_JACIFD010000011.1 coordinate 30,202, forward strand.
TCTCTTGGCTCTGGTGTTAAAGCTTGGTTAAACTTGGACGATCGCGGGGGGAATCTGGGTGGTTGGTGCGCAGCTGCTGAATCGCTGCCTCAAAGTCGGCGAGCGACTCAAAGTTTTCATAGACGCTCGCGAAACGGAGGTAAGCAACCTGATCAAGGTCTTTTAAGAACGGCAAAATCGCCACTCCAACATCGGCTGCATCAACCTGTGAGGAGCCGGTGGCGCGCAGCGCATCCTCAACTTTTTGGGCAAGCAGCGCCAAATCAGCATCGCTCACCGGGCGACCCTGGCAGGCTTTGCGCACCCCAGAGACCACTTTGTGACGGCTAAAGGGTTCCATTGCGCCACCGCGTTTGATGATAACCAGCTCTGCGGTTTCGTTGGTACTGAAACGCTCGCCGCAGCTCCCGCATTCGCGGCGTCGCCGAATCGCACGGCCCTCGTCAGCGTTACGGCTATCGATTACTTTGGTGTCTTTGTGACGACAAAAAGGGCATAGCATTATGGGGTTGAATCCTCCTGCCGAGTGGCTTTAAAGCGGGTCTGTACGGCCTCACTGTGCGCCGGCAAGCCCTCAGCGAGCGCGATTGTTGCTAGCGGCGCGGCAACCTGCTGTAGCGCTGCAGCGTTGTAGTCGATAATTTGCTGGGGACGCAAGAAAGTGTGTGCGCCAAGCCCAGCGGCAAACCGTCCGGTGCCGCCGGTTGGCAGTACATGGTTTGAGCCGGCCATATAGTCGCCTAGGCTGACCGGTGAGTGCGGTCCAATGAACAGTGCCCCGGCGTTGCTGATGGCGGCTGCCAGCTTAGCCGCGTCAGCGGTTTGAATTGCGAGGTGTTCGGCAGCGTAAGCGTCAGCAACCGCGATCATCTGCGCGGTGTCAGTAACCAGAATGATGCCTGACTGTGGCCCATTGAGTGCTGTTTGTACACGGGCACTATGTGGGGTTTCCGCGGTGCGGCGTACCACCGCAGCGGCGACCGCATCAGCAAGCTCCGGCGCATCAGTTACCAGGACTGCGGCGGCAGCCTCATCATGCTCAGCCTGGCTCACCAGGTCAGCAGCAACAAACTCCGGGTTGGCGGTGGCGTCGGCGAGTACCATGATTTCGGTGGTTCCTGCTTCGCTGTCAATGCCGACTAGGCCGGTTACTGCGCGTTTTGCTGCCGCGACAAAAATATTTCCGGGGCCGGTGATGATGTCAACCGGCGCAAGCCCAATTTCAGGCACGCCGTATGCCAGCGCAGCAATCGCTCCCGCTCCCCCGATAGCGTAAATCTCAGTCACCCCGCATAGCGCAGCCGCAGCCAAAATTGTGGGGTCAACTGAGCCGTGCGATTGCACCGGAGACACGAGTGCTAGCTCCCGCACTCCGGCGGTTAAAGCCGCCACCGCATTCATCACCACGCTTGACGGGTAAACCGCCTTACCACCAGGTACGTACAGCCCCACCCGGTGCACCGGTTGCCAGCGCTGCGACACCGTCGCGCCGTCAGCTAAAACCGTGGTTGTTGCCGCCGGAACTTGCGCTTTGCTGGCTGCGGTGACGCGCCGAATCATCTCTTGCAGGGCAGAAATCAGCTGCGGATCAGCCGCTGCTAGTGCATCCGCAATCTGCTCCTGGGGCACTCGCAGTTCATGCCCGGTGACGCCGTCAAACTGTTCTGCCTGCTGATAGAGCGCTGCCGCGCCCTGCGTTTTCACCGCATCCAGCAGTGGCTGCACCTGCCCCAGCGCAGCTGTGGCGTCAAGTGTAGCCCGCGGTACCACAGCGCGCAGCTCAGCGGCGCTCAGCCAGATACCCCGAAGATCAATTTTCTGCATAGTTTAATTCTAGCGAGAATCAGGTGCGGCCGGCGGCTCAGTGCCTGGTAATCGTAGAAAACCCAACCACGCTAAATCTCGCAGTTGTGGGAGAAGTTCAGCGACAACAGCGGCCGGATCCGCCTCAAAAATCTGCGCTAAAGCCCCTACAATCTGCGCCACGGTGAGTTCACCGTCACAAGCTCCCACTGCTGCGGTGAGCAGGGTGTCAGCTGAGTGATGCTGCATGAATGGAGCCGAGTTAAGCAGCACCAATTGTTGTGGATCAGCGGCACCAGGGTTGTGGATCCGCTGCTCTACTACCGAGTTCGCCACCAGTAAGGTGCGCTCTAAAAGTTCGGTATCAGACAGCTGCGCCAAAGCTAGCGCGGTGTCAAAAGTAGCGGTTAGTGCCCGACCCGCTTCTTTGGCAGGCGCGAGGGCACCCCGCTCCCTGCAGATATGCACTAGCGGTGCGGCTGCGATTTGCGCTATGTTCGTGCTCACTGCTGAGTCGGCAACAGCAGCGCCTTGCTGCGCATCCCCCGGCTGCGTATGTGCAGCGCCCAAAGCTGTCTGCTGCGCTGCACGCAACCGCACCGCGCCCAACGACACACTTGCAATCTGGCGCTGCTTAAAATCTTGCAAATATTTAGAAATCTTTGCGCTGGCAGCAGCCGAGCCCTGCGCCAAGCCCCCGTCACGAGCCCACATCTGGGCATAGCCGAGCGGCGAGAGCTGCTCGCGTTCAATCACCCAGGCGGCCGCCAAATTCGGGCACACCGCGGCTGCCTCACGCAACCACTCTGCAGGGCGCGACGCATAGCTGTCACCCCAACGGTTTTCCCAGTTCACCAGGGCTACAGCTTCGCCTCCGGGACGCAAAACCCCTGCCATGTGTGACACCACCTGTGCTGCCAAACTATCGCCCGCGCCGGAGCCGCTGCGATACACCAGGCTTTCAGCGCTGTCAGGCTCAATCACAAATGGCGGATTAGTCAGCAGCAAATCAACCCGATCAGCTCCGAAGGGGTGAAACAAATCACCCTGGCGAAACTCGATATTCGTGACCTGATTCAAAACTGCATTTAGCTCAGCAAAGCGCAAAGCCCTTTCCGAAATATCGGTGGCAATCACCCGGGTCGCACGCAGCGCCAAATGTAGCGCAATAATGCCGCAGCCGGTGCCCATATCAGCGGCAAGCTGCACCGCGGTGGCCGGCGCCTGCTGCAACAAACTACGGCTCGCCCCGCCCACACCCATCACAAAATCAGCGGCAGCCGGGCCCCGCCGCAAATGATCGTCAAGGTCGCTTAACAGCCACCACTCCTGGAAACCACCGGTGAAAGTGTCAGCCACGGCAACCGGGTTCAACGACAGCGCAGCAACAAACTCAGCTGCGGGATCAGTGACAGACATACCTGGGTCAACCGGGCGCAGCAAACCCAACGTAACCGCCCCGGAAACCGTGAGGGTGGGCAATGCTGCAGCAAGTTGGGCGCCGCGTACAGCGGCGCCCAACTGCAACACCGCGCACAGCGTTGCGAGGGCCCGAGCGGGCGCGGTGTTGGCGGCCGCGGCCGCCTGCTGCAGCGCCGCCTCCGCCGGGACTGCTAAGCCTGCGAGCAGGGCCTGCTGGGACTCCTGCCCACCGAGCATCGCGGTTACCCGGTCGGGAAAGTAATCCGCCGCGAGCAAATCCTGTCGCAGCCGCCCAATCAAGCTGCGGTCGGTGTCACTAACCCGAGTCACCGTTACTCTGCCGCGAAGTCAGAGGTGTCGCCAACCAGTCGGGTGTGATCCGCGGGAACCGGATCCACCGCAGCTAACGCCACCTCCGCCGCAAACTCGGCCACATTGTAAAGCTTCCCGGCGCCTTCGCGACGTGCTTCAATCGCGCCAGGGTTGGCGCGCTCAAGCAGCGTTGCGGTGATGGTGCCCTCAATCATGTCGCCGGAGACTACGACAAACTCTACGCCCTTGGCGGTGAGCTCAGGGATACGCTCGCGCAGCGCATCCTCACCAGCGCGCTTTGACAGGGCAACTGGCTCATATTCTGGCATTGTCGGTGTGGTGCGAATAAAGTGTGCCTGGTGGCTGGTCACGAACACCACGCGAGAACCTGGCGCCAGTAGCGGCAGCATGGTTTCAAGCATCCGCACCTGGCTGTCACGGTTGAGCACCATGGCGTAATCTTCTGCCATGCCGCGCTCCATGCCGCCGGAGGCGTTGAGCACCAGAATGTCGAGGCCGCCTAGCTCATCTTTAATAGTCGCGGCGAGGTTATTGACTGATTCTGCATCGGTTAGGTCAGCCCCGCACAGCACCACTTTGCCGCCAAACTCTGCTAGTTCAGCACCGAGTTTTTCGGCGCGCGCAGCCTTATTGCGGTAGTTAATCACCACGTCAGCGCCGGCGCCCGCGAAGTAACGCACAGTGTCTGCCCCGACACCACGGGAAGAGCCCGTAACCAGGACACGCTTACCGGTGAGGCTGCCTACAGCTAGAGGGTTCATGATGCTCCTTATGATTAGAATATTTATTTCTAAGGGTAACCTACTTGGTGCCACGAGTGCGTCATATTCGCGCTATCCTCACGCTAAAAATCACGGCGGCAGTTGCGGCGGGCAGCAACCCCCACAGTAACGCAAACCAGGCGCCGTACTTGGTAGCGATAGTTTCTCCGGTGAGCACCGGAACATCCGCGGTGATCACCCCGGGAGTGAAAGCGGCGATGCTCGCGAGACTGCTGCCATCGGGAGCCAGGATTTGGCTCTGGCCCACGGTTGAAATATTCACCAGGGCGCGTCCTGCGCTGAGCGCCTGCAATTTCGTCAGTGCGAGCTGCTGCAAACTCTCGTCGGTGCGTCCAAAATCAGCGTTATTGGTGAGGGCCACAAACAGCTCCGCCCCGCCGTCAAGCATCGCGGTGGTTTGCCGATCAAAAGTGATATCAAAGCAGATTGCATGCCCGATCGCTGCCTGCCGCAGGGTGTGCACACTGGGGCGCTCACCGGGCAGATACTCTAATTGCACCAGATCCACCAGCTCCGGGGCGAACATTCTAAAAAACTCCCGATTTGGCATAAACTCACCAAACGGCACCGGATTGTATTTATCGTAGCGAGCCGTAACCTCACCCGCTGCGGTGACCGTGACGGCAGCATTAAAAGCCGTACCATCGCCCGGATTTTGTCCGGGGAGGATCGTGCCAACCATAATATCCGCACCGCTGAAGGCAGCTAGCTGCTGCAGCTCACGCATCCGCCGGGGCGAGCCGGTGACGTTAAACTCAGCGCCGTTTTCTGGCCACACGATAAGCTCCGGACGCGGCGCAGCCGGATCCAAACCCTCTAAAAATGCTGTAGTAGCGTCAAAGTGTGCCCGAAACACATCGCCGTTTTCCCGGTCGTCAAAAATTCCAGCTTTCGCGTTGCCTTGCACCGCAGCGATGCGGATGTTGTCACGCTGCGTGAGCACAGGCTGCGGCAGTAACAGCTGTGCTGCCAACACCGTGACAGTAAGCAGCGCCGCGCCTAGAATCGGTCGCAGCCGGGCGGCTGGAACGGAGTCCAGCCAAGCGACTGCCGCGAAGCGCATCCCCGTGGGTGAAACGGTACGCGGTTGAGATGGTGGCAGTTCACGTGAAGCATGACGTAGCACAGCAAAGGTTGCCACCGGTAGCACCCCCGCAAAAACCAAAACCGCGCCGGTAGCAGCAACTCCCCAAAAGCTCACCGCGCCCGCAAAGGGACTATCAGCAAAACTCGCCGCAAATCGACCCCACGCAAAGCCCCCGTATGGCCAACTCGACTCCCCCAGCTCCCGTAATAGCCACAGCCCCGCGTAAACCGCAGCCAGTGCTACACTCTGCACTAGCGACCTGACAACAACAGGAAGCTGAGGTAGGCATAGCAGCCGTGCCAGCGATGTCAGTAACACCGTCACCAGCACATTAAAAACTGTAAACCACAGTGTCATAAAACCAGCTAAAGCCAGCCACGGCACCGCACCCAGATAAAGCGTCAACCAGTGCAGATGCGGCAACCAGAAAGCTGCGCCGCCCAGCGCACCCACGAGGGCAGCAACCCGCTTACCTGATCCATAAATAGCCGCAAAATAACAGCCAACCGCGACAAACGCCAGCGGCCAAATACCAGAGCCTGGTCGCGATAAATCTAGCAACACACCGCCGGTAACAGCCAGTAATCCCCGCCACAGCACCGCAAACACCGCTACGCCTCCACCAGGCCGTAAACAATAGCCGTGCGTGCCGCCCGCGCGGTATTAACCACTTCCAACAGCGCCAGTGCCGCATCCGCAGGCAAAGCGACCTCACTGTTCAGCACCGTCTCACCCGCCGCAACCAGCTGCCCCAGCAGGTCAGCGGTCTGCTTCACCCACCGCAGAAAATCGCCGACGTTCAATTCACTGTGCTCCAAAATTTCATCCAGTGGCACTTCGCGAGCCCAGGCATGCATAACCCACGCGTTATAAGCGAAAGGCGCCAGAGTTTGCGGCAGCGCAAAATCTTCCTCAAGCGCATCCAAGCGCATAAAAATCCCGGCAGTGCGTTCCAAAGCAACATCGTAGGCACCGCTTAAAGGGGTGCCGTAACCCGCGTCATTACGGCGCGGCTCATAGGTGAGACAGCTCACAATAGCAGCCAGCTCGTAAGCATCTAAGCCCTCCCACGCACCGCTGCGTAAACACTCCGCCGCTAGCAGCGCTTTTTCGCCGTGGATCCGCGCCAGTGCCAGACCCCACACTGTGGGGCGCAGCACCTCCAGCTGCGCAGTCTGCGACACCAACTGCTGGCTGTAAACGGCTTCAGGTAAGCTGGCAGGAACCAACGCTACCTGTGCGGCCAGAGTAGTTGGCTCAGCCAAATAGCCAAGCGTGCGCAAAACCGTGATAACTCGCTCAAAAACCCGGCTGATGTTCCCGGTGCGACGATTTAGCTGCCGAGTCAAACTCCGCATCTGCTTACTCAGCTTCTGCGCCCGCGCCTCCCAGCGCCGGGCAATTTCCACATCAGTAGCCGCAGCAATCGCGTTTTGGTAGCCCTGAAGCGACTCCTGCATGCGCTGCAGCTGCATGGCATCACCGGCGAGAGAACGATCCGCCTGGAACTGCGCAAAAGAGCGCTCCAGCACATCTCGCACGACCGCAACCTCGCGCGAGCGCAGCAGATTCACAGCCATATTGTAGGTCGGCCTAAACGATGACAAAACCGGATAGGTGCGAGCCGCAGTGAGACCCTCCAAAACTTCCAGATCCAGTGAGTTTTCCCACAGAATTATGGCGTGACCCTCGGTGTCGATACCGCGCCTGCCAGCGCGACCCGTTAGCTGTGTGAACTCCCCGCTAGAAAGATAAACTCGCTCATCGCCGTTAAACTTCTTCAGCTTCTCAATCACCACCGCTTTCGCCGGCATATTAATGCCGAGTGCCAGCGTCTCAGTGGCAAACACCACCTTCACCAGCCGTTGCTGAAACAGCTGCTCCACAATCAACTTCTGCTGTGGCAGTAGCCCCGCATGATGCGCGGCAACCCCGCGCTCCAAGCCCCGCAGCCAGCTGTTGAGGCGCAGCGCTCGCCGCTCTGACGGCGTCAGCTGCTGCAAAACCTGCTGCGCCGCCGCACGAATCTCTAGGCGTTCCGACCTGGTCGTTAGAGAAATGCCGTCAGCTACACAGCGAGTCACGGCCTGGTCACAACCGATACGACTGAAAATGAAGTAAATTGCCGGGGTCAGTCCGGTTTCTTGTAGTGCGTGCACAACCTGCGGCGCGCTGATACGGCTTGGAGCTTGCCGCCGCGGTGCTGCTGAGCGTGACCGTTTGCGCAGCGGCTTGAGACGCACAATCTCCGGATTAAAACGCCCCCTTACATACATCGGCAGCAGGCTCGAGCCGGTGAAGACGTGCTGGTACAGTGGCACCGGGCGTTCCTCAGAAATAATCACCTCGGTGTTGCCGCGCACCAGGTGCATCCAATCGCCCAGCTCCTCCGCGTTGGACACCGTTGCTGACAGGCCAACAATTTTAATGTGCTGTGGCAGGTGCAGAATTATTTCTTCCCACACCGGGCCACGGAAACGGTCTCCCAAAAAATGTACTTCGTCGAGTACCACGCTGTGGGTGCGTTCGAGGCGAGCCGGATCCGCATAAATAATATTGCGCAACACCTCGGTGGTCATCACCTTAATTGGCGCGTCAGGGTTTAACGTCACGTCGCCGGTAAGTAACGCCACCTGATCAGCGCCGTACTCTGCGCACAGCTCCGCGTGCTTCTGATTGGAGAGCGCCTTAATCGGAGCGGTGTACACAATCTCCAAATCAAACTCGCGCCGCGCCAAAGCAACTGCGAATTCTGCGACGGTTGTTTTGCCGGCGCCCGTGGGAGCCGCTACCAAAACCGAGCTGCCATCTTCTAAACACTGGCAGGCGGTACGTTGAAAAGCGTCTAGACGATAGCCGAGTTTGCCCTCAAAGGCCTCAAGCGCTGTCATATTGCTCCTTACGAATTAGGAAAGCTCATACTCTGCCAGCTCAGCAGCCAGCTTTTTGTGCTTGCGGCGATCGTGCAGATAGCAGATACCGGCGGCCAGGAAATAAAGCACACACATCGCACCCCCAAGCAGCAGCATGCTACTGATATCCGCGGCCGGAGTGGTCATCGCTGCAAACACCGCAATAATCAAAACGGCAACCCGCCAGCTACGTAAAATAGTTGCCGCCGAGAGCACTCCTACAAAGTTCAAAAGCACAATAAACACCGGCAGCACGAACCCGATGCCAACAGCAAACATTAAGCGGGTCGCAAAGTTTAGATAGGTGCGAGCATCCAGCAAAAGCGCATCCTCAGCGGAACCAAAGCTGGTTAGCAGGCGCACAATATTTGGCAGCAAATACCAGGCTACGATCGCTCCACCCAAAAACAGCGGCACCGCGGCGGCGAGAAAAGCCACCGCGCCGAGTTTTTCTTTGCGGGTCAGCCCCGGAGAGAAGAATGCCCAAATTTGATACAACCAAATCGGACTACCGATGAAAATCGCAAGGAAAATACTAATGCGCAGCTTCAAATCAAAAGCGCCGGTGACGTCGGTGTAAGCGATGCTCGCCAAACGACCATCAGCGGCCGCCACCTCAGAAATCGGAACCCGCAGCAGATCCCACACTGAATCAGCCAAAAGCCACCCCGCTGTTGCCGCAACGATAATCGCCAGCGCAGAAATCATTAAACGCTTGCGCAGCTCAACGAGGTGCTCAGTGAGCCGCATACGAGCTTCAGGATTCTTCTTTCGGGAGGTTTTTGCCACACCAAAATTTTAGCGCAGTGCGGCGACCGTTGGCTGCGTAGATACTGTCTGGGAAGTTGTTGTCGCTGCCTGTCGGGTGTGTGCGGCCCAGTCTGCTACTAGCTGCCGCAGTTCTGGCGGCTCAAGTACCTCAACCGTGCCCGGAGCCGCTTGCACCACCTTCACAATATTCGCTGGGTCCCACAGCTTGATTTTGGCGTAGTGCCAAGCTGCGTCAGCTGCTGCCGTGGTGACGGCTGCATCTGCCTCGATTATCGCAGCGTGCAGTGGCTGCGCCGGGGTCGCCAGATAGAGAGGGTTGAAGCTGTGGAGCTTAATTTTCGCGGTTTCAGCAATGCACACCAGTGCGGTTACTGTGGTGCGTGCGGCGGTGGATCCGGGCACCGTGCCTTTTAAAATCTCGGTTATGTGCCCCGCATCCAGGTTGTGCGCAGCCACAAAATCGGCGCGTGGCCCAATGCTCAACTGTGACATACGGGCCACCAAGAAATTTTTACGCGCCATACTGGTGAGGCATAAGCCGTGCAGTCGCCATCCGCTGTCACTGAGTTCCAAGCGCAAAGGCACTACCGTCCGGGAAGTGCGCTTGCCCGCAGCATCAATATAGCCGAAACAAGCCACGTTTTTAGCTGAGATGTGTGCCGCTAGCAGTTCCGCAGCCACGCTTGGAGCAGTCGCTAAGCGATCACTAGACACCGTTTGCGGTGTTACGTCGTTGCTGTTTGCGAGTGGTAGCTGCTCTAACCGCTCCTCCAGCTCCTGCAGCGCTGCAACTAACTGCTGCGGTAGCTGCGGAATCAGGGCTGCGATGCAGCGTCGCAGCAAACTGTAGTCTTGCGCGGTAAAAGCTGGTAACGGCAGTGTTGCTGCGCCCTCCATTATTACCCAGCCGCTATCTTCTGCTTGTGCCGTGTCAGTCGCAGTTGCAGCGGTAGCTTTCGATGTGTCAGTCGCAGCTGGAGCAAACTCAAAGCGGAGTCGCGGCGCATCGACGTGATGAGGTAAACCGGTCACGGTGAACAATCGGTTGAGCTGAGTTAGTGCCGTTAGCACGGTTTCGGAGCTCAATCCAAGTAACTCCGTAACCGGCAGCAATAAAAAATCACCGGTTTCTTGCAGCAGCTGTAGCAGCGTGGTGTGCAGCAAGCAGCGAGTTTCTATAGCCAAGCGTGATCCAGTCTGTGGCGGCACTGCAGCGGTTTGCGGAGGTAACACAAAATTACGGCTCGCAGCGGTTTCATGCTGAGCAGCGATTGTTGCTAATAATGCGTGGTAGCTCTGCCGTAGCTGTTGTGGCATGTGGATTACAACCGGCGTGTCTAAAGCGACCAGCTGCTCAGTTAACACCGCGGTATCGCCATAATTGAGCGTGTAATTGTTGGGCGCTGTTGCGGTTCTAAGACAGGTATTGTAGAGGCGAAGCAGACGCTGCACAGCTGGGGTTAGGGTGGTGAAGCTTAGCTCCGCGGATGTAGCGCCTACGACGCGCTGTAGCTCTTGCACTTTGGCGCTGATTTCATCGGCATGCACCGTGACGGCAGGGTCGGTCAGTAGCGTGACTTCGGTGATACGCGAAAGTAGAAAAGTGCGTATCGTATTCGTACGCTCTTCAAAGGCGAGCAGATGCCAGCGTTCCTGAGTGCGGTGTAGCTGCAGCGGAGAAACGGTGCGCAGATGAGGCACACGCCCTGGCAACGCGTAATTGAAGCGCACCTGCTGCTGCGCAGTGATTGCGGCGGAGAGATTAGCTACCAGCAGCATCTCCGCGGCATTATCAACGGTGAGCTGGGCGAAGGGGTTATCAGGGTTGTAAAGGTGTGGCGCCAGCTTCAAGAGCAGCTCAAAATAGTCACCGCCTCGCTGCAGCGAATGCCAGTGCTTTAGCGCTGTGCGCAGCAGCAGCTTTTCTAGCGCGGTGAAATTAAAGTCCGGCTGCGTGGCTTGCAATAACACATAAACAGCATGGTTTGCGCCACTGACTCGTTGCGATACTATTGCATAGCCAACACTGCGTAGCGCTGCGATATCACGGTTTAAAACCCGCTGCACTGAAGTTACGGAAGAACCTGCCAATTGCTCGTGGTAGCTAGGCACTAACTCCAGTAGCTGCTGCTTGGACAATCCAGTGGGATGGTGAGCGAGCGTCAGCAGCAGCTCGCTGAGCCGTGTTGGAGCAGCCTGATACTTAGCTTTTGATGCTCCGTGATGCTCACTCACCATTGGCTGAGTTACCCGGCCAGCAGCAAGTCCACGACGATCACAGCGGCACCTGCGCCTGCACTAGCGGGCTGCAGCACCACTACCTGAGAGCCCAGCGGAATATCATTGAGTTTATCGCGCCAAGGAATATCAGGGGCATCCGCGGCCAGCAGCTGCGGGTTAGCGTTAGCAGTCCAGTTGGAGGTAATCACCTCTTGGTCTTCCCAAGCGACCGTTGTGTAACGCACCACTAGGTTGTCAGCGGGGGTAATCATACGCCCGGTGCCCTTGATAGAAACCGCGGCTAGGGTCTCGGTAGGGGGTGCCTGTGGCGGTACCACTATGCCTGGAACCCCGTCAGCGGTACGTGTGATTGCGGGGAAACCCGCGGGCAAGCGCTGTGGTTTACCCTCCGCCTTTGCACCGCTAACCGCAGCGACATCAAGCAGCACGACAGCGTTACTGCCTGCACTGATACCGAACTGCGCGGCAAACGGCTCCGAATCAGCGGCAGAGTAAACGACTCGCACCTGGTCCCCCGCAGCAGCGCACTGAATCGCGCGTGACAATGCAGTCGCCTGTTCTGGTTCTTGCACCGCAAGGAAGTCTTGGGCGGTTTCGCCCTTCGCGGTGGTGCTATAAACCTGCTCGCCAGTTTTACCATCATAGATCGCAAGCTGTGATGCAACGAAGTCACCAGGCGTTGCTGGAGTGGTTGAATGTGGCGCCAGGGTGACGCTACGCTGGGATGCTGCCACGGTTGCCGCCGTTACTGGGGTAAGCTGTGACGGGAATTTATCCCAGGTGGCTGGGAGTTCCGCGGACGCCGCCCCAGCGGTGAGCACTGGTCGGCAGTCGTCGCGGTGCGGGGCTGCGGTATCAGCGGCACCTGTGCAGCCGGACAGCAACATCGCGGCACAGCCAGCAACAATGGTTGCGAAGAGTTTACGATTAACGCTCATTGGTTTCCTCCTGTGCAGCCTGTTGCGCTGCAGAATTTGTTGCGGTGCCACCTGGGTTAAGGCGATCCGCAGCGAATTTTTGTGCTTCTCGAACTTTTTTGCGCAACGCCCGCTCGCTTTTAACCATCTGCCCCACCATATCGGGGGTCCAGGCTGCGACATCTTCATCGGTGTAGTCGCTCTTTGAAGCGCGACGCTTCAGTTCTGGCAGCACCACGCCGTCAGAGAGCTTCCGGGCCGTGACCAAAAAACCGGTGTGTCCCACCATGCGATGGTCAGGGCGAACCGCTAAACCCTCCACGTGCCAGCCGCGCACCATAGTCTCAGAAGCGTTCGGATGGGTGAAGCGACCGCTTGCGCGCAGCGCCTCCACGAAGCGTGACATCTGCGTTACGGTCGCGATATAACCAATTATTACACCACCAGGCACCAGTGCGTCAGCCGCCGCATCAATACATTCCCACGGCGCAAGCATGTCGAGCACGACACGATCCACGCTGCCTTGCTCAGCGGCGGTCGGCAGCACATCTTGAAAATCACCGATGGAGAGCTGCCAATTAGCGGGCTGTTCACCGTAGAAAGCTGCCACGTTGGCGCTGGCGACCTCGCCAAACTCCTCGCGACGTTCAATTGAGTGCAGCTGTCCGCTGTCACCTAGCGCCCGCAGCAGGTGCAGCGTTAAAGCACCTGAGCCCACGCCGGCTTCAACTACTCGCATTCCCGGGGCGATATCAGCGAGTGACAAAATCTGTGCCGCGTCTTTTGGATACACGATGGCGGCACCGCGAGGCATTGCCATCACAAAATCAGATAGCAGGGGGCGGATCGCGAAAAACTCTGCGCGCTCGCCCATTTGCAAAACTGAAGCATCGTCACAGCCCACAATATCACTGTGCGGAATCATGCCCCAGTGGGTGTGAAATTCACCTTCTGGAACCAGAGTGATGCTGTAGCGCTTCCCGCGCGGGCCGGTTAACTGTACTCTATCGCCGTAGACAAATGGACCGCGCTGTGCGCTCATAGTTTAGCTCCCTGATTGTAACCACCTGGCACTGGTTCAGTGCCCCTGTACTTATTAAACACTGCAAACCAGGTTTCTAAATCATATTCTTGCAGAGAGTCGACAATAATGTGCGCCTCACAGTTAGAAATATCGACCAGGTTTCGTACACCCACAGTGACCCCGCCGCTGGCGGCGCCGGAGGCGATTCCGGTAACCGAGTCTTCAAAAATTAAGCAGTCCCGGATGTCGGCTCCGGCGAGAGCAGCTCCGCGCAGGTACGGTTCAGGATGTGGCTTATGTGCGGTGACCTGATCTGCCCCTAGAACTTTACTGAAGGTGTTTTCTGGCAGCAGCTGCGCGACAGCGTTGCCGATGCTGCTCAGCGCCATCGTCACCATCACATTTGGAATCCCTGCGTGCTTTGCAGCGGCGAGAGTTTCACGCGCACCGGGGCGCCAAGATACCTCCGTTTGGCTATACAGCTCGAGCACACGTCGCACTTTGCGCTCCACGATTTCATCAGCGCTTAGTGCAACACCGTGCTGCTGTAGAATTTCCGCAGCTTTCCAGAGACTGAGGCCAACCATGCTCAGGCCGGTTTCGCGGGTAATCGTTGCATTATGTTCTGCTAAAAGCTCGGTTGCGGCCCGCTCCCACAGCGGATCCGAGTTTACAATAGTGCCGTCCATATCCCATAGCAGGGCGTGCGGTGCGCGACTCATAATTCAATCATCCCGGTCTCAGGGGTGCTATAGATAGTGACTCCCAGTAGATTCTCAACGGCTTTTACCAGGTAATCTGGATCATCAACCCCGGTTTGCGCAGCTTGGTTAATGATCCCCAGCATCAAAGGGGTGTCTAAATCGTTGGCGAGGGCGGCACGCAGCTGCGCAACAACCTCGATTGCTGTTTGTGGATCGCTGCCCGGCTCCTTAAAGCCCGCCTCCCACAACGCGAGGCGCTGCTTTGCTGCGACAATATCCTGATCAAACCATTCCCAGCTGCTGCGGTAATGGTGGTTGAGCAACGCCAAGCGAATCTCGCTGCCACTGTATCCGGCGCGCAACAGCTTGTGCACAAACACCAGGTTGCCGCGCGATTTTGACATTTTGTGCCCCTGATATGACACCAGCGCAACGTGCGAGTAAATGTGTGCGAGCGGTGTGTCGTAAAGCGCCGCAGCGTTTGCGGCCGAGAACTCGTGGTGTGGGAAGCGCAAATCTTCGCCGCCGCCCTGCACCGTAAAGGGGGTCCCCAAACACTGGGCTGCAATTACAGAGCACTCAATGTGCCAGCCAGGGCGTCCCTTACCTAGCACGGTCTCCCAGCTAGGTTCACCCTTGCGCTTGGCGCGCCACAGCAGTGGGTCAAGCGGGTGGTGTTTACCCTCTCGTGCCGGGTCTCCCCCGCGCAGCTCGCTGAGTCGGAGATACTCCTCAGGCAGCAGCTTGATCACGTCGCCGAGCTGCCATACACCAGCTGCGCTTACCGCCTGATGGTCAAAATAAATATCGTATTTTGTTGTCGCTGGAGCGTCCGGCGCCGGTGATGTCGTGGTTGCGGCAGCGGAGCCTTGGCTTTCCCCGGCAGGTGGCGCCGCAGCCACTGCCTCTGGCGGGACATCGTGGACCGGGAGTCGGTATGCAAAACCTTTGTCAAGCAGTGTCTGCACCGCGGCAGCGATCTCCGTAATTTGCTCAGTAACCGGGACATAGTGCTGCGGGGGCAGCATTGCTAGGCTGTGCATATCGCTGCGAAACAGCGCAATTTGCTCTGCCGCGAGGTCGCGCCATTTCACCTTCGTTGCCTGTGCTCGTTCCAACAGTGGATCGTCTACGTCAGTGATGTTCTGTGCGTAAACCACGTCTACCCCGGCATCCAGCCAGGCTCGCTGCATCAGATCGAAAGTGAGATAGGTGAAAGCGTGCCCCAGATGAGTTGCGTCGTACGGGGTGATACCGCACACATACAGTGTAGCCTTGTTGTCTTGCAACGGCGCATGCTCAAAACGTGCGGTGGCGCTGTTGTAAAAGCGCGGCATGATTCCCTCGGAGCCGAGGCTATGAAAACGTGGTTCAGACCAGGTGCGCATATTTATAGCATCCCTCCCCAAACGGCCAAGTGCGGTGCTACAAGACCCGCGCTGCTAGCTGACAGCGCAGTCGCGTTCGCCGCGCTGTTAGGCTCCAGTAAGCCCGTCGCCACAGCCATCAGCAGCACTGTGCCCAAGACAATACGGTAAATCACGAACGGTAGGAAACTGCGAGTTGTAATAAAGTGCATAAACCACTTGATGATTGCAATTGCTACTAAGAAAGCCACAACGGTCGCCACCAGTGTCGGCACCGGATACACTGTCTCAGCTGCGGTGAAGCTCTTTACGAGCTTGTAACCGCCGGAACCAATGACCGCCGGAATTGCCAGCAGAAAGCTGTAACGCGCAGCTGCTTCGCGGCTGTATCCCATTAGCAGGCCAGCGGTAATCGTGCCCCCAGAGCGCGAAACTCCGGGAATTAAAGCCAGCGCCTGAGCGAGGCCGTAAAGCACACCGTCTCGTGCGTTCAAATCGTTCAGTTGCCGCTGCTTAGAGCTAACTCTATCAGCCCACCCCAGAAGCAAGCCGAAGCCAATTAGAGTGAGCCCCACGAACCACAGAGAGCGCAGCGTAGAGTCGATAAGATCCTCGAAAAGTAACCCGCAGACCACGATGGGTAGCGAGCCGAGGATGATCCACCACCCCATCTTCGCATCAGCGTCATTGCGCGGCAATTTCCCGACCAGCGCCAGCGCCCAGTGCTTGATAATGCGGACGATATCTCGCCTGAAGAAGACCACAACCGCAGCCTCGGTGCCGAGCTGTGTAATCGCGGTGAAAGCGCTTCCGGCGTCACCGATGCCGAGTAGCTCACTTGCAACTCGCAGGTGCGCGCTCGAAGAGATCGGGAGGAACTCTGTCAAGCCCTGCACAATGCCGAGGATAATCGCTTCGAAAATATTCATCAATTGCTCTCTGTCGCTGCTAGTCTCTTTAACACTACCGGGCAATGCTTAGAAAGTACGCAGCAGATCTGTCAGCACCTGATGCCCGAAGTCTAGCGCCTGCAGCGGAACCCGCTCATCAACGCCGTGGAACATGGCCGGGAAATCAAGCTCAGGTGGTAGCAGCAGCGGCGCGAAGCCGTAGCCGATGATGCCCAGTGCGCTGAGTGCTTTGTTATCAGTGCCACCACTGAGCAGATAAGGCAATACCACCGCTTCCGGGTCAAACTTTTTAAGGCTTGCGATCATCGCGTCAACGGCTTCACCAGCGAACTCAGTCTCTAGACCGACCGCCTGCACCAGCGGCTCCATCTCGATTTCTGGGCCCAGAATCTCCGCTACCTGCCTCATAGTCTCCTCTTGTTTCTCAGGCAGAGTGCGCACATCAATAATCGCGGTTGCGGTGTCTGGAATCACGTTTTGCATATAGCCGGCATCGATAACTGTGGGGTTGCTTGTGGCGCACAGGCTCGGCTGCAAAAAGCCGGCAGCGGTGCCCGTCTGCGCCAGAATCTCTTCCGGGGTGCCGCTGGTTCCGGTGAGCTCGCTAACTGCCTGCAGCAGCGCGGTGGTTGTAGCCCCGAGCTCAATTGGCCACTTGTGGTTGCCGAGCCGAGTCAGTGCTGCACTCAGCTTAACCAGTGGATTGTCAGTTGCTACTCGGCTGCCGTGTTCCGCAACGCCGCGTGCGGTCAGACGCATCCAGTTTGCGGTTTTTTCTCCAGTTTGCAGCAGGTAAGCGCGTTTGTCCCCAAGGTAAATCGAATACCCCCCAACCTCGCTGATGGCATATTTGGCACCGGCAAAAACCTCCGGGTGATGCCGCACCATCCACTCGCTGCCGTAAACTCCACCGTTTTCCTCATCGGCAAAGAAGACCAGGGTGAGATTACGGCGCGGTTTTTCTCCGGCGCGTAAAATTTCTGCTACCGCGGTTAGCATCATCGCGTCCATGTCTTTCATGTCAACCGCGCCGCGCCCCCACAGCATGCCATTTTTAATAACTCCCGCGAAGGGATCAACCGACCAGTTCTTCGGGTCTGCCGGCACCACATCCAGATGTCCGTGTAGTACTAACCCCGGCAGCTGCGGATCCGCCCCTGCAATCTGCGCGACCACAGTGGCGCGCCCGGGTGCTGCCTCATAAATCTCTGCTGCCACCCCGAGCTCGGCGAGATACTGCACCACCCACTCTGCGGCGGGACGCTCTGGGTTGGCATTGCCCTGCCCCCGGTTAGTGGTGTCAAACTGAATCAGGCGCTGCGCTATTTTCACGGTCTCGCTAAGCCTGATGTCGTTTTGGCTGTGCGCTGTGTTGCTGTTATTCGGCTCGCTAGAGCTATCGTTGTGTTCGGCGCTGCTGTTAGAAAATGCTGGGGTATTCACAAAACTATTTTAAGCTGTACGGCGTGCGGTTGCAGCTTAGTACACTTAATGCTGTGGATAATCAGGAAATTATTGTTGCCGCGGTGATTCTTGAGAACGCTGCCGGGCAGGTGCTGCACGTAAAGAAAAAAGACACCACAGTTTTTATGCTACCGGGAGGCAAGCCGGAGCCGGGTGAAACCATGGCTGAGTGTGCTGTTAGAGAGGTGCGCGAAGAACTTCGGCTGCATTTGGATGCGCAGCAACTAAAGCACTTTGGAACTTTCACCGCCGCTGCGGCAAACGAGGCTGGTGCCCAGGTTGTTGCTACTGTGTTTCAGGAGTTGCAGCAACTAGCGGCAACGCCATCTCCGGCTGCTGAAATTGTGGATGTTGCGTGGATCGCGCCAGACACTTCTCGCCATGACATTGCGCCGCTAAACACAGAGCATATTTTTCCGCGCTTAATCCGACACGCTAACTCTGATTGTGAGTTTTAAGAAACTGTGATAAATTTTTATCTGTTGTCCGTTAAGACAATTTTGCGCGGGTGGCGGAATAGGTAGACGCGCTAGCTTGAGGTGCTAGTGTCCGCATTTAGGACGTGGGGGTTCAAGTCCCCCCTCGCGCACAGAGCAGGTGAAAATGCTAAGGCGTTTTCACCTGCTAAATTTATAGCTAAAGGAGTTTCTCATGGTAGCTAAAAAACCGCGTACGTCGATTATTATGCCGGTGTATAACACTTCAGAATTTGTTATTCAGTGCATCGACTCGGTGCTTGCCCAGACTGATACCGACTGGGAAGTTATTATCGTAAATGACGTTTCCACTGATAACTCCGCTGAAATTGTGCAAAACTACCTGGCAGAGCTAAACGATGAGCGTTTCACCTACATTGATCACGAGGTTAACCAGGGGTTGTCTGGGGCGCGTAACACGGCGTTAAAGTATGCGCAGGGTGATTGGATTTCATTCCTTGATTCCGATGATTCTTTTGAGCCGCAGTTTTTGGAGCAACTGCATCAACTCGCTGAGGTCAGCGGCGCTGAGATTGTAACCTGTGCGCACAAACTAATCAGCTTAGACGGTGAAGAGACCTATCGGGCTTGGCCTTTCCCGGAAAATGCCACCGGTAAAGAAGCAGCCGTGCAGCTACTCTTTGACAAGATTTCCCCTTATGTGTGGGATAAACTCTTCCGTGTTGAAATTATTCGACAGGTGCGTTTTGATAATAAGGTGCACCGCGCAGAGGATGCGCTTTACACCTTCCAAACGCTGGCGCGCGCCGCTAAGTTCGCGTCGATTAAAACCCCGCTTTACCGTTACCAAGTAGATCCGAAGAGCCTGACCTGGGGCAACATGGTGGAGGTTACTGAGAGCGATCATTTGGTTGCCGCTTTTAATGGTTTTGCGCAGGATCTGGTGCAGGGCACTCCGAACCTTGCAGCGGCGTTGTCTTCTGCTAAGGTGCTCACCTATGTTAATAACTCGCAGCAGGCGATGGTCGCGGGTAAAGAACGGGCTGCCCTGACAATCAAGGAGTGTCGCAAACGGCTCAGCTGGGCTGATATTTTTAGGATTGTGAAGTTTAAGCCGGCGCTGGCAGTCGCGGCAACCGCGCTAATGTTAGCGCCGGGACTGTATCGAAAAGTTTACTACCGCTACATTAGCCGTAAATACGGGATTAAAGCGTGACACAGCTAACTAACGCCACCCCAGCAACCACCGTTAAACGCCCGCGGGCGCTGTACGTCGACGTGTTAAACGTCATCGCAATTTTCGGGGTGGTGTTTTTGCATGTGCGCGCCAACTACTGGCACCCGTCCGACACTCCACGGTGGTGGGCAGAAAATGTGTTGAGCGCTGTTTTCGCGATTGCGGTGCCGATTTTCTTCATGAACAGCGGCCGGAACCTGCTGGGCTTTTTGCGCCGCGACAGCATCCCCACTTTCTTCCGCAAACGCCTCCTGAAAGTTGTGGTCCCCTATGTGGTGTGGGGGCAGCTGTATCTGTTGTTTCACGCTTTTGTGTTGCACCGCTCCGACTATAATCTGCAGCGGATCGGCGCGACAATTTTCGGTGGCAGCGGCGAGGTCGCAACCTTCTGGTATCTCGAAGCAACCATCGGCATCTACCTGATTATTCCCGTGCTTGCACTGGCACTTGCAGGCGCTGAAAAGCTGGGGCTGTGCCCTGTCAAAGTAGTGGCTGCGCTCACTGCATTAGCGTTTTTCAGTGCTGCCCTGGTGCCGCTTATCAGAGGCTACTTTCCTGGTTTTATGCCGGATTTGGAAATTCCGCTCAGCGGTTACGTGCTGTACTTTCTGCTGGGATACCTCATCACCAACATTGAGCTTTCCCGCATGAAGCGCTGGGTGATTTATGCGTTGGGTGCCGTCGGACTCGCCAGCTTTATCTTCGTTGCGGGCGGTTATATGCTGCGGCATGATGCACACGCTGATTTGTGGAACGGTTATCTCTCCGTCGGCACCGTGTTTTTTGCTGCAGCCGTTTACGTCGCGGCGCACAACACCGACTGGAGTTTTATGCCGCAGCGGATCGCTAGCCTTTTCACAAAACTCTCCGGTCTGACATTCGGAGTGTTCCTGATTCACCTCATGTTGATTGATGTTTTGGCGCGGATCAGCCCAGCTAACAGTTTCCCGGAGGTGCTGTTGCGCACCGTTGTGGTGTGGGTTTTGTCGCTGCTAGCCGTGTGGCTGCTGCGCCTCATCAAGCCGATCCGCACCTGGGTGATCCCAGGCTAGGCGGCGCATCCCCAGCAGGTGCAATAGCACTCCCGTGGCGGGGCCAAGAAACAGTGCAATAATCGTGCGCTCAATGAGCGGGAGCGGCACCAGGAAAACCAGGGCCGTTGTCGCCGCGGCAGCAATAATCCACCCCGCAGCATAGTAGGTGTGCCCGTTTAAGGCGAGGATCGCGGTTCCAGAAAGCACCAGCAACGCCATCACCGCAGATGCCGCGGTGAGAGCCGCAAGCACCCAGGGCTGCGCCACAGTGTGGTAGGCCGTTACAGCATCGTGCTTTGGCGGATAGATCAGCAGAAACAGGAAAGGGCCGACGAGCGCCGCGAGCAGCGCCCCCACCGCTCCCACCGCCGTCAGCGCGACTGCTGGGCGCATAAAAGCTTGCAGCGGGCGGTGTCGTTGTTTGAGGAAGGCAGCAATTGCAACGCCCTGAAACGCCTGCAGCGGAATCATGATTGGAGAGCGGCAGATTGAAACCGCGAGAATCAGTGCTCCCAACACCAGAAATTGTTCGCTGTGAGCGGCAGCCTGCTCGCTAAAACGCAACACCAGTGGGAAGCCGGTCATCAAAACTGCGGATGCCGCAGACGACAGAATCGCAAACAGCATATTGTGCAGCAGGCGGGCGCTGTTGACATCTGCGCGAGACAGCAACACGCGGCGGGTTGGAGCGTGCGTGAGAGCCAGCACGAGCCACAGTAAAACTGGAGAAACCACCGCGGCTTCTAGCGAAATTAGCGAGCCCGCGAGGAACGTTACCAGCGCCATTGCCACCAGCCTCCAGACGGCTTCTCCACCGCCCAGGAAAGCGTACAGGAACCAGCTGTTACTGCCGGCTGCGGCGCCACTGGCCGCCGAGTGCACCGCGTAGAGTGCGACGCCAGTGACCAACAGCACTACGGTTGCGCCGGGCGCTGTGGTGGCAATCTGGCCCACCCACAGTGGCGAGCTCAGTGCGATTAAAAGCGCCACCGCTCCCCCGATTGCCCCCGCTGTTAGAGCAACGGATGCCCCTCTGATTGCGGCTGCACTGCTGCCTGCTGCGGCGGGTGTGGCGGCGCTCATCGTAGTTGTAGCGTTCGTAGCAGTGGTAGCGCTCGGCGTAGCAGGTGCCAGGCGTGCGGCTCCCACAGCCCGGGTGGATTCAGAGGCGATGCCTGCGACAATCCCAAAAACGCCAAACAGCGCAGCCCAGAACAACAGAAACTCGGTGACCTGCGCTGCGGGCAGCGCAAAGTTTGCGATCCAGGTGGCAACAAAGGTGCTGAGCGCCGCCACAGCGGAACTAGCCAAAATTGCGATTTGTTCGCGTTTGGTAATGCGCTGGGCGGCGCTCTGTTCAGTCATGCCTGTGTTACTTTACGGCATGCTTGGTGAGGTTTTTAACCCCCTGCCACTTCTTGGCGCGGGCCGCTTTTGGCAGCAGCGCTAGCGCGTGCAACCTGGAAGACACGTGTAGCTTCGCCACGCGTGCAGCGCGCTTCCAACCTTTTTGCTCCATTTCGCGGGCGATGGTGTAGAAGTATTCGCGCTCCTCCTTGAAGCGGCTGCCCTCAAGCGCGCGCCATGAAGAATCAGATGCGCTGTGGCGACGGTACATGAATGCCACGCGCTCATCGTAGAACAGAGCCCCGCCGCGCATCGCGACATCAAGCACGAGTGCCATGTCCTGCACCACATTCAGGCCGCCGCGGAAACCGATCTCCTGAATTGCAGACGCTCGCCACCCCAGTGACGGGAAGTAGAGCCAGTCGCCGCGCAGAATTGACACCGCCAGTTCTTCCCCGGCCAGCACCCGGGTGGTGTTGGGGCGATAGTATGACTTCACCTTTTCTACCAGGGTGTTTGACAGGCCATCACGCTCGTTAATCACCACGCAACCTGGCTGGAAAATCTGTGCCTCAGGGTGTGCGGCAGCGGCTTCTACCAGCCACTCAATGTAGTTAGGCAGCATCACATCGTCGGCGCCCATAACCGTCACCAGCTCATTCTCGACAAAGCTCAGTGCCTTGGTGTAGTTGCCGTTTGCGCCGAGGTTTTTTTCATTGCGCATATATGTAATACGTGAATCTTCGAGTGACTCAAACCAGCCTGGAATGCTGTCATCTGGGTAGCCGTCATCAACCACGATGAGACGCCAATCTTGATAAGTTTGACCGATTACAGAGCGCACAGCCTGTTTCATAAAATCGACGTCACCATAGAAAGGAAACAGAATATCTACTGTCATGTTCACTCCAAGTCAGGTTATTGTTCTGTAAAAAGATTAACAGCACTCTGGTTAAAATCTGCTGTCACCCACAGTCGCCGAGGAAATATCTTACTTCTTGCGGTGGCTGCTGCTTGTGTTCAGTGTTTAACAGGTAAAATTGCTGTGATAAGTTATCTGGATACGGGGTGAGGATGATCCGCAATAAACAGGCAAGCACGCTGGTGATTATGCCGGCCTGGAACGAAGAAGAAGCGATCGCAAACACCATTGCGGAAATCATCGCCGTTTCTGATGATCTGGATATTTTGGTTGTTAATGACGGATCACGCGATAACACCGCCGCGGTGGCGCGAGCAGCGGGAGCGACGGTGATGGATTTGCCGTTTAACCTGGGCGTTGGCGGTGCGATGCGTGCCGGTTATCACTACGCTTTGCGGCACGGCTACCGCCAAGCGATTCAGGTGGATTCTGACGGGCAACACAACCCTAACGATATCGCGCGGGTTTTGGCTGGTCTTGCACACGCTGATATTTCTATCGGGGCGCGATTTGCCGGAGTTGGTGAGTACCAGGCTGCTGGTCCACGCTGGTGGGCGATGCAGGTGCTCGCGAAGATTCTGTCGCGCATCACCGGCACGAAGCTGACTGACGCCACCAGCGGCTTCCGCGCTGCAAACCGCCGTGCGATTAAACAGTACTGCAAGCACTTCCCTGCTGAGTATCTGGGCGACACAATTGATTCGTTGGTTGTCGCAGCGCGCTCCGGCCTGGTGGTGACACAGGTGCCTGTGGCAATGCGGGAGCGCCAGGGCGGCACCCCTTCAGCGTCACCTTTTAAAGCGATGATTTATTTGATTCGTGCTTTTTTCGCGATGGGCTTGGCGCTAACTCGTAAAACAGAGCCGGTTGCAGCGCTCGAGGAGGAAATCTAATGCAGAATATGCTGTGGATCATCATCGCTTTTTTGATGGTGGCGTGGTTGTTCTTGCTGGTGCGCGCCGGTCGCCTGCGCGAACGCTACATCGTTACCTGGGTGCTCGTGGCGCTGGGAATTCTAGCGCTCAGCATCTTCCCCGGAGTGCTTGACTTCGTTGCGCACCTTTTAGGTTTCGCGGTGCCTGCTAACCTGTTGTTTATTGTGGCGCTGGTGCTGTTGCTGGTGCTCACCGTGCAGCAGTCGGTGGAACTGACTCGCGGTGAAGATAAGACCCGCGCACTTGCTGAACAGGTTGCAATCTTAGACGCTGAGCTCAGGGAGCTGAAGCAGCGGGTGGAAGATCCGCCCGCCCAGCAATAGCTCCCCTGGGCTGAAATGCCGGCGGTGCTTGCTAGGTGCCGCCGGTTTTGCTGTTTGGGCACTGTGGCGTGCGCCTTCGTCGCGTGAGCGTTTGATGCTGTGACTGGTAAAAGGGTAGGAAAAAATCCCTCGCGATGGGTAGGTTATATCAGTGAAAACCTACATTTAGTGTGCAGCGAGTGCTTTCTTCGCTTCCTCCTGCACCTGCATGTATTCCAGGTAGTCGTCACAGATAAGCCACGAATCAGCGTAAAAAGCTTCCGTGTATGTGCCGGTGATCCAGGCGGGCATAACAATGTTACGCTTTATCTAGCCGGCTGGGTTGTGTTTATATTTAGTGTGCGGTTGGTTTCACGGTCTGCTGTATGTTTTATTGATAGCGTGATTTGCGCCAATGCATATGCCTGCTAAGCATGGGCGGGCGTGTCACGGGGCTAGCCCCGAGTATAAGCCGGATACGCCAAAACCGCACGGATTAGGTGCGGTAAGAAAATTAATGAGTGGTGGGCGATACTGGATTCGAACCAGCGACCTCTTCCGTGTCAAGGAAACGCGCTAACCAGACTGCGCCAATCGCCCGAGTTGGAGGTGGCGACGGGATTCGAACCCGTGTATACGGCTTTGCAGGCCGCTGCCTCGCCTCTCGGCCACGCCACCGCGCGGTGTAAAATAAACCTTACGGTAGTGGTTTGGGTTACCCAGTCCACCAGAGCGGATGACGAGATTCGAACTCGCGACCCTCACCTTGGCAAGGTGATGCGCTACCAACTGCGCTACATCCGCATTTTGTTTCTGCTGTAATCGCTTCAACTCAATTAACTATAGTTGAGGTTTTTAGATCGTGCAAACTGCCGTGTGTCGCCAGCGTGTCGCGCTTAAAGTCAAGGGACACAACAGCTCTATAACGAAGCGCTGGAATCGCCGACTTTTCTCAGTCACACCCTTGCATAATTAGAGTGTGACGCAAAATACTAAATCACCCTGGAAGCGGATATTCGTTTTCCTGCTGTTACTGCTCATCGCAGTCGGTGCATATTTTGCGTACGCTAATCGCTACACAATTCAGAACTGGTGGCTGGCTCGTGATTACCGGCCAGACAATAAAATTCTGGCGCTCGAAGAACACATTCGGCTCACCGACGCTGGTCTTTTGGTGTTTCACTCCACCCACCCCACTATTTCCACGGGCGCAGCTTTTCGCACCGGGTGTGCAGCGGTGACACACACGGAATCTGGTCACGTTGTGGGGTGCTACACCAGCGAGCACCGGATCCACCTTTTTGATGTCACAGATCCGCGTATCAGCGGCATCGTTGAGGTCACCGCGGTGCATGAGATGCTGCATGCGGTGTGGCAGCAAACCCCAGACAATCGCGAACTCTCTAAGTGGCTGTTAGACTATTACGAAAATCACGCCTCAGAGCAGCTGCGCACTCGCATGGAGGTTTACGCTGATTTGCCGCAGGCGGAATTCACTAACGAGCTGCACTCGGTGCTGGGCACTGAGGTTGCAGACCTGCCGGCTGAGCTTGAGGAACACTACGCGCAGTATATTGTAGATCGTTCCGCTATTGTGGCGATTTTCGATCGCTACCACGCAGTGTTTACCACGATTCAAGAGGAGGCCGCGCAGCTGGAAGCAGAAATGCGGCAGCTGCGAGAAACCGTGGAGCTGGAGCGCGGGCAGTTTGAAACCCGGGTACAGATGTATAACAGTGCGGTGCAGGAGTTTAACGAGCGCAACCGTAACTACGGTTTCGCAACCAACCCGGAAGAGTTTTACCGAATCTCTGACCAGTATCGGGCCCAGCGTGAACAGCTGCTGCAGACCCGCAGCGAAATCCAAGCAAAAATTGATCACTATGAGCAGTTGCGGCTGCGGCTGGTGCAACTGAGCGAAACCTCGCAGGAGCTTAATAACCTGCTCGACAGCAACCTCTCGAACCTCTAGCAGCTGGTTAAGACGCTCTCAGCCGAGCCACGCCGCTAGCGACAGGGCTGCAAATCTCTAACCCGCCTAACGCAATATATCCGGGTGTGTGTTATATTAGCCCGGCGCTACGCAGCGCACCCAGCGCCCGCTCAAACTGCTGCTGAGACGCAGCGCTGCCCTCCCGGCGCATCCCGCTGCGGGTGACGCGCAGCAGTCGTTCAGGATTCAGATAGCTGTCGCGACCCTGCTTATCCCAGTTGCCGGCGCCCAAGTGCACATATTCCCGGTGCGGCGTTGAGGTCAGGTAGCATCCGGCAACCGCGCCATCCGGCAGAGTGCCGATAATCAAGATTGGGCGGTCTTTGCCACGGCCATCATTTTCCACATATGGCACCCAGGTCCACACAACCTCGCCCGGGTCCGGATCCCCATCCAGCTGCGGGGCGTAACCAATGCGCAGCTGCCGCAGCTCTGCCGCGGTCAGATCGCGGGTGGCGCCGCCGTGCCCGGCAGCGGTGACATCCCGCCAAGTGCCCGGAATGGTGGGTGCTGAGGTGGATCCACCACCCCGCCCTGACATGGTCTGCAGTACGGTGTCGAGCAGTCCGCCCATGCCGGATTTACGAGTGGTGCGCGAAGTGCGTGCGGCAGAACCGCTCTGGCGTGATTTGTTGTTGAGATACTCACGCACAGCGGTTTTGCCGAGCTGCATCAGGATCGATTTAAGACTCATATTGTGGTTCTTTCTGTGCGTGTTACTGCGGGGTGGCGATTGTTACAGCACCGCGTCAGCGGTCTCGTTTGCGGCGCACAGCGCGTTAGCGCGAGACATGCAGCGCAGGTATTTCTTACGGTAGCCGCCGTCGAGCATACCACCGCCGAAAATTTCGTTGAGCGGGATGCCGCTGGCAAAGATTGGAATCTGCGCATCGTAAACACGGTCGATGAAAGCCACAAACCGCAGCGCCTGTGACTGGTCGTGCAGCTCATACACATCGCTTAAACCGATACGCTCTACTCCCTCTAGCATTGCCGCGTAGCTTGACGGGTGCACCTGCTTGAGGTGCTCAAGCAGCGAGCCAAAATCGTCGTTGGCGGTCGCGGTTCCGGCGGCGCTGAAGCTGCTCAGCTGTTGCTGGTACTCCTCCGGGCTCAGTACCCGAGCCGCGCCCTCAATGTTACGTTGGCGATAGTCAGCGCCGTCAATACGCACAGTCACGAAGCGGTCACTCATTGCCTGAATCTCGCGCATAAAGTCAGCTGCGGCGAAACGTCCCTCGCCAAGCGCGTTTGGTGGTGTGTTGCTGGTCGCAATAAACTTCGAGCCGGTTGCTGTGAGGTCTTTAATCATGCGCGTCATCAGCATGGTGTCACCCGGATCGTCAAGCTCAAACTCGTCGATGCAGATCAGTTTTGCGCCGGTGAGCTGTTTAATCGCTCCTTCATAGCCGAGAGCGCCAACCAGCGCGGTGTACTCAATAAAAGTGCCGAAGTACTTGCGTCCCGCCTGGGCATGCCACGCCGCAGCCAAAAGGTGGGTTTTACCAACGCCGAAGCCGCCGTCAAGATAAACGCCCATTTTACCCGCAGGAACAGTCATGCTCGTGGCCGCGGGTTCCGGATCCACCGCCTTCTTTTTGCGCCCAAAACCGAAGAAACCGCCCTTGCTGCCACCGCCGGTGCCGCCGCCCGCAGTGC
This sequence comes from Canibacter oris, assembly GCF_014197205.1. Taxonomy (GTDB): domain Bacteria; phylum Actinomycetota; class Actinomycetes; order Actinomycetales; family Microbacteriaceae; genus Canibacter; species Canibacter oris. The sequence continues at coordinate 57,806 of NZ_JACIFD010000011.1, forward strand.
CAGCCACGAAATTACGCAGCAGACTGCGCGCTTCTTCCTGTGAAGGGTGTTGCGGATCAGGCCGGTACGACTCAAATGTCGCCGTGTGAAACTGCGCCGGCGGAGTCAGGTTGGCAACGAGTTGAGCGCCGCTAACCCGCGGCTGACGGTCAATCAGATTCAGAATATTTGATACAGGCACAATACAAGATAATAAGGCACCGAGCGGCGGCGCGCCTTACTAAAAGCTCTAAAAACACCCTTAGGGTTTTAATGTGACTATTTCTTTCACCTCCGAGCCGCGTGCTTTTCAGACTGCAGCCGCCGCGGTGCGCGGTGCGAAACTGCGTGCTGAGCTTGACTTTAAAGAGATTCCGGCTCCTGATAGGATTGCGCCGCACGCGATTGCTCTCGGCGCCAGCGTCAATCCCAGCGGCCGCGGTGTCAGTGGCGCCGCTGCCGCGATTGATGGCGGGGCCGGAGCGGGGCGGCTGATCCTGCTACACGACCCGAAAATGGCGGCTGAGTGGGGCAACGAGTTTCGTTTTGTATGCTACGCGCAGGCTGATATTGAGGTGGAAATTGGGGCGGATCCGCTGCTCGCGGATGTCGCCTGGTCATGGCTGATTGATGCCCTGCATACTAGGCAGACAAGCTACACCGCGATTGCCGGCACCGCCACTAAAACGCTGTCTACCGGATACGGTTCGTTGGCGCAGCAGGGCACGGGGGCGCAGCTGCAGTTGCGGGCCTCCTGGACTCCCACCGATGCTGACTACGCCACGCACGTACAAGCCTGGTCAGAGCTGTTGTGCCTGTTGGCGGGCCTGCCGCAGCACGAGGGGGTCGCTGCTTTTAATCCGCGCACCCCTGCGGATGTGGCCCAAAACTCGGGCTCCCGCCCCGCCCCGGTGGCGTAGCGGCGCAGGTCGATCCACAACCAACAAATGAGCGGTGAGTTATGCGGACACAGGCGGAGCTAGAGATTCAGTGGCAACTGGTTGATAATCAGGATGCTTACCGCGCCGCGCTGCAACAGCTTGCCGCGACGCACGGCCCGATTGCGATTGACACCGAGCGTGCCAGCGGTTATCGCTACTTTCCGAATGCTTATCTGGTGCAGATTCGCCGCGGTCACGGGCCAATTTATTTGTTTGACCCGACCGCACTCAAAGATCTCAGCGAGCTTGGCGCGATTATTAATTCGGAAATGTGGATCCTGCACTCCGGGCGTCACGATTTGCCGTGCCTGGCGGATTTAGAGCTGGTGCCGCAGCAGCTGTGGGACACTGAACTGGCAGCGCGGATGCTGCGGGCGGAACGTGTGGGGTTGGGCGCACTGGTGGCGGATCAGCTGCAGGTGCAGCTGGATAAGGCTTACTCTGATGTGGATTGGTCAGAGCGGCCCTTGCAACCGTCGTGGCTGGAGTACGCCGCGGTTGATGTGCTGTTTCTAGCTGATTTGATGGTGCTTCAGCTTTTAGAAGCCGAAAAAACTGCGAAGCTTTCGATACTGCGGCAAGAGTTTGCGGCGCTGTGCGCGTGGCAACCGAAGCCGCCAGCGGAGCAGCCGTGGCGCAAAGTTTCGCACATTAATGTGTTAGTGAAAGACAATCGCGGGTTGGCGCTGGTGCGCGAAATCTGGACAACACGTGATGAGATTGCCAGGAAGGCGGATCTGGCACCGCATTTAGTGCTGCCGGACAGCGCCATTATTACGGCGGCGCAGCGGCGGCCACGCAGCGAGAAAGATCTGCAGCGGATTAGAGGGTTTAATGCGGTGCTTGCGCAGCCACACCTCGGCGCTTTTTGGCGGGCAGTGATGCGAGGTAAGCGGGTCGATGAAAATCTACGTCGTACTCCCCTGCCTGCGGGCGCTAATTCGCATGGATACTTCCGCAAAAATAGCGGGGCGAAAGCTCGATTGGAGACGGTGCGGGAGACGGTTGCTGCGGTTGCGGCGACGCTTGATATACCCGCGGAACACGTGCTCGACCCGGCTGTTGTAAAGCGGCTTGCGGCGGATCCACCCGCCCTGCTGTTACCCGGCGAAACCGCGGCGAAGCTCGACTCCTACGGTGCGCGGCAGTGGCAGATTGCGGCGGTTAGTGCGCAGCTGGCTGCGGCCCTGGCACAGCAGGCAGAACATGGAAGCTGACAACCACCTGAACACGGTGGGGCGAAGCTGCGAAACCTTGCGGAAGCTGGCAAAATATAAGGTGACTGTCGTTCTCAGAGGAGACACTAAAACAAGGAGGCAATGTGGCTGATAGAAGAATCTCATATATCGACGGGGTGCGGACGCCTTTTGGGCGTGCCGGTGAAAAAGGCATGTACTGGGAAACTCGTGCAGATGACCTGGCGGTGAAAGCAACCACTGGGCTGCTGGAGCGCAACCCTAATCTGCCGTTGGAGCGGATTGACGATGTCGGGATTGCTGCCACTACTCAGCAGGGTGATCAGGGCTTGACCCTCGGCCGTACCGTGGCAATTCTTGCTGGACTGCCGAATACTGTGCCGGGGTTTGCGCTGGATCGGATGTGCGCCGGTGCGATGACCACCACTGCGATGCTGGGCGGCATGATTGGCTCAGGTATGTACGACATCGCTTTGGCCGGTGGCGTGGAACATATGGGACGGCACCCGATGGGTTTTGATGCTGACCCGAATCCGCGTTTTCTTGCGGAAAAAATGGTTGCTGCTGACGCGCTGAACATGGGTGTTACTGCGGAGCGGCTGCATGACCGTTTCCCGCACCTCACCAAAGAGCGCGCTGACCGTTTCGCGATGCTGTCGCAGCAGAAGGTGCAGGCAGCCTATGACCGTGGTGATATTCAGGCTGATCTGGTGCCGGTTGCGATTAAAGCTAAGACTGGTGGCTGGACTCTCGCGACTGAGGACGAGGGCCGTCGCCCGGGCACCAATATGGAGGGTTTGGCTGGGCTGAAAACGCCGTTCCGGCCGCACGGGCGGGTGACCGCGGGTAACGCTTCGCCGCTTACCGACGGCGCGACTATGGCGCTGCTCGCCGGCAGTGACACTGCGAAAGAGCTGGGTTTGGCTCCGAAGATGCACATGGTAAGCGCTGCTTTCGCCGGTGTGCAGCCTGAGGTTATGGGTCTGGGGCCGGTGCCGGCAACCGAGAAAGCGCTGCGGCAGGCGGGGCTCAACATTAGCGATATTGGACTGTTTGAGCTCAACGAGGCCTTCGCAGTGCAGGTTTTGAGCTTCACCGATCACTTTGGGATTGCCGATGATGATCCTCGCGTTAATCCGTGGGGCGGCGCGATTGCTCTTGGCCACCCACTGGCCTCTAGCGGTGTGCGCTTGATGATTCAGCTGGCGCGTCAGTTTGAGCAGCGTCCGGATGTGCGATACGGCATCACTGCGATGTGTGTTGGGCTCGGTCAGGGCGGCTCAATCATCTGGGAGAATCCACACTTCAACGGTAAGAAAGGTAAATAAATGACTGATTACAGCAAAATTGACTTTCAGCCGCTGCTCGACGCGGCAACCGATGAAGTCGTAACCAACTCATATGTGCAAGATGTGCGGCTGCCATCAGGCAAAGTTCTAGCGCTTATTACGCTTGATAATGACCGCGATTACAAGCGGCCAAACACTATCGGACCGCACACTCTGCAACAGCTAGACACCCGACTTACCGAGCTCACCGCGCGAGCTGCTGCCGGTGAAATTGCCGCGGTAGCGGTTACCGGCAAGCAGTGGATTTTCGCAGCGGGCGCAGACCTCTCAAAGGTTGGCTCGCTGGTGACCCCAGAAAATGCACTGTTGATGGCGCAGTACGGACACTACGTGTTCGGCAAGCTCAGCAAGCTGGGCGTGCCAAGCTTTGCTTTTGTTAACGGCTTGGCGCTTGGCGGAGCTTTGGAAATTGCGCTGCACTGCAACTACCGCACGGTTGACTCTAACGCTGCCGCGATTGCTTTGCCCGAGGTTTTCTTGGGGCTGATTCCTGGGTGGGGCGGCGCTACCCTGCTGCCAAACCTGATCGGCATTGAAAAAGCGCTTGAGGTTGTTATCTCTAATCCGCTAAAACAGAACCGTACCCTGAAGCCGAAGCAGGCTTTAGAAATGGGTATTTTTGATGCCATGTTCGGCTCCGCTAACTACCTGGAGCAGTCACTTGCTTGGGCTGACAGTGTGCTGACTGGTAAAACCAAGGTGCAGCGGGAGCATGTGCCGGGTAAGCTGGAGCGACTGACTAAGTGGCCGCTCGCTATTAAGGTTGCTCGCGACACCCTGCGTGCAAAGCTCGGCACCGCGGCAGTGGCTCCTTACCGAGCGCTGGAGCTGCTGGACGCGGCGAAAGATAACGACCTGGCTAAGGGCTTCGCGCGTGAAGATAAAGCGCTGCAGGAATTGATTTGTAGCGAGCAGTTTAGTGCATCAATCTATGCTTTTGACCTGGTGCAAAAGCGCGCTAAAAACCCTGCCGGCGCTCCCCCAGCGGAGCTGGCACTGCCGGTGCGCAAGGTTGGTGTTATTGGCG
>NZ_JACIFD010000012.1 GCF_014197205.1 Canibacter oris
TACCTGGGTTTTCACCCTGATTGCCGCCGCCGTGGTAATCACCGTGCTGGTGAAAGCCCGGTATGTCGAATCAAAGCGCTGGGCTGTGGTAATCGGGCTGCTGCTCGGCGGCACCACCGGAAACCTTGTCGATCGGCTCTTTAGGGCGCCGGGATTTGCAGTCGGCCACGTGGTCGATTTCATTCACACTCCCTGGCTGGTGCCCGCCGTTTACAATGTCGCCGATATCGGATTAACGCTTGCGGTGCTGGGAGCAATTGCGCTATTGATTACAAATGTGCCACTGCGCCGTGTCGTGACAGATCCCGCAACACCGCAGCAGAACGAAAGCGAAGACTCCTAATGCCACAGCTGTTTACTGTTGTGCCGCCAGAAATGGATGGGATGCGAATTGACGCTGCTATTTCCCAGCTCACCGGAGTTAGCCGCAGCTGGGCGACTGAGATAATCGCCGCAGACGGTGCGCAAATTGGCAACCGGGTGCTGAAGAAAAGCGACAAGCTCAGCGCGGGCCAGGAACTGATGCTCAGGTGGCAGCCGAAACCAGAGCCCACCGTGGTGCCGGAGATTATTCCGGGGCTGAAAATCGTGCATGATGACGACGAACTGGTGGTGGTCTCAAAACCGCCAGGGGTTGCGGCGCACCCCTCAAACGGCTGGTACGGCCCCACAGTGCTGGGCGGCCTCGCGGCGCTCGGATATAGCATCGCAACCTCAGGCGCTGAGGAGCGTCAAGGTATTGTGCATCGGCTAGACCAGGGCACCAGCGGGCTAATGGTGGTCGCTAAAAGTGAGTACGCCTATGCTGAGTTGAAACGGCAGTTCAAGGCGCGGGAGGTGCGGAAAATATACCACACCGTTGTGCACGGGTACCCTGATCCACTGGCCGGAACGATTGATGCGCCAATCGGGCGTGATAATCGCTCCGCGTGGAAGTTTGCGGTGACGGCCGATGGCAGACACGCGATAACCCACTACGAAACGTTGGAAATTTTCCCGGCGGCGACGCTGCTAGAGGTGGGATTAGAAACCGGCAGAACCCACCAGATTAGGGTGCATATGTCGTCACTCAATCACCCGTGTGTCGGCGATGTGACCTATGGTGCAGACCCGAAAATGGCGGCGCAGCTGGGGCTGGAACGGCAATGGCTGCACGCGTATGAGATAGAATTTACTCACCCGGGCAGCGGTGAGCGCGTGATGTTTAGCGCCGACTACAGTGCCGATTTAGAGCGCGCCTTAGAAATTCTCAGCAGCTAGCAAGCTGTGCCAACAGCAGTGAGGAAAAAGATGGCCAAGGAAGAATTCGTCCACCTGCACGTGCACACCGAGTATTCAATGCTCGACGGCGCAGCGCGAATCGGCGAACTCGTTTCCGCTGCGGCAGCTGCCGAGATGCCGGCAATCGCGATTACTGACCACGGTAACGTCTTTGGCGCTTTCGACTTTTGGCGCCAGGCTAAAAACGCTGGGATTAAGCCGATTATCGGCACCGAAGCCTACCTGTCTCCGGGCACACACCGCAGTGACCGCACTCGCGTGCGCTGGGGCAACGGCGGCGGCGACGATGTGTCTGGTGGCGGCGCCTACACACACATGACAATGCTCGCCGAAACTACCGGTGGGATGCACAATCTGTTTCGGCTCTCCAGTTATGCTTCCATCGAAGGCTACTATTTTAAGCCGCGCATGGATTTGGAGCTGCTAGAGCGCTACGGTAAAGGGCTAATCGCCACAACCGGCTGTCCGAGCGGCGAAATTCAGACCCGGTTGCGGCTGGGACAGTACGATAAAGCCCGCGAAGCAGCGGCCACCTTCCAGGACATCTTCGGTAAAGAAAACTTCTTTTGTGAGTTGATGGATCACGGCCTCGAAATTGAGCGCCGTGTCACCCAAGATCTGCTGCGGCTCGCGAAAGAAATGCAGATACCGCTGGTCGCCACCAACGACCTACACTACACTCACGCGGCTGATGCGACAGACCATGAGCTGCTGCTCGCGGTGCAATCAGGAAGTACGCTGCAGGATCCAAACCGCTTCAAATTTGATGGCGACCAGTATTATCTTAAGACCGCGGCTGAGATGCGCTCGCTCTTTAAGGAGCTGCCAGAAGCCTGCGACAACACTTTACTAATCGCCGAACGCTGCAACGCCGAATTTAACCAGGGCGCGAACTACATGCCAAACTACCCGGTTCCGCCGGGGGAAAGCGAAGAAAGCTGGTTCGTGAAAGAGGTTGAGCGGGGGCTAAACTACCGCTACCCACAGGGGGTGCCGGACGCAGTACGCAAACAAGCCGAATACGAGGTGCAGGTTATCACCCAGATGGGCTTCCCGGGATACTTCCTGGTGGTTGCTGACTTTATCAACTGGGCGAAGGATCACGGCATCCGCGTCGGTCCGGGCCGTGGCTCGGGCGCGGGCTCAATGGCCGCCTATGCAATGCGTATTACCGACCTTGATCCACTTGAGCACGGTCTCATCTTCGAACGCTTCCTGAACCCAGACCGTGTCAGCATGCCTGACTTCGACGTCGACTTCGACGATAGACGGCGGGGCGAAGTGATTCAGTACGTTACCGAAAAGTACGGCGATGAGCGGGTGGCGCAGATTGTCACCTACGGCAATATCAAATCGAAGCAGGCCCTGAAAGATGCCTCGCGGGTTTTGGGCTTCCCGTTCAGCATGGGGGAGAAGCTTACCAAAGCGATGCCGCCAGCGGTGATGGGCAAAGATATTCCACTGTCTGGAATTGTGGATCCGGCACACCCGCGCTACAAAGAAGCGGCTGAGATTCGCACCCTGTTAGAAACTGACGCGGAAGCTAAGCAGGTGTTTGATGCGGCACGCGGCATCGAAGGGTTGAAGCGGCAGTGGGGCGTCCACGCGGCCGGGGTAATCATGTCTAGCGATCCGCTTATCGACATTATCCCGATGATGATGCGCGAAAAAGACGGGCAGATCATCACCCAGTTTGACTACCCAACCTGTGAAGGCTTGGGGCTCATAAAGATGGACTTCTTGGGGCTGAGAAACCTCACGATTATTTCTGACGCCCTCGAAAACATTAAACACAACCGCGGTGAAGAACTTGATCTGGAAGTGCTGGAGCTTGATGATAAAGCATCTTATGAGCTGATGGCGCGCGGTGACACGCTCGGCGTGTTTCAGCTCGACGGCGGCCCGATGCGCGGGCTGCTCAGGCTGATGAAGCCTGATAACTTCGAGGATATTTCAGCGGTTTTGGCACTGTATCGCCCTGGCCCGATGGGAGCTGATTCACACACTAATTATGCGCTGCGTAAAAACGGCTTGCAGGAAATCACGCCGATTCATCCGGAGTTGGCCGAGCCGCTCGCGGATATTCTAGACACAACCTATGGCCTGATTATTTATCAGGAGCAGGTGATGGCGATTGCACAGCGGGTTGCAGGTTACTCCCTAGGGCAGGCAGATATTTTGCGCCGCGCGATGGGTAAGAAGAAAAAGGAGGAGCTCGACAAACAGTTTGAGGGCTTCTCCGGTGGCATGCTGGAGCGTGGTTTCTCGCAGGCCGCGATTAAAACGCTGTGGGATATTTTGCTGCCGTTTTCTGACTACGCTTTTAACAAGGCGCACTCTGCCGCTTACGGTGTTATCAGCTACTGGACGGCATATCTCAAAGCGCACTATCCCGCCGAGTATATGGCAGCACTGCTGACCAGCGTCGGTGGCAAAGACAAAGACAAGCTGGCGCTGTACCTCAACGAGTGCCGCCGTATGGGCATCGAGGTTTTGCCGCCGAGCGTGAACGAGTCAATGTCAATGTTTGCCGCGGTTGGCGCTGATATTCGCTTCGGCATGGGTGCGATTCGTAACGTCGGTGAAAACGTGGTGGCCGGCATCATCGCGGCGCGGCAGGAAGCGGGAGAATTTGATTCATTTAAAGACTTCCTGAAGAAGGTTCCCGCGAGTGTGCTCAACAAGCGCACTATCGAGTCGCTGATTAAAGCCGGCGCGTTCGACGGTCTTGGGCACACCCGGCGGTCGCTTGTGGAAGCACACGAGCAGCTGATCGATCAGGCGCTGCGCGACAAACGCAATCAGGAAAGCGGCAACATCGGCTTCGATTTTGATTCACTGTTTGCGGATTCGGCAGCCCCCGAGACCGCTATCGACAATGACATTCCAGAGCTTCCAGAGTACACCAAGCGTGACAAACTCGCCTTCGAACGGGACATGCTCGGGCTCTATGTTTCCGACCATCCGCTAAAAGGCCTTGAATACGCCCTCACCAAAGAGTCAAGCCACACCGTTGGCCAGCTGCTGGAAGCTGAAAAAGTGGACGGTGAAACCGTTACCCTTGCGGGGCTCTTGACCAAAGTTGAGCACGCTACCTCGAAAGCAGGGAAGCAGTATGGCAAAGTGCTGTTGGAAGATTTTTCCGGCGAAATGCAGGTGCTGTTTATGGGTAACTCTTACGGCGAAAACGCACACAAGCTTGCCGCAGACCAGGTTGTCGCGATTCGCGGTCGCTTAAATCAGCGCGATGACGGAGTGGCAATGCACGCATACAGCGTAACCACTATTGACACCGCTAACGTCGAGGCGGCGCCGGTGCTGAGGCTACAATTACATTCCCGCAGGGCTACTGTTGAAGTTTGTGAAAAACTGTTGGTTGTTTTGCAACGATACGAGGGCGCCAGCGAGGTGCAGTTAGAATTGCTCGATGACTCCGGTACAGTGCGAATTTTCGAACTGCATCAGCGGGTGCGAGTGGGAGCCGACATTATCAGTGAAATTAAGGCGCTGCTCGGCGCGGGAGCGATTTTGTAATCGCACAGTCAGTATTGAAGTTATTGTGAAGGGAAACCGCAACATGGGGCCGAATTTACAACAGCGGATTATCTCCGAGCTGCGCGTGAAACCGCAGATTGATGCCGCCGCAGAAGTCACGCGCCGGCTAGATTTCATCACCTCATACCTGCGAGTTAGCGGCGCACGCGGGTTGGTGTTGGGAATTTCTGGCGGGCAGGATTCAACCCTCGCGGGGCGGCTCTGTCAGCTGGCCGTAGAGCAGGTGCGGGAAGCCGGGCATGACGCGGAGTTTATTGCGGTGCGTTTGCCGTACGGAGAGCAGTTTGATGAGGCAGATGCGCAGGCAGCTTTGCGTTTTATCGCTGCGGATCGCACTGTCACAGTGAATATTAAGAGCAGTGTTGACGCTTTAGTTGCTGAGCTCGGGCATGATTTCGGGGCGGTGACTGACTTTAACAAGGGTAATGTGAAAGCCCGGGTGCGGATGACAGCTCAGTATGCGATTGCGGGGGATAGCGGCTGCCTAGTGGTGGGAACTGATCACGCTGCCGAGGCGGTAACCGGTTTCTTTACGAAACACGGTGACGGCGCAGCTGATTTGATGCCGCTTGCGGGGCTCACAAAGTCGCAGGGGGCGCAGCTTTTGGAGTATCTCGGGGCACCGGCTGCGCTGTGGCAGAAGGTTCCCACCGCGGATCTGCTTGACGGGGCACCGGGGCAGACAGATGAGAGCAGCTTGGGAGTAAGCTATCAAGAAATTGATGCTTACCTGCGAGGCGAAGAGATTGACTCGGCAGCTGCGGCAAACATTGAAAAACGGTTTTTAGTTTCACAGCATAAACGGAATATGCCGGCGACGGCGGAGAGTGAGTGGTGGCAAAATGGCTGAGCGTGAGTATGTGTTAGCTGGGGGTTGCTTCTGGTGTTTGGATGCAGCATTCCGGGCATTGCGCGGGGTGACCGAGGTGGTTAGTGGATATGCTGGCGGCACCCTGGCGGACCCTAACTATGAGGCGGTGTGCACGGGGGAGACCGGGCACGCAGAGGCCGTGCTGGTGCGTTTTGATGATGAGGTGATTCCGGCAGAGGTGATTTTGGATGCTTTCTTCACGATGCACGACCCCCGCCAGCTGAACCGTCAGGGAAATGACGTGGGTACACAGTATCGCTCAGCGATGTTTGTGGCGGATCAGCAGCAGCGCGAGGAGTTTACCGCGGCGCTTGAGCGGGCGGCGGAGATTTGGGACGGCGATCCAGTCACAACCCTGGAAGATTTGACCGAGTTTCATCCGGCGGAAGAGTATCATCAGAACTTTTTTGCCAAGAACCCCGAGCAGGGATACTGTTTGGCGGTTGCGGTTCCGAAGGTTAATAAGGTGCGGGCGGCTTTTAGTCAGTACTTGAAGTAGCCTGCCGCGGTCGCTGCCGGCGCACTTGCGGTGCGGCGCGTTCTGGTCGGGCTGTGCGCTTGACGGTGTATGCTTTGGGGACGCAGCGCCGCAACTGATTATTATATTGGGGCTGTGTAAAACATCTGTTACTGGGTGTTTTACACAGCCTCTTAATTTTTGCGTTGCGTGCTGTCGGTGCTCGTCAGACTAGGGTTAGTGATTAACAAATCACTGCAAGGATAGATGTAAGGAGTATCAAATGTCAGCACACGCAACAATTATTGGCACTGTAGCTACCGTGCCAAAGCTCACCACTTTTGACAACGGAGGTAGCAAAGCGAGCTTCCGGCTGGCTGCGAACGAACGCCGCCTAGACCGTGCTACCGGGCAGTGGGTTGAGGGTAGCACTAACTGGTTTAGTGTTAATGCCAGTCGGGAACTCGGAGAACACGTGGTGATGTCACTGCGCAAAGGAGACCGCATTGTGGTTACTGGCAAGCTGCGAGTCAGGCAATGGGAGACCGCGGAGGGTCGTAACGGTTATAGCGTTGATATCGATGCTGAGGGCGTCGGGCACGATTTGCGCTTCGGCACTTCTGCTTTTACTAAGAAAGAGTATGCTGCGAAGAGTGCGGCTGGCAGCGAGTCGCAACCCGGAGAGGCGAGTGACCTTGCCGCGCTGGCGCAGGTTGAGCAAGCCAGTTGGGCAGCGCCAGCAGCAGCGTAGCTGCAGCAGCAGTTGCCGGGCAGCGTGGCTGTGTGTGAGGGCAGGTGAAATCTATGTTATTTCACTGTCTTCATGCGTGGCCCGCTGCCCCTCTGTGCTCGCAGCGGAGTTTAAGCCATACTAAATAAAATGGGAGCATGAAGAAAACTCCTTTAGCGCTAGTTTCCTGTGCCGCTCTGTCTTTGCTGCTGGGAGGCTGTGCACAGGTGCAGCAAGCGTTAGCGCCGGCTCCTGCAGCACGGGAAAGTCAAGAGATTGATGACACCGCGCTGTACGTCAGAAACGGTTCGGCGGCGGATAACGAGCCTTATTTTGTGCGCATCACTAAGGAGTATGCTGAGTCAGATCAGCCGCTAACCGGGGAAGCGATGGTTAATACTTTCTCTGACGCGGGGTTCATCAAGTCAGATATGCAGGTGAGCTACGATAAAACTAAAATCAACCTAGATGCGGATTCTCTATTTCTGTCCGTGCGCTTCGGGGATGAGTGTTTGATTGCGCAGGTCGGGCGCGCAGCGCGAGACTATGTTACCGACAGGGCCCCGGTGGTTGGCGCTGACCCTGGGCAGTGCCTAATCGGGCAAACACGCCCGATTGACTGGTGAGTATAGTTGGCGCGTGGCAGCTATGACAATTGATTTCTGATTTTCATTTATGTTAAATTCTTAGTAATTTTACGTAGTGGTCTGGGAGCGAAGATGGTCACAGTCGCAGAAAATTTACTTGAAATTAAAAACCTCAATTATGGTTACCGTGTTAACGGAAAACGTATAGAGCTGTTGCCCGAGTTATCTTTGGAAATAGCTCCCGGAACAATCACAGTATTTTCTGGCCGCAGCGGCTCGGGGAAAAGCTCTCTGCTGCAGCTCTGCTACGGGCTTAGAACACCTGACAGCGGCACAGTTAGCTGGTTTAACAAAGACGTGAACCGCATGCCCAAACGCGAAAAACAGCGGCTGCGACGCGAAAAAATAGGTTACCTGCCGCAGGAAACAACGCTGTTTGACGAACTTTCAGTATTGCGTAACGTGTTAGTAGGGGGGGGCGACTGCGGTAGTGGCGCAGGAAATGCTGTCTAATTTAGGTCTTGAAGAATACCTGCGCAGAACCCCAAAACACATGTCGGGCGGGGAAAGACAGCGTGTCGCCCTTGTTAGGGCACTGGCAAAACAACCTCCGATACTGATATTAGATGAACCAACATCAGCACTCGATATAGTTAACGCCGAAAAAGTAGCGCAGCTTTTACTAACAGCTAAAGCTACCGGCAGCGCGGTAATTCTCGGAACGCACGATGCAGTGCTGTTAGACATTGCTGACGAGAAAGTACAACTCTGATGCAAACTAAAGCAAAACCAAGACTTAATAAGCCAGTAAACATTGCCTTAAGCATGTTGGGCATATTAATGCTGCTGGTGCAAACAATCGTTAATGTCACAATCAGCACTAGTGAAACCACCATCGACAGATTGTGGCGTGGTAGCTATGACATTCTAGTCACACATCAGAATTTTAGTGAAGCAGTAAATATCGGCACCAACGAATACGGATTAAACCTCGTCGAACCAAACTACGCCGGGGTCGCTGCGCCAACAATTAGCGCCGAGCAACTCGCGCAAATAAGACAAACTGCAGGCGTCGAAGTCGCAGCACCAATCGGATACATCGGCACTCAAAACAATAACCAAAAATGGCCGCTGGTGTTCATTCCATACGACGTAATCACCGCCAATCCGACGCTAGAACTGCAACTGCAGTTCATCGAACTCAGTGATGATGGCGTCTCGCAGCGGGTAAACCACAGCTCGCAGCTGAAGATAATAATTGACTCACAAGGATGGAATCAGACCAAACCAAGTGACGCAACGCCGCTGCGAGCTGCGGAACACGGTATCAAAACCATTAACCTGCAAGACCCTACCGTGCAGCACAGCGCAATGCTGCACCAAAATGGTCTCACCGTGCTTACTTCGCTGATGCCAATCGCTAACACCACCGTGGTGGCGGTTGATCCACAAGCGGAGCAACAACTATTACCCCCAGAACTCGCTGCCGAGATGCAAAAACTGCAAGACGCAGAGAATATCCTCGCCGCGCAGCCCGCAGCGACAGCGGCAGCTTTTTTGGCAGCGCTAGAAACCGACACTGACTGGGCCCAACAATTGCTGGCCTTGACCGGAGATGAAACTAGGCTGCCTTCGGCCCTATACGGTGGGTTAGGGATGGAAAACCCCTTAGTGCCATACCTGCGAAACACCGCAAGCTATCCGCCGCTCAGCTTCAAAACCGTAATTACCCAGGTAACGCCGCAGGGTGAGCACACCGTGGGCGAAACAACGGTTGATCTAGGCGAGCAAATGCGGCCTTTCGGGGATTTCGGCTTTGTCGTGCCCTGGCCCGGAGTCGTGGCTGATGTAGACCCTGCCTTTGCACTGAGTTACGGCGGATACTACTCCGCAATGAAAGTGGGGCCGCTGCAATTACGGCAAGACGATAGCGCAGACGGACACACTGTGTTTAAAGTGCAAACATTCGGTTTTGCCGCGCCCGTGGGCACGAATTTTAGCCCCGAATACGTGCCAGAAGGCAAACTACCAGGTGAAATCAGAACTTATCGTGACGCTACAGAAACAGAAATCAGCATCGGTGCATTCGATAAGCAGGGCGCAGCCCATTTTGAAGTGGGAACCTATCAACCACAAATTTTTGACGGCAAGCAGGCGGGATATGTGCCCCTCGGGTTGTACGAACATAACCCACTGCGGATGCAAGAAACTATGGCTGAACTACACCCGGATCTGCACGGGCTGGGGCTGGTAGCACAGAGCCCTAACGTGATAGTGCCATTAAGTGCTGCCGCACATTTCACCCAAGATGAGGTGGTAAATGCGGTGCGCGTGCGAGTTGGTGGAATTTCTGAACTCCCGCGGGAACAGGCGCAGCTGGAAATTGACCGGGTCGCGACACAGCTTCGCGCGTTGGGGCTCAACGCGGTGATTGTCAGTGGCGCTAGTAAACAAACCGTCCCGATGTATGTTCCAGGTTATGCATACGGTGTGACAGACCCAAACGGGGCACAAGAAATTGCAGATTTAGGCTGGGTCGCCCAGGATTTAACCGTCACCGGCACTGACGTGTGGACGGCGCAAACTTTTAAAACCGTGTCTTTGAACGTTGGAAAAATGCTGCTTGCGTTGATGCTGGGCGGGGTGTTTTTGGTTGCCTTGCTGGTCAGACCGCAAAGCGTCAGAGGGCAGCAACTATTAGCGCTTTTAGGATGGTCGAAAACCATGCGGCTGAGGTGGGCAGTCAGCGAAGTTGCGGTGGGAATTACGGTTTTGAGTCTCAGCGGCTGTGCTGCGATTCTGATTTCTACACCAGATAATCGATTGTTTACCGCGGTGTGTATGGCAGCAGCAGTTTTGGCCCTCGGCATTATGTTTAGCGCAATGCGAGGTAAGACACGGCCAGCGAGCGTCATCGGATCGCGGGGAACGCTGGTGTTTTTGGCGGCAGTGTGTGCGGCCAGCGCGGCGGCGGTTGCTATACTGTTGGCGCAGTTGGCGCAGGTGTTGCAGTGGCTAAGCGAAGTGAGCCAGAAGTTTACGCTCTCGCAAGCGGTGTTGGAGACGTTGCTGCCTGCCGGTGCAATGACTTTGTTAGTGGTGATATTTTTCCTCTATCTGCTGTTTTTAGCAGTGCGTATCCGCTTTGGGCTGCAGCGCGAACGAACACGATTTAAATATGAGGTTCTGGCGCAAAGCAGCAGCAAATTAAGCGGTGCTGCCCTCTTTGCTGTGGCGCTTGAAGCGCTGCTCGCGTGCGGCTTGATTTGGTTAGTTATGTGGCTGGGTAGTGCTTGGTTGCAGTTGCAGCCATTGGGTCTTGTAATTCTCCTGGGCACTGTCCTGATTTGGTGCCTAATTCTGACTGTGGCAAGTTTGCAAATGCTGCGACAAGCCACAAGCAGGTAGCAGCGGTCCTTCTCGCAATGCCATAAGATTAGAGGGAGAAAAAAGCGATTTAAGAGAAGAGCGCAACATGGCAGAATACATTTACCAAATGGTGCGGGCGCGCAAAGCGCACGGCGACAAAGTTATCCTCGATGATGTGACAATGTCGTTCTTCCCGGGCGCCAAAATCGGTATGGTTGGCCCGAACGGTGCCGGTAAATCAACCATCCTGAAGATTATGGCGGGGCTCGATACACCGTCAAACGGCGAAGCAATGCTGACCCCTGGTTACAGCGTCGGGATTCTGATGCAGGAGCCAGAGCTTGACGAAGAAAAAACCGTGCTGGAAAACGTGCAGCAGGGTGTTGCTGATCTGAAAGCAAAAATCGATCGCTTCAACGAAATCAGCATGGAAATGGCTAACCCAGACGCAGACTATGATGCGCTGCTGCCGGAAATGGGTGAGCTGCAGGAGCAGATTGATGCCCTCGACGGTTGGGATCTCGATAACCAGCTGGAGCAAGCTATGGACGCGCTGCGCTGCCCACCTTCAGACGAGGTAGTAAAACACCTCTCCGGCGGTGAGAAGCGCCGTGTTGCGCTGTGTAAACTGCTGCTCGAAAAACCAGACCTGCTGCTGCTCGACGAGCCCACAAACCACCTCGACGCGGAGAGTGTGCTGTGGCTAGAGCAGCACCTCGCTAAATATCACGGCGCTGTAATCGCGATTACCCACGACCGCTACTTCCTTGACAACATTGCGCAGTGGATCGCCGAAGTCGACCGTGGCCGCCTCTACCCGTACGAGGGTAACTACTCCACCTACCTCGAAAAGAAAGCCGAGCGGCTGGAGGTGCAGGGGCGTAAAGACGCCAAACTGCAAAAGCGCCTGCGAGAGGAACTAGAGTGGGTGCGGTCTAACGCGAAGGGTCGTCAGGCAAAATCAAAGGCGCGTCTGGCACGCTACGAAGAAATGGCTGCGGAAGCTGAGCGCACTCGCAAGCTCGACTTCGAAGAGATTCAAATTCCGCCGGGGCCGCGCCTCGGTAACGTGGTGCTCGAAGCCAAAGGCCTGCGCAAAGGTTTCGGCGACCGCGTGCTGATTGACGGGCTAGACTTCTCTCTGCCACGCAACGGTATCGTCGGTATTATCGGCCCGAACGGTGTCGGTAAATCAACCCTGTTTAAAACCATTGTGGGCATCGAGCCACTCGACGCCGGCGAACTCAAAATCGGCGAAACTGTGAAACTCAGCTACGTTGATCAGAGCCGCGCCGGGATTGATCCACAAAAAACAGTGTGGGAAGTGGTTTCAGACGGGCTCGATTTTATTCAGGTCGGCAACGTGGAGATTCCGTCTCGGGCGTATGTGTCAAGCTTCGGCTTTAAAGGCCCAGACCAGCAAAAACCAGCCGGTGTGCTCTCCGGCGGTGAGCGCAACCGTCTGAACCTGGCGCTCACTCTGAAGCAGGGCGGCAACGTGCTGCTGCTTGACGAGCCAACCAACGACCTTGATGTGGAAACCCTCGCAAGCCTCGAAAATGCGCTGCTGGAGTTCCCGGGCTGTGCCGTTGTGATTACCCACGACCGGTGGTTCCTGGATCGCGTTGCAACCCACATCCTGGCATATGAAGGCACCGCAGAAAACCCAGCCAG
Organism: Canibacter oris; assembly: GCF_014197205.1. Classification (GTDB taxonomy): domain Bacteria; phylum Actinomycetota; class Actinomycetes; order Actinomycetales; family Microbacteriaceae; genus Canibacter; species Canibacter oris. The sequence continues at coordinate 12,525 of NZ_JACIFD010000012.1, forward strand.
CTGGTACTGGTACGAGGGTAACTTCGAGGGCTACGAGAAGAACAAGATTGAGCGTCTCGGCCCTGACGCGGCAAAGCCGTCACGCATGACATACCGCAAACTGACACGCGGCTAAGAGTCACAAGCGCGGCCGGGGTAAAACCCGGTCGCGCTTTGCTTAACGGTATTGGTTGGTGTCCTTGGCGGTGCCGAGCGATATTCAGTGGCGCTTAGCGGTGCTGAGTTATGTTTTGGCGGATTGAGAGCACTGAGATACACTGAGTGACGCACAGCGGCGCAGCGGCGCAAAACACAGGAGACTGCAAGGAACATGGCGAGAATACACGTAGACATTGAAATGCGGTGGGGCTCAGACCAGGATGCCTACGGACACATCAACAACGTCACCTTCGCGCGCTACCTCGAAGAAGCGCGGGTGCGTGTCTTTTGGCTCGGCACAGCTCGCGAAAAAACCGGGCTCGAAGGGTATTTTCGTGGCAACGACCCCGCCGGGCCGAAAATGTTGGTTGCTGCGCAACACATCGAATTTCTGCGAATCCTAGGGTACTCAGAACATCCCGTCACCGTGGCCATGTGGATAGGGAAACTCGGCGGCTCCAGCCTCGAACTGCACTACGAAATCACAGACAACTCACTGCCCGAAAAACCCGTAGTGGCGCGCGCCATAACCACAGTGGTGATAGTAAACGGTGAGACTATGCGGCCTGAACGACTCGATGCCGCAGGACGCGAGCTCGCCGCACAGTGGCAAGATGCGCCGCTGAAACTCGGGCGCTAAAACCGCGAGCGGCTATGCCTCAGCCGTGATAAATTCGCGCACAAGGCGCTCAAACTCGGCGGGCTGATCCGCATGCACCCAATGCCCAGCCCCGGGCACAGCGACCGGAATCACATCCGGAAACAGCGAGCTCATCAAGGGCAGGTCGCTCTGCTTGACGTAGTTCGAGTCGCTGCCGGCAAGCCACAGCACCGGGCCTGAAAAAGAGGTCGCCGTAGGAGGCTCGAAACCAACAATCTGCGGCAGGGAATTAAACAGCAACCGGACGTTAGCGAGCCAACGGTAGCGGAAAGAACTCGGCTGCTTGACAAGATTGGCAAGCAAAAAATTGCGCATGGTGTCATCGGGAATCGCCGCTTGCAGCTGGTCGTGAGCTTCGCGCCTGGTGCGCAGCGACATCAAATCAAGTTGCAACAGCGGCCCCAACAGGCTGTTAAAAGGAGCAGTGCCGGCGGCAGGAGTGGGAGAAATATCTACGACAGTGAGGCTGTGTAACAGCTCCGGGTGTAACAGCGCCAGCATCATTGCGGTTTTGCCGCCCATCGAGTGGCCCACCAGGTGTACTTTCCCAACCCGCTGCACCTCCGACAGCCGCCTGAGCAGAGCAGCAACCGCATCAGCCATCTGCTGGTAAGAAAATTCTGTGGTCCAGGCGCTGTCGCCGTGGTTGGGCTGATCCACCAAAATCGCGGTTGTGGTGGCTGTTAGTGCCTTGGCGTTCTGTAAAAAGTTCTTACCGCGCCCCATTAGACCGTGCAAAAATACCGTTACCCGCTCTGGGTTGCCGGCGATTACCTCGTAATTAAGCTCACTCATGCTGCTGCCCCCGCGCGCAAGGCATTAGTGTTTGCTGCGTCGGTACGGGCGCGGTGCGAGCCCTGGGCGCCAGGACTCGCGGCGTGGGTGCCCGCTGCTAGCCCGCTGCGGGGCCCGGTGTTACCCGGCAGTCGCACCATCACCTCCTGGGCACAGCTCGCCACCAGCTCACCTGCCTGATTAAAGAACCTGCCCTGCGTGAGGGCGCGGCCACCAGCGGCATGCACACAGCGCAGGTCGTAAAGCAGCCAGTCATCAACGTTAACCTCGGTGTGGAACCAGATTGCTAAATCAAGGCTCGCGACCTTCAATCCAGGAGCTGTCCACGGCACACCATAGCCGCGCAGCACCGGCTCAATAAACATATAGTCGCTGGCAAACGTGAGCGCGGCCTTTTGCAAAAGCTGGGTGCCGCGCAGAGGAGATACCGTCTTTAGCCACACCCGCTGCGAAGCCTTAGTCGCGGCAACCGTGGTAAACACGTCGCTGTCGACATAGCGAAACTCGAACGGCCGCTGCAGGATGAAACTCGCATCGTGATCCGCCGCTAAATGCTGATAGGTGTCGCTCAAACTCGCTAGCTGCTGTGGCTCGGGAATCTCACGCATGTTGAGGGTGTCAGCAAAACCTGGCTGCTCGGCGGGTCGCTGAAAAGACGCGATCAGCGACATGATGGTTTCGCCGTTTTGGAACGCCTGTGCGCGGCGGGTGGCGAAAGAGCCCCCGGTGAAAACACTGTCTACCTCGAAAGTGGTTGCGGCGCTGGCAACTCCGGGGCGCAAAAAATACCCGTGCAGGGAGTGTAGCTCACGATCCGGATCCACCGTGGCACCCGCAGCGTAGGCTGCCTGCCCCATGATTTGCCCGCCGAAGCTGCGTCCGGAAGCTGTTGGGTGAGCCTGGCCCACAAAAATATCGTGGGTAGTGCGGGCGCGCTGCGATGCCACCGTGAGCAGCTCAGACAGTGAGGTGTTAGACATGTGTGAAGCTCCTGAAAAAGGGGTAAAACTGTTTCCCAGTGTAGCGGTGCAGCCGGTAAACTTGCTGCGTGCCCAAAAGTATTATGCTGTTAGACGCCAACGCTGTGCCGGATTTAAAAGTGTATTTGGCACGGTTGCAAAATGCGCAGGTGGATCGGGTGCTAGTGCAAGTAGTGCGCCACGGCGGTGGAGTCAGCGCGGTGTTTGCCGGAGCTTTGCTCGCGCCGGAAAGCCTGCTTGATAAGACCCCCACGGTGCTTGCCGAAAAGGCATATCGGGTGCGGGTGAACGCTGAGGCTGCGGAATCAGGGCCGCGCCTCGGGCTGTCGTCGCCGGAGTCGCCGGAGTCGCCGCAACCGGAGCTGGTGCTGAACGAGGTTTATCCCCTAGCCGCGCTAAACGAGCGCCTTGCCCACTTACAGCGCACCGGAGCAAACGTCATGCAGCTGCCGCCGGCAGCCACCACCGCAAGTTGGGCGGGAGTCACCGCACCGCTTGGTGGCTGGCAAGCGGAGGGGCAAATCGCAGCCAGCTCACTGCAGCAGGTGGCGCAGCAGGGCGCAGCGCGAATCGCCGCAGCTTTGCCCACGGCGCCTGGCCAAGCGATTGTGAACTCGCTGCGGGCCGAGGTGTGGGGTGCCCCGATGCTGCCGGGAGTGCCAGCGGGAGCTGCTTTCGCCCTCGCTCACCTTGGCTTTTTAGAGGGCGCAGAAAACGCGCGGCTACTGCGTCACGGCAACTGGGTGCGGATCGCAACATCCCGCGGCAGCGCGGTGGTGCGGCAAGGGCTGTAACTCCGATGTTGCCTGGCGGAAAACGCCGCAGTTAGATATAATAAGCAAGTTAATACTAGGAGGCTTATATGTCAGGCAACAACGGCATTATTGATCCGTCAATCGACGAGCTGCTGAAGCAGGTAGAGTCAAAATACTCTCTCGTGACCTTCGCGGCGCAGCGTGCACGGCAGATCAATGACTACTACTCAGACCTGCACGACGGCAAGCTGTACGAAAACATTGGCCCGCTCGTTGACTGCTCAGTTGACGACAAGCCACTGACTATTGCACTGCACGAGATTGCCGAAGGCAAACTCGAGCTCTCAACCGATCAGGCATAATTTCTGGGCTTTCACAGCGGCGTCGATTACTGGCTAATCGGCGCCCTTGCCATATCTGCCCGGTATCCACGCTGTAGTCCCGAATCGAGTTAGGCCGAGACCGCGCTAAACTCGTCTCCGCGCTCGTTTTCGCGCTCGTCTCCGCGCTCGGCCCGCATCGCGCCCCGTATCCGCATAACCCACAGGAAACCAGATGTCTGAGCAGCTCTCACCCGCGCCGCGGCGGCAGCCGCGCGTCGCAAAAGTGCTGCTGGATACCCGCCTACCACAGCTCGCACACGTTTTTGACTACGCTATCCCAGAACGCTTAGCCGCCCAAATTCAACAGGGCATGCGCGTCAAAGTGCCGCTGCGGGGTAAACAGCGCAGCAGCTACGGGTGGGTGGTGGAGCTCGCCCAGCACAGCAGTTACGGCGGCGAGCTGGCGATAATCGACGCTCTCGTCGGTGAAGTGCCGCTGCTCACCCCACAGCTGTGGGAGCTGGCGCAAAACCTCGCAGACCGGGCAGCTGGCAGCGCCTGCGACATTTTAAGACTCGCGATTCCCACCCGGCACGCCCGGGCAGAGCGCAAATACCTCATCGAACTGCCGCAAACAGCGGCAGCAGCGGAGACGGCAATAGCTCAGCTCAACGCCCGGATTGCTGCCACAGACGGGGCAGAAATGCTTGCGGGCGGGCAGATCCATCAACTGCCAAACTATAACCCTGAAGCGCTCGCCGAGAAGCTACTGGCCGGCGAAAAGCTGGCCTACACCGCAGCGCACTCGATGGCGCGGCTCGCCAGCGATGAGTGGGTCGGAAACTGGGCCGTGACGCTTGCGGCAACCGCGAGCAGGGTTTTGGCAGCCGGAAAATCGGTGATTATTTGCCTGCCAGACTGGCGCGATCTGGAGCAGCTCAGCGCCGCGCTTACCGTGGCTCTCGGGCCGGCGGCGGATGCACTGGTGCGGCTCGACGCGAAACAATCCGCCGAGAAACGCTTCGGCAACTACCTGCAGGCGCTCAGCGGCACCCCGCGCATTATTATCGGCAACCGTTCGGCGGTGTATGCGCCGGCGGCGAACCTCGGCGCAATCGTGATGTGGGACGAAGCAGACCCGCTACTCGCGGAGCCACTCGCGCCCTATGTGCATCCGCGAGACGCGGCGCTGCAACGGCAGAAACAAGAATCCTGCGGGCTGTTATTTTTCGGCCACAGCCGCTCCGGCGAAATCCAGCGGTTGCTTGACCTCGGCTATTTGCAGCCGCAGCCGCACCCGGTGCACCGCACCAAAATCAGGCACGCTGCGATGCACGTGCAGGGAGACGAATTTGCGGGGCGGATCCCGGAGGCCGCTTTACGGCTCATCCGGCAGGCGGCAGAAACCGGGCCAGTGCTAGTGCAGGTGGCAAAACCCGGATACGCCAGCGCCGTGGTCTGCAAAGATTGCCGCAGCCGTGCGGTGTGTGGGCGCTGTAGCGGACCTTTGGGAGCGCCGCAAACCGCCGGGAAGCTGCAGTGCCTGTGGTGCCTGGAACCGGTAATGCAGTGGCGCTGCAATAACTGTCACGGCAAAACCGCGCACCTGGCTGCCCCGGGAACCAGAATGACTGCGGAACGGTTGCAGCAGCAGCTGCGCGGGTATCGGATTATTGTTGCTGATGGCGAAAATATTGTGACGCGAGTGGATGCGCGCAGCGCCATCGTGGTGGCGACGGTGGGGGCGGAGCCGCTCGCCGCCGGAGGTTACAGCTCGGTCGTGCTGTTAGACGCCGAGAGGCTGCTGCAGATCCCCACCCTGCACGCCGCAGAGGACTGCCTCCGCTGGTGGGAAAACGCTGCCGCTAAAGCAGGGCCACAGGCGGTGTGCCTGCTGGCTAGTGGGTCCGGACCAGTGGTTACTGCGCTGCTGCGCGGCACCGCGGAGCAGTGGCTGCAGGGTGAACTACGCGAACGCCAAGAGCTGCGGTATCCGCCGATGGTGCGGGTTGCGGCGGTGAGCGGGCAGCGCGCCGATGTGCAGGCGGCGCTTACGGCGCTCGCAGAGATTGCCGAGTGCGATGCGCTCGACCCGGTGCCGCTCGGTGACGGCACCTGGCGAGCAGTTGTGCGGTGTAGTTACCGTGCTGCTGCGGAGGTTGCGAAGGTGCTGCGCGGACAGATTCTAGCTGTGGCGGCGGGGCGGATAACGCCCACAAAATCTCGACCAAACCCCAAAATGCGCAGCGGATTACGGGTAAAATTTGATGATCGCAGTATTTTTGATGAGCCGCGCGCGCCGCAGCAGACCGTGCTTTAGCTGTTGCTTGCAGCAGCCTCGACGAGAGAGAATTGATAACAGATGAGAATTGTTTTTGCGGGCACCCCGGCAGTGGCGCTGCCGACACTCGCGGCCCTCATACAACACCCCGCACATCAGGTCGTGGGGGTGCTCACCCGCACTGATGCGCCGCAGGGGCGCAAGCGCGTGCTAACCCAGTCACCGGTTGCGGAGCTTGCCGCAGCCCACGACATCCCCACTTTGAAAGCAAACCGGCTCGACGACGAAGCAACCACCTGGGTACGGCAATTGCAGCCAGACATTGGCGTGGTTGTGGCTTACGGTGCGCTGCTGCGCGAGGAGCTGCTGCAAACACCACGCTTGGGGTGGATCAACCTGCACTTTTCTGCGCTTCCTGCCTGGCGCGGCGCCGCGCCGGTGCAGCGCGCCCTGATGGCGGGTGAAACCACCATCGGGATTGACGTTTTCCGGTTGGTCGCGGAGCTTGACGCCGGAGACATTGTGGCGCGTGACAGCTATCAGGCAACACCTGGGCAGAGCGCCGGAGAGGTGCTGCAGGAGATGGCTGCTGCGGGATCCACAACTGTGTTTAAGGCTCTTGATGAGCTTGCTGCGAATCCCGCCGCGGGCACCGCGCAGCAGGGGGAGGTTAGCTACGCGCATAAACTGCAGCGCACCGACGGCCTGCTTGATTTCGCGCAGCCAGCTGCCGCAGTGCTAGCGCGCTGGGCGGGGGTGACCCCAGAGCCCGGAGCCTACGTCGAGTTCGAGGGCGCCGCGCTGAAACTGGTGCAGTTGCAGCCGCTCACGGTGGAACAACAGCAGCGGTTTGCGCGTCTGGCACAGCCGTTAAAACCGGGCGAAGCGATTATTTGGGAAAAACAGATGCTGATTGCTTGCGGCGCGGGAGCAGTGCTTGCGCCGCTCGTGCAACAGGCAGGGAAGAAAGCGATGCAGGGCAGTGATTGGTTGCGTGGTCGCGGCGCAAAGGCGGAACTAAATGGCTAATAAAGTAGCGGCAACCCGGCTGCTGGCATACGATGTGCTGCGCGATGTTGCAGATCGCGACGCCTACGCAAACCTGGCATTGCAGGCGCGGATCCACAAACAAAAACTGAGCGGCAGGGACGCAGCGTTTGTGACCGAGTTGGTGTCGCAAACACTGCGGTTGCAGGGTAAATACGACGCGATTATTAGCGCCGCAGCAGGGCGCGACACCGCAGAAATTGACGCCCGAACCCTGCGAGTGCTGCGCCTTGGAGCGCATCAACTTTTGGGGATGCGGGTGCCCCAGCATGCGGCACTGCACGAGACCGTGGAGTTGCAGCGCCTGGTGGCGAACCCGAAAGCCGCGGGTTTCGTGAACGCGGTGCTGCGCAAAATCAGTAAACGGTCGCTCGCTGGCTGGGAGACGGAGATTATCGCTGGCAGGAGCGTGGATCAGACCCTCGCCGTGCGGCACAGCCACCCGGAGTGGATTGTGCGGTCGTTGCGAGACGCGCTGAAATCTGCGGGCCGCGCTGAGCAGCTAGAAGAACTGTTAGCCGCTGATAATGAACCGCCGCAGGTGCAGCTGATGTTGTTGCCGCGTGGGTTTGGTGCCACAGATAAAGATGCCCTCACGGATGATGCCCCTGCAACTGCCGCCAGTGATGTCACCGCTAATGCGTTTGCTGCTGAGTTTTCTGCAACGCTCTTGCGGGAGAAAGCGCTCGCAGCCATACCAGAGCATCTCAGCCCCAGCGGACCCAGTCCGTATGGCGTTGCGCTCAGCGGAATGCAGCCAGCTAGCGTTATTAAACAGCTTGCAGCGGCCGGCGTCACCGCCCGAGTGCAAGACCAGGGATCGCAGCTCGCAGCCCTAACTTTAATCGCGGCAAAACCACTCGCCGACACTGAAACCTGGCTAGATTTGTGCGCCGGCCCGGGGGGTAAAACCGCGGTGCTGGCAGCTTTCGCAGCCGCTGCGACACCGCGGCGAATCTCACTGCGCGCCAACGAGGTGGCGCCGCACCGCGCAAAACTCGTGGAGCGGGCCGTGGCCGAAGCAGGGAGCGCGGCGGTTGCTCACACCACTGTGGTGAACCACGACGGCACCACTGCGGCCGCATTCGGTGAACAGCTTTTTGACCGCATCCTTGTGGATGCCCCCTGCTCTGGGCTGGGTGCCTTGCGGCGGCGCCCCGAAGCCAGATGGCGTAAACAACCAGGAGACATTCCTGCCCTGGTAAAATTGCAGGAGCAGCTGTTACAGCAGGCAGCATCACAGCTTGCGGCCGGAGGTGTGCTGGCTTACGTCACTTGCTCACCGCACCTGGCAGAAACCAAAGCCGTAGTGCAAAGACTATTGCGCCGCGATGAGCAGCTGCGATTGCTAGACACAGCGGCTGTGTTCGCAGCAATCCAAGAGCAAGACACCGCAATTATTTGTGAAAACACAATTGTGGGCGACACCGCAACAACTGTAAATAGTGGATCTACCCTGCAGCTGTGGCCGCACGCTAACGGCACAGACGCAATGTTTATCGCGCTGCTGCAGCGTAGCTAGCTGTTTCCCGGTTCTCCTGTCTGGTTGTTGGCGCCAGTGTGATTGCATCGGGTGGCTTGATCCACCAACAAAATTTTTAAGAGGAAAACATGACAACATCAAAATCAGAAGCAGCGGCATTGACGCAGTCCGAGACCCCACCGCGGCATCCGAGTGCGCTGTGGTGGTATCTTTCCGCATCAGGGCTCTCAATGCTCGGCAACTCCATCGCGATGATTGTGTGGCCGTGGCTGGTGCTCGACCGCACCGGTGACCCCGCGGCCGCCGGACTCGTGGCGGCACTGATTGCGGTACCGACGCTGATTTTTGCTTATTTCGGGGGCAACCTCATTGATCTGTTGGGGCGTAAACCGATGTCAATCGTGTCAGACATCATCTCCGGGCTGTCGGTGCTCGCGGTGATTCTGGTAGACAGCACCATCGGGCTGACGATGACGCTGTTCGTAATCATTGGGATTCTTGGCGCAGTAGGCGATATTCCCGGGATGTCAGCTCGCGCGGCGCTGATCGGCGACGTTGCCACCACAACCGGTAAAAGCGTGGCGACAGTCTCCGGTTACAATAACGCGCTGAGTGCCGTGAGCATGCTGGTTGGTCCCGCGCTGGCTGGAGTGATGATGGCGGTTTTGCCGCTTGGGCAGGTACTGTGGATCACCGCAGCCTGCTCCCTGCTCGCGGCGCTGTGCACGATGCTGCTGCGCCTCGCCCCGGCCACCGCGCCTGACGCGGCGGAGCGAGAGCAGTACCGTGGCTTTAAAGGTTGGCGCAAGGTGTTGTCGATCTCGCTGATTCGGCTGCTCGCGCTTGATGCCCTGCTGGCGATGGCGCTTGTTAGCCCGTATCTCGTTGTGCTGTTACCGGCCGCGTTTAAGGCACGTTCGCAGCCGGAGCTTTACGGGCTTGCGATGAGCGCGTTTGCGGTGGGTATTATGGTTACCAGTATTATTGCCGGCAAGATTGTGGTACGGCCGCGCTGGGCATGGGCGCTGACAATGCTGTTTTACAGTGTCGGTTTCTTGCTGATGGCACTGCTTGACAGTCCGGTGGCGGTGATTTCGGGCATGCTGATTGCGGGCTTCGGCAGCGGTGTCGGGACGCCACTGCAGAACACCCTGGTTACAGCGCTGGTGCCCGCTGAGGTGCGAGGCCGTGCCTTTAGTCTGTTTATGGCGGTGAGTCAGGTCGCGAGCCCGATTGGGCTCAGCATTACCGCCGCGGTTTTGGCGTTCATCTCAATTAACCACCTGGCGCTAATGCTCGCCATAATTTGGGTGTTCTTTGCGCTGTATCTCACGGTGCGTGGCTTCCAACTGATGCCGGAAAAGATCGCGGCAGATACTGCTGCGTCTAAGCCTTAAATCGCGCTAAAATTTTGAGTATGGCAACAACACAGCGCATTCACCCGAGTATTCTGTCCGCAGACTTTGTGAATTTAGAAACAGAGCTGCAGCGGATAGCCACCGCAGATTTGGTGCACGTGGATGTGATGGATAACCATTTCGTGCCGAACCTCACCTTCGGGCCGCCGGTGGTGGAGCGGATTCAGGCGGTATCGCCGCTGCCGCTTGATGTGCACCTGATGATTTCTGACGCTGACCGTTGGGCTCCCGGATACGCCGAGATGGGGGCTGCATCTGTGACTTTTCATGCCGAGGCGGCAGCTGATCCGGTCGGACTTGCCCGCCGGCTGCGACAGATTGGGGCGCGGGCAGGTATCGCGTTAAAGCCAGGAACCGCGGCAGAACCATACCTGGAACTCCTGCCAGAGTTTGATATGGTGCTGGTGATGACGGTGGAGCCTGGCTTTGGCGGGCAGGCTTTTATGCCGGATATGATGCCAAAACTGCGGCAATTTGCGGAGGCAAAAAAACGGTTGGGGCTTGATTTATGGCTGCAGGTAGACGGCGGGATTAGCGCTGACACTATCGGGATTGCGGCTGAAGCCGGGGCAGACACATTCGTTGCCGGAAGTGCGGTTTATAAGGGTGATCCGAGCGCGCAGATTGCTGCGTTGCGCGAAGCAGCTGCACGCCACGTGTGTGGTGAAACCCTGTAGCAGCGGCTAGATGAGGGCGTACCGGGATTACGAGATGGTTGATAGGCTGTAACAATGAAAACTTTTGAGGAGCTGTATCAGGAGCTACGGGAAAAAGCGCGGATGCGCCCCGCAGGCAGTGAGACAGTGGCGCGGTTAGATGCCGGGGTGCATCAGATCGGCAAGAAAATCGTGGAAGAAGCAGCAGAGGTTTGGATGGCTGCCGAATACGAGAGCGATGCCGCCCTGGCCGAAGAAATCAGCCAGCTTTTGTATCACCTGCAGGTGCTGATGCTTGCTAAAAACATTTCTCTCGAACAGGTATATAAGGAGCTCTAATGCTGAGAGTAGCGGTGCCGAATAAGGGAGCGCTAGCTGAAACAGCAGCGCAAATGCTTGCAGAGGCTGGTTATCGAGGTCGCCGCGACAGTCGCACCCTGGTTAGCGTTGATAACCGCAACGAGGTGGAGTTCTTTTATTTACGCCCACGCGACATTGCGACTTACGTTGGCAGCGGAGCGGTTGATTTAGGAATCACAGGGCTGGATTTGTTGCTTGACAGCGTGACCGCAGCTGAAGTATTGCAAGAACTACAGTTTGCAGATTCCACCTTCCGTTTTGCGGCACCGCAACACACCATCACCAATCTGCAGGAGCTTGCTGGGAAGCGTCTAGCAACCAGCTACCCGAAACTCGTTGGCGACTTCCTTGAGAAGCAGGGGGTTGCGGTGCATCTGGTCAAACTTGAGGGTGCTGTGGAGTCGGCGGTGAGGCTGGGGATTGCTGATGCCGTTGCAGACGTCGTCTCAACCGGATCCACCCTCCGTGCTGCTGGGCTCAGCATTTTTGGTCCCGTGATTCTAGAATCAACCGCGGTTTTGATCTCAAACCCTGAGATTGCGGCCGATAAAGCAACCGCGGTAACTAAACTTACCAAGCGCATCAACGGCGTGCTAGCAGCACGCAATTTTGTGATGATGGAGTATGACCTCGAAGAGAGAAAACTCGCCGCAGCTACCGCAGTATGCGCAGGTGCCCAGGCGCCGACGGTGTCACCTTTGGCAACTCCGGGGTGGGTTGCGGTGAAAGTTATGGTGCCAGTTGCAGAAACCGCTGAGGTGATGGATCAGCTGGCGGATCTGGGAGCCCGCGCGATTATCGTCACCGCAATTCACGCTGCGAGGCTGTAAGCATGGGTGTTACCGCGAGGGTTATTCCGTGTCTTGACGTGGCTGCTGGCCGAGTGGTCAAGGGTGTTAATTTTCTGAATCTCACTGACGCCGGAGACCCGGTAGAACTCGGGGCGAAATACGCGGCTGAGGGAGCCGATGAATTAACCTTCCTCGACGTCACCGCAACCGTTGATGAGCGATCCACTACATACGATATTGTGCGGCAAACCGCCGAGCATGTGTTTATTCCGCTCACAGTCGGTGGCGGTGTGCGCAGTGCGGATGATGTCGCGCGTTTGTTGGAGGTTGGTGCGGATAAGGCGGGCGTGAATAGCGCGGCTATCGCTAGGCCGCAGCTGCTGAATGAGATAGCCGATCGTTTCGGTAACCAGGTGCTGGTGCTGTCGCTGGATGTGAAACGCTCCTGGCGTACCCCGTCTGGATTTGTGGTGACAACTCACGGCGGAAAACGCGAAACAGAGCTTGACGCGCTCGCGTGGGCAAAGGAAGCGATGGAACGTGGCGCCGGGGAATTATTGCTGAACTCGATGGACGCAGACGGCACCAAAACCGGCTTTGATTTGGAACTGTTGCGGCAGATTACGGAGTTCGCGACGGTGCCGGTTATCGCCTCTGGCGGAGCGGGTAAAGCCAGTGACTTCGCGCCAGCGATTGCGGCGGGGGCAGATGCGGTGCTTGCAGCAAGTGTGTTCCACCACGGTATTGTGAGTATTGCCGAGGTGAAGGCGGAGATGGCGCGGGCCGGGGTGCCAGTGCGCCTGGCGCATTAGCTAGATAGGGAAGAGCAGGATGAGTGATATTGAAACGGTGCTGCCGCAGCTCAGGTTTAACATGGATGGTTTGATTCCCGTGATTGCTCAGGATGCTAACACCAAAGAAGTTTTGATGCTGGCATGGATGAACTTACAGGCGCTACAGCAAACCGTTGCAACCGGTCGTGCCACCTACTGGTCACGCTCCCGCGGTGAGCTGTGGCGCAAGGGAGACACCTCCGGGCATCAGCAGTTTGTGCAGGACATCAGTTATGACTGTGACGGAGATACGATTTTGTTGACGGTACAGCAGCTTGGTGCTGCCTGCCACAACGGGACGCGGTCGTGTTTTGAGACCGGGAAAATTACCGTGCAAGCGGCTAGCCGGCAGCCGGCAGCCGCTGACGGAACGGAGGAAAGTGCAGAAAATGACTAAGCGCAACGCTGTTTTGGTGCTTCTCGCGGCCGCGCTTGGTGGCCTGCTTATTGCAAATCAGCCCTGGTTGACGCTACAGTACACCGACGGCGCCGTAACCGAAACCCTGCAGCTCACAGGCACTCAGCTCAACGCGGCACTGATGCCGGTGCTGATTGCAATTTTGATTGGAGCATTGGTGCTGCCATTGGTGCAGGGAATCAGCAGTAAAATTCTCGCGGTAATACTGGGTGCGCAAGCCATTTTTCTGGCCGCTGTGGCGTGGCAAACATGGCGGGCAGGAGTCAGCCCAGCCGCTAGTTTTTTGGCAGAAAAAACCGGAATCACCGGAGGGGCGCAGTTAGACTTGATAACCGCTCATACACAGAGCGCGATGGGGGGTGTCACTATTGGCTGTGCAGCTGTGGCACTGCTAGGTGCGGTTATGGCACTGTTCGTTAAGAGCACCCACACCACCGGGACGAGCCGCTACGATCGTGTGACACAGCCGCGTGCAGAAAGCTCCAGAACAACTGCTGCAACCGCGGTAGCAGCGACCGGAGGTTCTGCTGTTGCGGTGGCCGTAGGTGAGGATCCTGTGGCCGAGGCTGACCGCATCAGTGACTGGGACGCTCTGACCAAAGACCAAGATCCGACTGTTTAATGCTTGCAGCGTATCGTGTTAGGAATCAAAGTTGTTTACTAGCGCGTGTGCTGCACGAGTAACGTAGTCTCGCAGCGCTGCATCGTGCAGCGGCGCTAATTCCGCGTTATCAAGTGCCCGATACATGTGGTGCAGCCACCTATCCCGGGCCGCGGGAGTTACCCGAAAAGGTGCGTGCCGCAGTCGTAACCGGGGGTGCCCACGTTGCTCCGAGTAGGTTGTCGGGCCACCCCAGTACTGCTCCAAGAACTTTTGCAACCGCCACTTTGCGCCTTCCCAATCAGCATCTGGATACATCGGCGCCAGCAGTTCATCATGCTGCACTCCAGCATAAAAATCAGCAACCAAACGCTCAAAAAATGCGGTGCCACCGACTTGCTGCCACAGGGTCTCAGTCACCGCGTTGCCGTGCTCAGCCTGCCGCAGTGTGAGCCGTGGGCGTGGCGGCTCGGCTTCTTGATTTTTTGCCGCGGTCATTGTTGTGGCCCTAGCAAGCCATCAGGTAACTGATTTGCGAGTACGATGCCGCGCTTACTGAACTCGTCATTAATCTCTTTGCGTACCGCTCGCTGTAGTGCCCACTGTGCCTCTGCTCGTGTACGCACACCGAAACGCAGCGTGACCCGGTCTCCGTAGACACTCTGCACTCCCCATATCTCTGGCTTGCCTGTCACCTTGCGGCGATACTCTGCCGATTCAATCACATTTTGGGTGGCAGCTAGAGCTGCCTCTTGCACCGCATCCAGGTCGTTGTCGGTGCTCACTGTGATATCAATGATCGCCTGCCCGTATCCCTGCGAGGAGTTGCCCAGCTCCAGAATTTCACCGTTGCGAATAAACCATAGCGTACCGTCAATGGCGCGCACCTGGGTGACCCGAATCCCGACATCTTCAACAGTGCCCTCAACATTACCAATGGAGACCCAGTCTCCCACGCCGAGTTGATCCTCAAACACCATAAATATGCCGTTTAACACGTCTTTTACGATGGACTGGGCGCCAAAAGCTAGTGCTGCGCCAATAAAACCTGCCGAGGCGAGATTCGCAGTGAGATCGATGCCCACTTGATGCAGAATGAGGATCAGCGCAACTACGACAACCACCCAGGTCAGCACGCTGTTAGCAACTGCACCAATAGTCCGGGTGCGTTGAATCGCGCGCTCGCGCACTAGGCCCACGGTGGAAATCTCTTTGGTGGAGTCGGTCATTTGACTCTTTTTAACCCCTCGCACCACCTGCTGCACCCCGCGCGAAATCAGTGTGCGGACGATCCACCAAATGATGCATGCCAGCACCACAAACAGCAGAATCCGCCACGCGGCTTCGTTTTCAACGAAGAAATTTTTGATGGTGAGCCAAAGTTCTTCCATACTTTATAAGCCTAACGAATTATGAGCGCAACGAAAACGCGACCCGGGTTCGAGTCGCGTTTTCGTCGTCCTAAACAAGCATAGTTAAGCGAGATCAGCTCGCTGGGCTTTCACCGCGCGCTCTACATCAGACAAGCTTTCTATAATCATTCGGCGCAGGCTGGCTGCGGCATCCGGGTTATCGTCAAGCCACTTTTGGCTAGCTGCTGCAAGTTCGGGGCTGGCCAGCGGCATTGGGTAGAAGCCAACCAGAATCTCTTCGGAAATCTGGTAGCTGCGGTTGTTCCAGATATCGTTAACAATTTCGAAGTATTCTGTGACGAAAGGCTCTAACACCGTGGCATCTTTAACTCGTTTAAAGCCATCTGCGCTGGAACGGATAATCAGGTTTGCAGCGCCATCGGTAACCACATTTTCTTGCCAAGCCGCGCGCTTTGCATCGAGACTTGGTAAGGCAGCTCGTGCTCGCGCAGCTGACTGCTTGCCAGAAGCCGTATTGTCAGCGGCTGCGGCTGCATCGATTGCGGCCACGTCAGCTTTGCCACCTGCTGCCAGGCTAGTCAACAGCACCCAGTTTAGGTCAGTGTCGATTGTTAAATCTGGGAGAGTGCGCTCACCGTTACGGTAAGCGGCAACGGCAGCTAGCTGCTCTTCGCTGGTTGCGAAAGCCGCAAAAGCCTTAAACAACTGGAACTGGGAGTCACTGCCGGCTGTGGCAGAGTGCGCCAATTCCAGCATCCGCGCTGCAATCCGCTCCGCAGCTGCATTACGTTTTGCCACAGGTAGGTAGATGTTAGCCGCAGTAGCCAGTTGAGACAGTACGGTGCGCAACGTTGAAGACTGATCCTCGCCGCCGATGTGCTGCAGAATGCAGTCGATGAAGCGGCTCGGTGCTAGCTCCCCGTCGCGCACCGCATCCCACAGTGCAATCCACAGCACGCCGCGGGTGAGAGAATCCGCGCAGCTGCCCAGGTGCGCCAAAACGGTTTCAAGTGATTGCTCGTCGAAACGCACCTTCGCAAAGCTCAGATCATCGTCATTAAGCAGCACTAAGGCTGGCTGCGGTACACCGACAAGTTCCGGAATTTCGACGCTAGTTTCTGCCACGTCAGCCTCTACCTGGTGCACCCGAGTGAGTTTCCCATCAACAACGTCGTAGCAGCCAATCGCGATACGGTGTGGGCGGATGGTTGGGTAGTCAGGATGTGCGCTCTGCAGTACCTTGAAGCTGCTGAACTTACCAGCTGCATCCACGGTAAATTCCGGAGTTAGGGTGTTAACCCCTGCAGTTTCCAGCCATGCCTTTGCCCAGGCACCGAGATCACGGCCGCTGGTAGCCTCCAGCTCGGTGAGCAGGTCAGGCAGTTCAGTGTTACCGTAAGCGTGCTTCTTAAAGTAAGCGTTTACACCTGCAAAGAACTTGTCACGACCCACGTATGACACCAGCGCGGTCAGTACTGACGCGCCCTTGGCGTAGGTAATGCCGTCAAAGTTTGCCATTACATCTTCCAGGTCGCGAATCTCCGCCACGATTGGGTGGGTTGAAGGTAGTTGGTCCTGACGATAAGCCCAAGCCTTTTCCATAGAAGCGAAAGTTGTCCAGGCGTCGCGCCACTCTGTCGCTTCAGCAGTGGCCAAAACTGACGTGTATTCTGCGAAAGATTCGTTCAGCCATAGATCGTTCCACCACTTCATTGTGACCAGGTCACCGAACCACATATGTGCAAGCTCGTGCAGTACAGTAACAACCCGGCGCTCTTTTAGTGCGTCCTCGGTTTTGCTGCGGAAAACGTAAGCCTCGGTGTGGGTTACAGCGCCGATGTTTTCCATCGCACCCATGTTGAATTCCGGCACAAATACCTGATCATACTTCGCAAATGGGTACGGGTAGCCGAAAGTTTTTTCAAAGAACTCGAAGCCTTCGCGGGTTTTCTCGATGATGTAGTCTGCGTCGAGGTGTTCCAGCAGCGAGGCGCGGCAGAACACACCGAGCGGAATGGTGCGCCCCTCGGCATTAACCAGCTCGGAGCGGGTGCCCTGGTATGGACCCGCAATAATCGCGGTGATGTAGCTGCTCATCACCGGGGTGCTTGAAAACTCCCAGGTGGCGAGCTCTTTGCCCGCAAAGTAAGACTCTGCTGGAGCGGTTCCGGCGGCCACTGGCTCCGGGGTCGGCTGGTTACTGACAACTAGCCAGTGCGCTGGCGCGGTAACTGTGAAGTTGAAGACACTCTTCAAGTCAGGCTGTTCAAACACTGCAAAAACCCGGCGGCTATCAGGCACCTCAAACTGGGTGTATAGGTAAACTTCGTCATCGACAGGATCAACAAAGCGGTGCATACCCTCACCAGTGTTAGTGTACGCTTGCAAACTCTCAATAACTAGCTCATTTTCTGCTGCGAGGTTCTGCAGCGTGATACGGCTATCACTGAACGCCGCGGTGTCCACCGGTGCGCCGTTAAGAGTAATGCTTGTCACCTTGTCTGCGACAAGGTCAATGAAGCTTGCGGCTCCTGCAGTTGCGGCGAATTTCACTGTTGTGCGGGCAGTGAATTGGGTTGCAGATCCTGCAAGATTCAAGTCCACATCGTAGCTGTGAACCTTGCTGATAACGTTTGCGCGCTGCTGGGCTTCGACGCGGGTAAGATTAGTGCCTGGCACGATTCTCCTTTGTGCGGTTGCGCTGCTTCACATTGCAGCTGTGATTATTTGCGGATCAGGCTCCGCGGTGCTGCGTGGGCCGATCCACCTGCTTTCAAAACCTGAAAGCAATAGAACACTTCAATCTTAGTGCTTTCTGGAGTGGCTCCGGCTGCAACAGCGTTCAGGTGGGGGAAGCGCTAAACTATATTGATATGAGCGCAACCCCAGAAAAAGTAGAATTTTGGTTTGACCCTGCTTGTCCGTGGTGCTGGATGACTAGCCGCTGGATCACCGAGGTGAGTGCAAAGCGCCAGTTTGCGGTGCAGTGGCAGCTGTTTAGCTTGGAAATGTTGAACGAGGGGCGGGAGCCAGGTTCGCACGCGGCAGCGCACGCCCAGGGGTTGCAGGCTTTGCGCGTGTGCGCGGCGGTGCGAGAAGCGCACGGCGACGCGGCGGTGGGGCAGCTGTACACTGAGCTTGGCACCCGCTACCACAAAGAGGGTAACAAAGACATGCAGGCGGTTATCGCGAATGCTCTTGACGCGCTGCAGCTGCCCGCTGAGCTGGCCGCTGCAGCAGCTGACACTGCCTATGATGCGGCGGTGCGCAGCAGCACGGAAGCGGCGCTGAAACTGGTCGGTAACCAGGTCGGGATTCCGATTGTGGCGATTGATGGCAAGGGTTTCTTTGGCCCGGTGGTGACCCCGGCGCCAACTGGGCAGCAGGCGCTGGATCTGTTTGACGGGCTGGTGCTGTGCACCCAGGTTGATGGGTTTTACGAGCTGAAGAAAACCCGCAACGCGAGCCCGCAGTTTTAACCCGCAAGGCGAGCCCGCACTTTTACCCGCGGCGACGCTGACGCAGCTCACCGCGCAGCTAACCGATTGTAGTTCATTTGCCGGTTTTGACACAGTATGAAGCCGGTTTTCGACCCTAGATTATTAAAGGAAAATTATGCGAATTCACGTAGCAACCGACCACGCCGGATTGGAGTTTAGTCAGCTGGTGCAGCAGCATCTGCGCGAGCAGGGATTTGAGGTGATTGACCACGGGCCGCAGGAATACGACGCGCTTGATGATTATCCTGCGTTTTGCATCAACGCTGCGCAGGCCGTGGCGACCGATCAGGCTGCGGGGATTCCGGCGCTGGGTGTAGTGTTCGGCGGCTCAGGCAACGGTGAGCAGATGGCGGCAAACAAGGTGCAGGGGATTCGCGCTGCCCTGGTGTGGAACCTGGCTACGGCAGAGCTGGCCCGCGAACACAACAATGCTAACGTGATCTCAATCGGGGCCCGGCAGCACAGCGCCGAGGAAGCGATCGCCCTGATCGACCGGTTTATTGCAACCTCGTTCCCGGGTGATGAGCGGCACGTGCGGCGAGTGACGCAGCTTGCAGAGTATGAAGCAACCGGTGACATCGTTGGCAAGGGCGTGAACCCTTTCGAGCTGGGCTAAGGTATTAAATACAGATGCCTGAAGGTCACTCCGTACATCGTATTGCGCGGCAGTTCGACGCGAACTTCGTGGGCAAAGCCGCCGAGATTACCAGCCCACAGGGGCGTTTTAGCGAAGGTGCGGCGCTGCTTAACGGGGTGCCTATGATGGCTGCAACCGCGGTTGGCAAACAGTTATTTTTAGGTTTCGCTAACGAACTGTGGTTGCGGGTGCATCTGGGAATTTATGGCGCCTGGGATTTCGCTGGGGAGGTCTTAGTGCACCCAAGCATTCAGGTGCACGGCATCGCTCCGAAGCTCGGGCAGGACGGCCAACTTGCAGTCGCCGGTAATGCCGTTAAAAGCGCCGCAGGGCGGGCGCTGCTGGCGGGGCACGGCAGCAATAACCGTGCCCGGTTAGCGGCAGAGCAAAAGGCGGTGGATGAAGCTGCTGAAGACTCTGTGACCTCGATTGGGGCACCACGAAAAACCCGAGTGCGTATGGCAGAGCAGGAAAAGGGTGGTTTGGTCAACACTGAACTGTGGCCTCCTGAACCTGTGGGGCAGGTGCGTGCTAGGCTTTTGACGGATACGGTATGCGCTGACTTGCGGGGGCCGACAGCGTGCGAGGTGATTACCGCTGAGCAGAAGGAGGCGGTGCTGCAGCGGTTAGGGCCTGATCCCGCAAATGATGCGAGCCCGGCGGAGCGTGACCGCTTTGTGCAGCGGGCAGCAACAAAGAAAACTCCAATCGGTCTGGTTTTGATGGATCAGGCCGTGATTGCGGGTATCGGTAATGTTTATCGCGCGGAAATGCTGTTCCGAGCCAGGCTTGATCCACACCGTCCTGCGAATGAGTTAAGCAGGGAGCAGCTGGTGCAACTATGGAATGACTGGGTGCAGCTGCTTGGTACCGGCATCCATGTGGGACAGATGATTACTGTTGACGGATTAACCGGGGAAGCCTATCAACGGGCGCTTGTGGAGCGCGACGCGCGGCATTGGGTCTATAAAAAAGAAGGAACCGCCTGCGCCAGATGCGGCGCTAGCATTGTCTTAGAGGAATTTGGGGCACGCAAACTGTACTGGTGCCCAGGATGTCAAAAATAGTAGCGCTGCCAGTGTGTTAGCAACTGTGAGCCGGTACCATGGTTGCTATGCGGCATTTTATAGTGACGGTGATTGGGCGCTTAGTGCGTTTCGGGGCGCGGTTGCGTGGCGGTGGATCAGCCCTTCCAGGGCTCGTGGTGGAACGCTTGGATGCGGGCTACCTGGCTCGGGTTTTAGCAGATTTACCTGCCGGCGTTGTGGCTATCAGTGGTACCAATGGCAAAACTACCACCACTAAAATGGTGGTGGAGCTGCTGCAATCACAGGGCTTTAAGGTTTTTACTAATAAAACAGGTTCTAATTTTTCGCGGGGAATTATTGCTGCTGCGCTAGGTGAGTGCGATTGGCGAGGTAAGCTTGACGCTGATATAGCCGTGTTGGAGCTTGACGAAGCTCATGCAATGCACGTTATTGATAAGGTACAGCCGCGTTACACGCTGCTGTTGAATGTCTTACGGGACCAGCTAGACCGGTTCGGTGAGCTTGATACCACCGCGCAGCTGCTGCGGCGTTTAGGGGCTGCAACCACGCAGGCTGTGGTGGTGAATCAGCAGGATCCGTTGCTTGCCAAAATCGGGGCAGAGTTGGTGGCAACCGGTGCAGCGGAGGTTGTGGAATTTGGGGTTGCGCCGCAGTTACGGGAGTTGTTCCCGAGTGATCAAGATTTGCACGCTGCCGAAATCGGGGCACCGCAGCATCGTGATTCTAGCAGTGATGCTACTGCACTGCAGGCTGACGTGGTGCTGCAGCGGGTCGCAAAGCAAGAAGCCGCATATCTCATTGATGGGCAGATACACCAGGTGACGCTGCAACTCGATGGCCTGTATAACCTGTTTAATGCCGCTGCAGCATTGGCGTTGGTGCGTGCTATTTTACGGCTGAACGGTCGCGAAGCCGTTACTGGTGAGCTGTTGGGTGAGCTTGCGCAGGTGCAGCCGGCTTTTGGGCGCGGGGAGAAGTTGACCTTAGATGGGCAGCCGCTGGAGTTGGTGCTGGTAAAAAATCCCGCCGGATTCCGCCTGGGGCTGGCGTCTTTTGATCCCGCTGAGGTGGCAGTGATGATTGCGATTAATGATCAGTACGCAGACGGCCGCGATATGTCTTGGCTGTGGGATGTGGATTTCAGCAGCTTGGCGGCTGAAGGAGTTGATACTGTGAGCGGTGTGCGAGCCTGGGATATGACGCTGCGATTGGAGCATGACGACGTGTATGTGCGTCAAACAGTGCCAAACCTTGCGCAGGCACTGAGCTCTTTCCGGGCTGCTACCAGTGGTAAAAACCGAAGAATTTACTGCACCTATACCGCAATGCTTGAACTACGGGAAAAGCTTGCTGAACTGACAGAGGTGGAAAATATATGGTAGAACAGAGGGCTGCGCGGAATCTGACGATCGCGGTGTTGTATCCGCGTGAAATGAACATGTATGGTGATCGCGGTAACACGTTGGCGCTCGTGAAGCGCGCTGCCGCGCATGGATATGACACCACAGTGATTGCGGTGAATCCCGGGGAAGAACTGCCAGATGCGGATATTTTTTTGGGCGGTGGTGGGCAGGATTCTGGGCAGGAAATTGTTGCCGCTGATCTGCAGCTGAAGGCTGACAAACTGCGGGAGCTAGCTGCTTCAGGTGTCCCAATGCTACTGATTTGCGGCCTATATCAGCTCTTTGGGCACTGTTTCGTGACGGCTGCTGGCAAAATAATGGAGGGTATTGGCGTGTTAGACGTTGAAACCCGCGGCGGTGATGCCCGGATGATTGGTAACATCGTGCTGGAGTCAGCCGAGTTTGGCGAGATTGTTGGTTACGAGAACCATTCCGGTAATACGGTGCTTGGTGCAGCTGCGGTGCCCTTTGGCAAAGTTTTGCGTGGCGCAGGAAATAACCCGACAGATGGAGTTGAGGGTGCTCGCTTCAAAAATGTGATTGGTACTTATTTGCATGGTTCATTGTTGCCGAAGAATCCTGCGGTAAGTGATTTTTTGATTCGAGTTGCTGCGGAGCGTAAATACGGTGACTTTGTGCCTTTAGCACGCGATAGCAAGGCAGTTACGGCTGCTAGAGAAGCAGCGAAGACGCGCCCGAGATAAAAATATATCCATTTGCATTTATTTTTCAGCTTTTTGATACTAGACTGGGTTTAACACTTTGTTTCACACTGTTGAAGGAGAAAAAATATGACCGTTTCAGCTGAGCAGATTCCTGGCTACGAGGCAGCCACCTGGAATATTGATCCAGTGCACTCTGAGGTTTCATTTACTGTGCGTCACATGGGTATTAGCAAGGTAAAAGGTAACTTTGCTGACTTCAGCGGAACCATCGTTACCGCCGCTAACCCTGTAGATTCAACCGTTGAAGCTACTGTGCAGGTAGCATCTGTAAGCACCAACAACAAAGATCGTGACCAGCATCTGCAGACCAGTGACTTCTTCGCAGCAGATGAATTCCCAACCTTCGAGTTCAAGTCACAGAATATTGAATTCCAGAGCCCACAGGAAGCAAAAATCACCGGTGAGTTGACCATGCGCGGCGTTACCAAAGAGGTCACCTTCGACGCGGAGCTCGGCGCTTTCGGTGAAGATGCTTACGGGCAGCAGCGTCTCGGCCTGAGCGCTAAAACCACCGTTGAGCGCAGTGATTTCGGCATTGAGTTTAACGCAGCTGTTGAGAAGACTGGCAATCTGGTTGTTAGCAACAAGGTTGTAATCGAGCTTGAGCTCTCAGCCGTGAAAGCTGCTTAATTATCGCTCGTTTAAGAGCTGAGTAGTTTGCGATAAAAGCAAAGGCTGCGGGCTTGGAAACTTAAATTTTCCGGGCCCGCAGCCTTATTGCTTTCTTATTACTTCATAAAGATGCCAATACTAGCAAGTTTTTTCCGTAAGCTGGATCCGTCAGGGCCATAAATCCACGGCACACCTGCAACCTCGCGGTGCTTTGTAGCGCCGCTGCGGCCACCCGCGAGCACAGCTTCTCCAGGAGATAGCTGTCGAATTGCTACGGCAGATACGTGTTGTGGAAATTCCGATACAAACTCATGGTAAAGCTGTTCATCATGTTGTCCGTCGTCACCAATTAAAAGCCATTTAGTGTGTGGAAATTCTTTAGCTAAGCGTCTTAACTCGGTGCGCTTATGGTCTGCGCCGCTGCGAAACAAACGATCTTTTGTTGGCCCCCAGTCTGTCAGCAGCAGTGGCCCAGGTGGGTACATATGGCGTTTTAAAAAGCGGCTTAGAGCAGGTGCTACATTCCAAGCTCCGGTAGACAAGTAAACTACAGCAGAGCCGGGGTGGGTAGTGACTAAATGATCCAATAACACTGGCATTCCGGGAACTGCGAGGCGTGCGTGCTCGGCAATTACAAAGCTGTTCCAGGCCGCGACAAATGGTTTAGGTAATACCGTATTAAGGATGGTGTCATCAATATCGCTGATAATGCCAAACTGGGACTGTGGATCCACAATTAAAAGCGGAGCCTGTGATTTGACGCCATCTTCTGAAATTAAGGTGAGTGTGTGCCGACCAACCGGCAAATTTGTTTCTAGTTTGGAGTCAATTACTCCACCGCTGTCGGCTTTTACCTGGCCAATTTTAGTATTTCCCAGAAATACGTCGATTAAAGCGTGCGAATCATGCACGATCATAAAGGAGCGCCAGCCGCGCACTCTGCCGTCTTGAAACCGGCCGTCAAGGTGGGGTGCGCCGGTGCCATCGGAGCTGAGTAAAGCAACCCGTCCGAGAACTCTAATCCATGACGTGCTGCCGTACCCCATAAACGGGACAACGGTGGCAAGTTTGCCTTTTTTGCGTGCTCTGCTCTCACGCTTCTCACTGAGCCACAGGTCGAAACGCATTGCACGCCGCGGCTTTGAAGATTCGCTGGTGTTATGCATCGTGACAATTGTAGCGGGTTAGTTGCTGCCTGAGTGCGTTTGGGAACGATTGCGGGGCAATGCACAAGAATTCATTTAAGGTAATTACCAGTATATGCTCAGATAATATACAAGAAAATATCTTGACATCTAATTATATTAGCGATATATGTCCATCGGGAGTAGGATTTAACTGTCTGTCAATATTGCAGACAGTGCACACAGTGCAGCAATAATAGCTCTCGGAGGAACAAGTGTTTGAAACGCTCGACGCAGTGAGTTTAGCTCGCTGGCAGTTCGGTCTAACCACGCTATACCACTTCATTTTTGTCCCACTCACGATTGGGCTCAGCTTCTTAGTGGCCATTATGCAAACCCAGTGGGTGCGCACCGGCAACGTAAAATGGCTGCAACTGACCCGACTATTTGGCAAAATTTTCTTGATTAACTTCGCCATGGGCGTGGTGACCGGCATCGTGCAAGAATTCCAATTCGGGATGAACTGGTCAAACTACTCACGCTTCAACGGCGACATCTTCGGTGCGCCGCTGGCGATGGAGGGCCTCATCGCCTTCTTCCTAGAAGCCACCTTCATCGGGGTGTGGATTTTCGGTTGGGATAAACTGCACCCGAAAGTGCACGTGGTGTCGATCTGGCTCACGGCGCTGGCAACGTGGATCTCGGCATACTTCATTTTGGCTGCAAACGCCTTTATGCAAAACCCCGTCGGGTTCGTGCTAAATGAAGAGCGCGGCCGCGCCGAACTTGATGACTTCCTCGCGGTGCTGACAAACCCGGTGGCGCTGCTGCAATTCCCGCACACCATTTTCGCCTCAATCATGTTCGCTGGCACCGTTATCGTCGCCACCGCAGCATGGCACCTAAAGCGCGGACAGCACCCGGAGCTGATGCGCACCGGGCTGCGTTTCGGCATGTGGTCAAACCTCCTAGCGTTTATCGGAGTAGGCCTCAGCGGGCACGAGCTGAGCATCATCATGACCGCCACCCAGCCGATGAAAATGGCTGCGGCGGAGGCAATGTACGAAACCTCAAGCGGGGCAGACGCGAGCTTCTCCCTGTTCAGTATCGGCACCCCAGACGGCACCAGCGAAATCTGGTCGCTGCGAGTTCCATATCTGCTTAGCTTCCTTGCTAACGGTAACTTCGACGGCACCGTTGAGGGCATCAACAATCTGCAAGCAGAATACACTGCGCTGTACTGCGGTGCCGACAGTATGTTGACCTGCCCTGCAAGCGGCAGCTTTGTACCGGTGGTATGGATTACCTACTGGGCGTTCCGCTGGATGATCGGCCTGGGGGTGCTCGCGGCGCTGTTCTCTGCCATTGGTCTGTGGCTCGGCAGGAAGCACAAGGAGCTGCCAAACTGGGCATACACCGCTGCGGTCTGGACAGCTGCGCTGCCAATGCTCGCATCGCTCGTGGGATGGGTTTTCACCGAGATGGGCCGCCAGCCATGGATTGTGTTCGGGGTGATGACAACCGAGCAGGGAGTGAGCCCGAACGTGCCGGGTTGGGCGGTGCTGCTGTCAATGCTCGCCTTCACCCTGGTTTACGGTGCCCTCGCGGTGGTGGAGTTTAAGCTCATCACAAAAGCCGCAAAAGAGGGACCGGCAGAAATTGCGGCGGCGCCTGACGGCACCCCAGACCACGACCAGCTGGCAATCGCCTACTAACAGTAAGGACCTAATCTTATGGAACTCACAACAGTTTGGTTTTTAATCGTAGGCGTTTTGCTGATTGGCTACTTTGTGCTTGACGGCTTTGATTTCGGGGTGGGGATCGCGCTGCCCTTCGTCAGCAAAGACGACACTGATAGGCGAGTGGTTATCAACACCATCGGCCCGGTTTGGGATCTTAACGAAACCTGGTTGATTGTTGCCGGCGCCTGCTTGTTTGCGGCTTTCCCCGAGTGGTATGCCACCATGTTTGCCGGTTTCTACCTGCCGCTGTTGCTGATTCTGTTGGCGTTGATTCTGCGAGGTGTCTCCTTCGAGTATCGGCACCAGGGCAACAAGCCGCAGTGGAAAGCCTGGTTTGACAACTTCATTTTCTGGGGATCTGTGCTGCCGCCGCTGCTGTGGGGTGTAGCGTTTGCGAACCTGATCAACGGCTTGCCAGTGCGCGCGGTGGAGTCCGGCGGCTGGATTTACGAGGGCACCCTCTTCACCCTGCTAAACCCGTATTCCCTGCTGGGTGGCGTTACCGTGCTGCTGCTGTGCTTCACCCACGGCCTGGTATATCTGGCGCTGAAATCTGAGGGCGAGGTGCGCGAGCGGGCGCGGCATCTGGCGGTGAAAGTCGGCGCGGTTACGATTCTGGCAGCGGCTGGTTTCTTGGTGTGGACCATCATCTCGCATCTCGCAAACCCGAATTTGATGCTGATTATCGTGCTTGCGGCCCTCGCCGCGGTGAGCCTGATTGCCGCCTGGCTGTTTAACCTGCGTAGCCGCGAGGGGTGGGCTTTTGCGAGCACCGCGCTGACAATCGCCTTCGCGCTGCTGACAATCTTTGCGGCGCTGTTTCCGCACCTGATGATTTCAAATATTGATCCGGCGCACTCAATGACCGTGGTTGGCGCTGCAAGCACTCCAAAGACGCTGCAGCTGATGACCTGGGTGGCGGTGTTTACGCTGCCGTTTGTGCTGGCTTATCAGGCCTGGACTTTCTGGATTTTCCGCAAGCGAATCAGCCGCAAGACAGTTTTGCAGGCGGCGCACTAGGAGCTGCCTGGAGGTTTAGCGGCAGGCTGGTGCAGCACGCTCGTTAGCCGCTGCGCATCCCAGCTGTGAGCCGATAATCGGAACTGGCAATCGGGGGCACACCCCGGTTGCCAGTTTTATTTAACAACTCTCATTTTGTTTAATGAAGTTTTAAGTGTCTTGGTTTACGCTGTAAATGAAAATTAGAGACAGAGGAGCCGCGTGAAACCACTCGATCCGCGCCTGTTGCGTCATGCAAAAAGTGCCCGCCTTGCCCTGATGGCAGGGGTGCTGTTGGCGACAGTGCGGACGGCAGCGATTATCGTCTGGTGCTATGCCTTGGCGCAGCTGCTGCTGGTTTTTATTGCTCCGGTTTTAGCGGGGCCGAAGTATGGCTTGGTGCTTGAGGGCGCCCCGAGTGCTGCCGCGTTGCCATGGTTGGTGTTGCTTGCCGTGGGGGCTTTGCTGGTGCGAGCCGGATCCACCTGGATGCTAGATATGACCAGCGCGAGCGCCGCGATTAAAGTGAAAACCCAGTTGCGGGCGTGGGCTTTGACGCAGCTGGGGCAGAAATCGCCGCTGGCGTGGGGCGGTCCGCAGCAAACTCCCGCGCAGCTGGCGACGATTCTGGGGCGCGGTCTTAACGGCCTCGACAACTATTTTGCAAACTATGTGCCGCAGTTAATTTTGACCGCGGTTGCGACCCCGGTGATTTTTATTGCGATTTTGGTGGTGGATCCGCTCAGCGCCGTAATTGCTGCCGTGGTTTTCCCAATTATCCCGATCTTTATGGTGCTGATTGGCATCACCACCCAGAAAGTACAGGCGGCGCAGTGGCGCAAGCTGGGCGATATGTCGCAGGGGTTTTTGGATATTCTAACCGGTATCGCAACCCTGAAAATTTTCCGCCGGGAGCAGCGGCAGCGCGAAAACATTGCGGCGCAGGCGCAGGGGTATCGCAAAGCCACCATGCGGGTGCTGCGCGTTACTTTTTTGTCTGGTTTTGTGCTTGATTTAGCGGGGACTTTTTCGGTTGCTCTGGTTGCGGTAACGGTCGGAACCAGGTTGGTGAGCGGTGAGTTTGGGCTCGCCGCGGGGCTGTTTGTGTTGCTGCTGCTGCCGGAGTTCTTTATTCCGATTCGGCAGGTGGGGGTTGCATTTCATGCTTCCGCAGAGGGCGCTGCTGCCGCTCAGGCGCTGTTTGAAGCGGTGGACCCGGCGGCGGATCGGGTTGCTGATGCCGCTGCCTCCGGTGGTGTTGGTGCTGCCGGTGCTCAGCCGCTTGTTCCTGGAACCCGGCACCTGAGCGGAAGTGAAGCTGCCGCGACAGCGAGTGTGGCGCAGCGCGCCATCACCGTCACCGACTTGGTGCTGCGCCATCAAGGCGCCGCCGCCGCGATAGGCCCCTTTAACTGTCACATTAAGCCTGGCAGTATGGCGGTGTTATGCGGCAGCAGCGGCAGCGGCAAAACCTCAATCATCAACGCGCTGCTGGGGCATTTAGCTGTGCAATCCGGCAGTGTTACGGTGCCGCCGGTTATTAGCTGGGCGGGGCAGCAGAGTGTTTTACTGCGCGGCACGGTGCGTAGCAATTTAGCTTTAGCGGCAGAGCGGGCGCAGCAGCTCACTGGTGTGCAGCTGCCGGCTTCGGAGTTTACAGCACACAGCGCTGCGGTGCTGCACGAGCTGGGATTGGGTGAGCTCTCCCTTAACACTGAGATTGGTGAACTGGGAGCGGGACTATCTGGTGGTCAAGCGCAGCGCCTGGCGGTTGCCAGAGCGCTGTTGCTGGTTGATTTAGTGCCGCATGCTGCTCTCCTGCTTGACGAGCCGAGCAGCCACTTAGATGTGGCAAGCGAGAGCTTGATGCTTGCAGCGGTGCGTCAGAGAGCCGCTAGCGGATCCACAATTCTAGTGACCTCGCACCGGAAAGCCTGGGCCGCGGCCGCAGACCAGGTTTTGCATTTGGGAGAGAGGGAAGGCGGTGGTGCGAATGCTGCAGCGGCGTAATCTGGCTGGTGTGCGCGATGTTTTGGCGCGGGCGATGCCGCCTCTATCGCTGCGGATTCCAGGCGCCGTGTTTGCGATTCTTGCGGATCTGACCGTGGTCGCGCTGCTCGGCCTGAGCATTTGGCTCTTGGTGAGCGCCTCCGAACAGCCACCGATTCTGTACCTGAACTTTGCAATTGTGGGGGTGCGGGCGTTGGCTATCGGGCGCGCGGGGCTGCGTTATCTGGAGCGCTTAGCAAACCACGACGCTGCTTTTGCACAGCTGAACGAGCTGCGCACTGCGACGTTTGCGGCGCTGCTGCCGCGGGTGCCAGGAGGGCTTGGGCAGAAACCGAGTGGGGAGGTGCTCGCGAACTATGTTGATGATGTGGATCAGCTGCAAGACGAGCCTTTGCGGGTGCGTGGGCCGCTGCTGAGCGGTTTTGCGGTGCTGCTGCTTAGCGTAGTCACGCTGGCGCTGATTTCGCCGCTGGCGGCTGCGGTTACTACGGGGTTTATGCTGGCGGCTGCGGTGCTCAGCGTGCTGCTGTCACGCCGTATCAGCGCCCGTGCCGAAGCTGAGCTCAGTGCTAGTCGTGTAGCGCTGCAAAGCGCTTTGCTGGAGCGAATTTCTGCGGCGCAGCTGCTCGCGGTTTTTGGTGCCACAGCAGCTTTTGAAGCGCAAATATATAAGGTGGAGCAGCGACTCACCGGGATTTCCCAGCGCGCTGTGCGCAGCGCCGGACTCACCGCCGGGCTTTTTACCCTGTGCGCCGGTTTTGCGACTCTCACAGTTTTGTTGCTGGTGGGGCCGGAACTGTCGCAAGGTTGGCTTACGGCGCCGCTGTTTGCAGTGCTGGTGATCGTGCCTGCTGCGCTTGCGGAGGTGTTTGTGCAGGTTCCGCTGGCGGTTTTGGCTAGTGTCCGGGTGCGCGGTAGCGCGGTTGCGATTGCGGATCTGACTGCTCGCGAGATTCCTGCAGAGGTGCCAGTTCTGCGAGAGGCGGATCCGGCGGCGCTGCAGCAGCTGCAACAGCAGTTGGCCGCGGTACGCGCTGTCGCACAGCCTACGCCGGCGCTGCAGGTGCGGGATTTCACGGTGCGCTACCCGGGCAGCGCAACGCCGGTGCTTGATGGCGTGGAATTTACGGTGCGTGCTGGAGAGCTGCTGGTAATCACCGGGCCGAGTGGCAGTGGAAAATCTACTCTCGCTAACGCGCTGGTGAGGTTCTTGGAGTATCAGGGCGAGTACGAGGTGTACGGTGTTCCGGTAAAACAGCTGGGGGTGCAGGTGCGCGACGTGGTTGGATTGTGCGAGCAGCGTCCGCATATTTTCAACAACACCCTGGAACAAAATCTGCTGTTTGCAAAGCCTGACGCGACTGCAGCAGAGCTATGGCAGGTGCTAACCGCTGTGGGATTGCGAGAATGGGCTCAAGAGCGTGAGGGGCTGCAGACACAATTGGGTACTGCAGGTGCGCTTATTTCCGGTGGTCAGGCACAGCGCATTGCGCTGGCGCGAGTGCTGCTGCGGGACTTCCCGATTGTGGTTTTTGACGAGCCTACAGCGGGTGTGCATCCGGAACTGGCGGAGCAGCTGCTAACGGAGCTGTTTGCCGCGGTGCCGGCTGCTAAAGCTGTGCTGTTAATCACTCATCATGAGCTGCCAGAAACAATTTCGGCACGGACGCTGCACTTGCCAGAGGTTAATGCGAGTTAGATTGCGCGCAGCACCGCGACAACTTTGCCGAGAATCGTGCAGTTATCGCCGAGAATCGGGGCAAAAGCGGTGTTTTGTGGCAGCAGCCAGAGATGGCCGTCACGCCGTTTAAAGGTTTTAACTGTTGCTTCGCCGTCTAGCATCGCGGCCACGATATCGCCGTTGTTGGCATCCTGCTGCTGGCGCACCACAACAAAGTCGCCGTCGCAAATAGCTGCGTCAATCATCGAATCGCCGACAACCTTGAGCATGAAAATATCGCCGTCGCCGACCAGGGTTGTCGGGAGCGGGAAGACATCTTCCACCTGCTGCTCGGCGGTAATTGGAACGCCTGCCGCGATATGTCCCACCAACGGCACAATAGTTGTGTGGTGTGTGGTGACTAACTCTGGTGACTCGGTAAAGCTGCGGGCTGCGGCTGCCGTTGCAGAGGTGGTTTGATATTGCTCAATTGCAATCGGTGTGGTTGCTGCTGCTGTTGCGGCTGCTGCCCCCGCTGCTGCTGTCGTTGCTGTGCGCTGTGCCGGCGTCGAAGTCATTGGCGTAGGCCCGGCAGCGCCGTTAGTTAACTGAGCAGTCGCGGGGTGTGCAAGCACCTGGGCGCTGGCGGGGCGGATCGGCGAACCGCTGCCGTCTACTGAAACAAGCACCTCAATGGCTCGGCTGCGGCCAGGAACCTTCCTGATTAATCCCATACGTTCTAGCTGGTTGAGCTGGTATGTAGCGCTGGAAAGCGAAGCCAGCGAAGCGTCATCGCAGATTTCACGCATTGAAGGGGGGTAGCCCTGTTCTTTAATTTTGGCAACGATAAAATTGAAAATTTTAAATTGCCGAACGGTGAGTTCAGGGAAATCGCTGTGCTGCATTTTTCCTCCAAGCGAAGCAAAGTTGTCATACCCATGAGATTGACTAGATATCAAAGAGATTAACCAATCAAATGCCGCTGCAACAAGCCGAAAATAGCGTGTCGCAGAAAAATGTACGAAAGAATAGTTGCAATTCTTTGTAGTTGTGTACTAATCTTTAGTTAGAACATAGGTGTGGAATAAATTTTCGATTAAGTAGGAGTTGCATTGTCTAGTTCAAATCTTGAAATTGCGGTATCTGAGGCTACTGTGGCGTCAGTTAATGCTTCGTCGCAACAATTGCGACTGACTCGGCGGGGGAAGGCTGTGCTTGCGGCTGCTGCCGCGGCAGTGGTCCTCTCGGTGATGAGTGTCTTGCTGTTTGGCCAGCCTGTTACTGCTGCCGCTACATCCGTTGCGGGCGAGGCTAATTATGGCTACGTAGTGCCGACTCCAGGTGACTCGCTCTGGGAAATTGCAGAGCGTTTAGACAGTGCGGCGGATCCGCGTGATGTGGTGGCTGAGCTGGTGCGTTTTAATCAGCTTCCAAGCGCTGAACTTAATGCTTACGAGCCGATAGCAGTTCCATCTAAATACCTGGGCAATCCTGAAGTGGTGACCGCCGCAGAGCTTGGTTTTGCAGGGCAGTAATTGCGGCTAGTTGTTGCAGTGATATGCTCAGTGTGGCATTGAACACTAATCTGCGCTTGATACTGTTACGTTGGAGCAATTTTTTCTGACGCACTTGGGAGCTGCGTTGCTAGAATCTCTATATGGCACAATTGAGTGATTTTCCATTGCGAGACAACCTTAAAGGCAAGACACCATACGGTGCACCGCAGTTGGATGTGCCCATTGCTCTAAACGTCAACGAAAACACTCATCCATTAAATGAGGCTGCGTTGCAGCACATAGCTGCCGCAGTAACCAGCGTTCTCGGTTGTCTTAACCGTTACCCGGAGCGGGAATTCACTCAGCTGCGCGAAGAGCTTGCCGCGTATTTAGGCTCAGGGCTTACCGCAGAAAATATATGGGCCGCTAACGGCTCAAATGAAACTTTGCAGCATATTCTGCAGGCATTCGGCGGGCCAGGTCGCTCGCTGCTGAGCTTCGTGCCCAGCTACTCTATGTATCCACTGCTGGCACAGGGCACAGACACCGCTTGGATTCCAGTGCCGCGGCAAGCCAATTACGAGCTATCGCCAGAGTATGTAGCTTCGCAGCTTGCCAAACACAACCCAACTATCGCAATTATTTGTGGCCCCAATAACCCCACAGGTACCAGCCTCACTCTGGAAACAGTGATTGCCGCGTATGAAGCTTTTGAAGGCATCCTGGTAATTGACGAAGCCTATTTTGAATTCGAAGAAAACACCTTAAGCGCGGTAACTCTTTTAGAGGGACGCCCCCGGTTAGTGGTCTCTCGCACCATGAGCAAAGCATTCTCTTTCGCTGGAGTGCGGCTCGGATACTTAGCAGCAGACCCGGCGCTACTAGATGCCTTGCGTCTGGTGCGCCTGCCTTACCACCTATCCACGCTGACTCAAGCAGCTGCGGTGGCCGCGGTGCAGCACGCGGCGTTAATGTTGGAATCGGTAACGGCGATTAAAGAGCAGCGGCAGCGTTTGGTAGCAGAACTTAAAGCACTAGGGTTGCAGCCGTACCAATCAGGCGGCAACTTCCTGCTGGTAGCCGGTTTTGGAGACAGCACCGCAGCGTTCGAAGCATTACTAGCAGCTGGGGTGCTGGTGCGACAATTCAACATTCCCGGACACCTGCGACTCACTGTTGGAACCGCAGCCGAAAACACCGCAATGCTGCAAGCAATTGCAGCCTTCCTGGATACCTCTCAGAGCCCCCAGAAAGTAGACTAGAAACATGACACAGCACCCGCGCACTGCAGCAGTTTCACGCAAAACAAGCGAATCGGAAATTAGCATCGAGATCAATCTCGATGGCACTGGCAAAGCAGACATCGAAACCGGTGTGCCGTTCTTTGACCATATGCTCGACGCCTTCGCACGACACTCCCTGACCGACCTGAAAGTTCGGGCAATCGGCGATGTTCACATTGACGTGCACCACACCGTAGAAGATACCGGAATTCTGTTGGGGCAGGCAATCCTAGAAGCCCTCGGTGATAAAGCAGGAATTTCTCGTTACGGCGACGCTTTAGTGCCGCTTGATGAAGCGCTCGCGCAGGCCGTTGTTGACATCTCCGGGCGTCCCTACCTGGTGCACAGCGGAGAGCCCGCCGGCTACGAATTCCACCTCATCGGAGGCCACTTCACCGGTTCCATGGTGCGGCACTTCTTTGAAGCCATCACCCTGAACGCGCGGCTCACCGTGCACCTCACCCTGGTGGGCGGCCGCGATCCACACCACATCGCAGAAGCAGAATTTAAAGCCTTCGCTCGCGCTTTCCGGCAGGCAAAAGCTTTTGACGCGCACACTGTCGGGGTGCCCTCAACAAAGGGCGTGCTGTGACAGGCAGCGACCCAACAGCGGTGGGGCACCCAGACTGCAGTAACAAGCTGGTTGCGGTGCTGCGGTACGGTTCAGGCAACGTGCACAGCGCGGTGAAAGCGCTGGCAACAACCGGTGCGCGGGTCGTGCTAACCGCTGACCCCGAGGTGATTCTCGCAGCCGACGGACTAGTGGTGCCCGGAGTTGGAGCCTTCGGCGCGGTGATGGAGCAGCTCCAAGCAGTATCCGGAGCAGAGCTGATTCGCCAGCGACTTGCGGCAGGTAAACCAGTTCTAGGTATCTGTGTTGGCGAACAGATTATGTTTGAAACCGGGACAGAGCGAGAAATTACCGCTGCCGGGCTCGGCTATCTCAGTGGCACAGTGCAGCAGCTGCGTAGCAAAACCCTGCCGCACATGGGGTGGAACACGGTAACCGCACCCGCTCACAGCGTCCTGTTGCAGGGGTTACAAGACGCCATGTTTTATTTTGTGCACAGCAACGCTGCCACCCAGATGCCCCGCGCACTATTGCCAGAACTCCGCGAAGCCGAGCTGCGAGTTGCGTGGGCCGAGCATGAAAACCAAAAATTTATTGCTGCGTTTGAGGTCGGGGCACTCAGTGCGACACAGTTTCACCCAGAAAAATCTGCCTCGGCAGGGTTGAAGCTGCTCAAAAACTGGGTTGCTGCGCTTTAGTTAAACCGGGCTGCAAGCTAGGTGAGCAAGCGCAGAGAGACAAAACTCCGGCAAAGCAACTTAACAAGCCTGAGCCCGGGAAGCAAAACAGAGAGAATTTACAATCCACGAGCGGAAAAGAGAGCAAATGAACACCAAACTGGAGCTGTTGCCGGCGATTGATGTGCGTGACGGCAAAGCCGTCAGGCTGCTGCAGGGAGAGTCAGGAAGCGAAACCGACTACGGCAGCCCCGTTGCTGCTGCGCTGGAGTGGATCAACGCCGGCGCCGAGTGGATCCACCTGGTAGATCTAGATGCCGCATTCGGCACCGGAGATAACGCTGCAGTGGTGCGGCAGGTGTTGGCGCAAGCTGGCAACACCAAAATCGAAATGTCTGGTGGGATCCGTGACGATGCGAGCCTGGAGCGTGCCCTAGAGTTAGGTGCGGCTCGCGTGAACCTCGGCACCGCGGCGCTCGAAAACCCCGCGTGGACTGAGCGTGTCATCGCAAAACACGGTGACAAAATAGCGGTCGGTTTAGATGTGCGTGGTGAGACTCTAGCGGGGCGAGGTTGGACCTCCGAAGGGGGGAACCTGTGGGATGTGTTAGCGCGGCTGGAAGACGCCGGGTGTGCTCGATATGTTGTAACGGACGTCACTAAAGACGGGACCCTGCGCGGCCCCAACCTGCAACTGTTGCAACAGGTGATAGAAAAAACCGGGAAACCGGTTGTCGCGTCCGGTGGAATCTCCGCGTTGCAAGATCTTGCCGATCTCAAAACATTGGTGCCGCTTGGGCTCGAGGGTGCGATTATCGGTAAGGCGCTCTATGCTGGGAAGTTCACGCTACAGGAAGCACTGCAGGTGGCAGGTTAAGATGGCTATTAAAAAACTTCCTTCGACTGGCGATAGACCACACTTCTCGCAGACTAGAACCGGGTTACCAGCAGGAATCACTGCCGGCGGTAGAGCGGACTCAGCAGGCTTCCCATGGGAGGGACGCAGTTTTACTCATCACGACACCGCGTTTGCTGAAGACGACGGTACCGCGCCGCCCACATACCTGGCTGCGGTGCAGCAAGTCAGAGCTGCGGCAGCTGTCTATTTTAAAGCCAGCGCAGAGCGCGATCCAGCACAGATTAGCAGCAGTCTCCGCGCACTCGCAGCAGCGCAACGAGAGGCTTTGCTGGCACTGCAAGAAGTGCGGGTGCTGATTCCGTTGCTTACAGTTGCTGGAGATATCGGGGTGACGCCGGAAGGCAAAACCGTTGAAAAAACTCAGGAGCTTTCGATTGTCACCGTTGCTGCGCCGGACGGGCGTAAAGTTATGCCGGTGTTTTCTTCAACAGCCGCGATGCGGCGCTGGGATCCTACCGCTAGACCAATTCCCGTGCCGTTGCCACAGGCGCTGCTAGCGGCTGCGGAAGAACAGACTGAGCTCGTGATAATCGATCCTGGAACCACAGAAACCGAGTTCGGGCTGCGTCATAATCAGTTTGCGGTGGTTGCAGCCGCGGCAGACTTTACGCCGAGCTGGGCTGACCCAGAAATTGCAGCACTGGCAACCGCTGAGCTTACCGCAGACGAACTGGTGCAGCTGGTGGCGTTACTGCCAGCTGACCCGGAAATGCGTTTGCTGACACCGGAGACGGAGCTGGTGCTCGGGATTGTCGGTGGTTTGCCAACAACTCAGATGCAAGCAACTGCAAATCAAGCGGCACAAAAATGGCAAAACCACCCGCAGCTAGCCTCGAGTGTTGACTCTTTGAAGCTGCGAGTGGTAGCGGTTTAATCGGGCGCTTATGCTGCCGCGCCAGCCCGGTTAGAGGTGCGGCAGCAAACTAGGCACCAGGCGAGGTGCCTGGTGCGTGCGGTAGAGGTGCGCGGTTAGATAACCGAGCCGGTCCATTTCTCGCCTGGGCCAGCGCCTGGCGCATCAGGAATCGTGGAAGCTTCACGGAAAGCTAGCTGCACGCTGCGCAGTCCATCGCGGAGGCTGCGGGCGTGCATGTCGCTGACTTCGGGAGCGGCGGCGGTAATTAAACCGGCTAGAGCATTAATAAGTTTGCGAGCCTCATCAAGATCAATCTGGTTTTCAGGGTCATCAGCCAGGCCTACTTTAACCGCTGCTGCGCTCAGCAGATGCACGCACGCAGTGGTGATAACCTCGACAGCAGCAACGTCGGCAATGTCGCGGGTTGCTTCCGCAACAACTTCTTCTGGGAGAGAGTTTTCAGTCATAGTTACAATCACACCACACTGTGAGGAAAGTTGCAGCAGGGGCTCTCGAAAGCTCACAAAATATTTGCGAGACCGTGAAAACAGCTCATGATTGTGGTAATGTTGTTTTTGGCTCTCAGAAAACTGAGACTGAAGCGGATAATCTCCCACCAGCACTTTCTGATTTTAGGTGTTTGGTAGTTGGCACTCCGTCACCGTATGGTGATAGCTTGAGGGTGCAGAGCAGGCAACTGTTCTATAGTTCGTTTCTTGGTGCATCACGGGATGTGCTGCCGTCAAATTATTGTTGAGGAGCGAGCTATTAGCGAACCACGTACTAATGAACGCATTCGAGTCCCAGAAGTTAGGCTTGTGGGCCCCGGCGGAGAGCAAGTTGGTGTTGTATCAGTTGCTACCGCGTTGCGTCTTGCTCGGGAGGCAGATCTTGACCTTGTTGAGGTGGCCCCGAATTCAAAACCACCCGTTGCCAAAATCATGGATTATGGGAAGTTTAAGTACGAGGCTGCGCAAAAAGCCAAAGAGGCTCGTCGCAACCAGGCTAATACGCAGCTGAAAGAGGTGCGTTTTAGGCTGAAAATTGACACCCACGACTACGAGACTAAGATGAAACGAGCAGTCGGCTTCTTAAACGGTGGGGACAAAGTCAAAGCGATGATTCAGTTCCGTGGGCGCGAACAGTCACGCCCAGAGCTCGGTGTGCAGCTGCTGCAGAAATTTGCAGAGGATATTGCTGAGTTCGGAGTGGTGGAATCACGCCCTCGACAGGACGGCCGCAACATGGTGATGGTGATTGCACCAATAAAGAATAAGTCAGAAGCTCGTGCGGAAATGAACGCGCGTCGTGCTCAGGAAAAAGCTGAACGGCGCCAGGCACGTGCCGAGAAGAGCCAAGCGGCAGCTGACAAGAGCTAACTTGTTGCCGGTTTCCGGCAGCTAACGTAATCAAGGAGAATCATGCCTAAGCAGAAGACTCACTCGGGAGCTAAGAAGCGCTTCCGTGTAACCGGCAGCGGCAAGCTGATGAAGCAGCAGGCGGGTATGCGCCACAACCTCGAGGTTAAGGCTTCAAAGCGTAAACGTCGTCTGAATGCTGATCAGGTGCTCGCAAAGGGCGATGTGAAGCAGGCTAAGAAGATGCTCGGTCTGTAGCCCAGTATCTAGAGAAGCAACAGAGATTTTAGAAGGATAAATAAGAAATGGCACGAGTAAAGAGGGCTGTTAACGCCCATAAGAAGCGCCGCGTTGTTCTCGAGCGTGCGTCAGGTTACCGCGGTCAGCGTTCACGCCTTTACCGTAAGGCTAAAGAGCAGCTGCTGCACTCATACGTTTACGCTTACAACGATCGCCGTAAGAACAAGGGCAACTTCCGCCGCCTGTGGATTCAGCGTATCAACGCCGGTGCCCGCGCAAACGGCCTAACCTACAATCGTTTCATCCAGGGGCTGAACCTGGCCGGGGTTGAGGTAGATCGTCGCATCCTGTCAGAGCTGGCTACCAACGATCCAGCTACCTTTGCAACCCTGGTGCAGGTTGCTAAAGATGCACTGCCAGCAGATACTTCTGCGCCAAAAGCTGCTTAAGCTTGACCTTTAAGACTTTGGGGCGATCGCGGTCAGCGGTCGCCCCAAAGTTATATAGGCTTGTAAGAAACACTCAACACCGAAAAGAGACCGATGTCTGACCCCGCACCGCAGTTTGCATCGTCACCCGCACCGCGCCAGGCACCGCAGACACTAGCTGCTGCTGCGCCGAATCGCTCGGTGTTGCGCACCGACGTGCAATTTTTACGAACCATTGCGGTTACTGCGGTTGTCATTAACCACCTCTCGCCGTGGCACCTCCCAGGCGGTTTTCTCGGTGTCGATATCTTTTTCGTCATCTCCGGCTTTCTGATTACCGGGCACCTGATGCGGGAACACCACAAAACCGGCGCAATCAACCTGCCACGTTTTTACGTCCGCCGCGCCCGCCGCCTCCTGCCAGCGGCGTTAACGGTTATTTTGGCATCGCTGTTGCTAACGGTACTGTTTCTTCCAAACAGTAGATGGGCAGCGAACGCGTGGGAGTCTTTTGCATCTGCTGCATACTTCCAAAACTGGGCGCTGTTCTTCTCCCAAACAGATTACTTTGCGCAACAACAACCACACACTCTGGTACAGCATTACTGGTCACTCTCCGTAGAGGAACAGTTTTATCTCGTTTGGCCGTGTCTGCTCCTGCTGGTTTACACGGTAGCCGGCCGTTTCCGTTTTAGCCGTTTCCGTTTTAATCGCCTGCTGCTTTTCACCGCGGCGCTGTTTGCAGTGTTTTTCGTGGTTGCGTTGTGGCAGCTGCAACTAAATCAAAGCTCCGCTTACTTCAGTACCTTGGCACGAGCCTGGGAATTCATGCTCGGCGCCTGTTGCGTTGCCGGCTGGCCGGCGCTGCAGCGCTGGTTACAGGCTCGCGGTGCAGCTACGGCCGCGCTTACAACCCTGCTGCAGCTTGCAGGATACGGCATGATAGCGGTGTCTTTTGTGGTGTTCTCGGGAGCTGATCCGATTCCCGGTTTTGCCTCGCTGCTACCGACGAGCGGCGTGGTGCTGGTGATTTTGGCCGGGCCGCAAACCGTGTTTAAACCACTTGCATTTGCGGTGGAGAATCGCGCCTCACAGTACATCGCGAAACGCTCCTACAGCATTTACCTGTGGCACTGGCCATTGATCGTGACGTTGCCATTTGTGTTCGGACAGCTCCTGCAATTGCCACATAAAATTCTTGTCGTGCTGTTAACTCTGGTAGCGGCAGAGTTGACCTATCGGTTCATTGAAGAACCTGCAAGGCGGCGGTTATTTACGGCGCAGCGGCCGCGGGTAACTTTTGCTGCGATTGCTGCGAGCATTGCGATAGTGGCTGCTGCCAGCACCACAGTAATTGCGTCTGGGCAGCAGCGAATTGATGTTAATTTGCGGGCATCGCAGAAAGCCATTGAGCAAATAATTGCGGCCGGGGAACCGATCTGTCTTGGGGCGGAAGCGGCTGCGCACCCTGCTGCGTGTGCCGAGGTTTTGTACAGTGATTCATTCATCACTGAGCTTTCGGAACAGTGGCCATGGAGTATGCCAGATGAAAATTGTGTGCCGGCAGCAACACCTTTGGCAGGGGCAAAAGTAAATCTTGTTTGTGATTACAGTACCGGGGCTGCGGATGCCGTTGAAGTGATGCTAGTGGGTGACTCGCACGCCGAGCACCTGTTTCATACGTTCAGCATGATTGCGGCCGAAAATAATTGGAGACTTCACTTCTCAGCGCTCGGCAGCTGCTACCCGGTTGTGCTACCACAGCACCAAATTAGTGCGGGGCTAGCGGCAAGCGACTGCCAAACATACGCGGCGAGCACAGCCGATTTTGTGGCTGCAAATAACCCTGACATGATTTTCGTAATCAGTGCGTCGAAATCGCAGGGCGCGTTCACGCAGGGGTTAAAAGAGGCTGACATCATCCAAAACGCGGCAGAAAATTTTGCTGCGTGGGCGGCTCAGGGGGCTCGGGTTACGGTGCTCCGTGACGTGCCATTTGCTGGGCAAGAATTAGGCCCGACCTGTGTAGAGCTGAATTTCACCGCTGTCGCAAAGTGCAGCGCGCCCGAGTCAGAGGTGCTGCAGCGCGACTATCTGTATGAGGCAACAACAACGGATGCCGTGGTGACGAATCTTGGCGCGCAGCGTGAGCGAGTGCGAGGTTTGCAGCTGAATGACCTGATTTGTCAGCAGGGTAACTGCTACGGGGTGATCGGCGGGATTCCGGTCTACTTTGATAATGATCACCTTGCTCGTTCATTTGCGAAGTCGATGGCGCCGGAGCTCACGAAACGGTTAAATAAGCTGTGGGACACAGAATATAAGATCCCGGTATTAACCTCGGAGATTATGCAGTAGCACGATAGCGAGAATTGGATTTATAAAGTAGGGGGAGCGAACAATGATTGAGAATCCGGGCGCGGGGCAGATTAAGAAGGCTGCACAGCTGCTGCGTAAAAAAGATCGCTTGGCGGCAGGGCGGTTTCTGGTCGAGGGGCCGCACGCGATTTTGGAAGCGCTCACCTCGGGCGCGCGGATCCACGTCATATACGCTACTGTGGTTGGCCGCAGCAATCACTTCGATGTGGAGCGGGCTGCTGACAGTGCCGGGGTGCGCATCGAAATGGTGACGCCCCAGGTGCTTGCAAAGCTCAGCGACACGGTGACTCCGCAGGGGCTGATTGCGGTGGTGGATCGCCCCGCCCACGCTCCGCTGACCGAGCTTGCGAGATCCAGCCGACTGCTTGCTATTTTGCATGATGTCCGGGACCCTGGCAATGCGGGCACAGTTTTGCGTGCTGCTGACGCCGCCGGTGCTGACGCCGTGATTTTTACGGGGGACAGCGTGGATCCGTGGCATCCGAAGGTGGTGCGTGCCACAACCGGATCGCTGTTTCACTTGCCGGTGCTGGTGGAAAAACAGCTGGATGCGGTTTTAGAGGTACTGCATGCCGCTGATGTGACCTCGATTGCAGCGGATCTGCGCGGCGCAGAGGTGCATCCCGGTGATGCTTTGCTACGGCAACCGGTTGCGTGGGTTTTCGGTAACGAAGCGCGTGGGCTCACCGCTGCAGACAGTGCGCTGTGCACAGTAGCTCGCAAGCTCCCGATTTACGGTGCAGCGGAGTCGCTGAACCTGGCAACCGCTGCCGCAGTGAGCCTTTATACCACCGCTTTCGCGCAGCGCGGTTAAGCGTTGCGGTGTTTGCCGCGGAGCTTGGGCAGGGCGTACACTGCAGCGCAAACGAAGGTTGCGTTTGCGCTGCAGCTTAAACTGGGTTTCGTGAGCATTACAGCTCGAACAGCGTTTGTGCCAGTATTCCGCCGGGCTGCCAGCCGGGCAGCACCGCGAAAACCGCACTGCCTGTGTGGGTTACCCACTGATTCAACATATCTAGATCATCCAGGCGCTGCTGAATCGGAATGAACTGTTTGCGAGGGTCACGCTGGTAGCACATAAACAGCAGCCCCTGCTCACTGCCGGCATCGTAGTTGTAGGAGCGGCGGAAAATCCGCTCAGTCGGGTCTGTGCTGTGCGCCCGCCGGATATGTGCGGCGGCGTGAATCACCGGGAGCTTGAGCTCGTTGACCGCGCTGAAATCGCCTGGGTCTTTCTCACTGCCGCCGGTGAGCGGGGCACCCGTCGCCAGGGTGCGCCCGATGGTGGCCTCGCGACCGGGCCGATCCACCTCATCCCAGGTGTCAAGCTCCATCCGAATCCGTCGCAGCACCTGACACGTGCCACCGGCTAACCACCCGGCGCTAGCGTCAAGCCACACCAGGGAGGAGAAATCAGGGTCTGTTGGTTCCGGATTAAAGGAACCGTCTACCTGCCCCATCAGGTTTCGCATTGTGGTGCCGTCGGGTTCGCTGCCGCGGGTGCGACGGAAACCGTCCTGAATCCAGTGCGGGGTGGTGAAAGAGCGCACAGTGCGTGTCAGCACCCGTGCCGCGTGCGACACCGTAACCTGATCGTCAGCGGTGATTTGCAGTAGCAAATCGCCGTCGTTAAACTCCGGCGCTAAGCGGTCTTTCTTGA
The DNA here is from genome assembly GCF_014197205.1 of Canibacter oris. Classification (GTDB taxonomy): domain Bacteria; phylum Actinomycetota; class Actinomycetes; order Actinomycetales; family Microbacteriaceae; genus Canibacter; species Canibacter oris. The sequence goes on from NZ_JACIFD010000012.1 coordinate 54,766, forward strand.
AAGCCGGCAACGGTCCCAACCACTCGGGAACAGCGGCTGGATTCACCCGCGCCACAAACTCGGCGCCAACCGCCACAGTGATGGTGAGACGAGCCGGCACCAACGCAAGGTGCGGCTCCGAGTCGGCAACCGGAGCGGCACCGCTGGTGAGCGCCTCGATGTCGGCAGTCAAAAGACGCATCAAACGCTGCAAATCTTCACGCTGCACTTCAGGCCGCAGCATGAAAGCGAGCGCGCGCAGGTGCGAAGTGGCGGGGGTTGTGACCCCGGCCTGTTGGGTGCCGTGGCAGCTAATCACATCAGTGCCGGTTTTTGTGCTGTTAAGCGCTGCTGCTACTTCACTATGGTTTGTGGCCCTGGTGACACCGGCTCCCGCAACAGCTCCAAGTGCGGCGACGCCGGCCCCCGCAGCAACCGAGCCGAGCAGCCCCCGCCGGCTCAGCGTGGTGCCCGCGGCGCCAGAATCGACAGGCGACGACTCTGACGCCGCAACGCTATCATGCGCAGCAGAATTAGTGGTCATGCCCTGACTCAGAGTCGCCGTGGCCGTCGTGGCTGTCATGGTCGCCGTGGCCGCTGTGACCATATTCCTCGTTAGCGCCGCTGTAGTCGCGCACAACCGCCTCCAGCGCAATCTCTTCACCGCCCTTAAGGTGCAGCGTGAATTTCACGGTGTCGCCGGCGCGCAGCTGTTGTTTCAGGTTCAGCAGCATCAGGTGATGCCCGCCCGGCTCCAAATCAAGCTCTTGCCCTGCTCCCAGGGTTAGGCCGCCGGCCACCGGCTGCATTTTCCCGTTGACAACCTCGTGAATTTCAGCCGCCTCAGCAACGTCAGTGGTGACCTTTTCAATCACCAAGTCCTTGTCTTTCAGGTCGCTGTGCAGGTTGCCGAAAATCGCGGTGTGCGCGCCCTGGTCAGCAGCCTTTACCCACATCTCGTGAGTGTGCAGCGAGTGCTTGTGATCGTGGTTCGCCGTGGTTGCATGACTGTGGTCGTGTGACTCAGCAGTTTCTTGTTGATTAGCGCAGGCGGTCAGCGCGCCGAATGCTAAAAAGCCGGTGCTTAACGCTGCAGTGGTGCGAATTAACTTGCTGTTCAATGACATATATTTTCCTAAAATTTAATAGATTTATGATTTGCGTTGAGTGCGGGTGTACCAAATAACACACGCAATCACAAGCACCGCTACTAGCACCGCGGTGATGCTGATCGCCACCACCGGGGCTGCTGCGGTAGCTGCGGTGGCAGTGTCTGCGTTTTGAGCTTCTTGCTCTGCCGGAGTGGTGACGGCAATCTGCTGCTGTGACGCCGCCAGCTCTGGGCTCAGCTCCAGGGCGTTAGCGGCCACGTTGATGGGAGCGGGCAGTTGCGCCAGGTCCACCTCAGTCACACTGCCAACTCCGAAGTTAAAGCTGCCCTCAATCGGGTGCCCGTCAGAAGAAACTACGCGCCACACCACACGGTAAACGCTGTCTGCGCTTAACTCCCGCAGCTGCTGTGTCACTGTGGTGCCTGACACCTGCGGGGCAGTGGTGACGATGGTCGCATCAGCTGCGTCCCGAACCTCAACCAAGTTAGCGCCCTCTAAATCAATAATTTCGTTATTGAAGGTGAGGGTGAGCTGCTCCGGCGTGCTCTCTAAAATTTGGTTGTGTGCCGGATCGGTGTGCACCAACACATCGTGTGCCGTGGCTGGCTGCGCTGAGACGAGCAAACCGCAAACGGCAAGCGCCCCAGCAGCAAGCGCTGCTAAGAATTTTTTCATGTGCAATCTTTCTGTGTGCTTGTGAATAGTTATGACACAGCACGCACAGGAGGCGCTCTAAGCCCCCGCGACAGCAGTAAAATTTGAGTTTTAAGCGACGGCACCGCAAACTGCGGTAGACGTAAATTTTTAGGGGTGTGGATCGAGCCACCGCCGCGCAGCAAGCCCACTGCGCGCACCGCGGCTGTGGTGTATCCCAGAATAAAACCGTAAGCGTGCTCGGCGGTGAGCAACAGCGCTAACGCGAACAGCGCAGCAATCACGTGGGCGACTAGCATTTGTGCGGAGTGCCCCGCGGTTGCGGTTGTCGCAGCCGCAAAATCAAAGTGTGCTGCCGCGGTATGCCCGTGCTGGTGCGACCCCGCGGTTTCAAACAGCTTGAGTGAAGCAGGTGTGCACCAGATAAAAACCCAGTGGAACAGCAGCTGGGTCAGCAGCACCGCGACCGCTAAAGCGCCCTTGGTGTGTTTGCGGCCGAGCGCAAAAACCGCGAGCGGTGCGGTCAGCACCACAGCCAGCGCAACCGCAAACAGGCTGGGGGCGGCAGCATCAGCGAAGGTGTGCGACACCGCAGCCGCGCAAGTCGCGAGCGTAGCTGTCAACAGCCCGACGCTGACGCGGGGCCTGACGGTTGCTACGCAGAGTGGTCATGACCGTAATTATAGTACTTCTGCCTGGTGGGCGCAGCGTCGGCAAAAGCGCTAAACTTATCTTCGTGGCTGAAGTAAATCCGATTAATCCTGAGGCAGTTGCGGCCGCAACTGACGCTGCGGTTGCAGCTTTTAACGCGGCTACAACCTTGGCTGACCTCAAGCAAGCAAAAACTGAACACCTCGGCGAGCACAGCGCGATTGCCAAACTGAATGGCTTGATGCGCGAAGTGCCCAAAGAGCTGAAGGCCGAAACCGGCAAGCTGATGGGGCAAGCGCGTGGCCAGCTGGAGCGCGTGTTTAAAACCCAGGAAGAGAAGCTTGCGGCGGCAGAGGCAGCGGCGCAGCTAGCGGCTGAAGCTGTTGATGTGACCGCCGCCCCGCAGCGTGCTGTGAGCGGCGGTCGGCACCCGCTGGCGCAACTGCAGGAAGAAATGGCAGACGTGTTTGTGGCGATGGGTTGGGAGATTGCCGAGGGGCCAGAGCTGGAGCACGACTGGTTTAACTTTAATGCCCTCGGGTTTGATGATGATCACCCGGCGCGCG
>NZ_JACIFD010000013.1 GCF_014197205.1 Canibacter oris
TCTCGCACCCGACGGTATGCGCCTTCGGCGCTGCGAGCACGTTCCTGGGCGCGCTGCACCGTCATGCGCTGCTCCACTTCCGCGGCCCGTGCTTCTTCGTATGCTGCGGCTAGCTCATCGCGAACGGAATGTTCCACGGTTGGCCGTGGCTGCTTTTCAAACTCCGTCACCGCTGCCGCCGCAGTCGCCACTGCCGCTGCAGCCTCCGCCACTCGATTCTCGCTCTCTGCCACCGCACCCCGAGCGCGCTCCTGCTCGGCTTTCGCAGCTTCCACCTGCGCTGCGGCACGCTGCCATTTCGCAGCGAATTCAGCTCGGGCGCTGTCCGCCTGCCGCAGCTGTCGATACAGTTCCGCGGCACGAGTTTTGGCTTCCTGCACCGCCTGGCGAGCTGCCTCCCAGCGCTGTTTCGCGTCTTGCACCACGGCTGTTGCGGTGTCGAGCTGGGCCGTGACGGTGTCGTATTCCGCCCGCACTTCAAGAAGGGATTTGCTGGTGGCGGATCCACCAACCGCAGTGTGCGGGGTCACAATTTCACCGTGCGACGTGGCAATTGTGAAGTGTTCGAGGTGGCCGGAGAGGGTTGCCGCGAGCCGCTGTGCAGAGGCGAGATCGGGCGCTAAAAACGCGGTGTGCAGCAGCGCCTTGACTCCGGATGCGGCAGTAATCACTGATTCGGCGTGCACCGCGCCAACCGCGACGAGCGCCTCAGCTATCTGCGGTGAAAGCTGCGCTGCGGTCGTGGCGGAGTCTATTTCCGGGGCAGCCGTCGCCAAAACCACTTGCACGCGCCCGAGGTCCGCCTCCGCCGCGTGCTGCAAAACCCGCGTTGCAGCGGCTTCATCTGCAACCAGCAGGGCGTCGCCAAGCAGCAACCCCAGCGCAGCGGTGTGTGTTGCGTCAGCTTCTACCAGCGTCGCGACCTTACCGTGCACGCCCGGGAGCCCCGCGGCGATTACCGCGTCGCCGCCATCGTGCTGCCCCAGCTGCGCCGCAAGCGCGGTGTGTGTTGCCTGTAACGCAACCTGGTCTCGTTCGGCACGGTGCAGGGCTGCCTGCAGCTGGTCCCGCTCTGTTTCGAGCCGGGTTTGCGTCTCGCCGGCAGCGTTATATGCCTGTTCCAGATCGCTCGCTGCTGCGGTGGTGGATCCGCCCGCCTGCTCCGCGGTTTCTAGTTCTTTGAGGGCTGCTTCCGCCTGTTCGAGCCGGCTAGTCGCGGCACTGGCGGCAGTTTCGCGCCGACTGTGTTCGGCCTCGCGCTCTTGCTGTCTACGGATCGCGGCGGCGTGTTCCCCGCCAAGTTTCGTCAGCTGCATTTCGTAGGCGTTAAGCGCTGCGGCGGCAGCGGCGATCTCTTTGTCTACAGCGTCTAACGCTTCGCGTTTGTGCTGCACGGCGATGCTGGCTGCGGCGTGGGCTTCGCGCGCCTCTGGCACTAGCGCTTCGAGACGCTGCAACTCGGCGCTGACGCGATCCACATCGGCCTGCGTCACCCGGTTCGGAATCACGGTTGGTTCGTCTTGCCCCGCCAAGAATTGCAGCCGCTGCTCAGCCTGCGACTGCAAACCCTGCAGACGTGACTGTGCCGCCTCAAACTCAACCACGAGGCGACGGGCGGCGTCGAGCTGCTCAGTGTGTTCTTGCTGTTCAAGACTGGTGATGCGCTGCTGCTGCAGTTCGTATTTGTCTTGCAGAGCACCGCGCGCTGCGGCACGTTCTGCTGCGGCCCCGGCGAGGTCTGCGATTTCTGCTTGCACGGAGGTGATATCGTCAGCCAGCAAGCGGGCTTTGGCGTCACGCAGGGTGGCGGCGATGGTTTGTGCTTCGCGCGCTACTTGCGCCTGTTTGCTCAGGGGTTTAAGCTGCCGCCGCAGCTCAGTTTCGAGATCTTTGAGGCGGGTGAAATTGGTTTCCATCGCCTGCAGCTTGCGCAGGGTGCGTTCGCGCCTGCGGCGATGTTTCAGAATGCCGGCTGCTTCTTCAATAAAGCCGCGGCGTTCTTCGGGGCTGGCACGCAGCACGCTGTCAAGCTGGCCTTGCCCCACTATCACGTGCATTTCTTTGCCAAGGCCGGAGTCGCTGAGCAGCTCTTGCACGTCAAGCAGCCGGCAGGTTTCGCCGTTGATAGCGTATTCACTGGCGCCGCTGCGAAACAGGGTGCGGCTGATGGTGACCTCGGTGTATGCGATTGGCAGCGCACCGTCGCTGTTGTCGATGGTGAGTTTCACCTCGGCGCGGCCGAGCGGGCCGCGGCTGGCGGTGCCGGCGAAAATGACGTCTTCCATTTTGCCGCCGCGCAGGGTTTTTGCGCCCTGTTCGCCCATCACCCAGGCGAGCGCGTCGAGCACGTTTGATTTGCCCGAACCGTTGGGGCCGACGATTGCAGTAACTCCCGGCTCGAAACTAAACGTGGTTGCCTGTGCGAAGGATTTAAATCCTTTCAGGGTGAGGCTTTTGAGGTACACGGTTTAGCTTTCGAGTCGGTAATGGTTTGTAGTGGGTGAGCTGACAAGCGAGCGCCATTCTACGCGATGCAAGGCACAGCGCAACCGCAAGGTGTTGTCTTTAGTTTATAGTGCCAGCTAATTTATAGTGCCCTCAACGCTGCTGATATCTGTCTCGCAGGTGGCGAGCGCCGCCAGCATTGCGGTGAGCGCGGTGACAATGTCAGCAAGCGGCATGCTCGGCTCTCCGGGGTGAGCTGCGGCTTGCTCTGGCAGGTATGGCACGTGGATGAAGCCGGCGCGCACCGGTAGTTTTGTGGTCGCGATGTGGTGCAGCACACTGTACATAATGTCGTTGCACACGAAGGTGCCGGCGGTGTTTGAAAGCGACGCGGGAATACCTGCGTCACGTGCTGCTTTGGTCATGGCTTTAACCGGCAGCGTGGTGAAGTATGCGGCGGGGCCGGCTGCGGCAACAGGGGTGTCTAGGGGCTGTTCACCAGCGTTGTCTGGGATGCGCGCATCTCGCAGGTTAATGGCGACGCGTTCCGGAGTAACCGCGTTGCGGCCACCCGCCTGCCCGACGCACACCACAGCGTCAGGGTTTTCAGCGGCGATAAGCTTTGCGACTTTCTCTCCCGCAATCCCAAACACGGTGGGTACTTCGGCGGTGACGATTGTTGCTCCTGCTATTTCTGCGGGCAGTCGCTGCACGGCTAGCCCTGCAGGGTTTACGGCTTCGCCGCCGAAGGGGTCAAACGCGGTAACCAGAATCTTCATGCTTCAAGATTAGCAAGCTGCTTTTCACGCCATACGGTGTCCCGATTAGTATCACCCGAAGCGTGCGCATCGCGACGCAGCAGCTTAAAACCTTCCCGCTCATAGAAAGCGGCTGCCCGCAGGTTGCCTCCTACATGCTCGGTGAGCAAGGTTTTACTGCCCTCAGGCAAGGCGGCGATAATCTGCTGCAGCAGCTGCGCGCCCAGCCCGCGGCTGCGCAGATCCGGCGCTACATACAGGCGCCACAGCACCGGCTGCCCCTCATGAGTACCCCACTCAGCAACACCCACAATCCGTTCAGCTGTATTCGCTGCGCGGTCTTCCGCAGGGGCAACGGCGACAAACACATTTTTACCGTTAATAGCCTGATTGAAATAATTTTCAGACCACCACTCTAGAAACGCTGCTGCTGCTTTTTCACCGATAATAGGCGCATAAAAACTCGGCACATACGCTGCACCAAATTCCACAAGCGCGGGAACATCCTCGATAGTTGCAGCACGAATTTCATACATATTTAACAGTCTACAACGATAGATTGCTCTACACTAAACATATACTTTTACTTCCCCTGTTAAGGAAAACAACTTGAGCACTGAAACTAATTCACGGCGCATTGTGGCGCTGCTCGCAAACCCGCAAACCCGCAAGGTCTTTGCGCGGCTGCTGCTAGGCGAGAATTTCGCGGTGGCGGCATCTGATTTGAAAGCGAAACAGTTTGTTAAACTACAAGCAGGTTTAACTGATTCCGCAATTATAGACGCCGCAGGAGCTTTAAACGAGAGTGTTTTTGCTGAAATGCTCGCGGCAAACCCCGCTAAGAAACGTGAAGGCATCGATAAGTGGGTGCGGGAAGGGCGGATCCACCGCTATCCGATGAACCCTGCCGAGCGTCGGGAATTATTACAGTGGGTTGCTCGCCAAGTGCTAAAACCCGGCGAGGTGATTAACGAGGCAGAGATTAATCATCGGCTGCGACAGTTTGACGATGATTTTCCGGCACTTCGACGCTACCTGATTGATTTTGAACTGGTTGAACGCACCCGCACCGGCACAGAATATGCACTCGTTACGGATATCTCTGCCGCGCGTGAGTGGCACTAAAACCGCATCGATACGACAAGTGCCGGGTTCACCCAAACTTTTGAAGGGTAAACCCGGCACTTATTCGATATATATGCTGCGCTAGCCAAACGTGTTTACACAGCTAGGTGTTCTCCCCGGTCACAACAAAAGTGTTTTTAAGAGCAAACCAAACGAGGCTGCCCAACAGCGGGAAAACGATGATTACCACTACCCACAGCAGCAGATGCAGTTTATCCATTCTGCTTCTGGAGTTGTAAAGGCTTACCAGAGCAGCAATCATCAGGATGAGCAAGATTGCAATGCTTGCAATCCAAGCAAGGTTGTAATTCATAGGAAAAGTGTCTGACATCTTTGCCTCTCTTTCCGATAATTTTTAACCGGTAAGCACATCATATATCGAAAAAAAAAAGAGATTTCAATACATTTTTCATCAGGCCTTAACGGCTCTACAATTTACGCTGCCGACGCCGCACCCTGGTCTAAGACATGCGAAATAACCCCCGGTACTGCATCGCGAATCATGCGGTAGGTGATCTGGAAATCTTCCCAATCACCGTACCAAGGGTCGTAAATCCCGAAATTTTCGAACGGTTCGGCCGCAACCTGCGGGTCAAATTCTCGCATTAGACGCACTTTGGCGCTGTCATCAGCAGTCTTCGCCATGCGCTTCAGAGCGTGATAGTGCGGCAGATCCATCGCCAAAATCAAATCGTAGTGAGCGAAGTCTGCGGGCTGAAACTGTTTGGCGCGGTGGCTGCCTGAGTCAATGCCGAGCTCATCAAGAATCAACTTAGTGCGGCGATCGATTGGGTTGCCGCGCTCCTCATCAGAAATACCGGAGGATGCGACCTCAAGCTCGGCGCCCCGCTCTAGCGCCGCGACTCGCAACAAGTACTCCCCGAGCGGTGAACGGCAAATATTGCCGGTGCAAACTGTCATAATACGCATTAAGCCGTTCCTCCCTAGTTTGCGCTGCTTTTCTGCTCGCGACTTGACTCACTGACTGCCCGCGCTTTCGTGAGGCACGTAAGCACTAACAGGCTCCGCAGTCTAATTCTAGTCACTGCGCAGGCCAAGTCGCACAGAACTCCGCATTAACAGCCGCACAATCGCAACCGTGCTACCAGCGACGCAAACCGCCACTGCTAGCAACGAGCGCAGCACTGAAGCACAAAATGTAAAACACTTTTGACATTAATGTCAAGCACTCTTGACATCAATGTAAAGGATGCTGTACATTTTAGGTGTGAGTTCGCCCACCCAATGAAGTGAACCAATTACCGCTTAAAGTTTCCGTTTGAAAGGTAAAATCATGAACACTACCCACGGGCCGCAAGAATTGTCGTCGGCACTGCCGCACAGCATAAACGCTACCCAAACTGACCGCATGCACGGGGCAATGCGACGCTACTCGATGCGCCTCGGCAGCGGCATGGCGCTTTACACGGTTTCCCTCCTCGTTGCGATTGTGCTGCGGGGCGCCGGCATCGGCGACTGGCTGCCCGCCCTACTCACACTGCCGAGCGTGGTGATTATCGCGTGGGCAGTTGCCGCGCTTTACCGGGATTCAGACGAGTTCGGGAGGCGCAAACTGGCCGAGTCTTTCGTGCTCGCATTCGCGATCGGAGTGCCAATTCTGTTGACGGTTGGGCTGCTGGAGGCTTTCGGGGGCCCACATCTGAGCTGGCTGTTTGCCTTTGCAGTGATGATGGGCAGTTGGGTGGTTGGATCCACCGTCGCAATCATCCGCTACCGGTAAAGAGGGAAAATACGTAACAATATCAGAGAGCGCCGCACCGAGCTGCGCTGGTCGCAGGCAGAGCTCGGCGCCAAAGTAGACGTGTCGCGGCAAACAATTATCGCCATCGAAAGTGGCAAGTACGACCCGTCGCTGCCGCTGGCTTTTAAACTCGCTGCGGTATTCGGGGTGCAGATAGAAGACCTGTTCATCCCCGATACGTCGGCTGGCATTATCAAGCCTGAGAATTAATCGAGGCGGCGCTCCGCGCACGCTCATTAACCTCGCGCGCGGCACGGTTTGCTTTGGCGGTCGCAACCAAAACCCAAATAATCATCCAACCGCAAGACACTACGACGGCACAAGCGATGAGGTTTTCGGCCGCCACTTGCGTAACCGTGCCGAGCATAAACAACACCCCGAAGACGATTCCCGCTACCGCTCCCACAGCACCGCCAGCACCGCCAACAATCATCGATTTTGCACCTGCCCGGTGGCCGGCAATCCAAGCCTCATCAGACGCGAGCGTCTGCCGAGTGCGCAGCCCCGCGAGGTAATTGCGCGCGAGCGTGCCCCGCTCGCTCAAACGCCCCAACCACACGATCAGCAGACTGCCAGCCAGCAACACCGCCGCACCGATAAGCACTACCACAGCTTCTGTCATAGGAATATTTTACGCTTTTCTGCCCAACACCGAATTGTCACTTTTGCGAAGTTACGCGCAGAACAAAACCCGCCCAGTTACCCGGGCGGGTCTGCCATCACACTTATCTTGCCGCGAACTAGACGTTAAACCGCCACTCGCACACGTCGCCGTCTTGCATCACGTAATCTTTGCCTTCCAGCCTCGCCTTGCCGGCAGCGCGCGCAGCCGCCACTGAGCCGCACTCCACCAGGTCGTCGAAGGAGATAATCTCGCCCTTAATGAAACCCTTTTCAAAATCGGTGTGGATCACGCCGGCCGCCTGCGGCGCGGTGCAGCCCTTGCGGATAGTCCAGGCGCGCGCCTCTTTTGGCCCGGCCGTCAGATAGGTCTGCAGCCCAAGCGTGTCAAAACCGATGCGCGCCAGCTGATCCAGCCCGCTTTCTTCCTGCCCGACTGATGCGAGCAGCTCCGCTGCGTCAGCGTCGTCAAGGTCAATCAGCTCGCTCTCCAGCTTCGCGTCCAAGAAAATCGCTTTCGCCGGAGCCACCAGTGCCGCCAACTCATCATGCCGCGCCTTATCGGTGAGCACCGCCTCATCAACGTTAAACACGTACAGGAACGGTTTCGCGGTGAGCAGCCCGAGTTCTTTAATCGGCTCCAGATCAATATCGGTGGCGCTCAGCAGCTTACCCTCGTTCAGCGCTTCCTCCGCGGCTTTCGCAGCAGCCATTTTCGCCGGGTCAAGCTTGCGCGCCTTCAGCTCTTTCTCAAAACGCGCCATCGCTTTTTCCAGGGTTTGCAGGTCTGCGAGAATCAGCTCAGTGTTGATGGTTTCCATATCGCTTGCTGGATCCACCTTGCCGTCAACGTGCACCACGTCGTCGTCACTAAAGCCGCGCACCACCTGCGCAATCGCGTCTGCCTCGCGAATGTTTGCCAGGAACTGGTTGCCGAGCCCCTCGCCCTCGCTGGCGCCACGCACAATGCCCGCAATATCGACGAAGGATACCGGCGCCGGCAGGATCCGCTCACTCCCAAAAATTTCAGCGAGCTTCTCAAGCCGCTTATCAGGCAGATTCACCACCCCAATGTTTGGCTCGATGGTCGCAAACGGGTAGTTTGCGGCGAGCACCTCGTTGCGGGTGAGCGCGTTAAACAGGGTTGATTTTCCGACGTTCGGGAGACCGACGATTCCAATAGTTAAAGCCACAGAGCTATTCTACTGGGTTTGGTGGATCCGATTCCACCGGCTCCGAGTTTCCCGCGGCTGCATATTTCCCGCGGGCACCCCAGCCGTAGCTCAGCCGAACGGATAACAGCTCCACGGATAACAGCTCCACAAAAAACAGCGGCGGGGCACACAGCTTAACTGCGCACCCCGCCCGGTTCGGTTTGATCGCGTTACTTCCGCTGGCGCTGCTGCAACACGGCGAGCACCTTTTCTTCGGCGTCAACGCCAGGCTTAATACCGCCCGGAACTCGGAACATGAAGAACAGACCCGCTGCCCACCACAGCCCGAATACCAGCCATGATTGCCAGCCGATTTGGCTGCCCGCTGGCATGCCCGGGATGTAAAGCGCAACCAGGAAAACAGCCACAGCGATTGCTGCGTAGCCGATGATCAGACCAAAGTTGCCGCTGCCGCCGACGCGTAGCGGGCGTGGCATTTCTGGTTCTCGTTTGCGCAGCACGACGAAAGAAATCATCACCAGCAGGTAGGCGATAACAATCATCGGCGACCCCGCGTCCACAACCCAAATCAGCGCTGGACGCCCAAAGAATGGTGCCAGGGTGGCGAATGCACCCAGGAGCAGCAGCGCATTAACCGGGGTTTTGTACTTCGGGTGTACTTTACCCAGCCATGCTGGCAGCATCCCGCCACGAGCCAGGGAGTAGAGCAGTCGCGAGGCGCCCATTTGCAGGGAGTTCCAAGAGGTGATGATACCTGCGATACCAGCGGCGACCATAATGGTTGGCATCAGGGTGTTGCCGTTAAAGAGTGCACCCAGAGCGTCAGCTGCTGGGAGGTTTGCCTCTGCCAGTTCTGAGTCGTCAAGCGCAACAGACACGGCAAGCACAATCATGACGTACCAAGCCGCAGCAATCAACACGGAGATAACAGAGATTTTGCCGATTTTACGCGGGTTCATGTTTGCTTCTTCGGCGGTCTGCGGAATCACGTCAAAGCCCACAAACATGAACGGCACGATAACCATTACCGCAAAGAAGCCAGCTGTTGCCGAGCCGGGGTCGGTGGTGGTAAACAGCGGCTCCATTTTTGCTGGCTCCCCACCAACGAAGGTGCCAACGAGCAAAATTGCACCGATTGCGAAAATAAAGATGACAACGAAAGTCTGCACGAAGCCCGCGATTTTAGCGCCGAGAATGTTGATAATGGTGATAACGATAGCCGCGATCGCCCCCACCAGCGCCCACACCAGGTAGACATCGAAGCCCGCGATGTTGTAAAGCTTGATGTGCTCCAGGTTAATCACGTAGCCGAGGGCTCGCGGCAGCGCGACCGCCTCAAAGGCGACAACTGTCGCATACCCGCCAGCGATTGCCCAAGAAGCAATCAACGACCAGCGCGGGCCGAGGGCTCGAATCACGTAATTGTGCTCGCCACCAGCCTGTGGCATCGCAGCCACCAACTCTGAGTAAACTAGCGCCATCAGCGCCATCATGATACCGCCCACGGCAAACGCCAGGGCTGCTCCCATAGAGCCGGCGGAGGTGATCCACTCACCAACCAAAACTACCCAGCCGAAACCGACCATCGCGCCGACGCCAAGCGCCAACACCGTGCCGGGACCCATCGTCTTTTTTAGTTCAGAATGACCGTGCAAATTTTCATTCATATCTTCCCCACGCTTCTTTGCCTGGCTCCTTACAGAGCACCTTTACGCTGTGCATTTAACACATTACAGAAAACCGCGACGTAATTTTCAGTCTCTCCTAAAAAGAAATAAACCTGTAATTTTTAGCCAGAATCTATTTTTCTACGCTGTGAGCAGTCTTGAGCAAAGTTGTCATGGTTATCGGGCAAACTTAAAGCATGACTCTTTCGGTTTTTTCTGCTGTTATTTTCGCACTGCTTGGCGGCGCTGTGCTCGGGGCAGGTGCCGCTTGGCTGCTGCTGCAGCGACAAACTCACAATAAACTCGCGGCCGCGCAGACAGCGGCGCAGCGAGAGCTAGAGCTGGCGGTGTCGGGCGCGCAGCTTGCTGAACGCACCGCCACCGCAAATATGCGTGAAGAGCTAGCAGCGCGAAACGCAGAGATAACCCAGCTTGAGGGTCTCGTTGCTGCCCTCCGTGATGCCAACGCCAAGCAGGATGCCCACAACGCGGCGGATAATCAAGTGTTGCAACAGCTAGCTCCGGTGGCGCAACAGCTGCAGGTACTAAGGGAGCGTGTGGAAGGGCTAGAGCAGCAGCGCGCAGCACAGCACGGCGAACTTGTGGGGCAGCTGCAGCAAAGCGCGCAGGCGGAGCAACATCTGCTCAGCACTTCACAGCAGTTGGCGCGGGCTCTGGCCGCCACCAACACGCGCGGGCAGTGGGGTGAAAGCACACTGCAACGACTCTTTGAAGCAACCGGAATGCAGGAGCATATCGACTTCACCACCCAGAGCACGCTGCAGAATAATTCGGGCTCTAGTTTACGCCCTGATTTTCTGGTGCATTTACCGGGAGAGCGTGTTATCGCTATTGACGCTAAGGCACCGCTCGCGGCGCTGCTTAATCTCCCTGCATCAGCGACCCCCGCAGAGCTCAAACAAGCACAACAAGCGCACGTTGCGGCACTGAAAAAGCACGTAAAAGAGCTGGGTGGGCGTGAGTATCAGAGCAGTTTGCCAGACAGTCTCGACATGGTGCTCGCATTTATTCCCAGTGATGATTTGCTCGGGCATGCTTTTGCGGCCGATCCGCAATTGCACGATTACGCTTTCAGCCACAAGGTAATGCTGGTCTCTCCGGCTACCCTCTACGCCACCCTCAAAGCTGTGGAGCACAGCTGGCGCAAGCATCAAATCAGCACCGAAGCGCAGGAGCTGCACGCGCTAAGCACTGAACTTTACAAGCGGCTAAGCTCTATCGCTGAGCATCTGACCCGACTTGGCAGCTCGCTAAGTAAAGCCACCGCAGATTACAACGCACTGCTGGGCTCCATCGAAAGTAGGTTTTTGCCAACTGCCCGCCGTATCGAAGCGATTGATGCGGCACTGCTCAGCGACACCACAAAAAATTTGCCGGGGCAAAAAATAGTTCAGGCACCACGGTTGCCCGCAGCGCCTGAACTAAACACAGAAACAAACTAGCTACCGATTAGCGTTAATAGCATCTAACAAGGTCTGCATCTGCGCAGGGTCATTTAACACCGCAAGCGGAATAGTTGCGGTCATCGCGACCACAATAAACCCGGTTGTCACCAACACCGCAAGCAGCCCGGCACTCAGCGGCGCCCAAAACGCCAACTTCCGAGCCCGTAAACGGGAAATAGTGAACAGCAACGTCACCGCGTATAGCGACAAAATCACCAAAGCTCCAACCTGGCCAGCGGTCGTCACCCAGCTTGGCACGGTTAGATTATGCTGCGGTAGCGCCGCCACCATTTGATGCATTTGCTGCGGCAAAAACAGCAGACTCTGCCCCAGCGTCAAAGCACCAAAAGTAGCGACAGCAAGCAGCAACACCGTTACCGTAAAGTCTTTACGATACGGTTTGCGGTTACCTGCCTGCGCAGCCGCAGGCCGTGTTTCGACTTCTGCGGCACGCTCCTCCAGCCGGGCCGCAAACCGGTCAGCAAAACCCTTTCGCTCCGACTGCCGCCGCGAGTTCCCGATTGCCACCGGCAGCGCAGCTTTCGTTGTTTCCTCAGGTTGCGCAAGTTTCACAGGCGGCACAGGAGCCACTGGTACACCAGGCAAGTCATCCGACTCGGCAGCAGGGGCAGATGACTCTGGTGCCGCTGGCCCTGATTCCGTAGGCGCCTCCGGGACCTCGGAAGGTGCTGGATTCGCTGGGGAGGTTGTGGCAAAATCAGCCGGCGCGGGCTGCGCAGGCACGGTGTCCGGCGCGGCGGCCGGCGCAGGCTCCCCGGTCGGCGCCGCGGCCGGAGCAACTACCGGCTCAGGCGCTTCACCGCGCAGCAACTCCTGCGCGGCGCGGCGATCCACACCCAAATTATGCGGCACCCCAGGCAAACGCTGCGGCACTTCGCTGCCCTGTGTGAACTGAGTCTCTGCAGTCATTAAGCGCTGATTGACTTCCCAGCTGAACCCAGCTGCTCAGCAGCCTCAACTACACGACGCGCCATTGAAGCCTCAGCGGCGCGACCCCAGGCACGTGGATCGTACTGCTTCTTGTTGCCAACCTCGCCGTCAATCTTCAGCACCCCAGCATAGTTGGTGAACAGCGAATCAACCGCGCCGCGGGTAAAAGCGTACTGGGTGTCGGTGTCGATGTTCATCTTGATAACACCGTTACGCACCGCCTCCGCAATCTCCTCCGGAGTAGAGCCAGAGCCGCCGTGGAACACCAAATCAAGGGGTTTTTCGCCGGTGCCGTACTTCGCTGCCAGGCCATCCTGAATTTCCTTCAGCAGCTCAGGGCGCAGCTTCACGTTGCCCGGCTTGTAAACACCGTGCACGTTACCAAAGGTCAAAGCGGTCAGGTAGCGACCCTTCTCGCCCAGACCAAGCGCTTCAACAGTTTCGATAGCGTCTTCCAGCGTGGTGTACAGCTGGTCGTTAATCTCGTGGGTCACGCCATCTTCCTCGCCGCCCACAACGCCGATCTCAACCTCCAGCACAACACCCAACTCGTTGCACAACGGCAGCAGCTCTTTGGCGAGCTCCAGGTTTTCAGCCAGCGGCACAGCTGAGCCATCCCACATGTGTGACTGGTACAGCGGACCCTCGCCGCGTGCCACGCGCTCCCGGCTGACCTCAAGCAGCGGCTTCACCCAGGTCTCAATAAGTTCTTTCTGGCAGTGGTCGGTGTGCAGCGCAACGGTTACCGGGTAGTTCTTAGCAACCTCCTCCGCGAACTTCGCGAACGCAATCGCGCCGGTCACCTTGTCTTTAATGGTGTGGCCGGAGAGGTATTCGCAGCCGCCAAAGCTGACCTGGATAATGCCGTCTGAGCCAGCTTCGGTGAGACCCTGCAACACCGCGTGCAGAGTCTGGGTGCTGGAGACGTTAATCGCCGGATACGCATAGCTGCCAGCCTTCGCTGCGTCGAGCATCTTGCGGTACTGTTCTGGTGTTGCTAGTGGCACTGTGGCTCCTTCGCTGTCGGCACTGCCGGGAAGCAGCGCGGTGAGGCGGATCCGCTGCCAATAAAACAGCAGATACCCAAGCCCACGCCGTCGCGGGGCTATTTTTAATTACATATTTTATCTGTTGCAGCTGCTTTTCGGCTGCAAAACTGTGCATTTTGGAGTTTTGCTGCGGGCCGCAACAGTTTTCCTGGATAGGCTTGTTACAACATCACTTTTACAGGAGGAAAGCAGGAGGAAAAATGCTTGAAACCCCTGAACTAAGCGACTGGCAGCCAGACCGTAACCTGGGCCTAGAGCTGGTACGCGCAACAGAAGCAGCAGCGATTAAGGCCACCCCATTTGTGGGGCGCGGCGATAAGAATGCCGCTGATGGAGCTGCGGTTGATGCGATGCGCCGTTTCCTCTCGTCTGTGACCATGAACGGCACCGTGGTGATTGGCGAGGGCGAAAAAGATGATGCTCCTTGGCTCTACAACGGCGAACAGGTCGGTAACGGCCTTGGCGCTGAATGCGATGTGGCGGTGGATCCTATCGACGGCACCCGCCTCACAGCGGAGGGGCGCCCGGGCGCCCTCAGTGTAATCGCGGTAGCTGATCGCGGCAGTATGTATGACCCCTCAGCGGTGTTCTATATGGATAAACTAGTGTGCGGCCCCGAGGGTGTGGGCATTGTAGACATTCGCAACCCGATTGGTGAAAACATTCGGGCTCTGGCACGCGCTAAGGGCGTAGATGTCTCAGACATTCGTGTTGCAGTATTGGATCGGCCCCGCCACCACCAGCTCATCGCCGACATCCGGGCGGCCGGCGCCGGCACAGAGTTAATCATGGACGGCGACGTGGCTGCGGGCGTAAACGCAGCCCGGTTCGACTCCCGGGTGGATCTCGCGGTCGGCATTGGCGGCACCCCCGAGGGCATCATCACCGCCTGCGCGGTGAAAGCGCTCGGCGGCGTAATTCAGGGACGACTGTGGCCAAAAGATGACGAGGAGCGACAGAAGGCGCTTGACGCGGGTCACGACCTCGACGCGGTGCTTGACCAGAACACCCTGGTGCGCAGTGACAATGCTTACTTTGTGGCAACCGGTATCACCTCCTCCGGCTTTATCGAGGGCGTGAAGCGTCACGGCCCATACCTACGGGCAGAGAGCATCGTGCTGCGATCACACTCCGGCACCATTCGCCACGTGGTTTCAGACATGCGCGAGGATCGCTGGGGCGTCTAACCGCGCAACAGGGTCGCTGGTAGCCGCGCAAATGGGGCGCTGTGTTGGTTGTTACAACTGACGCAGCGCCTTTTCGCGCTGTGCACTCAGCTCAGCAACGGTGAGTTGCCCCGGGGCACTCGTCTTAGTTAGTGCCGCAAAAGTAGCGGCCGAACCGTAATCATTATGCAGCCCCCGGGTAACCTGCCCCAGCTTCCCCATCGCAATCGCGATGAGCGATCCGTCAAACTCTGGGGCCACCTCTCGAGCAGCGGCAGCAAGCACAGCGACATCGGCTGCAGTGTGCGGTGTCACAGCCACTTTCACTACGGCGGACTGCTTCCCACATGCTGCAGCTGTGAGCCGACGCAGCAACGCCACAAGCTCCTCCTGCCTCGCGGTGCCCGCCCAGTCGTGGTGCGACAGCACAACCGTAATTCCGCGGGTGGCCGCCAGAGCTGCAAGCTCTGGGACGCCGTCACGCCGGTGCTCTAAATCAATTGCGGCAAGCGGTAACTCAGCCAACTCGGTAACCAGTCGCTGATAGCGGCTTGCAACAGCGTCAAACTCACCCCCGCCCTCCTGCCGGGTGCGGACAGTCGCCAAAATCGGCACCTGTAAGCGCTGCAACTGCTGCCACACAGCGCCGCACCGCGCCACGAGCGCAGTGTCAGCACTGTCATCTAAGCCCGGTTGCTCTAAATAATCCACCCGCCACTCTACGGCCTGAAATGCGTGCGGGTCGGCGGCGAGCGCAGCTTCTCCCGCGGCTACGAACTCGGCGGCTGCGGCGACGCTTGTGGGCATTGCGGGCACTATCACCGCGGCGAGGCGGGCGGCGCGATCCGCCAAAAATTCATGTTGCAGAAACGGCAGGGGTTTAAACGCCACAGCCTGCGCAGCAGGCTGAGTCGCGGGCATACCAGCAGGCTGAAACGCATGCGGAGGCTGCGGCGCGGACTGCGTGTCTGCCGCTATCGGTTGAGAAAGCCCGGTTTGCGGCTCCGGGGCGGTGGGTTCTGATGGCACATTTCAAGTGTACGAGGTATGGCAGCGTCCGGCCACGCACCGCAGCAACAGCAAGTAGAATTGAGAACAGTCGCCACTGCTTTTTGCCGCTACTACTTTTCAGGAGTTATTTTGTGCGCAGCGCCGAGCTTCCAAGATTCTGCCAAGCCTAGTCCCCGGGAGCAAGCGGCTGCGCAACACCCTGTTGCCGCGCCAAGCCGGGAAAATCCACTCTCTGTGGCGCAGATTAACACCCACCTGCAGCGGCACATTGAAACACTGGGGGCGGTGTGGGCGGAGGGAGAACTGACGGAATGGAACCTGCGGCGAATGCACTACTACGGCAAACTCCGCGACCCTGAAACACAGGCAACGTTACAACTGGCCCTGTGGCGTAATCCCAAACTCGGGGGTAAATTCACTGCCGGCGACAAGGTAGTGCTGCAAATTGCCCCAAATTACTGGGTTCCGGGAGGCACCCTGAGCTTCGTGGTGCAGCAGATGGAACACCGCGGGCTGGGCAAACTGTTGCAAGAGCTTAACGAACTGCGCGAAAAACTCACCGCCGAGGGCTTGTTTGCGGCGGAACGCAAAAAACCGCTGCCTTTCTTACCGCACTGCATCGGGCTGATTACCGGCAAAGATTCTGACGCCGAGCGCGATGTGCTGGTAAACGCTAAGCGCCGTTGGCCGAACGTTAATTTCCGTGTTGTGCACACTGCAGTGCAGGGCGAACGCACTGTGGCTGAGGTGATTGCTGCGTTACAACAGTTAGACGCAGATTCAGCCGTTGACGTGATTGTGATTGCGCGTGGTGGCGGCGACTTTCAGCATCTGTTGCCGTTCAGCGATGAATCGCTGCTGCGGGCGGTTGCGGCGACAGCGACCCCGGTGGTTTCGGCTATTGGCCACGAACCTGATCACCCCCTGCTTGATGAGGTTGCGGATCTGCGAGCCTCCACCCCAACCGACGCGGCAAAGCGCATTGTGCCGGATGTTGCCGAAGAGTTTGCAAATCTCACGGCGGCTCGCTCACGCCTTTACAATCATGTGCTACAGCGGCTCAACACCGAAATGTTACACCTTGCCAGCTACCGCTCACGCCCGGTGCTCAGCAATCCGGAGCTGCTCATCTCGCAGCAGCAGGTTGAGATTGAACGGTGGGCTAGCCGCGCCCTGGAGCTCACCGAGCGCCGACTGCACGATGCCACCCGTGAGCTGCAAGCCAATCGCAGCAATCTGCGGGCGCTTTCCCCGCTCGCAACGCTGCAGCGCGGCTATGCTGTGGCACAGTTATTAGACGGCACGGTGGTTCAAAATCCCCAAACAGCGCCCGCTGGCACCCCTCTGCAGTTACATCTTGCGGGCGGTAAGCTGCGGGTTGTCGCAGAATAATTTTTACAGCGCTGCTGAGATATGGTTCACTAGTAGTTATCGGGTTTTTATAACCGTGGCTATAACTTATGGGGAGCTCACAAGTGACCACCGTTGATGCTTCGCAGCGCGCTGCGAAACAACCAGCTGTTAGCCTGCTGTCTAAACTGCGGCAAGCGCTAACCAGCTCCGTTTTTGTTTCGATTGTCGCTGCTTTTGTGGTTGGCGCGATTCTCATCGCTGCCACTGGCCAAAACCCTATCGCCGGCTATGCCGCTATGTTAAACGGGGCTTTCGGCACCGGGTTGGGCCTCGCTAACACTATCAGCCGCGCCGTTTTGATTATTTCTTTCGGTATCGCGACTGCGGTTGCTTTTCGCGCCGGTATTTTCAACCTCGGCGTGCAGGGGCAGGCGGTTGCCGGTGCGCTCGCGGGTGGCCTCGTGGCGCTGTTCATGCCAGGCCCAGGGCCGCTGGTATTCGCCATGGCGCTTGTGGTCGCGGTGCTAGCCGGCGCACTGTGGGCCCTGATTGCAGCGGTTTTACAAAACGGCATGGGAGTCCCAATCCTCATCTCCAGTCTGCTGCTCAACTACCCGATTCAGTTTTTCTCCAGCTGGTATATTCGCACCCAGCTGCAAGACCCCACAACCGATATCGCCGGCAGTAAAGAGCTGCGCAGTGATGTGCTTTTGAATTATTTTGTGCCGCGGGATTCAGATCTAGCAGCCACTCTGCGGGAGCAGTTTGGCAGCCGCAGCATGATTACAATGGTGCTCACAAGCGTTAACTGGTCACTGTTGCTGGTAACGCTGCTGGTGCTCTTCGTGGTCTTCTTAAACAGTCGCACCAAATACGGCTTTGAGTCTGGCCTTGCCGGCCAAAACGCTGAGTTTACCCGCTACGGCGGGGTGAAGCCAAGCATGATGGTGGTAAAAACTATGGCTCTCTCAGGCGGCATGGCGGGCTTTTCTGGGGCGCTTTTGGTGCTTGGGCTGCCTAATATCCGCCTGCTTGACGGCCACGTGGTCAGCACCGGCTATGCTTTCACGGCGCTGCTCGTCACCCTGCTGGCAGTTTACAAGCCGATCGGCACCGTGGTTTCCGGCATTTTCTTCTCCGCGATTATCGTGGGCAGCACCGCGATGGGTAACGAGCTGGGGCTGTCACCGCAGATTTCCGCTATTATTCAAGCGCTGGTAATTATTTTTATCGCTTTCAAAGTGGCACTGCCACAGTTTAAGAAAACTAAAAAAGCTCAGGTTAAAGGGGCAGCGGCATGAACTTCTTAAGTGTGATTGATGCGGATCTGCTCGCCAGCGTGCTGCGCTCCCTGATTCCTATCCTGCTGGCGGCTCTCGGCGGTATGATTTGCGAACGCGCCGGAGTTTTCAACATCGGTCTTGAGGGCATGATTCTAATTGGCTGCTTTGGTGCGGTCGCCGGGTCCTTCTTCTCCGGCAGCTGGCTGGTCGGGGCTCTGGTCGGGGCGCTTGCCGGTGCCGTGTTCTCACTGATTTTGGGTTACGGGGCGATTTACCGCGGCGGCGACCCGATTGTTTTGGCGATTGCCATGAACCTGCTGGCTATCGGCATCACCGCGTTCTTGATTATGAGCGTGTTTGGCGTGACCGGGGTTTTCAAAGATCCGGGCATTGCTCCGATTCCGGTGTGGGAGATTCCGGTGCTTTCCGGCATCCCTTATCTCGGGGAACTGTTCAAACTCACTCCGGTCGGCTATTTTGCGCTGCTCTTGGCGCCGGCGCTGTGGTTCATGCTGTTCCGCACCCCACTGGGGCTGCGTCTGCGCGGCGTGGGCGAGCGGCCGCTCGCAGCTGCCACCCTCGGCGTTAATCCCCGCTCTTACCAGCTCTGGACGGTAGTTTTCTCTGGTGCCCTGGCCGGTCTCGGTGGCGCACAGCTGGCAATCGGCAACGTGCAGGAATTTACCGAGGGCATGAGCGCTGGGCGCGGCTGGATCGCGGTCGTAGCTGTAATGCTGGCGCGAGCACACCCACTGGGCGTGCTGGGCGCGGCGCTGCTGTTCGGCTTTACCGACGCTTACGGTTTCCGCATGCAGGGTCTGGGCTGGCCACAGCAGCTCACCGACGCGCTGCCTTACGTGGTAACGCTGGTAGCGCTGCTGCTAATGTCCCATCGCCTACGCAAGGCTAAGAAAACCGAGCTCGCTTAATGCCGGAACAGCCTCCATCGCAATCGGCGACAGCGGACACCGCGGCCGCGGCTCAGCTGCTACCCGCAGAGAGCACATCTACTCCGGCAGTCCAGACACCAACAGCAATTTTGCCAGCAGCTGCGGCAGAGCTCGCTAAGCGGCTCCGGCTTGAACCGCTGCCTCACGAGGGCGGAATGTTTCGCAACACCCTCGCAAGCGATGTCTCCAGCGCGATTTACTATCTCCTGACTGCGGGTGATTTTTCGGCGCTGCATTCCCTCACCGCCGCCGAGGTTTACCACTGGTATGCCGGTGATCCTTTGGAACTGCTGGTGCTGTTGCCTGATGGCAACGGGTACACCACGGTTGTGGGCGATCCGCTTGCCGGATTCGAGCCGCAAACAGTGATTCCCGCTGACGCGATTCACGGTTCCCGCAGCCGCGGCTCCTGGACCCTAGTAGGAACCACTATGGCACCCGCGTTCTCCTGGGAAGGTTTTGCGCTGATTGATCGCGCCACCGCACTCACCCAATACCCCGAGTTTGCGGAGCTCATTACCGCGCTCACCCGTCACTAAAACGCGGCAGCCTCCCCAGAGCTATCACAACCCGGAGTTACCAGCCCCTGCATTTTCCCCGCGCAGCCGCCACCGCGCCCTAGACCGTCTCCGCCGCAGCACTCCCCGCAGTACCACCAGCCGCAGCAGCAGCCTGTCGCAACCGCTTAGCGCTAGCGGCTGCACGCTGTTTAATATCTGCCGCGTCAAGCGTCAGGTACTCGCCCTCACTAAACACATGGCGGCCACCGATCCACACCTCAGCGACATCACGTCCACTGGCCGCAAACACAATGTGCGACAGCAGCGACTCGTGCGGAATCGCGTTAACCCCGGTAACATCAAGTGCCACAATGTCAGCGTTCTTGCCAACTTCAAGCTGCCCGCTCTCCGGGAAGCCAATCGCGGCCGCGCCGCGTTTTGTCGCAACCTCAAAAACCTGTGCCGCGGTCACCGCGGTAGGGTCAGTGCGCACACCGCGATGCAAAATCGCGGCGAGCTTCATCTCTTCAAACAGATCCAGCGAGTTGTTGCTCGCCACGGAGTCAGTGCCGAGGCTCACCGCCGCATCCGCAGCCAACCACTCCGGCAGCCGCGCCACACCGTTTCCCAGCTTCAGGTTTGACACCGGGTTGTGCGACAATGCCACCCCTTGCTTCGCAAACATCGTAATCTCTGCATCCTGCAGATACACACAGTGCGCTGCCAGCACTTTCGTCTCAAACAAGCCCAGACTCTCCAGGTAACTCGCGGGATGCTGCCCGGAACGCTCCAACATGGTCTCTGTCTCCGCTGGCGATTCCGCAATATGGGTGTGGATCGGCACTCCCGTGCGCTTCGATCGCTCAATGACCTCCACAAAAAAGTCGCGCGGCACCGAGTACGGGGCATGAGGCCCGTAATTAACCAGAATCTGCCCTTTACTGTTGTGCTCAGCTGCCAGCTGGTCAGCGAGATCCATCTCTTCGCGTGCGCTTAAAGCGGTAGCACCCGGGAACATAATCACCTCCGGTGCCACCGACGCGAAAGCTGCGGCGACCCGCATTCCGGAATCGGCTACTACCTCAAGCAGTGCCGCGTCCCAGTAGTACATGTCGGCGAACGCCACAGTGCCGCTGCCGATCATCTCCAACAGCGCCAGCTCCAGC
The DNA here is from genome assembly GCF_014197205.1 of Canibacter oris. GTDB lineage: Bacteria > Actinomycetota > Actinomycetes > Actinomycetales > Microbacteriaceae > Canibacter > Canibacter oris. The sequence goes on from NZ_JACIFD010000013.1 coordinate 20,449, forward strand.
CCAGCACGGATATCGTCGTGGGTGAGATGCTGTTCCAGGGCTTGCACCTCTGACAACCACGGCATAAAACCGTAATCGTCACTCACCCCGCGCAACAAGGTCATTGCAGAGTGGGTGTGCCCATTCGTGAGTCCGGGAATGAGGATCCGCCCAGCCAGGTCATGCACCTCGCTGGTGGCAGCGACCGGCCCCAGCTCGCCGCGCTTTCCGACAGCGGTGATTTTGCCGTCAGCAAAGCGAATTTCCGCATTTTTTACAATTTTTCCGGCCGTTACCAGGGCATCAGCGTAGAGCACAGTTTCCATACGTCTACCCTACCGCAGAGCCCCGCACAGTCACCATAACTCAGAGCGTTAGCTACCATTCAGGACGCACACCTCTGCCAGAGCGTAGCTCGCCGCATCTCTCACGGCGCCGCCACTACCAACCAGGGGTTGTCAACATTCCCGCATCAACCGCCAGCACCTGCCCGGTGATTGATCGTGCCGCCGGGCTCGCTAAAAAGGCGCATGCCGCGGCAACCTCTGCCGCTGTGACCAGCTCTCCGAGCGGCGCGTGCTGCTTCCAGCTGGTAACCCCAGCAGGCCACTGCGCAGCGATTCCCGGGCGCAGAATTAGTCCCGGGGCGACCGCATTAACGCGGATTCGCTGAGCCCCGAGCTCCAGCGCCGCGGCCCGGGCGTGCATATTGAGAGCGGCTTTACTCACCGCGTAATGGGCGTGCCCAGTGGCGGGGCGTTCACCCTCGATTGAAGAAATGTGTGTCACCCACCCTCCTCCGGCGAGAAAACCCGCCGCGGCCTGGGTGGTGAGATGGGCTGCCTGCAGATTAACTGTAAGCAGGTGCTGCCATTCAGTAGCGGTAATTGCGGCAAAGTCTTGCACTGGCTGCACCGCGGCGCAGTTAATCACACCGGTTAGCCCCCCGAGCGCCGCAGCTGCGGCATTCACCGCCGTGTTCGCTGCAGTTGCCGTACCCAAATCAGCAGCAAGCGGATACAGTTCACCGGATGCAACTCCTACATCGGACTTGGCACTCTCCAGTTGCAGCAGCTGCTCGACACGCTGCCGTACCTGCGTTACTGTATTCTCAGCCTGCGTCAGCTTGCGGGCGTGCACCGCCACCGCTGCCCCACGCGCCGCAAAAATCGCCGTTATTTCTTGCCCCAGATGCCCGGCTGCCCCGGTTATCAGTACTTTTTGCCCGGCAAGGGAGGGCAGATCCGCCAATTTAAAATCCATACTGAAATCTTAGCTGGGCAGTACGTGTCAACCGCGGAACGCAGCGGTTATACAGCGAGCTGCAGCCGTCGGCGTCGGCGAGCTGGTAAATTTCACTCGCCAAAGCGGCGCTCTCGGCGCGAATAATCTCGCAGTGCGCGCAGTAAATCAACCTCGCGTAAATCTGGGTACAGCGCCTCCACGAAATAAAATTCCGAGTGTGCCGACTGCCAAATCATAAAGTCACTCAGTCTCTGTTCGCCAGAGGTGCGGATAATCAGGTCAGGATCCACCTGCCCACTGGTCCAGAGGTGCTCACCAATCAGCTCCGGTGTCAACCAAGAAGCGATATCCTCCAGCTTCGACCCCGCATCCAACTGGGTTTCAATTGCGGCATGAACCGCGGCAGTAATTTCGCTACGTCCGCCGTACCCCACCGCCAAATTCACCTGCAGTCCGGTCGCCATCGTGCTCTTTTCGGTAACTCGCTGCAGCGTTTCAGCCAGCGGCTGCGGCAGTTTCGCGGCATCACCAATATGTTTGATGCGCCAGTCACCCCGCGCCGCCAAACCGTTAGCTAGCTGCGCGATAATGTCAAACAACGCCTGCAGCTCAGCGCTGTCGCGGCCCTTCAGGTTGTCTGTGGAGAGCAGGTAAAGCGTCACGGTTTTCACTCCGGCTTCCTCGCACCACCCCAAAAACTCCGGGATCTTTGCAGCTCCGGCACGGTGACCCACGGCTGCAGCTTCCTCCTGACGCAGCCTCGCCCAGCGCCGGTTGCCATCTACAATCACCGCAATGTGCTGTGGCACCCGTGCCGGATCCAAACTACGCCGCAGGCGGTTCTGGTAAATCCGATACAGGATACCGATAGTCTGCAACTTTGCCGAAAATTTAGTCACATCTCTATTCTAGTTGTGTCATTACCCGCCGCTACCTGGACGACACATACCAACGCCACAACTAACACCGAGTACAATGGCAGGATGGCTTCTCAGCAAAACCCGAAATCTGCGGATGCGGCAGCGGATCCACAAGAGCTCACTCTCACCAGCATTCCGCTGCGACACACCACCTCTGCTATCAGCGCAGCCCAACTTGGCGCCGCGGAAACCAGGGTGCAAGCTGCCCCGGCAGTCATTAAGCCGCTGCTGCGCGGCTGGCTTCATGCTGGCACTACCCCGCTCGCGATTGCAGCCGGCATCGTGCTCATTGTGCTGGCACAGGGAGGAATCGCCAAAGCCGGGGCCGCAGTCTATTTGGCCTGCTCGGTGTTGCTATTCGGTAACAGCGCCGTGTACCACATTATTAACTGGTCGCCTCGGGTGAAGCAGGCGCTGCGCCGCGTCGACCATGCAAACATCTTCCTGCTCATTGCCGGCACCTACACTCCCGTTGCGCTCGGAGCATTGCCGCTACCGCGGGCGGCACTGCTGCTCACAATCGTGTGGAGTGGAGCGCTGCTGGGAATTATCTTCCGAGTTTTTTGGCTCAGCGCACCACGCTGGCTCTATGTCTCACTGTATGTCGGGCTAGGCTGGGCTGCGCTGTTCTTCTTCAGCGAGATGCTGCAGGCAAACGTCCCAGCGATGATTCTGGTTGCCGTCGGTGGCCTACTCTACACCATCGGAGCGATATGCTACGGTTTCAAATGGCCTCTGCGCAACAACAAATACTTCGGTTTCCATGAGCTGTTTCACGCCTGCACTGTCGCGGCTTTCTTCTGCCATTGGACAGCCGCGCTATTGGCACTTTTAGATCCGCTTTACCTGCGCTAACTTAAACTCAGCTATGGTCGGCTCAAGCGCCCCCAGCGGCGAGTAGCCTATGCTGCGGGACGCTCCGGGTTTTGCGGCTCAGCGTTTGCTCCATCTGTAGCCGCTGCCCCGCTTACCGTACCGGTCCCGTCGGTGGCGTCCGTGCCCGTGTTTCGCGCCGCCAGCTCCTCCGCAATCTCCGCCCGTATCTGCTCCCGATAGCTGATTCGTCGCAGGGTACGCACCAATGGGAAACTCAAACCAATTACTGCGAGCGCACTCAGCGCAATAATTGCAAAACCAAGCGGGCCGCTGGTGACAGTGTCCGGATCAAGCTCCGGCACTCCAGGGTTGGGCTGCAACCGTAAAACACCGTTTAGTACCAGCTCAGCCTGCAGGGCGGTGTGCAATAAAACAGTCATCATATTCCTTATATTTTAGGCGGTAATTCAGGTTTGCGCCGGCGCGGCACCGGGTGCAGCCACAGCGGTCTCCGCCGCCACTGCGGCAGCGGCGGGAGGTGCGGCAGCAGCAGGAGTCGCGGCAGCGGCGATTTGCTGCGCCGTAATCCCCGCAAACAAATCAGTCTCCGGAGTGGTGGTTGGCACTCTGCTCGCCGCCAAGCGGAAATCTTCGGTGGGCCAGGCGGCGCGCACAATGTGGTTCGGCAAAAAGAAGAACTGGTGCTCAGGCTCCACCTGGCTAGCGTGCGCCCGTAGCGCCGCATCACGAATCTCCAAGTGTTTCGCGACGTTAATGCGGGTTGTGGCGTGGTTGGGACGATCCGCCATCCGTTCATGCATCTGCGCCAAATACGCTGCGTGTGCGCTCTCCGGCTCATACTGTTGCACCCAGTCACTCAGCGCAGCAACTCGCGCGGGGTTAAAAATCTCATCGTAATACAGTTTTGAAATCTTCCACGGAGCCCCAGTTTCTGGGTATGCATTAGGGTCGCCGGCGAGCTCCCAAGCACGATAGCTGATTTCGTGACAGCGAATATGATCCGGGTGTGGGTATCCGCCATTCTCGTTGTAGGTCACCAGCACATGCGGCTTAAAATCGCGCACAATGCGCAGCAGTGCCGCAACCTGTGGTCCAGTCGGCAGCCCCGCGAATGACAGCGGATCAACCGGGGTGCCTTCAGGCGGCAATCCCGAGTCCGGGTACCCCAGCCAGCGATGCTGAAAACCAATCAGTTGCTGGGCCAGCGCCATTTCACCGCGGCGATACCCGCCAATATCGCGCTGGGCGGCCGGATCCGCAGCCACCTGCTGATTTAAAATCTCGCCCTGTTCACCTCCGGTGCAGGTAACCACCATTACCTCATAGCCGCGCTCTAAATAGTAAGCATAGGTGCCGGCGCCTTTGCTTGACTCGTCGTCGGGGTGGGCGTGCACGGCCAATAATCTGAGGCTCATGTGAAGCTCTGCCATCCTTTCAGGCGGAAACAATTTTTCCAGGGTAATCTAGCAATAGTAGTTTAATCTTTTTTGTAGAGAGTCTGATGAGAAAAGCTACCCACGCCTCAGATGAAGCATTTGAAGACGGTCCGCAACAGTCCCGTGCTGTGGTGCGCAATGACGAGCTGTTGCAGACCCGCTACGGGGCCGGCAAAAAACAGCGCGGAGACCGTTTAGCGTTGCTGCTCGGTGGTGGGGTACTCGCCGCGCTGGTGCTTTCCTTTATCGGCACAATGCTGTTCAACCAGAGCGTCACTAGTATCTCTTACAGTGACCTCAGCTACCAGGTAACCTCCAACAGCGCCACGGTGACCTTCGAGGTGACGCGGGTTGATCCATCTCTCCAGGTGGCCTGCGCCGTCGAGGCTTTAAGCGAGAGCCACGCCCCGGTGGGGTACAAAATCGTGAAAATCCTGCCAAGCACCGCCACTCGGGAGGTGCTCACGGTAGCGCTTCGCACCACGTTGCCGCCAACAGCTGCAGCTGTGTCAAAGTGCTGGGTTGTGGCTTCCTAAAGGCGCAGCTGCTAGAATTGCGGTAACCAACTCCGCACCCAGCGCGGAGTTTTTTACTACACACAACATCATTAAACGTCAATATACGTACGAACGGAGCCCCATGTCTGAAAACGCTACCTGGCTGACACAAGGCGCATACGACCGACTGCGCGCCGAGCTTGAGCAGCTCAGCACCGAGGGCCGCAAAGAAATCGCGGCACGCATCGAGGCGGCACGCGAAGAGGGAGATCTAAAAGAAAACGGTGGCTACCACGCCGCTAAAGATGAGCAGGGCAAAATGGAAGCCCGCATTCGCGACCTCGAAGAACTGCTAAAACACGCTGTTGTGACTGAAGCGCCGGAAAGCACCGGAGTTGTTGAGGTTGGCACTGTTATCACCGCCGAGATTTTTGGCGATGCAGAAAAGTTCCTGCTCGGCAGTCGCGAAATCGGCGAGGGCACCGAGCTTGAGGTTTACAGCCCGGAAAGCCCACTGGGCACAGCTATTTTGGGGCTGCGCATCGGAGAGGAAACCACCTATGAGGCGCCGAACGGGAAACAGATTCCGGTAAAGGTGCTGCAGGTTGAAACCTTCAACGACTAGTCGCTACCGCTGCTAGTCCCATAGCGCATGCCGCCCACAGGTGTGCGCTAGTGCGGGTTGCTGCTTGCCGTGCGGCGGCGCGACCGCAGCGATCCACCCCAGTCCTAAATTGAAAAGCGCAACGGAAGTACCGCAGTGACTGCAAACGAAAAATTTCAAGTTGATTTATCTGGTCTCGTTAATTTGCTTTCACGGCACCTATATTCGGGGCCGCAGGTCTATATTCGAGAGCTGCTGCAAAACGGGATTGACGCGATTACCGCGGCGCATCAGGTTGACCCGCTAACGCCCGCGGAGATTCGCATTATGGTGGATCCCGCGACCGGCACGATTGAAGTCACCGACACCGGAGTGGGGCTCAGCTCCTCGCAGGCGCGGGAGCTGCTGGCGACGATTGGCAAGTCATCAAAGCGCGATACCGAACTGGGTTTTGGTCGCGCAGAATTTTTGGGGCAATTCGGCATCGGACTGCTGGCGACATTTATGATTGCTGACTCGGTGACCGTGATTTCGCAGGCGCGGGTCACTGCCGGGCAGCCGCAGCCCGCACCGATTGTGTGGGTTGGCAACGCCCAGGGCACCTTCACAGTGACCGAAACCACCAGCGCCGAGATTCCGGAGGCAATTCGGGAGGGCGGTTCAATGGTGCGGCTCACTGCCCGTGTTGACGCACAAAACTGGGTCAGCCCGGAAACAGTCTTGAACCTGGCACAAAACTATGGTGAGCTGCTGCCGTTACCGGTTTTATTCGCGGTTAAAGACGGCGCACATCCGCTGCTCTGGGAGCGTCTCACCCGCAATAACGTACCCTGGCAGACTGCCTATGCTACGGCAGCTGAACGCAACTTAGCATTGCAGGACTACGCGGTTGAGATGTTTGGTTTTGCCCCGCTCGGAACGATTGACATTTCAGTGCCGACGCTCGGCATCAGCGGTGTTGCGTTTGTGTTGCCGCAGGCAGTGTCGCCGGGGTCTGGGCAGCATACGGTGTACCTAAAGCGGATGCTGCTCGGCACCAACATCGACAACCTGCTCCCGGAATGGGCTTTCTTTGTGCGGGCGATCCTCGACACCGACAGCCTCAGCCCAACCGCGAGCCGTGAACAGCTGCACGACGACAATCGGCTAGCGCTGGCGCGAGAAGCGATTGGCACAATCATTAAAAACTGGATGCGCGAACAACTGCAGCACATCACCCCGGAAGTGATGGAGTTTCTAGAGATTCACAATCTCGCAATGCGTGCGGTCGCGGCGCAGGATGACGAGATGCTGGAGCTAATCGTAGACACGCTCCCCTACGAGACCACCGCAGGCGCCCTGACCCTGCGCGAAGCGGAGCGCCTCAGCGGCGGACAGCTGCTTTACACCTCTCGCATTAAAGACTTTAAGCGCAGTGCAACGGTGGCACGGGCAGCCGATTTGATTGTGCTTAATGCTGGCTACGCCTACGACAATCTGCTCATCGGAAAACTACAGACGGAGCTCGGTTGGCAGCTTCGGGAACTGGCAGCCGAGGATCTTACGGCCGCACTGACAACCCCGCCGGTAGAGCGAGAAATGGCTACCGCGGCGCAGTTGACGCAGGCCCGTTTCCTGTTGGAGTCCCAGGATTGTGATGTGCTGCTGCGCGCCTTTGAGCCGCCGACGCTGCCGGCAATTCTGCTGCAGGATCGGGAACGTGACTTTCATGCCCTGTGGGACCAGGATGAGGGAACTGATACCGCCGCGGATATGTGGGAAGGTTTACTCAATTCTTTCGACACACACGAGAGCAAAACCCGCACGCTGGTGTTGAACGATAACGCCGCGGTTGTGCAGCAGTTGCTTGGCAGTGACGACTCAGAAATTTTTGCTGCTGGCCTCACCACGCTTTATATTTCTGCGATTGCGCTGACCGGGGAGGGTCTGCATCACGCCGAAACCGCGGCTCTCAGCGCAGCCCTACACCAGCTGCTGCAAGCAGCTCTCGATGATCGCGCCAGCTAAGGGAGGCACCGTATGAGCCCATTTGAGTTCATCACTAAGTTTCGCGAGATTCAGGACACTCCCTACGGCCCGGCTCGCATTGCGCTATGCGAAGCGCTACTGCAGGATGTGCTGACGAGCAATGAGAGACAGAATCTGCCACTGGTTTATGCGGAGTTAACCGAGGCATACACCTTTGGCGGAGAGGCCCACAAGGCGTTCACGGTTTTTGCGCGGCAGCTGCAACTATGGGAAAAATCTCCAGAGCTGTTTGACAGCAACGACGAAAAAACCATGTTTTGGCAGTTCAAATGGATTGCCGGCGAAATTAGCAACTATGTCAATATTTCGATGCGTCAAATCGAAGCGTTTCTCGACGACATGGAGCGGCGCTTCCGGCTTGCAGGCTACGGCCTGATGGCGCCGCGAGTAGCACGCTTTGAGTGCGCGTTCAAAACCGGGCAGCCAAACGCTGAGGAGCTTCGCAAGCAGTGGCTGGCGACCCCGGAAGATGAGTTTAACGAGTGTCCAGCTTGCGTTATAGGCACGCAATTAAGCTTCTTCTTGTCGCAGCAGCGGTGGGAAGATGCGGTGACCCTCGGGAGCACACAAACTTTCAGCTGCAACATTGAGCCCAGTAACACTCACTTCCAGCTGATGTTGGCTGAACTCATGCTGGGCCATCCAGAGCAGGCAGCGCAACACATGCTGCTCGGGGAGGCCACCGCAAACTCTGCACACGGCAGCAACGATCGTCCACAGGCTCACGGCTGCCTCATCGAGGCATTGGGCCGCGGCGGCGCATTACCAGAGGTGTTGGAGTGTCTACGCCTGGCTGGCTTTAACAAAACCCCGCGGCGGCAACAGGAGCTGAGCACTATCGATGCGTTCCGCTCCCGGATCCACATTATTGCCGCTATTTCCGCGCTTCTAGCAGGTGGTGTGGATCCCGCCACAGCAACTTCATATCGTGAACCGGAGCTCGCTACTTTGGGGGCGCTGCGTGACTGGGCTGCCGCGACAGCGCAGGAGTTAGCAAGTGTTTTCGATGCCCGTAACGGCAACACTTTCTTCGCGGAGCAACTAGCATGTGCCCTGAATGCACAGCCGGCTTCAGCGCTACTACCTGATATGACTGAGTTTAGAAACCAGGTCTAGTGTGTTAAAACCGTAAACCGGGGGTTGCAGTGCCTGCACTGCAACCCCCGGTTTACGAGCTAACTACTTGATCAGGTTAAGAGTTAGCGGATACTTGTACGGTTTACCATTGTTAGCAGCAATCGCGGCCATCACCGGGAAAATAATTGACATCAGGTAGCTGGCAAGCAGTATCAGACCGCCTACGATTAAGAACACCAACGGCACAACCAAGACTAGAAAAATTATACCAAGCACCACTAGGAGCCCGCCAATGAGCTGCCATACCAGCATATTTAGGGCAAAATTCAAAGAGCCTGAGCTATGCTCCCGCACAAACCAGCTCTCGTCTTTCTTCATCAGATAGATGACCAAAGCCGGAATCCACATCAAGAGGCCGGCTGACAGAAGCAACCCCACCAGAATGCTCAAGTGCGAAGCTAATGACCAAGTGCGCTCTTCAGCAGTAACCTCAGGCTGGGCGTACTGTGGCGCAGCGTATTGGGCGTTGGCAGACATTTTTTCCTTTCGACACTGCTCATTTTATAACCTTTTAACAGGAAATTTCTGTGTGTATAGACTGCTGACCACTGCTCAAACTAGCGGCTAGATAGTTTACCTAATGCGCAGCCACCTGTTCTAACTGCTCCAAGCTCTTGCCCCTGGTCTCACGCACGAACCGCGTCACGAAAAGCCACGACGCGATGTTAATGACCGCAAAAATGGCGAAGATTCCCATCCCCACTGCCGCCACCAGAGTTGGTACCAAAAGACCGAGAGTGGCGTTTGCCAACCAGAGCACCAGCACCGCTAACCCCATACCAAGGCCGCGCCACTGCAGCGGGAAAATCTCAGAGAGATAAACCCATGTTGCAAGATTCAAAAACAGCTGAATCGATCCGATCATCAGCAGCACAAGGGTCAGGAAAACCCATCCGCGAGTTAGGCTCGGCTCCGGGAACAGCAGCAGCATCGCAACCGCGATGAAGATGTGCGCCACCGCGGTAAGCCCGTAGCCATACATAAAGTTGGTGCGACGCCCGATGCGATCCATAATTAACAGCGCAACAATGCCGGTGACGACCGAAATTACACCAGGAGCGATATTAACCCAACCGAGCATCTCCTCGCTAAAACCGGATTCCTTCAGCAGCCGCTGCCCATAATACATGATGGCGTTCACTCCGGTGAACTGCTGCGCCACCCCAAGCACCGCAGCCAAACCTAAAATTCCCAGCAGCTGGGGATTGCGTAGCACCACGGCCACACCTGGACGCTGCCGCGTAGTTTGGGCTAACCGTTGACTTTCTACCGCAGTTTTTATTTCCGCAAGCTCCGCAACAGCGCGTTCACGAGAACGCACGGTGCGCAAAACCTGCAGCGCGATTTTATCGTCACCACGCTCCACTAGCCACCGCGGGGACTCGGGCATACGCAGCATCCCGACAAACAGTGCCGCAGCGGGCACCGCGGAGACCAGGAACATAAGACGCCACAGCCCCGGAGTATTAAGCCCCACAACCTCAGCAATAATCGCGTTAATAATGAAGGCGAGCATCTGCCCTACCACGATCATCAACTCATTTCGCCCAGAAAGCGAACCCCGAATCTCGTAGGGAGACAACTCCGCCAGATAGATTGGCACCACCACAGAAACTCCGCCGACCGCAAATCCCAACAGGGCCCGACCGACGACAATTGTCGCCAAACCAGCTTGGCTGAAAGCGCCGTAGGTTTCACCTCCCGGTGAGAAAACCACCAGCATCGTGCCTGCGAAAAACAGGAGCGACAACAGAATGATGGTGTATTTCCGGCCGAAGCGATCGGCAAGCTTGCCACACACCAGAGCCCCGATGGCGGCAGCAAAAGCCAGAGAGCTAATCACCAGACCGACTTGCAAATCACTCAGCGCCAGCTCTGCCTGCAGCGGCCTCTCGGCACCGTTAATCACGCCGGTGTCATAGCCAAAGAGCAAGCCGCCGATGGTGGCAACTCCTGCGACAACGCCGAGGCGACGGTGTTGCGACCCTTTAGTGAGCGGCGGCAATGCCGCCACGGTGGAAGCTCCAGCTGCAGCCTTCACAGTCATATTTTCTCCCTGGTTGTAAATATGCTGCTAGCTGCAACAAAATCCTGCTCTTTTTTATTCCCAGATTTTCTGCCTTCAAAACACCCGGCGTTAAAAGCATGAGCTAACCTGAACACCCGCACTTACAAAACACTCACGGTAAAGTAACGGGCCGGAACACCGCGCCACCCGCAGCATCCCGGCCCGCAGCCGACAGCTAGCACTGCCGCTTACCAATCACATAACTTAGTCGTTCTGTGGAAAGCCTAGGTTGATCCCCCCGTGTAGCGCAGGGTCAAGCCAACGGCTGGTGATTGCTTTCTCTCTAGTAAAGAAATCAAAGCCCTGCACCCCATACGCCTTGGCATCACCGAAAAGCGAGTTCTTCCACCCACCGAAGGAGTGATAGGCAACCGGGACAGGAATCGGAACGTTAATGCCGATCATGCCCACTTCAATCTCATGCTGGAAGCGTCGTGCAGCGCCACCATCATTGGTGAAGATAGCGGTGCCATTACCGAACATTCCAGAGTTGATAAGGCTAACACCCTCGTCGAAACTGGAAACCCGCACCACGCTTAGCACCGGACCGAAAATCTCCTCGGTGTAAGCGCGGCTGGTGGTTGGCACGTTGTCGAGCAAGGTTGGGCCGAGGAAGAAACCGCCCTCACAACCTGGCACTTGCAGGTTACGACCGTCAACAACCACATCAGCGCCATCAGCCTCCGCAATTTCCACGTAGCTGGCTACCTTATCACGGTGCGCCGCAGTGATCAGCGGCCCCATATCTGGCTCCACCTCCGCTGCTCCGTCACCAATCTTCAGCGAGCCGATGCGCTCCTTAATTTTTGCAACCAGCTCATCGGCGATGGTGTCAAGTGCCAAAACCACTGAAATCGCCATACAACGTTCACCGGCCGCACCGTAGCCGGCGTTAATCGCTGCATCAGCTGCGAGGTCAAGATCGGCATCCGGCAGCACCAACATGTGGTTTTTGGCACCGCCCAGTGCCTGCACTCGCTTGCCGTGCCGCGCGGCAGTTTCGTAAATGTACTGCGCGATAGGCGTGGAACCCACAAATGAGATAGAGGCCACATCAGGGTTAGTTAGCAGTTCATCAACCGCGATTTTGTCGCCGTTTACCACGGTGAAAACCCCGTCAGGCAGCCCGGCTTCTTGCAGCAGGCGCGCAATCCAGATAGAAGCAGAAGGGTTTTTTTCCGAAGGCTTCACAATCACCGCATTGCCGGCAGCGAGCGCAATCGGGAAGAACCACATCGGCACCATCACTGGGAAGTTAAATGGGCTGATAATGCCTGCTACACCAAGCGGCTGTTTCAAGCTGTAAACGTCAATCCCGGTTGAAGCATTCTCTGAATAGGCGCCTTTCACCAGATGCGGAAACCCGCAGGCGAGCTCCACAACCTCTTGCCCACGCAGAATCTCACCCATAGCATCAGACAGCACTTTGCCGTGCTCGCGAGTAATAATCGCGGCCAGCTCTGCCTTGCGCGCGTTGAGCAGTTCACGGAAGTTAAACAGCACTGCCTGTCGCCGCGCGATGCTGAGTTTGCTCCAGGTTTTAAACCCGGCACGAGCTGAAGCAATCGCCGCTACCAGCTCCTCCTGGGTGGCAAGCTGCACCCGTGCAATTTCATCGCCAGTGGCAGGGTTGTATACAGGTGCAAAGTTACCGCTAGTGCCCTGCTTCTCACGGCCGTCAATCCAGTGCGGAATAACCGGAACAGCACTCATTGTTTCTCCTTCGATGTTCTGTGCCGAATAAATCTTTAGTTACTACTATGGCACAATTCAGCGCCCAAAACATCACAGTTTGGAGAACAATTTAGAAACGCACCATCATCTTCCTGGCCCAATCAATACTCTGCATCCAAGGTCAAGGCTTACCGTTGCCGTGCAGCAGCAATTTGCGTGTGCAGGAGCTGCAACTGCTCTGCAACCCGGGTACTCGAGGTGCCACCTAGTCCGGTACGGCTGTTAACCGAGCCTTGAATTGTGAGCACTTCACGCACTGCTGGGGTGAGATGCGGGCTAATCTCTGCCAGCTCTGCGTCACTCGCCTCGTGCAGCTCCAACCCACGCGATTCGCAGTAGGCAACCAGCTCTCCGGAAATCTCATGTGCATCACGGAACACAACAGACTGCTTCACCAACCACTCCGCCACATCGGTTGCGAGTGAGAAACCACGTGGCGCGGCAGCAGCCATCTTTGCAGTGTCAAAACTCGCCGTGGCGACCATCCCAGTAAACGCAGGCAGCAGCACCTGCAGCTGTTTCACAGAGTCAAACACCGGCTCTTTATCCTCTTGCAAATCTCGGTTGTACGCCAGTGCCAGCGCCTTAAAGGTAGCTAGCAACCCACTCAGATTGCCGATGAGCCGCCCTGCCTTCCCTCGCGCCAACTCAGCAATATCGGGGTTCTTTTTCTGCGGCATAATCGAGGATCCGGTGGAGTAACCATCGTGCAGCTTAATAAAACCAAACTCCGCGGTGTTCCAAATAATAATTTCCTCGGCAAAACGTGACAAATCCACCGCAATCTGCGCCGCAATATAGGCAAACTCGCTGACCACATCCCTTGCAGCAGTGCCATCAATTGAATTTTCCAGTGGCTTACCGAGGCCAAGTTCAGCCGCTACCAGCTGCGGATCCAACCCCAGTGAAGACCCTGCCAGTGCCCCGCCACCGTATGGCGAACGCCAAGCGCGTTTGCGCCAATCCTGTAACCGCTCCACATCGCGCAGCAGCGGCCACGCGTGAGCTGCAAGCTGGTGCGCCAGCAACACCGGCTGTGCAGACTGCAAGTGGGTGCGACCCGGCAAAATCGCGTCTGGATATGCCTCCGCCTGCGCCGCAATCGCGGTTGCAAGATCGAGCAGCATCTCCTGCAGGATATCGCTGTTGTCGAGCAAATACATCCTAATAAAGGTGGCAATCTGATCATTGCGGCTGCGTCCGGCACGTAGTTTGCCGCCGAGCTGTGCGCCGGCAATCTCGGTCAGCCCGCGCTCCAGCGCCGAGTGCACATCTTCGTCGCTGGGCTGCGGCACGAAAGTACCGTTTATCACTCGCTCCAAAAGCTCTCCCAGCGCCTGTTGCATCTGGATCAGCTCAGCGTCACTGAGGTATCCTGCCGCGTGCAGAGCTTTTGCGTGTGCCTGTGACCCACGAATGTCGTACGGCGCCAACTCCCAGTCGAAATGAGTGGAGCGGCTGAGCGCCACCAATTCGGGCGCGGGGCCGCTGGCAAAACGCCCGCCCCACAGCGCTCCAGCTTCTCCGGCACGGTTACCCTGCTGTGTTTTTTGCTCTTGCATGTGCGCACCTCGTCTAGTTTTCTGTGTGTTCCAGCAACCAAGTCATTAACGCTTTTTGGGCGTGCAAACGGTTTTCAGCTTCGTCCCAAATCACTGATTGGGGGCCGTCAATCACATCCGCGGCAACCTCATATCCGCGGTACGCGGGGAGGCAATGCATAAAAATCGCGTCCGGCTGCGCTTGCCGCATCAGCTCCGCGGTGACCTGATAGGGGGTAAAAGCTTTGACTCGGGCTGCTTTTTCTGCCTCCTGACCCATCGAAACCCAGGTATCAGTGATGACCACGTCTGCTCCCGAAATTGCGGCGGCTGGATCCACCCCCACAGCGATGCTGCCGCCCGCGCCACGGGCGATTTCCGTGGCGCGCTGCAGCACTGCCGGCGCTGGCTGGTACGCTGCCGGGCCGGCGAGCCGCACGTGCATTCCCGCCGTCGCCAACCCCAGCAGATATGAGTTAGCCATGTTGTTGGCAGTGTCGCCGAGATAAGCGGCGGTTAGCCCCGCCAGCTGCCCCTTGTGTTCCATAATAGTGAGCAGGTCAGCGAGAATCTGGCAAGGATGAAAATCATCCGTGAGGGCGTTAATAACCGGGATGCTGCTGTGTTCTGCCATCTCCACAACTGCCTGCTGTGAGTCAGTGCGCCACACCACCAGGCTTGCCATCCGCGAGAACACCCGGGCGGTGTCGGCGATGCTCTCTTTCGCGCCGAGCTGCGCCTCACCCGGGTTGATAATGAGTGGTTCGCCGCCCAACTCGGCGATGCCCGCGGCAAAGCTAAGCCGGGTCCGCGTGGAGGTTTTATCAAACATCACAATCGCGGTGCGCGGCCCGGCAAGGGGTTTTGAGCCGCCGTAACGGTCTGCTTTCAGGGCAGCCGCAAGCTTAAGCACTTGCTGCTGTTCCGCGGTTGTAAGATCGTCGTCTCGCAGAAAGTGTCTTACCATGGCTGCCCTCCTGAGGGGATCAGGCTAACTCTGCTGTTTCAGCTTATTAGCTAGTTTTTTGCGCTCGTTTGCATCCAGCTCTACTTTCCGGATGCGCACGGTTTCGGGAGTTACCTCCACGCACTCATCCTCCCGCGCGAACTCTAGACACTCTTCTAGGGTGAGGGTGCGCGGCGGAGTCATGCTTTCGAATACATCGGCGGTTGCCGAACGCATGTTGGTGAGCTTCTTCTCCTTGGTGATATTCACTTCCATATCATCCTGGCGAGAGTTTTCACCAACAACCATACCCTCGTAAACCTCTTCGCCTGGCTGCACAAAGAATGTCATGCGCTCCTGCAGGTTCATAATCGCAAACGGGGTTGCGACGCCGGCACGGTCTGCCACGATTGAGCCGTTCTGGCGAGTAGTAATCTGCCCAGCCCATTCACCGTAGCCGTGTGAGATCGCGTTCGCGATACCGGTGCCGCGGGTGGTTGTCATAAACTCTGAGCGGAAACCGATGAGACCGCGGGATGGCACCACGAACTCCATCCGCACCCAACCGGTGCCGTGATTTGCCATACCTTCCATGCGTCCCTTGCGCGCCGCCAGCAGCTGGGTGATGGCGCCGAGATGCTCTTCCGGGGTGTCAATGGTGAGGTGCTCGAATGGCTCATGCAGCACCCCGTCAATCATTTTGGTCACAACC
Organism: Canibacter oris; assembly: GCF_014197205.1. Taxonomy (GTDB): domain Bacteria; phylum Actinomycetota; class Actinomycetes; order Actinomycetales; family Microbacteriaceae; genus Canibacter; species Canibacter oris. The sequence continues at coordinate 36,133 of NZ_JACIFD010000013.1, forward strand.
TGTGGTTTACCCACGGTCAGCTCAAAACCTTCACGGCGCATGTTTTCAACCAGAATCGCCAGTGCCAGCTCCCCGCGGCCCTGCACCTCCCAGGCGTCAGGGCGGCCAGAATCAAGCACCTTAATAGACACGTTACCGATAAGCTCGCGGTCTAAGCGGTCTTTAATCATACGCGCGGTGAGTTTGTGACCCTTAACTTTACCTACAAGCGGCGAAGTGTTGGCACCGATGGTCATCGAGATTGCTGGATCATCAACCGTGATTACCGGCAGCGGGCGCACATCTTCGCTGTCGGCAATAGTTTCACCGATGGTGATGTCTTCAATGCCGGCGATTGCGACAATATCACCCGGACCGGCCTGCTCAGCCGGGTACCGGGTCAGCGCTTTGGTCAGCAAAAGCTCTGTGATCCGCACATTCTGTACGGCCCCGTCGTGCTTCACCCACGCCACGGTTTCACCTTTGCGGATAGTGCCGTGATGCACACGCAGCAGCGCGATTCGGCCCAGGAACGGTGACGAGTCAAGGTTGGTGACATGCGCCTGCAGCGGGTGCTCATCGTCGTAACTCGGCGCTGGCACGTGCTTCAAAATCGCCTCGAAAAGCGGCTCCAGGTTGTCATTGTTTGGCAGCTCACCGTCAACCGGACGGTCGTGGCTGGCAGCGCCGGCACGGCCGGAGAGGTACACTGTTGGCACGTCCAGCACCGCGTCTACGTCAATGTCGGGGTTGTCTTCGTGCAGGTCACTCGCGAGCCCCAGCAGCAAGTCCTGAGCTTCGCTCTCAACTGCGGCAATGCGGGCGTCTGGACGGTCAGTTTTGTTAACCGCGAGAATCACCGGCAGCCGCGCCTCCAGTGCTTTGCGCAGCACGAAGCGGGTCTGCGGCAGCGGCCCCTCTGAGGCATCAACTAGCAGCACCACGCCGTCAACCATGCTCAGCGCCCGCTCCACTTCGCCACCAAAGTCAGCGTGTCCGGGGGTGTCTACCACGTTAATGGTAACGGCACCCCCTGCCGCGTGTGCTCCAGAGTAGGCAATCGCCGTATTTTTCGCCAGAATGGTAATGCCTTTTTCGCGCTCCAGGTCGTTGGAATCCATCACCCGATCATCGACCTCGGTGTGCGCGTCAAAGCTGCCTGTCTGTTTCAGCATCGCGTCTACCAGAGTGGTTTTACCGTGGTCTACGTGAGCTACGATAGCTACGTTGCGTAAATCTTCGCGGGTGGCGAGCGCCATAATTTCCTCATATTCTGCTGCTTTTGCAATTAAACTTAGGTATCTATTTTAGCAGCGCTCAGACCTCCTGAAAACGCCGGAAACAAAAGAAATTCCAGCATTACTTTGGCGGTTTCGTGATTATCGCTATAGTTTTGCTATGGATACAGCACAGAAGCTCAGCAGTTTGATTCAGCTGCAAACCGTTTCGGCGCCTGCAGCTGATGCCGCCCAGCAAAAGCTCCACGACGCTGCTTTTGCGGCTTTCGATACTGCACTGGCGCAGCTTTTTCCACGACTGCATGAGGTTTGTGAGGTGTCGCACGACACCGCAGCGCAGCTACCGCTACAACTGCTGTGGCGCGGCGCTGATGCCGAGCTTGCTCCAGTGGTTTTAATGGCGCACTATGATGTGGTACCAGCTCCGTCGAGCGACGCTGACCCAGAGCCTTTTAGCGGCGCTATCAGGGATGGTTTTGTGCATGGCCGTGGCGCGCTCGACGACAAGGGCCCGCTGGTAGTGCTGTTGGAGGCTGCAGAGCAACTTGCCGCGGCGGGGTTTCAACCACCGCGCGATATTCTGTTTGCGCTTGGCAGTGACGAAGAGGTGCAGGGTATCACCGCGAAAAACCTTGCCACTGCGTGGCGCGAGACGGGTCAGGTGCCGTACCTGGTGATTGATGAGGGCGGTGCGGTGGTGGATCAGCCCTTGCCGGGGTTACCCGTGCCGGCTGCCATGATTGGCGTTGGTGAAAAAGGCATCGCCACTTTCAAGCTGCGGCTGCGCGGCAAGGGCGGACATGCTTCGGCACCGACCACTCCTTCGACCCTAGGGCGGATGGCGCGTGCTGTGACCAGGCTGGAGAAGCAGCATTTCCCGGCACGGGCACCGCACACGCTAATGCAGATGCTGCGGCTGTTCGCCGCCCAAGCACCAAGGCAGCAACGCCACCTGTTGCAGGCGCTCACCACCCATCCGAAAGTTACTGCGGCAGCGCTGGCGACGCGCGGCGGGGAGAGCGCGGCTCTGGTGCGCACCACGGTTGCGGTTACTGGTTTTCAGGCGGGCGTTGCAGATAACGTGATTGCCCCGAGCGCAGAGGTTACTGTCAATTGCCGAATTGCTCCGGGTAGCAGTGTTGCCGCAACTGCGCGGTATTTAAAACGCGTGGTGGCTGATCCACAAATTACAATTACAACGGTTTATGGTGAAGAGCCAACCGAGCTTGCCAGCACCGCAAGCCCGCAGTGGCAGTTAGTGGCCGAAACGGTTGCTAAGGTGTGGCCGGGCACGCTGGCGGCGCCTTATATTATGCTCGCCAATACCGATAGCCGGCACTGGCATCGCTTCACTCCCGCGGTGTATCGTTTCGCACCACTGCAGATGTCGGTGGCTCAGCGTGAGAGCATTCACGGTGTGGGTGAGAAGGTTGCAGTGAGCGCTCTGCAGGAGGGCGTTGCTTTCTGGAAGCTATTGCTCAGGGCACTGCCGGGAGCACAATCCGCGCTTAGCGAGCACATTGATAACGCCCAGAAGTGACCGGAGAGAGACTGAGAGCATGGCGCAGAACATGAAAAAGAGCATGGCAGGCATTATTGGCGCGCTGGCCGTAGTGGAGTTTGTGAGCGGGATCTTGCAGGGGTACTATATTCCGCTGCTGACAGATGTGGCGCAGCATTTTGGTGTGCATGACGCTGACGTGAACTGGTTGGAGGGCTCACAGCTGATGTTTTCGGCACTGATGGTGCCCCTGTTTGCGAAGCTCGGTGACAGAGTCGGCCACGCCAAAATGCTGTTGTTAAGCACGGCTCTGACCGCTGCGGCTTCGCTGGCGCTGGTGTTTGCCGGTAACTGGTGGCTGTTTCTTGCCGCGTGGACACTGCAGGGTGTCTACACCGTGTGGTTGCCGCTGGAGATTGCGCTGGTGTGGGCGCGGGCCGCTGATAGCCCGACGAGTAAGGCGCAAACTGCGAAGGCTGCCGGGATTCTGGTGTGTTTCCTTGAGGTCGGGGCGATTTGCGGGGCGCTTGCCGGAGGTGCGCTGATTGACGCTTTCCCGCTGCAGCTGGTTTTGGTGATTCCGGCGGTTGCGGTGGTTTTGTGCACACTGGCGGTGTTGTTCTTCGTGCGCGACCGGACGCAGCTCGGGGCTTGGTACACAGCCGAGCACGCAACCGCACACGCAACCACGCAGCGCGCGGCGTTTGATTCCCGCGGACTGGTGCTGCTGTCGCTCGCGCTCTTGTGTCTCACAGGCGGGCTGAGCATGTTCCGAGTTCCGGCGCTGGTGGGTTACGCGGCGCTGGCGGTGGTTGCTGGCCTGGTTGTGCTGGTTCCTTTTGTGCGCCACGCGCTGCGGCACGCAGATCCACTAATCGACGTCAGAATGTTTCGCAATCCGGCGCTGTGGCCGCTGTTTTTAACCGCCGGCCTATTCGGCATGAGCGTTTTGGGCGCGCAGGCACCGCTGTCTACTTTTGCACGCACTGACCCTGCGGTCTACGGTTATGGGCTCGGCGCGAAGGGTTTTACGGTATCGCTGCTGATTGGTGTTTACGTTTTGATGATGGCGGTGGGGGCGCTGCTGTTCCCGTTAATTCGGAGGTGGTGGGGCGCTAAAAACGCTTTGACGCTGGCCGCCTTTATTGTCGGCTGTGCCTATTTGCTGTTTTTGCCTTTCCACGATACTTACACGCAAACTTTGCTGAACATGATGCTTGCAGGGGTTGGATCCGGCATGCTGGTTGCAGCGCTGCCGGCGGCTGCCGCTGCGGCGGCCCCGCAAACGCAGACAGGGGTGGCAACCGGTCTCACGAACTCGGTTAAAACCGTGGGCGGCGCAGTTGCCTCCTGTGTTTTTGGGATTGCGCTGCTGCAGGGAGCTGCTGGCTCTGCAGGGTCGCTCTCCGGCTATCTCACAGTGTGGACAATCTGCGGCCTCTCAGCGCTGGTTGCGGCGCTGTGTCTGCTGTTGATTGTGCCAAAGCGGGCGCTGTAAGCGGCTTAACCGCCGCAAACACTGTGCGTGGGGCAAAGCCCCTTCCTGCTGCATGCTTCAAGCAGCCGCACCGGCATCAGTGCGCGGTTTTTACCGCGGCTTCCAGCAGCCCCCAGATTTCATTGTAAAGCTCTGGAGCTGCGGCACACACAGTGGCCGGCTTAAACACCTCAAACTTGTCACCGTCACGTTTAAACCCGAACTGCTCCCGCATTGCGGCGCAGCTCTCTGGTAGCTCTTCAACCAGCGCGATGCTCAGCACGGCTTTAGTGTCGCCCTCAACCAGTTCGTAACGCAGCCCGCGCAGCTTATTAGAAACCTCAAATTTTTTCTCCCACTGGGTGATGTCGAGGGTGTAGGTCTCGCCAACACTAACCTGCGGCACAGCGGCGCTAATCTGCTGCTCGGCGCTGCTCTGGTTCGGAGTCGTGGTGGTTGTCTGACCGTTGCTAGGCTCGCTGTTCTCGGCGGCTGTTGTCACAGTTTCGGGGCTGTTTTGCGCGGCTTTGAACTGGTTCACGAAAACCGTTGCTCCCACCAGCGCTATAATCGCAATCACTCCGACCACAATCCACGGTAGGAAATGTGCTTTGCCGTAGTTCGTTTCGCTATTTGTTCCAGTCATTCTCGCACCACCTCTTGCTCTCTGCTGTGCTGTCGCTGCCCGGCTATTGCTGTTGCCGTGCCGTTTGCCGCCTGTGACCGCAGTTAGCACCGTGGCTGTGGCGCTGACCGCGATAATTTATGTGTGGATCGCCCCGCGGCGGTTCTTACTGCAACGCGGCAAGCGCTGCGGCATAGTCTGGCTCTTGACCGATTTCTGGCACCTGCTCAGTGTAAATAACGGTGCCGTTTTCGTCTACTACCACAATCGCGCGGCTAAGCAGCTCGCTCAGGCCGCCGTCAATCATATCGACGCCGTATGCGGCACCGAAGCCGCGGCGGAAATCTGACAACGTGATGACGTTTTCGATGCCCTCTGCGCCGCAGAAACGTGCCAGCGCAAATGGCAGGTCACGTGAGACGCAGACCACCACGGTGTTCTCTAGCGCGGCTGCCTCCTGATTAAAGTGGCGCACGCTGGCCGCGCAGATACCGGTGTCGATGCTCGGGAAAATGTTGTAGATTACGCGTTTGCCAGCGAAACTTGCGGTGCTCACCTCTGCCAGTGAGGTATCAACCAGAGTTGCTGCTGGCGCGGTTTCTCCCACCGCAGGCAATGCGGCGCTGGTGTGGACAGTGGTGCCTCGAAGGGTAATCTCAGTCATATTTATATCCTATCCTGCGGTCATTAAAAGTTGGTGGGGAGTTTATGACCGCTGTTGCGACGGGTGCCGCTAAAAAGCACAGCCGCCGACCAAATGCTGGCCGGCGGCTGTGGCTAAACCGTGGTTTAGAAGGAGTTTACATCCAGTGGGATGCCCGGACCGAAGGTGGTTGAAACCGCACCCTTCAGCACGTACTTACCCTTTGCTGAAGCAGGCTTCAAACGTACGATCTCTTCCAGCGCTGCGCTGATGTTGTCAGTCAGCTGCTCCGCGGTAAATGATGCTTTACCAACGATGAAGTGTACGTTTGCGTGCTTGTCTACACGGAACTCAATCTTACCACCCTTAATGTCGGTTACAGCTTTTGCTGCATCCGGGGTAACGGTGCCGGTCTTTGGGTTTGGCATCAGACCACGTGGGCCTAGCACCTTACCGAGACGACCAACTTTACCCATCATGTCTGGGGTTGCAACTGCTGAGTCGAAGTCGGTGTAGCCGGCAGCTACCTTCTCGATCAGCTCGTCGCCGCCAACCTCGTCAGCGCCCGCAGCCAGAGCTGCTTCTGCTGCTGGGCCGATTGCGAAAACAATCACGCGAGCGGTTTTACCAGTGCCGTGCGGCAGGCTAACGGTGCCGCGCACCATCTGGTCTGCTTTACGTGGATCAACACCGAGCTTTACAGCCACCTCAACGGTGCTGTCAGTTTTAGCTGAGCCGGTCTCACGTGCGAGAGCTACAGCCTCAGCTGGGGTGTAGAGTTTGCCAGCCTCGATCTTAGCGGCGGCGGCGCGGTATGCCTTAGACTTCTGAGCCATAATTTACGCCCCTCCTTATTCGACCGTGAGGCCCATTGAGCGGGCGGTGCCCGCGATGATCAATTCTGCTGCGTCGAGATCGTTTGCGTTAAGATCTGGCATCTTAGTCTCTGCGATCTGACGGATCTGGTCACGAGTCACCTTGCCAACCTTTACGGTGTGCGGGGTGCTTGAGCCCTTCTGTACACCAGCTGCCTTCTTCAGCATTTCAGCTGCTGGTGGAGTCTTCAGTACGAAGGTGAATGAACGGTCTTCGTAAACGCTGATTTCTACAGGAATCACGTTGCCGCGCTGAGCTTCAGTCGCTGCGTTGTAAGCCTTGCAGAATTCCATGATGTTGACGCCGTGCTGACCCAGTGCTGGACCTACCGGAGGTGCTGGGTTAGCAGCGCCTGCAGGGATCTGAAGCTTAATCAGACCCACAACCTTCTTGGCTGCCATTTTTGTTCCTTTCGATCGAAACCTGACGGTCTCTCCCACCGGCTAGGATTTCCAGCCGTGGTAATTTGTCACGGGCACAGCTGCAAAGCGCACCACAGACAACTCTCTAACTTTACATGATTTTCTGGCCGCAGGCAAGGCGCTGCCCAGGGGCCCGAAAACAGTTTGTGCCGGGATGTCGCTAAGGCGACAAACCCGGCACAAATCTTAAATTTGCTTTTAAACGCAACAGCTGATTTAGTGGCTGCACGAGCTAATTAAGCTCAGCTACCCGCCGCTCGGACTAGTCTCACTAGCATCAGCGACCTGCGCTAAATTAACCGATGCGCACTGCCGCGGTCAGCGGAATACCAACGCCGTCGTGGCTAGCAATCACGGTGTTGTTGCTGTAACCGCCGTGCACTGCCTGACCGTTGCCGATGTAAATTGCAACGTGAGTACCCGAAGAAGCGTTACCGTAAATCAACACATCGCCTGGAGCAAGTGCGTCAAGTGAAACCTGCTGCCCAAAACCGGTGTAATCCCATACGCCCGTGCCAAGGTCATAACCGCCCTGATCACGACGCTTGGTAACACCCACAGCTGCAAGGCTGTTCTGCACTAGGTCGGTGCAGTCCTGCGCAACGCCGAGCTGCGCGAGAGCAGCTGCCATCACGCCTGAACCGCCAACGCCGGCTGGGATATCAACAGCGTTCGCGCTGCGGCCAGCGGTTGCAGCGGTCTGCCCACCCGCAGCAGTTTCAGTTACCGGGGTGGTGGCCGCAGGAGCGATGTATTCCAGCTCCAGTGAAGCCAGTGGCTGCTCGGTGAAGTAATCAGCAGCGTCGATAGCCTGCACTTTCCCGGTGCGTGCGGCATATGAAATTGGATCAAGTTCACCCTCAGCCGGCACTGCGTATGCAGGAAGTGCAACGGTGGAGGTCAGGCCCGCTGCGAGCGCCGCTGAGGCGAAAACACGCAGGGTCTTGGCACGACGAGGCGCGGCAACTGTATTTACAACTGTGATTTCAGTGCTTGGAGTGAATTTCATGCTCAGCTTTCTGCAGGCTCGGTCACAATTATTAAAACTACTCTAGACCAATGTAACGGAAATGTCACGTTGAGGCTTGAAGCAGCACTTGAAGGTTACGGCTCTATTACAAAAATGTGCGAGGCTGTTTCCTTAGAAATCTCTAGCTTCTCACCGCTCGCGGTGGTCACAAAAAATTTTCCTGGGAGTTTACTAAACTTCGCTTTTTTGCCGGGGAGCAACCCCACCTCACTGAACAGCTTCAGCTGTTCGGCATCAACCTGGGCAGGCTCCGCCAGCTGTGCAATCTCAGCCTCAAACTCCGGCACCGCTGTTTCTGTAAAGACGGCTGCGACCGACACCACCGGCATTGTGAAAGAACCGCGCAGCTTCACCCCGAGCTCCCCCAGCCCCGGAATCGGGTTGCCGTAAGGCGACTTGGTTGGCTGCTCCAGCAGCTCCAAGATTCGCTTCTCGACTCGCTCACTCATAACGTGCTCCCAGCGGCATGCCTCATCGTGCACATACTCCCACTCAAGCCCGATAACGTCGTGCAGCAAGCGCTCCGCGAGCCGATGCTTACGCATCACCTGCACGGCTTTTTCGCGACCCTCAGGCGTGAGCTCCAAATGCCGATCATCCGACACCACAACCAGGCCGTCACGCTCCATCCTCGCCACAGTCTGCGACACAGTCGGGCCGGAATGCCCGAGGCGCTCCGAAATTCGTGCGCGCAACGGAGTAACCGCCTCTTCTTCGAGCTCCAGAATAGTGCGCAAATACATTTCAGTGGTATCGATGAGATCAGTCACGTTTACCCTCGTTTCGCTATCGTCAGCTTTAAACACTAATCCTAGCCTAGCCTGAAATGCCAACCGCAATATCTGAAAATACCGGTAAACTTGTGCCATGGAGCAAATTTCTATCCCGCAAGACCTGCTACCCGCTGATGGCCGCTTTGGGTGTGGCCCCTCAAAAGTTCGCACCGCACAGCTTAACTTCTTAAACTCCCTGCAGCCGCAGGTGCTCGGCACCTCACACCGTCAAGCACCGGTAAAAAACCTGGTGCAGAGTGTGCAACAGCAGCTCCTGGAGCTGTTCAAGGCACCTTCCGGGTACGAAATTCTGCTCGCTAACGGCGGCGCCACCACTTTCTGGGACAGCGCGGTGCACTCACTGATCCGCACCCAGAGCCAGCATGCCAGCTTCGGTGAGTTCGGCGCAAAATTTGCGACCGCGGCGAAGCAGGCACCGTTCTTGGCTGATCCACAAATTATGGCTGCTCAGCCGGGTGGTTTTGCCGCGTGCGAAGCGGTCGACGGCATCGACGTTTACGCCTATCCGCACAACGAAACTTCTACCGGTGTGATGAGTCCGGTGCGGCGGATCGGCTCGGCCGACACCGCGCTCACCGTGGTCGACGCGACAAGCGCGGCTGGCGGCATCGATTTTGACGCGGCAGCAACAGACGTTTACTATTTCTCGCCGCAAAAAAACTTTGCCAGCGACGGCGGCATTTGGTTTGCGCTGGTTTCTCCAGCAGCCCTGGAGCGTATCACCGAGGTCACCGGCTCTGGGCGTTACATTCCGGAGACCCTCAACCTCGCGGGCGCGGTTGATAACTCCGCCAAGCATCAAACCCTCAACACCCCGGCGCTAGCAACTCTGGCGTTGATGGATGAGCAGCTACGGTGGATGCTGCAAAACGGCGGCCTGCAGTGGGCTGACGCGCGCACCAAAGAGTCCTCCGGGCTGCTGTATGACTGGGCAGAGCGGCAAAGCTTCGCGACCCCGTTTGTGAGCGCGACCGAGCACCGCTCGCAGGTGGTTGTCACCATTGATTTTGCTGATGACATTGACGCCACGAAAATTTCGCAGGCGCTGCGCGCAAACGGCATCGTTGACACTGAGCCGTACCGGAAACTCGGGCGGAATCAGTTGCGGATCGCGACTTTCACCGCGATTGACCCGCAGGATGTGGCGCAGCTGACGCGGGCGCTAGACTACGTTATCTCCAAACTGTAGTTTTGGAAACGGAGGCGGGTTGGTGAGACTTGCTCCGCCTGCGCCGCCACCAACCTGAGAAGCCGGCCGCAGCAGCTATAGAGACCGCCGGCTCGTCGCGAAGCAAGTCTCACGCCGCGCGGTCAAAGGCTCGCTGCAGCGTTGGATGTGTCAGCAGGGGCGTCCTCAGAGCTAGCGGATTCCGTGGTGATGTCCACGTCTGCAGGAGCGGGCTGATCTACCGGACCCAAATTATCAAACAACACATCTGCGAGTGTATCCAAATCGACGCTATCAATATCTACGCCATTTATCTCGTCATCAAAATCGCTGAAGTCGTTCTCTAGCAAATCGTCTTCAGCATCAATATCTTCGGCGGCGAGCTCCTGCGCCGCCTGCGCCGCTGCCAAGGCCTCATCAGACGCTGCAGCCGCCTGCGACTTGCGATAGTCGGCCAGACGCTGTGACCACGGCACCCATTCCGGTGCCAAAAGTGCATCTGGCCCCGGCAGCAGCCCCAGCTCAGTCACGGTTACCGCAGCTTTCGGGCTCAACCGGGTTACAGTAACTACCCAACGCCACCCCACATATGAGGGTTTCAGGCAGTCAAACACCAGGTTGCAGCTGCCACCATCAGACAGCTGCGCAATTTCCAGCATGTCACCTATGGTGTCTGCGGCGGTCACCGTCACCAGTTCACCACGCGCTAAACGCTCCGCCTCACGCAGCGCTTTTCCTTTTAACTCAGTCATTAGTTATCCCTCAAAATCTGTTGCAACCTGCCGCAGCATCACCGCGAGCTTTCGGGCTTTGGCGCGCTCAGGGTAATTACCCTGCTTTAATTTTTCACCAACGCCGTCAAGCAACTTCACCAAGTCTTCCACGATTACCGCCATCTCATCAGCGGGAATCCGCGGCTTGTGGGTTTGCCGTTGCGGCGCGTTCAACACCCGCACCGACAGCGCCTGTGGGCCACGCCTGCCCTCACCCACAGCGTATTCGACACGCGCTCCTTGCGGCAGCTGAGTATCTCCAACGATTGATGCGTGCACGTAAACCTGTTGGCCGTCCTCACCCGCGATGAATCCGAAACCCTTTGCCTCATCGAAGAAACGCACTTTTCCAGTTGGCATTTTTATGTCACCTCAGTCATACCTAAAACTTTTGCGATCACGCACTTATTTGTGCAAAACTTCGCCTGTTTCAAGCATAGCGGAGCACGGCGCAAACACCACCAAAGCTAGCCGCGCTTTCCTCAGCCAAGTGCACCAAGCGTCACATAAGCTAGGCTAGAGACGTGAGAAAAAATAACAGCAACAACCAGACGGTCCAGAACAGCAAACTAGAGTCTGTGCTGGCCTGGGGGGCCGTGATTTGCATCGGCGCCTCAGTTTTAGCTTTCCTAGTGGTGCTGATTATAGGCGCGATTCAGTCAACTCGCGAAGTTCCTGGTGGCTCATATCAAGCAATTGCATGGATCGCATACGTCGGTATGCCACTCGGCTTCCTGATGCTTTTCACACTACTTTTTATGAACCTGTCAAAGCGCAAGCGAGAGCAGCGCCGGTAGCGCAGCCGGATTAATCACGCTGTGCCGCCGCTAACGGCTAGCGCCAACCAAAACCGCGCACTGCAACAAAACCGGTATAGCCGCTACAGCGTCGCCAGCCGCGCCATCACCGTTGCGGATTCTTCCCGCTTCGGCTCGAACACCGCTTTTTCGGTGACAATCGCGTCGATTAAGTCTGCCGGGGTCACGTCAAAAGCCGGGTTATAGCCGGCGACGCCTTCCGGTGTCAGCCGCTGGCCACCCAGGAAGTTCACCTCGTCGTCACTACGCAGCTCAATCTCGATGTCTGCGCCGCTCGCGGTCTGCAAATCAACCGTTGACGCCGGTGCCGCCACCAGAAATGGCACTCCCGCGCGGTGGCAAGCCAGAGCAACCGCAACCGAACCGATTTTATTTGCGGTGTCACCGTTCAGGGCGATTCGATCCGCCCCAATAATCGCAAAATCAACCAACCCCCGCAAAATTGTGGAGCTCGCAGCCCCATCAACCTGCACCCGATGTGCGATGCCGAGCTTCTTCAGCTCCCAGCTGGTCAGCCGCGACCCCTGCAGCAGCGGGCGGGTCTCATCAGCATAAACCTCTTCCACCAGGCCGCGCTCGTGCAGTTCGCGGATCACGCCAAGCGCGGTACCCCAAGCGGTGGTTGCCAGTGCACCGGTGTTGCAGTGCGTCAGCACCCGGTATTTCTCCCGTGGATAGTTCGCGATTAACCAGTCTGCGCCGCGACGAGCAAGTTCCCTATTGGCAGCTTCGTCAGCGGCTGCGACCGCATGTGCCGCCGCTAACACTGCTGCAAAACCCTGGGGAATCAGCGGTGCGACCTGATCAACCCCCCATGCCAAATTCACCGCGGTCGGGCGTGCCTCACGCACCGCCGCCACAGCGGCCGCAATCGCTGCGTCATCCCAGCCTTTTGCAGCACCCTCGGCGAGCACCAGGGCCACCCCGTATGCACCCGCAGCGCCCAATGCCGGGGCTCCGCGCACTACCAGCCGCGCGATCGCATCAACCAACTGCTCGGTGCTCACAACATCAATAAATTCCTCAGTATGCGGCAGCTTGGTTTGATCAATCAGGCGGATCGCGTGCCGCGGCTCAGTAACCCAGGTAATCGCTCTAATCACGGTAACTCCTCAAATCTGCTGCTCAGTCCAGTGTCACAGCGCTGCAGCAACAAGCGTGCAGCGCCCCTCACTGAGGTTTTTAAGTCTTCTAAAGTCTAACCCATTCGCACAAGCGTTGTCGCTGCCGCCAGCAACCGCTATCGTTGTCCGCCCCAAAATACTGCCCCACTGCCTGCCCCGCCCGCAAGCACACCTGCGCCAAACACGGCGAGCATGGCAGTGCCAAGCACGAGCACACCAGCTCCAAGCATGAAGATTTTCAGCCCAGTCATAGAAAACTACGGAACACTAGAAGCATGGGAACACAAAATAAAGGACCTCGTATCCTCATCGTAGATGACGAACCAAACATCCGCGAGATGCTGCTTACCAGCCTGCGCTTCGCAGGCTTCGGGGTGCGCGCCGTCAGCAACGGGGCGCAAACGATCTCTGCCGTGCTTGAGGAAGAACCTGACATGATCCTGCTAGATGTGATGCTGCCAGACATGAGCGGTTTTAGCGTAACCGAGCGGCTGCGCGCTGCTGGCTACACTGCACCGATTCTGTTCCTCACCGCGAAAGACGATGTGGAAGATAAAATTAAAGGGTTGTCTGTGGGCGGCGACGACTACGTCACCAAGCCCTTTAGCCTTGACGAGATTATCGCCCGCATCAAAGCAATTTTGCGCCGCACCACTCCTGAGGAAGAAACCACGGCGCTGTCTATCGGCCCTATCACAATGGATCAAGACACCCACGAGGTGCAGGTTGGCGAAAACAGTGTTGAGCTCAGCCCGACTGAGTACAAGCTGCTGCGCTACCTGATGCAGAACCCTAACCGGGTGCTCTCAAAATCACAGATTCTTGACCACGTCTGGGAGTATGACTTCAACGGTGACGCTGGAATCGTAGAATCATACATTTCTTACCTGCGTCGTAAGCTCGACCCGCTGACTCCAGAACCACTAATTCACACTAAACGTGGTTTCGGCTATATGCTGAAAGTCGAAGGCATCTAAGCAGCTTTTACGCTGCGCGCCGGGCGGTTACAGAGTGCTGTGGCCGCCCGCTGTGCTTTGCCGCAGAGGCCAAATTCAAGGAGCAACAATGGCGAAACCAACGCTGCTGAAGCGATGGGCAAACGTGACCCTGCGCAATAAGATAACCAGTGTTACTGTACTAATTTTGCTGTTCGGCCTGTCAATCACTGGCACTGGCACTATCTCGCTGCTGAAGCCAAGTCTTTACAACGCTCAAGACGCGGAATTGCAACAGCTGCTGAGCGATCCGGTTTTGGCACTGCAGCCGGGAGCGACGCAGGGTCAAATAACTCGCGCTGATGTCGTTTACGCTCCTAACAACTATTACGTTGCGCTCTTCGACAACACTGGCGCTTTCCTCTACGACAATATCGAATCTGAATCACAGCCCACCCCAGAAGTGCACAGCATTGATCCGCAGTGGCTAGCCACCCCTAGCAACCTCCGCCGCGTATTTGATTTTGGCGACCCTTCTGGCGTGCACTGGCGCGGTGTCCTGGCTCCGGTTTACAGTGATATCGGAACTGCGCCGACTCAGGTTTCAGGGTATCTGCTAATCGCTTCCTCGACCGCTATCATAGACCGCATTGCGGCACAATATATGACTATTTTTATCGGCTTTGGGCTTGCCGTAGTGCTGCTCGGAGCGGCTCTCACTCGGATTCTAGTAACCGCCACTTTCGAGCCGCTCAGCGAGGTGGAGCGCACCGCACGGGATATTGCTAGGGGTGATTTCTCTAAACGTATCCATGTTGAGACCCCAAACACAGAAGTTGGTCACGTAGGCACTTCGCTCAACGTAATGCTTGATCGTATTAACAGCGCCTTTAATGACCGTGCGGCAACAATCGAAAAAATGCAACGTTTCGTAGGTGATGCGGGCCATGAGTTGCGCACACCCTTGGCATCAGTACGGGGGTATGCCGAGCTTTATCGCATGGGGGTTTTCCAGAGCGAGGAAGAAGTTGCGCAGGCGATGGGTCGCATCGAAAAAGAGGCAATCAGAATGACCAGCCTGGTGGAAGATCTATTGTCTCTCGCACGTCTTGACGCCAGCCGCAAATTGGAAATGACCCCGCTTGATTTGAACGCCCTAGCACGGGATGCGGTGCTTGACGCACTGGCACAAGACCCGGATCGGGATATTACTGTGCTGCAGGATCCAACCACCCCGATGGCACTGGGCGATGAGCATAAAGTGCGGCAAATCATGACAAACCTGTTGGCTAACGCGATTCGACACACCGATACTGGCACCCCAATCGAGATTGCGGTGTCGCAGCAGCCACACTGTGCCCGTTTTGAGGTGCGAGATCACGGCGAAGGCGTGCCCGAGCAGCATCGGGAGAAAATTTTTGACCGTTTCTGGCGTGCGGACACCAGCCGCAACCGGGAAACAGGGGGCAGTGGTCTCGGCCTGTCGATTGTGTCATCTATTGTGGCAGCTCACAAGGGACGCGTTAGCTGTCACGAAACAGCTGGTGGCGGCGCAACCTTCCGCGTTGATTTGCCGCTCGCTGAACCACAGCTGGCTGATAACCAAGCACCTGATGCAGCAGCGGTTTTTGAGCGGGGTTTGGCAGATACCGCAGCAGGCTCAAAGCCTAAACCGCAGAACATAAAGCCTGCAAAGCAGCAACTGGCTAAAACTGCTTCCCGAGCCACCCGAAAGCTTCGTGGGAAAAACAGTAACAAAGCTGAGTAGCACACAGCAGCGCAGGGACTACTGATTGCAGCAGCGAACAGCAATGTACGTGAGAATTGCACAGCTCACCAACGCAGCAGAGGGCATAAGAGGGGCGGTGTTCATAAGGAACACCGCCCCTCTTCATTTTCTCAGCTGTTGCCAGTTACTTCTTACGTCGCAGTACCAGCATACTCGCGCCAGCGATTACCCCGAGGCCGCTCAGCAGCACAGCGCCGGAGAGTGAAGTACCGGTCTTTGCGAGAGTTTTCGCTGCGCCAGGAGCAGCTGTTGAAGCAGCTGGTTTCTCCGGTACAACCGGAACTACGTTCTGGTCGTTTTCAGACGCGCAATCTGGCTTTGCGATAGGACCAAAAACCGCTGTCTTTGCTTCGCCGAGCGCGATAAAACGGTCAAGCTTGGTGCCAGCTACCAACGGCTCCAGATTCGCATACAAGGCTGGATCGTAAGCTTTCTCCTTATCAAAGAAGTAGCTCTGCACCATAACTGTCTTACCATGGTAGGTTGTGCTGTCAAAAGCAGGGTAAGCTGCTTTAAAATCAGCAAGCGTCAACTGCTTTTCAGCGTTCAGCTTATCGCGCAGCGCAGCATTCAGTGAGATTGACTTACCGTCAACAGTAGCAACAAGACGGTGGTTAGCTTCCAGCACCGCATTGTCACCGAGCTTAATCAAGAACTCATCAACCTGTGGCTGCCCAGCAACACAAGCTGCTGACCCAAGCACAAAATCCACAGTCGCAGCAGGAGCCTGCGTAATTAGCTGGCTACCACCGCACTGCAAGCTATCTGCGGTATTAAAAACAACTGTCTTTGCTTCGCCGAGCGCGATAAAACGGTCAAGTTTGGTGCCAGCTACCAACGGCTCCAGATTCGCATACAAGGCTGGATCGTAAGCTTTCTCCTTATCAAAGAAGTAGCTCTGCACCATAACTGTCTTACCATGGTAGGTTGCGCTGTCAAAAGCAGGGTAAGCTGCTTTAAAATCAGCAAGCGTCAACTGCTTTTCAGCGTTCAGCTTATCGCGCAGCGCAGCATTCAGTGAGATTGACTTACCGTCAACAGTAGCAACAAAGCGGTGGTTAGCTTCCAGCACCGCATTGTCACCGAGCTTAATCAAGAACTCATCAACCTGTGGCTGCCCAGCAACACAAGCCATCGTACCGAG
>NZ_JACIFD010000014.1 GCF_014197205.1 Canibacter oris
AACAGCACCTTTACGCAGCAACTCTTACAACTGATTGCAAACTCAGACGATGCGGTGCTCACCGCTCTCGGGCTACGGAAGCTAACGCAAGAAATTCCCCCTGATTTGCCACGTAAAGACAAAATCGCACTGCGTGCCGGGTCTTTGACCGCGCTCGGGGTGCCGTGGGCAGTACCGCTTGCGGCAAAGCGGTGGTTGCGCGAGCGGGCTACGCATCTGTTGTGCGCCGCAAATCTGCCCAGTGATTCGCCGCGGGGGGCTGATCCACACCTCAGCAATGCCCTGCAAGAACTGCGCACGCAAAACAGTCCGGCGCAGGTTGAGCTGCACGGAGAGAAGGTTTTGGGGCCAGAAGCCAGTCATCGAGAGCTACGGAGACTGCTCGGACTGGCTTATATGCCAGAAGTCGAATATTTACTTGCTGATGTCGGACGGCTAGCACCTGGTGATGCGTGGGCAAGTGAGGCGCGGGCGCAGCGAGCTGTGGCGGCGCTGCGGCAACTGATTACCGAGGGCGCAGAGCACGGCACTTTTGTGACTATTACCGCATCCACTTACGGTGACAGTCTGCTGGCGGCGACCGTAACCAACAAATTGCTTGCAGATCCTGATGTTTTGCCGCACCAGTTTGGCATTACGCTGTACGCAGAAGTACCTGAGAGCTTTGAGATTTTGACGGCTCTCGCGATTCATGCCAGTGGCCGTAAAGCTGTTGGCGGCGGCAATTTGCAGGTGCGGATCGCGCTGCGCTCGACTGCCTCCCGCGAGTCTATCGATTCGCTGTTGAGCGGGCAGCAGTTTGCGGTGCTAGAAAGCCGTGCTGAAATTGAAGCCGCCGCGATGAAGCTGCTGCTGCAGGCACAGCGAATTGCTGGGGTAACAACAGTTTTTTGCAGCGATAGCCCGTATGTGGTTGCCGCTGCGCTGGCGCAGCTAGAGCCAGCCGCTACAGTAATTGAGGTGCGCTCCGGAATCTGCCCCGAACTGGTGCTAGCGCTCACCGCAACAGGGATTGTAACCCGCGTTACGTTGCCGGTTGTCAGCAAAGATGATTTCCGCGCGATAATGCCACATCTGTTGGCGCTTACGGCGGAGGCTGCGGACGACAAAAGCGCGGTTGCTCGTAGTCGTATGCTCGAATCGGAATATTTGCCTGCAGAGGAGCTGCGCTACGCCGAACTGCAGCACCTTTACGAGGTCTGCGAGCGTGCGGCAGAGCCAGCACAGTTGCCGCGGCGGACACAGGATCGGGCGCGGGAGTGGGATCCCAGTGACCGTGACAGCGCACTGTTTTACCGCCCCGCCGATGATCCCTTTATGCGCGAAACTGGCGGCTTAACGGCCGCGGTTTTAGGGCTTAATAGTGACCCGGACACCGGTGAGATTATTTTGGAGCAGCAGGTGCTACCGCGCACGGTGCCGGTGGTGTCTGAGAGCGGTTTTGCAGCGGAACCAGGAACTGATGTGACGAGATTCCCCAATCGCCAGTGGTTCCGCGCTCAAATCTCCGCGGATTTGACGGAGCCGAGTGCGCAGCGAGACGCCACACAAGTTGCAGCGCAATCCGTGACGCAGGACGCGGTGGCAAACCCGACACAACCCGAAATGGTGTCGCATGAGAGTGCGAGGGCGCAGACAGACCCGCCTGAGATTGGAACTATTAACACTGTGGTGTTGCAAAACACTCTCACCGCTAGAGCCCGTGTGCTGCGCCGCATCGCCCTCACCACTGTTGCCGAACGCGATCTTTTTACTCGGCTTTTTGCTGCACACACTGAGCTGTCAGCAAAACAAATTGATGCTCAGGTGAACACACTGATTGACACCGCGAGGTATCTGGCGCAGCAGGCAGAAGGTCTGGAGCGGGTACGGGGAGCACGATTCCGGCCGGCTGGTCGTGTGCTGCTTGCGGGTGACGAAACAGCATTTTTGGTGGATCTGCTCGCCGCTTTCCTTGCCGAATATGCAGCAGGAAACCCTGTCTACTTCGGGCTGCCAGCGGCGCACATCGAATTTGTCACACGCGTCTTGAGCCAGTGGCAAACCGCAGGTCTGCCACATCAAGCTTTTGAAATTGTGGTTTTCGATGACTTCGTCACAGAGCCCGCTGCCTACGAAATTGTGCGCGGGGTAACTGTTGGTAGTTTAAGCCTGCGCCGTGCAGTTATGCGTGCAAAACCAGCGCTTGCGGTCAACAGCCGCAGTTACCAGTTAGGCGTCGCGACAGTCACCCCAAATGCGGACTATCCGGCCGCTGCTGCGGCGATTGTTGAGTCGGCTTTTGGCGGTGATGACGCCGGGCTACGCCAGGTGCGTGCGGTGTGCGCTGTGGGAAGCGCTTATCGTGCGGAGCGTTTCAGGCAGTTGCTGATTGACGCGGTCCGCAGCATTCCCGCTGGTGTGACACACACCACGGATCCTTTGCAGCATGCTCTGCCGCCGTTGCCACACCCCCCAACCGCGGCAGAATACGAGGCTCTAACTGCACTGGAACGCGGTGAAACCTGGCTGTTGCCTCCGCGGCAGCTAGATGATTCCGGCCTGGTGTGGAGCCCCGGCATTAAAGCAGGAATTAGCCCGCACAGTAGCTTCTGGGAGGTCGCTGCACGATTACCGGTTTTGGGCCTGGTGCATAGCCGCTCTTTGAGCGAGGCTCTAAGCACCGCCAACGAGCTAGGTTCTGGTGCGGTCGCGGCGCTTTTCAGTTGGGACACCGAAGAGATTATTCCGTGGTTGGATCGGGCTAAAGCCGCGACCCTCACCGTTAATCGCCCAACTTCCGGGGCGCGGGTGGAGCGGCTGCCCGGAGGTACCTGGAGTGGCGCAAACTCTAGTATTGCTCCGTTGACCGGCGGCCCGCATCAACTGCTAACCCTGGGAACCTGGCAGCTGCGCGAGGGAACCCCTAGCACTACCTTGCACCTGCGCGGGCTGGAGCCGGAAATTGCGATGTTAATTGAAACTACGCAGGAGTGGTTAGACTACGCTGAGTTCGATCGCTTGCGGCGCGCGGCTTTGGCGGACGCGCTCACCTGGCGTACCCAGTTGGGTGTCGCCCGGGATGTTTCTAATCTCGGGGTTGAGCATAACATTCTGCGATACTGGCCGGTTGCGAGTCATATTCGCGTCGCAGAAGACACTCCGATTGAGCAGATTGTACGGGTTTTGAGCGCTGCGTTGCTGGTGCGTGCCCCGATTTCAGTGTCTACTGGGATGGCGCTACCGGAGCCGGTGGCGCAGTTGCTGCAGCGGCAGGGCGTCGAGGTGACGCTCGAAACCGATGCCACATGGGTAGAGCGTATCGCGGTTACCGGCCCGCAGGTCGCAGGAGTTCCAGCAGTGCGTATTCGTCTTATTGGGGCTGATGCTGCAAGCATTGGGGAGTGGGTTGTGGATCGCGCCTCCGTCGCGATTTGGGCAGAACCGGTAACAATGGCGGGACCCCTAGAGCTGCTTACTTTCTTGAGAGAGCAAGCAGTGTCAATCGCCGCGTGGCGAGATGCAATGGTGGCGCGGCAACCGAGATTACTTGACTGGCTGCGCGAAATAGGTCGTTAAAAGTACGCTTCAATGTGGGACGCTGTGAGTGAGCTTTGTGCAATTAATGTAGTTGCTTCGTCCCGGATGTGTTATGTGCATAGCGCAGGTATTTCTGTTGACTCGTTCTTACAATTCTGAAATTTTCTTGAAAACGTCTGACGATTGTGAGAAACTATATGAGTATTGTGAGGATAACCTTACTTACTTCTGTCTAAAGAAAACCTATTTGAGGAGAGCCATGTCTCACGCTAAGCCAAGCCGTGCAAAGCGGCTTTTTGGTGCACTGGTGGCTGCGGCTGTTGCTTTTGGTGGTGCGGTGGTAGCGCCAACCCAGGCATTTGCTGCAGAATCAGGCACCGTTGCGGACGCAACTCTGGATTGGGGTATTAAAGACTCCTTCCGCAGCTACCTGCACGGTCCAATCGCACACGGCCAGTCAACATTGATTGGCGGAGTGACTATGGACGACAATATTCGGGATGCGGGTAAAGGCTATCACTGGACCGGTGGTACCGGCACTGCAATGAATGACGGCACCAGCGGAGATGTGCGTTTCTCGGGTGGTGTGCGGATGGTGGGTCACAATGGCTTGCTCGATATGAGTTTGACTAATCCACGCATTGAAATCACGGGCGCAACCACTGCCAAGATGTATGTTGATGTGAGCAGCAAGCGACTGGATAACCCGAACGAGGTTATCCAGGAAGCTGGAATGTACTTCGCTAACCTCACTTTGCCAGCTCCGGTGACATCGGGTGACACTACCTTCACCTATAACGGGGTAACGCTTGCAGTTACCGCCAAGGCAGCTGAAGCTTTCGGTTCTTTCTACCAGGAAGGACAGGTTTTTGAGGGTCTGTTTAACCTCACCGTGCCAGTGACGGTAGCTGCTCCGGTTCCGGTAGCCACCACCACTGATGTTGTGCTTCGCGCTGAAACTTTCACCACAGCTGATGCAATTGGTGCAGCAGCTGGTGTTACCGATGCTAACGGTGTGAAACTCACCGACGAACACGGCACTGTCGAGTTCTTCGTTAACGGCACCTCAGTCGGTCAGGGTCGCTTTGTTGGGGTTGCCGGGATGTTCGCCCTGAACATTCCTGCGCAGGCTGCTGGCAAGCACAACATCACCGCGAAGTTCACCCCGAAAGACACTAACGCTTACGCAGCTTCAGAGTCAGCTGCAAAGCAGGTTACCGTTAATGCACCGGGTAACCCGACTGATCCGCCAACTAATCCACCTGCAAACTACACCCCAGTAGTAAAGGTGTTTAAGGCAGACGGCACCACGGAGCTAGGCGACGAAAAGGTCTACGAGGGCGACACCATTGTTATCAAGGGCACTGGATTCAACACCAACAACCCAGGTGGCCGCGGTGCACCCGTGCCTGCTAACCTGCCACAGGGTTACTACTCAGCATTCGGACAGTTCGCTGACGTGTGGCAGCCAAGCAACCCTGCGAGCACCGGAGAGAGCCGCCCCGCTGAGGCAACTGCGTGGGCGCTCACTGATGCCGCATTCGACGGTGTTCCAGCAATGTTCAAAGACACCGTAGCCAAGGGTCGCGTGGTGCTGAACGCTGACGGTAGCTTCACCTGGACCTTGCAGCTGCCAGCAATTAAGAAGGGCGTTGAGAACGGCAAAACCGGTATCTATACCTACTCAGCAGGTGGTCTCAAGGACGCAACTCACGAGGTATTTGTACCGCTGAACTTCGTAGCTGGCGATCGCCCAGCTGAGCCACAGCCACCGGTTGTTAACCCAATCGCACCGGTTGTGACTCCAGCTGCTCCGGCAGATGAGTGTGTTGCTTACAGTGCAACCGGCGGTTCATTCAACTGGGGTCTGCGCGAGTCATTCCGCAACTACGTGCAGGGACGTATCGCTAAGGGTAGCTTCTCAGGTGGTGCCTTCAGCGTATCAGGTGGCGCGTTTAACGCTAAGGATGGCGTTGGGGTTATTAACTTCAACGGCGCGATCCACGCAACCGGGCATAAGGGTGTGTTGAACTACAACCTGACCAACCCGAGCATTCAGCTCACCGGCGGTAACTCAGGTGTTATGTACGCAACCGTTAATGGCACCCGCGTGGCATTCGCTAACCTCACCTTCAGTGGTCTGGTAGCAAACGAGCAGGGAATCACCGCTAACTGGGTATCAGCCACCCTGACCGCTGCAGGTGCGCAGACCTTCAGCTACAACGGCAGCGCTTTCTACCAGGCTGGCGAGGCGCTGGACGGCTTCTCATTGAACGTTACCCTCGGCGGTAAGGTTGCTTGTGCAGAGGCTCCTGGCACCGATCCGAAGGAAGCTAAGAAGCTCGCTGCTACCGGTGCAGACGGTGCTCCGCTCGGCGCAGTTTCACTGCTGCTGCTCGCTGGCGCAGTGGCTGCTGCAGCAGGCCGTCGCTTCCAGAAGCAGGCACGCTAATTAGCGAATACGCCAGGTAACAGCAACAGAGGGCGGCCTTGCGGGGTCGCCCTCTCGCTGTCTCCAAGGCTTTGTCGCCACGCTGAAAAAACTAACTTGCGAGGCACCACGAAATCAGCTAATATAAATACTTGGTTGTAAAACAACCACGGCGAGTTACCCAAGCGGCCAAAGGGATCTGACTGTAAATCAGCTGTCATCGACTTCGGGGGTTCGAATCCCTCACTCGCCACGTTTGAAAAGTCCCTAAAACACCAGTTTTGGGGACTTTTCCTGTGCTCGGGCGGTTTTCGCGCCAACTGCGTCAGCTGCCTACTCGCGCAGCGTCAGGCTACGCCTGCGCGACTATGCTTGCCGCGGCAGTTGCCTTAAAATTTCTGCCGCGACCTCAATATCACTGTAGGCGTGCTTGATGCCCTGAATATCCTGATAGGTTTCAACACCCTTGCCGGTAATCATCACCACATCGCCAGCGCCCGCAGCCATAATCGCCTGCCGCAGCGCATCGCGGCGACAGGTTGTAATCTCGGTGACCCCCTTCAGCCCAGGCCGCACCTGGCGCACCCCGGTGAGCAGTTGCTCGCGAATACTGACCGGATCTTCAGTGCGAGGATTCTCGTCGGTGATCCACACCACATCAGCGTGCCGCGCCCCCGCAGCAGCGAGAGGCACTCGCTTTGAAGGGTCCCGATCGCCGTCGGTGCCAAAAATCGCGATCAACTGCCCCCGTGTCATCTCCCGCGCTGTCTCTAGCACCGCCGCGAGGCTCTCCGGTGTATGAGCGTAATCAACAATCACCAGCGGATGCCCCGCCTGCGGCTGTGGGTTGATTACCTGCATCCGCCCCGGCACCTGCGCGGCATCACCAACCGCCGCAATAGCGGTCGCTAAATCTGCACCCAAGTGCACCGCGCCAATCAGCGCAATCATGATGTTCTGCACATTCACATGCCCCAAAATCGGCATTGAGACGGTGTGTTCTGTGCCAGCCGGATCCACAACCGTAAACACAGTGCGATAAAGCTCTTTATCGGTGTGGATCGCGGTAACCCGCCAATCGGCCGGCTTATTGCTGAGAGCAGAGTAAGTCGTGACCGGCACCTGCGCCGCCGCCGCCAACCGCTCGCCCCACTCGTCGTCAACACAAATTACCCCGTGCCGCGTGTACTCGGGGGTGAAAAGCTGCAGTTTTGCGGCGAAATAGGTTTCCATATCGCCGTAAAAATCAAGGTGATCGTGCTGCAGGTTGGTGAACCCGGCAACGTCAAAAACCACGCCCTTGACGCGGCCGAAACTAACCGCGTGCGAGGAAGTTTCAACCACCGCAACCTGGGAGCCGCTCTGCGCCGCAAGATCAAGGAAGCGGTAAAGCACCGGAGCCTCTGCGGTGGTGCGCTCCGACTCAAAACGCACCGCGCCAACGCTCGTCTCAACCGTGCCGCACAGCGCGGTCTCGCCGAAACACTTCTCAAAGATGGAGCGGGCCAGGTAGGTAGTGGTGGTTTTGCCGTTGGTGCCGGTAACCGCGAAAGTTTTCAGCTTCGCCGCCGGATCCTGGTGCAGTGCTCGGGCGATATTCGCTGCCGCCAGTCGGGGCTCGGCGACCGTGAGCAGCGGGATGTTCAGCTGCTGAAGTTCGGCAACCTCCTCCGCTTGCTGTGCGCCCGCGGCGTCAGTCAAAACCGCGACCGCCCCGGCTGTGACCGCTGCAGTCGCAAAGCGTATCCCGTGATTAGTAGCTCCGCCGAGTGCTACAAAAATCCACCCCGCGTCGCAGTCGCGGTTGTCGAGGGTGATGCCTGAAACCAGTGTGTCAAGGCCCGCAGCGCCGGTGTGCACGAGCTTCGCGTCAGGAGCGGCTTGCAGCGCGGCTGCAAGGGTAATTGGGGTGACATCCGGGCGTAAATCGCAGAAGCTACTCATACCCGGTATTTTACTGCGTGGTGATGGGAGTTGGCTGGTGTGGGGTTTGCGGATGGGCGGGCGTTGGTGCGGTTATCCGTGCGGGTGCTGCGGGGCAGAAGTGCTCGTGCGGCTCAAGCGGGTACAGTTTTGGTGTGACACGGTCCGGTGCTGCCGAGATGTCAGACAACTTTAGGGTGGTGGATCCACCGATCTAATGCGTTATTAATAAATAATCAGCTAACCGTTGCGATTCTGTAACATAAATATTTGATTTTTGCGCTCCTAATGCAGTAAATTGATTCCCAGACATCGGATGTTTACCGCACTTCGACGAAGAGGTTAAACGTGACTAAACCACTCTTAGAACTAACCGGCATTAGCAAAAGCTTCCCTGGAGTGAAAGCGCTGCAGGGAGTTGAGTTTACCCTGTATCCGGGCGAGGTGCTGGTGCTTGTTGGGGAAAACGGTGCAGGCAAATCAACCCTGATGAAGATTCTTTCCGGAATCTACAGCCGCGACGAAGGCACCATTAAATACAACGGCAAAGAGGTCGAGATTAACGGGCCGGCAGCCGCTAAAGAACTGGGCATCAGCATTATCCACCAGGAAATGCATCTCGCACCAGACCTCACTGTTGCGCAAAATATTTATATCGGGCGGGAGCCTGGCAAGTTCGGCATGATCAGCGAGCGCCAGCTTAATAAGCAAACCCAGGAGCTGCTGGATAGGCTCGGCATTAAACTTGATCCACAGCAGAAAGTTGGCACCCTCAACGTTGCCGGCCAGCAAATGGTGGAAATTGCGAAAGCCATGTCTTATGACGCACACGTGCTGATTATGGACGAGCCAACTAGCGCGCTGACAGACAGCGAGGTGGAGACCCTCTTTAAACTCATCGCAGAGTTGAAGGCGAAGGGCACCGCGATTGTTTACATTTCGCACCGCATGGAGGAGCTCAAGCGCCTAGCTGACCGCGTGGTGGTGCTGCGAGACGGCGCCTACATCGGGCAGCTGGAGCGCGAGCAGATTTCGATTCCGACCATTATTGAGATGATGGTTGGGCGCAAAATTGAGGGTAACGCGCGGCCGGTTCCAAAAAACCTCGACGGTGCCCCGGTGGTGCTTGAGGTGACCGGGCTAAGCACTAAAAAACTGCTGCAGGATGTTAGCTTCACGCTGCGCAAGGGCGAGATCCTCGGGTTCGCGGGGCTCATGGGCGCAGGCCGTACCGAAACTGCGCGCGCGATTATTGGGGCGGATCGGCGCTCCGCCGGGGAGATTAAAATCCACGGTAAGCAGGTCAACATTAAGCAGCCTGCCGATGCAGTGAAAGCCGGTATCGGTTATCTCTCAGAAGACCGCAAGGGCCTGGGGTTGCTGTTGGAAAAGTCAGTTGCTGATAACACCGTGCTGGCAAGCCTGAAAAAATTTCAGCGCGGCGGTGTGATGCTAGACACCAAGGCGCTGCAAACAGCGCAGCTTTACGTCGAGGAATTGCGCACTAAGACTCCGTCGGTAAAACAGCAGGTAAAGCTTCTCTCCGGTGGTAATCAGCAGAAAGTAGTGTTGGCGAAGTGGCTGGTGCGGGACACAGACATTCTGATTGTGGATGAGCCAACTCGCGGTATTGATGTCGGTGCGAAAGAGGAAATCTACAATCTGCTTGAGAAGCTCGCGGTTTCGGGGAAATCAATTATTGTGATTTCTAGCGAGCTGCCAGAAGTGTTGCGGCTTGCGGACCGCATCGTCGTGATGTCAGACGGCAAAGTGGCTGGGGAGCTTGACAACGAGGCAGCAACACAGGAAAAAATTATGGACTTGGCAACTAACGCCAACGCAGAAGGAGCACACGCATAATGAGCACAGCACAGGCAGGTAGCAAACTGCAGTGGCGCAGCTGGCTGCAGCAGGGGCTAGCAGTGGCAACCCTGGTGGTTCTGTTTGGATTCTTCACCATTATGAACCCCAGTTTCGGCAATTGGTCAAACGTTTCCGGCATTCTGCTGGCGGCGGCCGGTATCGCGATTATGGCGATCGGCACCACCTTCGTGATTGCTACCGGTGGCATTGACCTTTCAATCGGCACCGGCTCCACGCTGGTAGCTGTGGTATTTGGTGTGTTCGCGGTGAAAATCGGGATTGACCCGGTGCTGTCACTGCTGCTGGCAATCGCCGCCGGCGCCCTGATGGGTTTCATTAACGGTTTCTGCATCGCCTACCTTGGGCTGCCACCGTTCATCGCGACCCTCGCGATGATGATGGTGGCGCAGGGTCTGGCGCTGATTCTCTCCGGGGTTGCCCCAATTTACTTCACCGATATTCCCTGGGTGCGCGATATCGCACTCGGCGAAGTGATTCCGTCACTGCCAAACGCGGTGCTGTTGATGTTCATCATCGCTATCATCTCCTGGTTTGCGCTCAGCAAGAGCCGCTTCGGGCGTATCGACCTCGCAATCGGTTCCAACGAGGAAGCAACCCGGTTGTCAGGCATCGACACCAAAAAATGGCTGCTGATGATTTACGTCGTCGCCGGGATTTTCACCGCGATTGCGGGTATTGTGCTGGCATCACGATTGAGCTCAGCGCAGCCGCAAACCGGTGTGGGGCTGGAGCTGCAGGCGATCGCTGCGGTGATTATCGGCGGCACCAGTCTGATGGGTGGTAGGGCATCTATCGTTGGCACTGTGATCGGCGCGTTGATTATGGCGGTGCTGCTGAACGGTCTGCGCATCATGGGCGTGCAGTCAGAGTGGCAGTTCGTGGTGTCCGGGTTGGTGATCGCGCTCGCAGTGTGGTTCGACACCATCCGCAACCGGTCTAAATCGTAGGATTCGCTGCTCGCGAGGTGCACTCCCCAAGGGTGCGCCACAGGGCAAAATAAGTCAGTAATACATCTAAGATTACGGAGCTAAAAATGAAAAAAATGAAGCGTGGCGCAATGGTTGCAGCTTTAGCTGCAGCGGCATTGGCACTGACAGCATGCGCAGGTGACGCAGGTACAGCAGGTGGCGGCGATGAAGCAGCTGGCACTACCAGCGGCGACAAAAAAACCGTAGCACTGGTATCTAAAGGTTTCCAGCACCAGTTCTGGCAGGCAGTCAAGGCCGGCGCTGAAGAGGCTGGTCAGGAGCTCGGCGTTGAGGTTACTTTTGAGGGCCCGGCATCTGAAACCGAGGTGGCGAAGCAGATTGAGATGCTGGAAGCAGCTATCAACAAGCCAGCTGACGCTATCGGTCTTGCAGCGCTTGACGCTGAAGCTTGCCAGCCAGCACTGCAGCAGGCAAAAGCTAAGAAAATCCCAGTGGTGATGTTCGACGCAGCTTGCGGTGGCGACTACGGCCAGTACCTAGCAGCTACCGACAACAAGGTAGCTGGTGCGCTGGCTGCTGAGCACATGGCAGAGGCAATTGGCGGCGAGGGCAAGATCGCGGTTATCGGCCACAGCCAGATCAACTCCACCGGTGTAGATCGCCGCGACGGTTTCGTGGAGTTCATGAAAGAGAAGTTCCCGAACGTGCAGATTGTTGACATTCAGTACGGTGACGGCGACCACGCAAAGTCAGCTGACATCGCTCGCGCAATGATTAACGCACATCCTGACCTCAAGGGCATCTACGGCACCAACGAGGGTTCAGCAATCGGTGTTGTAAACGCTGCTAAAGAGCTGAATATCGACCCTTCTAAGCTGGTTATCGTTGGCTTCGACTCAGGTAGCGCACAGATTGACGCAATCAAGAGCGGCCTGATGCTCGGCGCTGTGACCCAGGATCCACGTTCAATCGGTCGTATCACCGTTGAGAACGCAGTGAAACTGATGAATGGCGAGAGCGTAGACGCGTTCACCGACACCGGTTCATTCTGGTACGACAAGTCAAACATTGACGACGAGAAGATCAAGGGCATGCTGTACACCGGCTAATCCCGATCACTAACCAAGGAAAGCGCCCGGCTCGCCGGGCGCTTTCCTTGTGTCAAGTTTGCTTTTGCGCGGTTAAGCGTTTTCTGGCCGTGCCAAAAACTTTGCCACCTCAGCTGCCGTCGGCAGACTCGGCGAAGCACCCTTTTTAGTTACTGCCAGAGCTCCTGCGGCGCTCGCGACACGAATCGCTGCGGGCAGCGCCTTGCCGGTTGCTAAAGCGGCAGCTAAGTGCCCCGCAAAAGCATCACCGGCTGCGGTTGTGTCTACCGGATCCACTTTAAACGGCGCAAAAAACTCGTGGCCGGCAGCTGTCACCAGCACACAGCCAGCCCCTGCGAGGGTGATGAGGGCGTGCTGCACGCCCTGCGCGATGAACCACTCGCCGGCGGCGACTGCGGTGGCGCGATCCACCACCTGCACCCCGGAGAGCATGGTCGCCTCGGTTTCATTTGGAGTCACGATATCAACGTGCTGCCAAATTTCGGCGGGCAGCGCCGCAGCCGGAGCCGGATCAAGCACAACCCGGATGCCCGCAGCCGCCGCCGCGCGCACGGCGTGCGCCGAAAGCTCACGCGGAATCTCCAACTGGGTCAGCAGCACCGCGCAGCGGGAGCCAACCGCGGCAATCGCAGCATCAATCTGCGCCGCAGACAGGTGATTATTGGCGTTTGGCACGACTACGATATCGTTTTCGCCCGAGGCATCAACCCGAATATGCGCGATGCCGGTCTGATCAGCTACCTGGCGCAAATGCGAGGTATTGACGCCCGCATCACGCAGCCCGTCAAGCACCAACGGCGCGAAAATATCGTTACCGACGCAGCCCACAAAATATGCGTCTCCGCCTGTGGCTGTGCCGCCAGGGGTGCCGCCGGGGGAGCTCTCGGCTGTGCCTCCAGAGGTGCCCTCTGCAGTACCGCCCAGGGCGCGTGCCGCAGCAACCGCCTGATTAGCGCCCTTACCGCCCATCACCAGGGTGAACTCATCACCCAGGAAAGTTTCCCCCGGTGCCGGGAGACGGCTTGAAAACGTGGTGACATCGGCGCTAACCGAGCCGATAACCAGCACGCTGTCGCGAGAATCGTTGCTCATTGTGCCTACCCTCTCTTAGCGCTCAAGCGCGTGGCTCTAAGCGATCAAGCAGGGTAACGTGCTCCGGCGTCAGCTCCGCAAGGCTGGTGACCCCGAGCAGGCGCATCACACGTGACACCTCGCCGCTGAGAATCTCCAGCATCCGCCGCACCCCAGCTTCGCCGCCTGCCATCAAACCGTACAGGTAGGCACGGCCAACCTGAGTGTAGCGGGCGCCCTGCGCCACCGCGGCAACAATATCCGCGCCTGACATAATGCCGGTGTCCACGTGAATTTCGAGATCTTTGCCAACCTCGCGCACCACCTGTGGCAACAACCGGAACGGCACCGGCGCGCGATCCAACTGCCGCCCGCCATGGTTAGAAAGCTGAATCGCATCGACCCCGAAATCGGCAAGCCGCTTGGCGTCGGCAACGTTCTGCACACCCTTCACCACAAACTTGCCCGGCCACAGTTCGCGAATCTTGCGCAAGTCGTCGTAGTCGATTGACGGATCAAACATGGTGTCAAGCAGCTCGCCTACGGTGCCATCCCAGTTGCGGATTGCCGCAAATTCAAGCGGCTCGGTGGTGAGGAAGTTAAACCACCACTCAGGCCGCGGCGCCGCGTCAAGAATGGTCTTCAAAGACAGCTGTGGCGGGAAGCTCATACCGTTGCGCTTGTCGCGATGCCGAGCACCCGCAACCGGGGTGTCAACGGTCACGAGCAGCGTGTCAAAGCCACTCGCGGCCGCACGCTCCACTAGCTCGTAGGAGCGATGCCGTTCTTTCATCATGTAAAGCTGGAACCACAGCCGACCCTCGGGCGCGGCCGCACGCACATTCTCAGGGCTTGTGGTGCCGAGAGTGGAGAGCGCAAACGGTACCCCGAAATCACTCGCCGCGGCCGCGCCGGCGCGCTCCCCGGCAGCGTGCATCAGCCGGGTAAACCCGGTTGGCGCAATACCAAACGGGTACTCGCTGCGGGTGCCAAGCACCTCCCAGCCGGTGTCAATCTGCGACACATCCTTCAGCACACCAGGGTGAAACTCCACGTCCCGAAACGCCTCGTAGGCGCGCCGCAGCCCGACCTCACCCTCAGCCGCACCCGCGGTGTACTCAAACGGCCCCTTCGGAGTGCGCCGCTTCGCAATCTTGCGCAAATCCCACACGGTCTGAGCCTTCTGGAGCCGCGCCTGCGTCGGGTTCTGGAACGGGTTTTTAAACTGCATGTAGCTGCGCAGCGTTGCGAGATCAGGCAACTGGCGATCCATAATGCTCCTTAAAATTTTTAGCGTCTTTGATATTTCTAAAATACCCTGTTTAGCGCCCAAAATGATAATTATTTTGGTGGATCAGCCCGCAGTTTTTTAGCCCCGCCTCAGCGCCAAAATTTAGTTGCCCCGGCTTTATCCTCAAGATTAAAGTCAAGCACTCGCCGCAGCAGCTCAAAATTTACCTCTTGCTGTTTTCCGATGCACCAAAAATTCTTGGTGCGGCGAAAACCCAGCGCATCTATTTCCGCAGCAAACTTTGCGATTGCTATCGGTTCAGGAGCGATATTCACATATTGGCTGCTGTGGCTGAAAGCAATAATAAACGTTCCGTTGTGCAAAAACATCGGCTGGCTCCACTTCAGCGCGTAACTTAGCTGCGGATAGTTCTCACACAAAAACTCATAAATGTGGGTGAGGGTTTTGCGGTGCTGTGGATCCACCACCGTTGCTAAATACTCTCTCATGGTTTAACTGTAACGAGTTTTGTGGGTGTTCATGTGTTAGCAGCGTCAGGAGCAGCATTAGCGTCAACAACGCTAGGATCCGCATTGGTCGCGTCCACCGCTGCATGCTGCTGCGCCAAAGGCCGCTTGGGCATCAGGAAAGTCAGCGGAATCACCAGCGTCAGCAGCACCGCAGCGGTGACAAAAGCCGCCTGCATTCCGCTTGCCTGGGCGGCCGCGGTGGCACCACCAGACAACTGCGCCACAACGCCGTAAATCGCCACAAACAGAGCGATGCCGAGGGCCCCGCTAACCTGCTGCAGCGTTGAGATGGTGGCGCTGCCATGAGATGCCAGGTGCGGCGGTAAAGAACCTAAAGCTGTCGAAAATACGGGAGTGAAAATACCCGTGAGGCCGATACTAAACAGCAAATGTGCTGCTTGCACGTACCAGTAAGGGGTTGCGACACCAAATAGGGTGAACATCCACAGCGCGGCAGCTGTGATGATAATTCCGGGAAGTAACACCGTGCGAGCGCCGTGTTTATCAACCAGACGACCAGCAACCGGTCCCATCAGACCCATAATCAAACCACCCGGCAGCAGTAGCAAACCAATCTGCAGGGTAGTCATGTGCAACACATTAGCGGTGTAGAGCGGCAGTAGCACAATGGTTCCGAACATCGCCATCATGCAAAAAGCCAGCAGAATCGACCCGAAACGGTAGGGACGAAAGGTGAAAACTCGCAGATCCAGAAGCGGTTCTTCATGACGGATCAGCGCTACCTGGCGCCACACAAACAGCACCACGCCCAGCACCCCGAGCACCACCACCAACAGCGGCACCAGCAGCGACCCGTCACGCACTTCGCCAAAAGCACTTAACCCATAAACCAGGCTGCCGAAACCCACAACCGACAGCAGAATGCTGTAACCGTCTAGCGGGGCCCGGCGCGGTTGCCCCAGATTTGGGAGGAACTTGAAGGCGATCAGCGTGGCGACTGAGATCACCGGCAAAATCAGGATGAACAGAAACCGCCACGGCAAGTGTTCCAGAATCAGCCCCGAAATGGTGGGACCCAGGGCGGGGGCGACGGCAATTACCAGTGACACCCGTCCCATGACGCGGCCGCGAATCTGCGGCGGTACCACGGTGATGACGGTTGTCATCAACAGGGGCATGGTGATGGCAGTGCCGACGGCTTGCACGATCCGCCCCAGCAATAGCAGCAGGAACCCGGGCGCTGTCGCCGCAATCAGAGTGCCGGTGAGGAACAGTGACATCGCGGTGAAGAAAAGTTTGCGCGTTGTCATGCGTTGGATCAGCGCCCCGGTAATCGGAATGGTGACGCTCATCGTGAGCAAGAACGCGGTGGTCAGCCATTGTCCTTGACTCGCGGTGATTTGCAGTTCGTCAAGCAGTACCGGCAGCGCAACACCCATCACGGTTTCGTTTAAGATAACCACGAAGGCGGCGGTTAGTAGCACCCAGATAGCGATGTTGTTGCGTGGATCAAGCTTGGCGGCCGCGGGTGCAGCCGGGGTTTCAACGGTGACCATGTTTTTCTTTCTCAAAATGCCGCACAGTGATTGGGCAGCTTCACAATTATAGGGGAAAGTATTGGGGCGGTGCTTGGAGCGGTGGGGTGGCAGAGCGGCAGCACAATAGGTAACAGAGCAATAGGTGGCAGAGCAACCGAGCAATAGAACACCCACACCCCGGGGCTGGGTGTGGGCTGCCGCGGGTAGTGTGGCGCTAGGTGTCAGTTGGGTCAGGCTCGTCTGAATCGTAGTCGTATAAGCCGTACACGTCCACCCATTCGTATTCGATTTCCGGGTAGCACTCAGCAGCTACATCATCTATATCAGGTTCACCATTGTGCGGATCTTCCAGAAACCGCTTCAACAGAGGTTTGAGCTCTTCGGGGGTTTCGACGTTATGGTGCTTTTTGAACCTTGAGAGCCCAATGAGACCCCAGTAGTAGTGGTTCCCTTCGACATCTGCTAAGAGTTCATCTGTGTAGGCGTCATCATAGAGGTGTTTCAGCTTATGGTGCAGGATTTCACACATATCGCTAAGGCAATACCCCTGTTCAGCAAGGCAGCCTTCTTCGCCGGGTGATTTCTCCCGTTTGAAGAGCTCATCTATAAGCGCGATTTTGGCTGCCTTATCCATATCTGTATTTTACTGTGCTTCTTGCTGTGCAGCGAGCGCTTTCTTCGCTTCCTCCTGGGACTGCATGTACTCATCATATTCTGGCTTTATTATCCAAGCATCTGTGCTGCGCGGATCTTAGTGGGTGTCAGTAAGCCAAGCTGGCATGACAACTTTAAACTTTTGAGATTAGAAGGTTATGTTGTGTTTGCGTCTGTCTCATCCGGGTCATCGGCAAAAATGCCATGCACGTCTATCCATTCGTATTCGATTTCCGGATAGTGTTCTGCTGCAATGTCGTCGATGTCTGAATCCCAGTCATCAGGGTCTTCAAAAAATCGTTTCAGAAGAGGTTTAAGCTCTTCTGGGGTTCTGACGTTGTGCTTCGTTTTGAGGCGAGATAGGCCGTAGAAAATCCAATAATAATGGTTTCCGTCAAGGTCTTCTAGCATCATGTCAATGTATTCATCATCATAGAGATGTTTCAAAGCATGATGCAATATTTCAGCCATATCGCTGAGACAATAGCCGCGCGTTTGTAGAATACGCCGCTCAGCGGGTGATTTCTCCCGTTGGAAGAGCTCATCTATAAGCGCGATTTTGGCTGCCTTATCCATATCTGCAGTTTACTGCGCTGTGAGCGCATAGCCAATAATAATTAGTCCGGCAGCGTTAGACACGCCCGACAAATGCCACACTTTTGGCACTTAACCCACATTCTGACAACATACTCAATGTTTACTGGCGGTGTTTGCTAGAAAAGCGAAACCCCCGGTTTTCCTTGATTTTCCGGGGGTTTTGGAGCCACCTGCGGGATTTGAACCCGCGACCTGCTCTTTACAAGGTCGCACCTGGTGCTTTCAGTCACCTGTTCAAGCGTTCTAAGTTACAGCTTTGTAAATTGTTGGTTTAGGATACATAATCAACACAAGTAAATTGTTAGTCTAAGGCTAAAAAAATGATGGACCACACGAGATTAACATTATGGGAAGACACCGCCGACCTGTTAAAGAAATGGCGGCTGGAGATGGTAGCAGCGACGCTATCTAAAAGAACGATAGACGAGCGCCTGTTGTTGATATCTAACTTTATGAAACAGACGGCTACGACGCCGCGGAATTTCAGTGCGGCAGATGTTGTGCTATTTTTGAGCCGCGAAGACTGGAGTCCGTCGACACGACAGAGTTATCACAACATATTAAGAGCTTTCTCTCTTTGGTGCGTGCGGGTTAAAGTCCGCGCTGATGATCCATTGGTCGATATTAGAGCGCCGCGGCGGCCGCGCACGCAGCCCCGCCCCTTACCGAAAGACGCAATACCCGCAATCTATGCCGGTGCGCGCTCTGACCGGACACGCGCATACATCAAGCTAGCACTCTATGCGGGGCTCAGAATCCATGAAGTTGCTAAAGTACGCGGCGAGGACTTCGACACTGTTGGCAAAACGCTAACGGTGGAAGGCAAAGGCGGGGTGCGCGCCGTCATACCCCTGCACGAGGAGCTAGTCGCTTTAGCCGAACAATTCCCACGGCGCGGCTACTGGTTCCCCACATGGGCGGCGCCACATGTAGACCGCAAGCAAGTCTATCGCGCAATTAAAGAAGCTATGACACGAGCAGGCTACGATTACTGTACGCCCCATCAGCTGCGACATTCATACGGCACCGCCTTAGTCGAATCAGGCGCTGACCTCAGAACAACACAAAAACTGCTCAGACACGCTTCGCTGGAAACCACACAACGATACGTAGACAGCTCGTTAGAAAGGCAAACAACAGCGCTTAACGCATTAACCTTCATTCTCTAAAACAAGCCCGTAGATCGCGAGCGCCGCGGTCTGCGGGTTTGTTTTGTGTGGTGGTTTGGGGTGTGGGAGGATGGAGCAGGCAGTTAGTGTTTTAGAAGGTGGTGTGGTGTGGTTATCGAGAGTGCGAGCTGGCTGGATAAGGCAGTGACAGATATTGTGGAGAGGCGTCGGCGAGAAGTGGGCGTATCGGTTGAAGATTTGGCCGCCGGAGCAGGGTTAGAGGTAGCTGCTTTGTTTGAAGTGCTGGATTGTTCCAGGTCGTGGTTGCTGGACGAGGTTTGTGCGGTCTCGGGGGCGCTAGGCTGGGACTGCGCGGGGTTGATTAAGGCGGCAGAAAGCAGCAGGCCGGGTCTTGCATCAGGGTTTGAGAACTAAATCTCAGGGTTAGCTTAATGATTGCAGCGGCAGCGCTGTCATTTTTTTGTAGAGAATAGGTATTTTGCCACGATTGTGAGGATTCCTAAAGTCTGGATGGTGATACCGGATATGAAAGCGATAATCACTCTATCCGATATTACTTCCCTTATTGTTTGGCAGACCACTACGAAACCAGCGGCGCTGAGAGTAAGGAATACTAGCAATAGTAGGGCGAACATGAAAATCATGCGTAGTTTGTTATTTTGCTCTAGTTCATTGACTTTTGCTCTAGCTTTGGCGTCCTTGGCGTTGAACTCTAAAGATTTACTGTCAAGCTTCACATCTTTTGGCCCAGGCTCTGAATTTTCGCTTGGTATAGATATACCTTCGCTAGACAGAATCTCATTGACCTCAGCGAGTTTTGGGTCTTGCGACGACTGCGCTAAATCATACTTATCATCCAAGGCTGGTTGCCCTGTTCAGTGTTTCTTGTTTTTTTAATCGGTTTAGACGTGTTTTAGCCGCTGAAAGCGATACGTGAAAACGATGCGCGACAGCTTCCGCGTTGCTTAAATCAGGAGTGAGCGCGCGCACTTCATTTTCAGGCATGAGAAGCCCACCAGCGAACTGGTCTGCATAGAATTCCCGCAGGTTATAGTTGTGACTGTCGCGTTTATCGACAAAGGAATACTCTTGGTCATCCGCTTCTATAAGCCGCTCAATGTAATGGCCGATTTCGTGGGCTAGAGTAAACCGCTGACGAGCAAGCGTTTCTTCGGAATTGATATATATTTGCGGACGCGAATCATACGCTGTCTTCACAATCATTCCAGAAACTCCGCCTGGAATATCGTCGCGGTAGTGAACATCGAGACCGTACATTTCAGCAACTTTTTCAAGCGTGAAAATGCCCTCTTTCTCAACGACAAGACGCCGGACTCTTTCGCCGTTTTCTTGCGCGACTCGCCAGATTGCTGCCATGATAGCCTCCTCCCATCTCTAAAATTTAGGATAACACGCGTTGATACCTGTATAGTTGAATCTTTTGCAACGATTACAAAACAGATTTTCTTATGCCGCTGCTATGCTCTCAAAAGAACAGCAGGGCGATGCGCGAAAGCAAATAGCACGGCAGAGAGCCGGCAAAGTTCATTTTTCGGAAACAGCACTATTTGAAACCTAATTGCATGACAGGCTCCACTGCGATTGGCAATGTTTGCTAAATACTTACTGGGCAGCGCGGAGACCTTCCGATTTCCTAACCGCATTTGTGGTGGGAAAACCGGCTGCTTGAGAATACGTAGAAGAAAGCAAAGAGGACAACCAGCACCGCTCTCTGGATTGATTTCAGCAGCAAGCTGCGAGCGCTCTTAGATATATGAGCTCGCACTGTTAAAAATTAAGTCTTGACAAACATTAAAGCCGCATGCTTATAATTGGTTTCACCAATATTGGTAAGAAAAGTATTGGGATTGAGAAGATTTAGCGCCCCGCCTTAAATGGCAAGGGCGCTAAATTTTTTTCTCTCACGACCTGATTAGGCTTGCTCATGCTCTAAAGGTGGGTATTGCACTTCGACCTCATAGCCTTCAGCTACTAGGCTCATGGTCACAAAATTCACCAGCGCGCAATGCACTTCGAACGGGATACCGGTGTCCGGCTGCAGAAGCGCATATTCTTCGGCGTCACGGTAGCGCGCCACTGTAACAGTTTCAGGGTCGCCGCCTACCCGCTCTGCTTCATCATCGACACCGTCAAGAATCACCTGCTGCATCTCAATAATGCGGTAGGCTAGCTCTTCCAACGCGGCCACAGCGTGCTCTGGTGGATCTATTGTTAAGCACCACCTGCGTACCGTGCGCGGGTTGTAGCCGGCAAACTCTGCAAAACTTGTAGAATCCAAGCCGCAGGCCGCCATAAAAGTTTTAAACGTAGCACTATTCATAACCTAGTCGCCTCTCTATTTAGCGAATTTGTAACCGAGCTGTTCAGCTTCCACCAGCGTAACTTCCCGGAATTTACGAGCCTGCGGAGCCTTGTAGTGGAAAGTCACGCTCTCATTGTTTGACCGCAGCCGGCGGCCATCAGCACCAGTAATGTAGCCGTCTTTACGAGTCTGGGGTTCGGCCATCACAATCTCGACGGTCTCCCATTTCGAGGTCGCGCGGCGAGTGAAGCCGCCTACCATTGTTTTGTAGCTGATGCTGATACGCAGCCGGTTCAAGTCACCATTAACAACAGGCGCGGCCTTAATTACTGGGAAGTCAGCTGGATTGAGTTCTGCGAAATCTTCTGGATCATAGTAGTTGGTTTTGTTGGCTGCAGCGGAAGTGTGATGCCATTCACAAGGAAGTACAGCTCCTGCTTTTACTGCGCGTTTCTGCCAAGCATCTAGCCGACTGTAGGTTAGCAGTCCGTCTTCTTCTGCTGTGATAGCGCGATCTGACTTGGTTAAAACACCGTACTTGGTTTTCATTTTTCAGGTCCTTCTCTTCCGAGGTCTTTCTCTTTTGACTCTTTTCAGTGGCCTTTGCCGCCTGACAATTCAATTATATGTGTCCGTGTGCGGACATTGCAAGTGGTGCGCAGTGTCGGCGTGTCGCGCATGATAAACTAGCGCCACAAGACCAGTTCCGCTACCTAGCACAAGTTAGATAGTCCAGGGCTGGTCATTGCTTTACCGCAACAAAAAAGTGCCCCTCCCGAGCACCAGTGTATGGGCACCCGGGAGGGGCAAAAATTTTTAGCTAGCTTTTATACCAGCAGCTTAATCATCTTCTAGAATCACTTCATGCTCAGGCTCCGCCGCGGCATGCTTACCGGCGGGAGTATTCGCGATTGCCAGCCCTGCGAACGGGATAGCGAGATACGCGACAGCAGCAGAAGCCATATCAAGAATCACAGGTCGTGGCACATCAACTACGCCCCACGCAGCATGCAGCGCGCCGACCACCAGCGCTAGTGATACATAAGCGAGATATAGGCCGCGGCGCACCTCAGCACTCTTAATCACACGGCCAAGCTCAATAGTGTTTGCAGTCATAATATAGTTTCCTTTCTCTAATTTGTAGGGTTATTTAAGCCAAGACGGGCGTTCAGGTGGCGGCGGCACCGCGCCGCTCTCAATCCAGTCGAACACCTCAGCCAGTTTCTTTCGCAACTTTTCCTCATGCTGCTCTTGCTGCTCTAGCTGCGAGCGCTGGGTGCGTAGTTGTTTTTCTTGTTCGTAGACGCGCTGTTGTAGGTGAGTTACGCGGTCGCGGAGTTGGTTGACTTCGTCGCGTAGTGGTGTGAGGAACTCGCGCCATGCGGCAGCGACGGAGACATCTGTGTTAGTTTCGGTTTTGCGTTCTTCGTTTGCTGCGGTGCGGCGGCTGGAGAGCCAGGTTACCAGGGCGGGGATTGCGGCGGTGGCGAATCCGGCGAGTGCTGCTATCAGGGTGTCTGGCATGTGTGGTTCTCCTTTCTGTCTGGCAGGTCGATTATTACGCTGGAGAGCCAGACGAAGCGCAGCAGGATAAAGAAAAGGAGGGCGCGGAACCCTGCAGCGTGCACGCCGTCGATTAGTGCGATAAGAGTGTAGATGCAGATTATAAGGGTGAATGGTGCTGTTGCGAGCCCGAACGCTGCGATTGTGATTTTTGGCCGGTTGATCCACGCGGCGAGAATCACGAATACGCCCACGGCGAGGGTGAAGCAGCCGATTAGTTGCGGGTCAAACAAGCGTTGCCCTAATAGTTGCATGTCGCTTATTAGGTAGCGGCCGTTTATCGCATAGTCGGAGCCGATAACGATTAGCAGCATGCCGATAGTGGTGAGGAAATCAGCGCGCTTGACCAGTGAGCGTTTGTGTGCGTTTTTGCGTTTAATCCACGCTTCTATCTTTCGCAGCATGGTCTCACCTCACTAAGGTTTTCTGGCGCTTGACTTCGGCATCGATTTCCTTATAGCGGGCACGGTGCTCTGGTTTCAGGCGGCGCTGACGCTCTGCGCCGTTCCCGTAACGGCCGCCGCGAATTTCAGATGCCAACAGGCAGATGTCGAAGCCTGCGGCCTGGTTGATGCGTTTCTGCTCGTTTACCTCTTGTTCGATTTCAGTAAGTCGCCCCGGGAACTCGCGCCCTAACTGCTGTTTGCGTTCTGCGCCGTTCCCGTAACGTCCGGCACGTACCCGCACCGCAGCGTGCGACACGTCAATCTTTTTAGCGGCCGGCGCGGTTGGCGGCGGCGGTGTATTAGGTGTGGGTGGGGTGTGGGTGATGCGTGCGGCGGCGCCGATAGGCTCACCCTCACGGATTTGCCGGTTCACCTCCTGCTGAATCGCAGCACCGTAACCTGGGTAGCGCTCCTCGAGTGCGCGCGTACGATCCACGCCGACACCGTAGTTACCGAGACGCACCCCGCGCACGATAGCCGTGAAATCATGCCGCGCAGGCTGCACCGGCACGCCAGGCCGCCCCATAACAGCGAGCGCCCGCTCACGCAGCAGCCCGAGCCGACTGTACAGGTAGTTTCCGGGACAGGTTGTGGGATTGACATCGCGGTGTCCGATGACTGTGGCGGGGTCGGTGAGGTTCCAGCCGTAGTGTTTTGCGAGGTCTGCTAGCAGTTCTACTAGCTTGTTAAAAGCCGCGTCAGTCACTGGCCAGTCACCGCCGGTCGCGCTGTTTTGAATCTCAACAGTGATAGCGTTCTGGTCATGTCGACCTTGCCAGTTGTTGCTGGTCCACGGGCAGAGGAACTCTGGAATCTGGCCGATAAGCGTCCCGTCGCTGTAGAGGATGTAGGTTGCTGACACTTCGGCGTTAGGATTCATCAACCGCTGATCGCCACCGGTGGTGCCGCCCCAGTGGTGGACGATAAGCCGTTGGGGGGTGAGATTGCCGCGACTGTGAAATTTACTGTGATGCTGGACAGCGCGGGTGATTAGTTTGCTGAAATCGCGTTTAAACATTGGTCCTCCCTGTTTTTGGGTATAAAAAATGCCCTGCACCAGGGGCGGTGCAAGGCTTTAGGTGATACTGGTAGCGGGTGTGGTGTGGTTTTATTCTTCGATGATGATTTCGTGCGGTACGGGGTTTAAAAGGTTTTGCACGGCGGTTTTAATCATCTCGTCAGTTATAAGGTCTTCGTCAAGACCGGCAGTATAGTGCGGTTGGTGGTCGGCTGTATCGGCGGCTGTGTCCGAGCTATCGGCAGTAGTCACGGCAGCTGGCGGGGGTGTCCATTCTCTGTATTTTTCTGCCCATGCCGGGTCAGACACGAGATATAGTGCGTTGTTTGCGGCCCATGCGCGCGGGTCAGGCACGCGCAGCGATGCCGCGCACGCCGCGATACGTTCAATAAGCCAGGGATCGCATGACATTTCAGAGATTGTTAAATAAGACAAAACTTTTACCTCTTTCTAAAATCCGTAAACATATCTGAGCACCCAGTAGTTGTTGCCGGGCTGGCCGCTAAGCTGGTGCCCCTCGATGCGGTCGTTATATACGTAGAACACTTTGCGGCCGAGCGCGTCACCTACAATCACGGGGAACGTGAATTCGCGGTAAGCGACGCCTGCGATGAAGCTTTTCGGGATGAAATTCGTCTGGAAATCGAAATCGTAGGTGCGGCCTCCGTCGATGCGCCCCCAAATCAGTACGATGCCGTTCGCCTGAGCCGAGACTGGCTGTGACAGCTGGGCGCGATGTCCCGCGCTCATTTGCAGCGCGCCAGCCCACAAGCTATTGTTAGGCTGCTCAACAGTCGCATGATGAAGCGCGGCCGGCGTCACAAACTTCTCAGCGCTAACACCAGCGACCGCTTCACTATTTGTCGCTTTCAACGCCCCGATACCCGCTGGCGTCACAGCACGGTCCTGGCTGGCGGCGGCGAGCGCTTCCGCGAGCGTTGCTGCGGGCACCAGTTTCCGACCGTTACTGTACACATCTCCCGCGACATCGAGCGCGCCCTGTTCATGCATTTTACCGACGCCAACCTTAGTGCCGTTAAGGTCAAGCGCGACCGCAGCGGTGCCCACGTTTTGCGTGAGCACGATTTGAGTGCCTGTGCGGTCGGTGATTGTGACTTCTACAGTGTAAGACAGTGATGGGAGGAACGCGCCGCCGCCGGTCACCTGGATAGGGGTAGCAGAGTTCACGAGTCCCGGATTTATTGTGTTGCGGTTTATCCAGCCGGCGTTTGATGCTTTCGTGCGGATCCGCAACGTCAAACCGTTTTTTTGCACACCCGAGACAGTCAAAGCCGCGGCTGACACGTGGCAAGTGACCGTCAGGTAGCTGCCTTGGGGGTCTTTGACTCCGGCGGCGTTGGCGCGGGAGACGCTGAACCCGCCAGCTTCAAGTATCGGCGCACGATACGGCAGCACCTGCAGGCTAGCGGTTTTAGTGCCGGTGCGGCCGCGGGAATCGGTCACGACACCCGCGGCGGTGATGCTACCGCCCGAGGTCGGCGTTATCACGCTACCAGGTTCTATTTCGGCACCCGCAACCACGTATTTCGTGCCGGTGATTGTTGAGCCGTAGACACCGGTGGCGTTGATGCTGCCGCGGATCCGCGAAACTGAAGCGACAAAAGCACCGATGTTATTCTTCACTGTGACGTTGTCGTCGGTGAAGCTGACAGCTGACACTGTCGGTTTCACACTATCAGCTGCGGTTAGTGTCACCGTGGTTTGCTTGCTGCCGATAACATGGCCGCCGTTTTTTGTCACAACGGTGATGATGCAGTCGCCCTGCGCTGCGGTAGGGATCTGTGACAGCAGGCTGTGTGGTGGTGTCCAGGTGGCGCTGGTTGCCGCCGCGGTAGCGATGGTGCCGGTCAGGCTACCGAAACGATAGGTGACATCATGGGTGAAATTGCTTGCGGCGCGCGGTAACTGGATAGACGCAGGCACACCGGTGGTGAGTTTGCCGCCAGCAATCTGGGGCGCGGTGGCGCGGGGGATAGTTGTCGCGGTGACGCCGTGTTGCCACACTTCGTGATACCCGCCGATAGACCCGTCGCTGTCGCTCCATGCACCGACCCAGGCGCGTGCAGGAAGGCTACCGTCAGCATTATGTCCGATAGTGTGCTCGCCGTGCGCGAGGGTCAGCGTGTTGGCGCCGCGGAAATCGTAGCCGTTTGTGGATCCATGCGCGATAATGTGGCCGTTCGGGGTCTGCACATTCCAAAACGTCGTGTAGCGAGACCAGAAGCCGCTACCAGTGTTTTTGACTAGTCGGAGGTGATACCCGAAAGTGGTGCGGTTACCGACAATATCTTGCCGGATTTGCCACACATCGAGAATCAGACTGTACGAGCCGTTTTTT
The DNA here is from genome assembly GCF_014197205.1 of Canibacter oris. Taxonomy (GTDB): domain Bacteria; phylum Actinomycetota; class Actinomycetes; order Actinomycetales; family Microbacteriaceae; genus Canibacter; species Canibacter oris. Next base: position 26,217 of record NZ_JACIFD010000014.1, read on the forward strand.
ATGCTTGTAGTAGCCACTAGCGCACCTTTCTATGTTTTAGAGTGGGCGAATGACCGTGCGGCCGGTGCCGAAACGCTCATGCACATGTTCGCCGAGCTGTGCGGAGCCGGCGATAACCTGCCCCGAGATGAAGCGCGACCCGTCCCAGGTAGAGACGGCTACGCCCGCTTGCATAATCTGTGCGCCAGCAGGAGTGATAGAAATCACGTTAGATCCCTCACGCGACCGGACCTCCGCGCCAGCGGGCGTGACCACAAACACGGCCTGCTGCTTTTGCAGACTGTCGCCGACCTGCTGCGCCTGCTGCTTCGCCACCAGCGCGGCACCCGCAGCCGATTCCGCAGTCTCCTGCACGGCCTGTACCTCACCCGCGAGCTCCGCTTGGTTACCAGCAAGTAACATAATCGATTGATTCGCGGTAAGGTTCAAGGTCTCGCCGACGCTGGGAGCCAGCATGTCAGCTTCAATCCGGCCCGCTTTTAGTAGGTTCACCCACGCGCTGTTTGCCCAAATGTCTGCGGCGTTTAGCATGTCGCCTGTGATACCTGTGACAGTGATTTCTTGGACAGCGGTCATGCCAGCGGTGCGGCCTAGCGGGTCAAAAGCGCGAGCACGCATCTGCAACACTGTGCCCACTGGATAGCCTGGAATCAGCACGCTAGCAGCAGCAGACAGGCGAGCACCGACCGGCACCCAGCCGCTACTGTCAGCTGCAGGCTTCACCTCAACTTGCACAGTAAAACCCGGGGCAACAGGCGCGGTGAAGTTCCCGGCCCATACGGCTACAGCGTTACCGAAACCGGCACGAACTTCTAGCCCGGCAGGCGCTATAGTCGAAGCCGCTGGGCTGACCACGCTAAACACAAGTTCATCTGATGTTTCGCCGGTGAAGCCCGCCGCTGATATTGCAACAACTTTAGCGCGATGCTGCAGCATATCCGCAACAGTCAACACCACAGTGGGGGAGGTAACGCGCGCGACCGGCGCGTCATCTAACCACACCTCATAGGCTTCAACCGCGACCGGCGCACCGTCAGTATCACTGGTCACTGCCGTCCACGAGAGCGTGACCTTCCCGGTTACGCCCTGCCCCGTGAACTGCGAGACGTTAGAAGTCACCGCAAGCCCGGTGGGTGCGGCAGGTGTGCTCGATGTCGGCGCGGCAGGGGTGAACAGCAACTCTTCGGAGAAAGCACTGACGCGACCGTCAGCGGTTTTAGCACGCACCGCCACCAGCCGCTGCACTCCCGGTGTAAACACGTTCACGGATGCGGTAGGCGAAACAGTCTCGGTCACAAATTGCAGCGGCTCCGCAGGGAGCCGAGACCACACCTCATAGCCGGAAATGGTCACTTCACTGTCTGAAACAGTAGAAGTGACCGCCGCCCAGGTGAAGGTCTGAAAACTCTGCGCCGTGCGATCTACGTAACGGCCTTCATTAATAGACGCCAAGAGCCCTACAGGCGCTTTCGGGGGACTGTCCTTACTGCCTGGATTAGCTGCGAACGCCTGACCGTTACCCCCGATATGGCCGCCGACAGTTGCCGCGGCAACGCGCTGCAACACTTTAGCCTGCACCCCTGTGACTTTCTCGCCAACAATCGCCTGCAACGTGAAGCTGCCTTGCACGTCACGAATTGTGACACCAATAATCCGCCGCAACTTGCGAGCGCCGCGGCTGCGTACGGTGATGTTGTCGCCGATGTTGAAGTCGCGGAATGGGGTTAGGTCTTGTGGGTTTTGGGGTGTCCACTCGAATGATTCTTGCCGTATGGCGGCGCGGCCTTTTTGGAGTATTGGTTGGGCGAGTTTTGTGGCTTCGGTGTGGTTGTTGACCCCGGATTGGGTTTGGGTTGCTTCTAGCCGCCCCCATTTGCTGGTTTGACCGGTTTCTAGGTAGAGCCAGTGTGCGGCTTTGTCAGGGACTACGGTTAGGTGGGTGAAGATGTGCCGCATGTCGGATTTGACGGGTGCGCGGGTGACGTTTGCGCCGCCGAGCACGAGTTCGGTTTTGTTGCCACCGAAGGTGCCGGGGCGGTATAGGCGTAGTTTTGTGCCGGTGATTGTCCAGTCGCATAGGCCGCCGTCGGTGAGGGTTTTTAGGGTTTCGGTGAGGGGCTGCAGGAGAGGCACTTCGAGTTTGATTTTTTCGTTTTGTGCCCAGGCTGCGCCTTGGCTGTCGTGGTGGCGGCCAAAATCATATTGGACGTGTTCGCCCCAGCCGCGATATTTTGATTCTTTAATCAGTCCGTCGAGTATCCAGCCTGCGCTAACCGGTGCTTCACCGTTAGGATCGCGCCACAGCCGGGCGTTGTTTTTCGCGTCGTGTGCCCAATGGTGATATGTGTGTGCGAGCTGGAAGAGGACGTAGGATTCGCCGGTGTAGGTGACTGTTTTTGCGGTGTCGGTGTCGTCGCCTTCGTCTTCGGTCATAATAAACCGGTCGTGGGTTGGCACGGGCTGAAAGCGGCTATCGCCGATAGCGTATTCGACGCCGACCGCGAAGCCGTCCTCTGGCATGCGGCCCGCGATACTAGTGGGTAGCGCGAACTTTAACAAGGGTGCGCCGTTTAGCTGCTGTGTATAGTTTATGCTTCCTGCGCTGGCCGGCAGTAGGCGGCCTTTGACACCGTCCGGTGTGTATTCGCGGATCCGTAAACGCAGCATAATAATTCGTCTTTCTCGATAGGGCTGATTAGGTGAGGTATGCGGGGGCGGCGCGCACTTCTACGCCAGCGCCAGCACTAAAACTGTCCTGGACGAGCTGCAACATGCCGCTACGGTCAGCGGGAGCCCCTGCAGGGTACCGGGGCGTAATCTCGAAAACGCCGCGTGCGCCGCCAAAATCCATTTGGCCGGACACCTCGGTGCCGCCAGTCCAGGTGTTTGTCTCGGTGACCCAGGCGCGGCCAGTGTCCGCATGGAACCGCAGATAACGTCCTGCGGGAAGCTCCCCGTCAAACAAAACATAGGAGCCCGCCGCGTCGACCAGCTGAGGACGGTTCATGCGGCCTTTAAACCGCACGACAGCGTCCTGCACAGGGGCGCTGATACCTGCAAGCAGGCTAATGTTAGATCCACCAGTCGCAGCCGGTTTAAACGGTGTCGTGACAGTGTCGCCTGTCCACGTGCCTGACGGTATTTCCACCGTGAAAGTCACATCATCATAATCTTTATGACCGACATGATTAGTGACGCTAGCTGTGGAGAGCACGCCGTATAGTCGCATTGCTGGTTTGTCGGGGTGGGTGATTTCCAGCTGGGGCGATTGGAACAAGGTGAATAGGGTGCCGCGGTGTGCGCGTGCGATCCGCAGCACGAACTGGATTTGTGCAGGCTGCGCAGTAGCGCCGGGCACGATAAGCACGCCGTGACGGCCTGCCTGCCGCACCCTGGTGTGCTCGAGTGTCACGTTCAGCTGCGGCTGCGTGCCATCGAGCAGGAACCAGTGCGTGTTTTCTAGCGGCACCCCATTCACTTTGTACATCACACACCCCTTTTCTGTTACATGTAACGGTTATCGGTCTCGTTCCAGATTTCCGCGAAATCGTCACGCACCACCGGATTGTTGAAAACAAAATTCGTGGTATTCCCAGCACCAGCTCCGCCAGCGGCGAGCGCCGCTAGCACCTGCTTGATTTCATCGAAAACGCCTAGCCGGTTTCCGGTTTCAACCCAGATTTGTCGATTCCGGTCCCGCACATCAGGTTTCCCCGAGATATATGACTCCCAGCCGGTTTCTGGTTCAGCGAATTTGTGGATCGGCGCGCCGCCCTTATAAATACCGGATGGGAAGCCGCCACCAGCATAGGCTTCGACGCCACCGTTAGCGTAAGCGAACATGCCGCCGGTAGCCTGTGCGGTGGTGCCGGTGCGGCCGACCACGGCGTTTACAAGGACGGTGCGACCATTCCAAGACCACAGGAAATTTTTTAATGTCGACTCGGCGCTACTGGTGTTCGCCTTAATTTTGGTTTCCAAATTTTCAGGAAATGTGATTAGCCGGTCGACATACCGTTTAGCTGCTTCTTCATTATTAGTAAGCGCATAATACGTATTAAACAAGTATTGGCGGCCCGCTTCAAGAATCTCGTTCACTTCCTCGGTACTGCCGCCCATGTTCGCTACCGCTGCCGCATAATCGTTAGTAGCTTTCGCGACATCAAGCATAGAGCTCATAGTGTCACGACCCGCTTCAGTAGTCACATCAAGCGAGCCCTTGCCTTCGGCGAGCTGCTTTTGTAGATCCGCGAGCGCATCATGGAATTTAATAGAAGCGCGTTCGGTGTCGAACTGTGCAGAGCCGAAGTTTCGGATTTCATCAGCGAGCGCGGATACTTCGCTCTCGGTGACGCGTGCCGCGTCCTGCAGCTCTTCGAGGGAGTTCACTTGCTCGTCGATTGCGCCTGCCGCGTTTGTTGCAGACGCGGGGATTTCTCCTAGCGCAAGTTGCAGGATTGTTGAATCGTCAGTCGCGAGTCCTGACGCGTGCGCGATATCCACGAGTGTGTTTTTGTATTCTTTCATCTGATTGTTAAGCAGATACAAGGCCTGGTTTTTGTCCAGGTTGCTGCCCTCGTACAGTTCCTTGAACGCTTTCTGTGCGAGCGGTAGATCCTGCGAAGAGAGAGTGCTGAGAGCAGTAGAGTATTCGCGCAGTTTATCAAGCGCAGCAGATTCAGCATTACGTAACGTAGTGAACCCTGTTTCAGATTGCTTCATCACCTTGTCGATAAGCGCCGGCAGTGTAGTTGCTGCCTGTTTTACGCCACGGAAGGTCACTTGTACGTCTTTAAGGTTCAGGTCTAGAACCTCGTAACCGTTTGCGCCTTGCTTAATAGATGTTGCAAGGTCGCTAGCTTCGAGCTTCGCGTCCTGCATAGCGGCGCTTAAACCACTAATTAGCAGTGTTGCTGCAGCAATCGCGATACCCCACGGACCCCCCACAACGCCCATCATGCCTTTCATCACACCGGTCACGCCTTTACCTGCGACACCGAGCGTCTCTAGCGCGATTTTATAGGCCGCGATTTTAGGAATCACAGTCATATATGCGCCACCTAACAGCAGCACACCAGCGGCGAGCACACCACCCCACGCGACTACCGCACCGAGCGGACCGTCGAGACCTGAAAGCATGTCAGCAAAGCCGCCGATGCCCTCAGCGACAACCTCAATGGCCGGCAGCAAATGCTTGCCTAGACTGATACCTGCATCAGTCACCTTGTTACCTAGCATTTGCAGCTTCGCCGCAGTAGTCTCATAGCGTTTATTTGCTTCGTCCGTAAGCGCGGTGCCCTTTTGGAATTCGCGGTTACCCATGTCGAGAGCACCAGTGAATTTGTCAGCGGCAGCGGCGGAGCCTAACAGCGCTTCACGCATGCCTGCTTCGGCGACGCCGAGCTCTTCTAACAGGCCAAGCGTGGATTTGCCTTGCTTTTCAGCGTTAGCAAGACCCGTAACAAACAAGCTAAGTGCCTTGCCTGGGTTTGACTTCCACGCGGCGCTGAACTGTTCCGCGCTAACACCTGCGATAGTCGCGAATTTTGTGAGATCGTCACTGCCAGTCTCAACAGCAGCCGCAATATCAATCATTATTTTAGACATTGCGGTGCCGCCGGCTTCAGCTTTAATACCAACAGAGGAAAGCGCAGCCGCGAGACCTAACACTTCGCCCTCGGTGAGCCCCACCTGGACACCCGCCTTCGCGAGCCGAGTTGCCATTTCTAGAATCTCAGCTTCGGTCGTAGCAAGACTGTTGCCGAGCCCCACAAGAGACGCGCCAAGCTTAGCCACGTCGTCGTTACTGGTGCCCATAATGTTCATGAACCTTGCGAGCGAGGTTGCGGCCTGTTCAGCCGACAGGTTAGTGGTCTCGCCGAGGTCAATCATGGTTTTCGTGAAATCCACGACATCCTCGGTTTTCACACCAAGCTGACCTGCAGTTTCTGCTACTGCTGCAATCTCAGCATGTGAAGCCGGTAGCGTTTTCGCTAGATCGCGCAGACCTTTTTCAACCTCGGCTAGCTGCTCCGGTGTGCCGTCAACAGTTTTCTGTACCCCAGTCCAGGCGGTATCCCAGCTGATAGCAGCCTTAGCCGCGAGCCCCAGCCCGGCAGCCATGGCACCACCCGCGACAAGCATTGCGGTGCCCATGCGAGAGATCGCTTCCTGCTGCTGCGCGAGCTTTTCTGCTTCCGTACCGGTTTCACGAGTCTTCTGCGCCGCCTTATGCATGCCGTCGATATACTGCTGCACCTGCGCAGTAAGAATAACTTTCGTGCTACGTTCGGCCACAATGCACCCCTTTTTTATAGGTCTTTTTTCTTCACAATGAACCGGTAAGCGCTAGAATCAGCATCGTCACCGTACTGAGCCCGGAAAGCTTTCTGGAACTGTTCAAGCCGCCGCTGCGCGAAATCCATATACACTGAAACTTCGTAGTCCCACGCCTGTTCAGGATTCGACGGATCCGCAAGCGGCGAAATAGCTTCACTCATTGGTTGACCGTGCGAGCCGAGCCGCTGCGATTCCACATACGCCAGCAGACTTGATACGTCAGCCTGGCACCACTCCGGCTCCCGATACGTTTTAGCCCCTATCAGCTGGCCGTTGCCGTCATAGAAAAACTCGGTGTATTCGCTGGGCTCCCACCCTGACAAGCGGCGGGGCGAAACCCCCAATTTAAGAGCTAGCTCTAACTGGTCTTGCTGCCAGGGCGTGAAACTTTTTTTAAAGCCACAACCTCGTCATTCGGCGTACCCATGTTCAGGCCCCACCAGACCGCAGCAACAGCCTGCACCTCAACACCACTAATAGCGTCAAAAAGCTCGCCCCAATCAACATCAGCAACAGGCACGCCAGCAGCATCTAACAACCGGCCGTGCGCTTTACAAGCTGCGAGCGCCGCGGTTGCGGGGGAGTATCCGAGGCGGGCGTCGGCGGCGTCTTGTGGTGGTGCTGCGGCGATTATTGCGGCCCATTGCATGCCGGGTAGGCGTGAGATTTCGATGCTGTAGAGGTTTCCGGCTAGTGAGATGTCTACGGTTTCGGTGGCGCGCTGCTGTTGTGCTTTTTTAAGGTCGTCGTGAAAGCTCATGTTTTGTTCCTGAATACAGAAAGGGGTGCCGGCCTGGGTTAAGGCGGGCACCCCTCTAATAGGGTGTGTGGGTTAGGCGACTACTGTGACGTCGCGGTGTACGGTGCCGGTCACGAGCAGTTCCTGCATCTTGCCGATCTGGGTATTCTCGGCGCGAGGAATATCTCGCTGCAGGCCGGCTTTGACCGGTGCGACGATTGATAGCAGCTGCTGCGCCGCGATATCCTGCTCGTTCTCAACGACAAGGCGTTCGACGAGCCACCATTCGCTCCCCTGGGTTAGGCGGGTGCGAAGAGTGTCGTCTTCGGTGCCTACGTAAGGATATTTGAGAGTGAAGGTATCTTTTACTTTGCCTTCTTCTTCGAGCGCTTGGGGGAGTGTATAGCGGCTGATTTCGGATTTTGTGACATCGGTCTGGTGGTCGAAACCGTCACCGAAGAGCAGATAGGTTGCGTCGATGACATTGCTTGCTTTAAGTTCCGAAGCTTTCGGCGCTTTAGGATTAGCGATACCGTTTTTCGGCACGAGCAGGACTTTAGAGCGGCCGTCGGAGGTTTTGCCGGGCGCGATAGGGCTTTGAGCCATAATAGTTTTTCCTTTCAAAAAGTGTTTACATTGGGTCAGAAACAAGGTCGAACTGGGTGACAGCGAAAAACATCGGCTTGTCGCTGTCGGTGTCAAGCTGCGGTAGCTTGCTTGTAACGAATCGGACGGGGTGCAGGTCGCGGCCAGGCACCGCAAGTACCGCGCCAGTTAGCGCGTCGGTCTTGTCTTGCACCCACTGACAGGACTCGATGCTGTCGCCGACGCTGTGGATCGTCACAGTATAGGTGTGGCGGGTTTGGCCGCTGGTGTAGCGGTGCTGTGCCGCGGCTGTTTTCGCGATAAACACAACCGCATAACGGCGAGCGCTGACACCAGTCGCGGCTGCGGCATCGTAAGAATCGAACACGCTCCCTGGCAGGTGCTGTTCTAGGAAGGCGAGGATCGCTTTTTTATGTGCGCGGATACTCATAGGCCGTTTTCCTTGAGCGCGTCAGCGACTGCAATGTTGAGTCCGTCGATAAAGTCCTGACTGTTAGCTTCAAGCGCTGCAAGTCCCAGCATTTGCGGCGGGTTGTTAATAGATCCGAACTCGATAAGGTTTCCGAGCGCGCCCTGTGGGCGGGTCTTATCCGGCCCCACTTCCGCAGATAGCACGGTGAAGCCGAACGCTTGCAGGCCTTTAAGGTCGTAGGTGATAGAACGAGGAAACAGCGGCGCATGCTTTAACCCGCCTGCGGATTCTGCCCAAGTGTCTTTCACCTTGCGGGCCGTGACTTCGACGGCTTGACGGATATATTTACCTGCTGTCTTTGGCACATTTTCGAGGTCGCGGGCGAGCTCGAACAGTTCGCTAGTGTCAACTGTCATGCTGCAGTCTCCAAAATATAGCGGACGCTAGTGGTTTGGCTACCGTAAAACCGGGTTTTGACTTTGAACACTTCGCCTATGTTTGTAGGGTCGCTGCTGGCGGTGATAGTTACAGTATCGAGCGGTCGCAGACGTGGTGCGCCGACAGGTAGGTGGAGCTCGGCGACACCAATAGTAGTGAGCTTGCTGGCGGCGTCACTGATATCGTTCACGTTCGCGGTTTGTTTCAACCTGCATTTACCGGTATAGATCCGCACCGAGCTAGGGCGGTACACGCCCTGTTCCTCGTCCCAGCTGCCGACAGTGCTGTGGCGGGTGATTTCGCAGGTATCAAGCATGCGGGTTTCCGCAAAGCGGCGGCCGCTGTTTAACGTGGCAAGTACACTAGTCATGCGGTGTCTCCTACTGTGATATTCGCGGTCGTGCCGAACTGTTTTTGGATAGCGGCGATAGTGTGCGGCGTTAGGGTGAATCCGGTTTGTTCGCCGCCGTTAGCAAAAGCGATACGGAAATCATCAATCGCAATCGACGAGACACCGGCAGAGGTAAGCCCCAGCTGGTGCGATAGCGATACGAGAGTTTGCGATACCAGCACGCAGGATAGGCGGATAAGTTCACGCGGCGGATCCATGACACCGTAACGGTAACTAACCGTTACAGGCCTGGTGCCTTTTACTCGGATAGCTGCCGGCAACTGCTTATACGGCACCGGCTTACCGGTGGCGTCTGTAACACTTTCGATAGACGCCACCGGTAGTTGGGGGAGCCGCACAAGACCTGCTGTAGGCACATCAGTGAACGTGACCGCGGCAGGTGGCCACACTCGTTGGCCGATAACACCACGCAGATATTCTGCAGCGTCTTCCAACAGAGTGCTAATCCACTCTCGTTCACTGGGCTCGAAAACACGGCCTAACCGTTTTTCTAGATCCTCGTATGTAGCGAAGCTAGCCATGTGCGACTCCCCCCCCCTTTCGGTTATTTGCCGGCTGGTTTTCCCGCATCATTCGGTACGGTAGGCGTAGCAGGCGGCGCCGGCGCGGTGTCGGTTTTACGCTTAGCCGGTGCCCGCTTCTGTTTCTGCTCCACCAGCTCATACTCGCCTTTATTCAAAAGCAGAGCCTGCGCAGTTTCTTCCGACACCAAAAGCTCGGTGCCGTTCTGACTTTTAATAAGCGGCATTAAATAGTCACCTCCACAGAAGCAAGTGCTTTTGGCCGCACAACCTTGCAGCCGTAAAGGTGTAGACCTTTAACCGCGTCAGCGAACCGCTTTTCCATACGCAGCGCTTCAACTTTCGCAATCTGCTCCGCGTAAGTAGTCGCAATGGGCGAACCGGCAACCAGCATTTTGCCGCTGCCGCTACCAGTAGCGACGTTGTTAGACACCTTGATGGCGAGCCCTGCGGCACGACCAATATGACCGTTCGCACGCACCTGCTCACCGCCAGAGTCACCCGCGGCGATAAACCGCTTGTCTTTCTGCAGCAAACCGTGCATTTTCGGTGTAATAATCGCGAAACGCCCTTCGGTAGGCACATCTGATTCATCTAGCAGAATCGCTAGATCCACCAGCAGGTCATAGGCGGCGTCAGGCGTGGACAGGGTTTTCTGCCCAAGCTGGTTACCAGAATGTACGTTGGCGGACATCACGGACGCGATATAAGTATCTGACGTGTCGCGTAGCTTGTATGCTGCGCGGCGCGCCTGCTGCTCTAGCACGTTACCGCGCGCCTGCCGCTTCTCGATGTCGTCAACCTCGAAAGCGAAATACTTCGACTGGTTGATAATCAGCGTCTGATCAGAATCTGACACCTGCTCGATACTAATATCGGCATGGCTGGTGTAAGTGCCGATAGTAGGGTCAGCCAGAGACGTGATATGCACGGTGTCGCCGAAGTTAGCGATTTCACCCTCATAGTCACGGTTCACAGTATCCTGTGAACCGAAAACGTGGGCTTTTTCCAATTCAGTGATAATCTGGGCAGCCCACACCTCGGGAACGAATTTATCGAGTGCCATAATGGTTTTCCTTTCAAAAGAGATTTAAGTTAGAAGATTGTTTAGAAGTCCGCGCTGTTTCGCGTCAAGAATTTCTTGATGTTTACCCTCTGCCGCGAGCTGGCGTACTTCGTCATGGGTCAGCTGACGTGGTGTGGATCCATTGCGTGCTCCGCCGTCAGCGCTGCCTTTAACCTGGCCGCTTTGCGCTGCCAGGTAAGGCTTACGAGAAATCAAATCGTCAATAAGCGCGTCAACCATCGTGGTGTCTACCGCGCCGTCTTCGGCAACCTCAATCTGGGTCACGTCGATAAAGGTTGCCGCGTCCGCAGGGTCAGACAGTTTGCCTTTAGCGGCTGCTCGTAGCTCGGCGAGCGCGATCCGTTCGTTTGCTGCCGCGAGCGCTGCTTCCTTAACACGGCGTGCCTGCTGTTCTGCTTCGTATTCGGCTTTGCGTCCCTCTGCTTCGGCTTTTAACCGTTCGAGTTCGGTTTTAGCTTCTGCGGCTAGACGCTTGTATTCGTTGCGTTCGGCTTTCATCGCGTCTAACGCTTTTTTACCAGCGTCGCCGAGCGCTTTTTCACCCTCATGCGGGGTCTCGTTGGTAGTGGTTTCCTCCGCGGCGGGTGTGGTGCCCGGGGTTGAACTTTTTTCTTCCGCAGGGGTTTCTGGGGTTTGGGTGTTGGTGCTCATTATGGAATTGCTCCTTAAAATAGCCAAAGCCCGCACTAAGCGGGCTCGTTTTTGGGGTATGAAAAACCCACACCCGAAGGCAGGGTGTGGGTTAAAGCAGTTTAGATGTTAAGCGGTGGCGGTTTGCGTTTCTTCAGCGTCAGCGGCCGTGAAGCCGTGCTCGTCTACCCATTCATATTCTATTTCGGGATAGTGCTCTGCTGCTATGTCATCAGTGTCTGAGTACCAGTCATCAGGGTCTTCAAAAAACCGTTTCAACAGTGGTTTGAGCTCTTCCGGGGTCTCGATTTGATGTTTTGTTTTAAGACGCGACAGACCATAGAAAATCCAATAATAATGGTTTCCATCGAGGTCTTCTAACATCATGTTGATGTACTCGTCATCATAGAGATGTTTCAAAGAGTGGTGCAAAATTTCGCACATATCACTAAGGCAGTAGCCGCGCTCTTGTAGACAGGATTGCTCAGCGGGAGATTTCTCCCGCTTAAAGAGCTCGCCGATTTGCTCTGTCTTGGCTTGCTTGTCCATAACCTATATTTTACCTTTCTACAGAGGGAAAGCGCTAGCGATTTCGCCATTAGGCTTGCGGGTGACTTTCACTCTCACAGTTTTGCCTTTCACCGTAACCGTGGCTATATGCTCAAACACCCCTCTGCTAGTAAAAGCAGCGTCTGGTGTTGCACGTAATGTTTTAACCATAGCTGTCATGATTTCTGCGTTATCCCATTCTTCCGGAAACTCTGACTTATTGTGACGCCAGCCATAACCATATTTATGACCGCCGCCACTGTTGTCTCCATAAAGAATGTGATTCCACGCGTCAGGGGTCAGTTCCGGTAGATCCGCTGGCCAACCGATAGGCATATCCGGCTCGTCAGGAAAATCTTTCGGCGGCCCCTTACGCGGAGGAAAACCGCCGCCAGCGCCAGCCGCACGCTTTGCGCGTTCCGCGTTGTATTTCTTTTTGTGGTCTGGCCAAGCCTGTCCACGGGTTACAGAGCGGCCGTCTTTCTTTTTGCGAGCAAACAAGAGCGGCGCGACAACCTTGCGGCTTATCCGTTCTAGTATTTCGCGCGGCACCGGAATAGGGTTTTTCAACGCGTCAAGCCCGACACGTTTCACCAGCTGGGTGTGAAACACGTATGCGGTTTCTGCACCGGTGGAGTCGTCCAATCCGAGGGCTTCGTACAGTCGCCACATGCTGCTGTTAGATCCACCAACCTGTGCTAACCGTATGCCCTGCTCAATCTGCCGTTCTAGCAAATCAAGCCGGTACTTATCGGCTTTCACGCCTTTCTGGGTGGAGAAAATACCCGCCGATTCCTGACCGATACTCGGCGGAATATAGCCGGTAATTTTCGCATACTCCCGCCGATACACCGCGTCATGCAGCCGCCGCTCGGCCGCGGTCATAGTCGCACGATCCAGCGGGTCACGCACCCCAGTCTCACGCGCACGCAACACCCGTTCACGCTTCGAGCCTGCCACTAGCGGCCTGCTAATCGGCTTACTGTAGGCTTCATGGAAACGACCGATTATGTTGCCGCCGCGCACCTGCGCCCCCGTGATATACCCTTGCTGCCGCATAATCGCAATAGCTTTAGCACGGTCGTCACCTGCAATCTCGTAGATATCATCAATAGTCAGACGATGCGGTGTGCCGTAGCGGCGAGCGCCGCGTGGTGTCGCGAGCCCGCGTTGTTTGATGTTTGCGACGCGGTAGATGTCGGCGCCGTCACGGATCGCTTGCGCGTTCGCTTTACCGAATAGGCGTACTTGGTCTTTCTCGTTAAGGCTGTTGAAGTATTTATAGGGGTCGGTGGTGAGGTTTTCGCCAGTGTCTTTGCTGGCGGGGATATGTTGGCAGTCGCAGCGGCCGTGCCGCTCGAATCCTTCATTCCAGCGATACCACTTGCCGGCAAGCACTGCGCAGGCAGCGCATGACGGTGGATTTAGCATGCGCACGTAGCCGGTGACCGCTGGGCGGGCGGTGATATCGGCTTGGTAGATTTCCCGGCGGGTGTCCGCTAGTGTCGTGATAATGGCCATTGAGAGCCAGTTAAGGCCGGTTTTTAGCGCTTGCGGCGTGTTCATTCCGGCGGATTCTGGCAGTAGCTGGTTGAATTGGGCGATTTCTGTTTTGGTGCGGATCATCGCTTGTTCAATCAGGGTTGTGGTTTCGCGGCCGTCCGGTGCGGTGGTGAGAAAAGCGTCGATGTTGAGGTCACCTATGCGGGGCGCGTGTTCGCCGGTTTCTTCGAGCACACGCCCCGTATAGGTTTCAGCCTGTACAGCAGCCTGCGCGCGGGCGCTCTCCAGCACCGCCGTTATCTGGCCACGCACCTGCGGCCACTGCTGGCTGAAATCCTGGCCGAGCGTCTGCCACAAGCGGGTGACGCGGTTAAGCGCGGCCTGCGTGATTTCACGCTGCTGCGCTAGCTCCTGCATCGGTGTTTGAAGCCGCATTTAACGCCCCTTCCACCAAGGTTTTAGCCTGCTCTACCTGCTGCTCCTGCTCAGCCATCGCCAACACCCGTTCGATAGTCGTCGGATCCAGCCCGTCGAGCTCCATCAGGTACTCGAGGGGGTAACCGATGGCTTTCTTTTTCAGCAGCATGTCCGCCAACTGCGCTTCCGAGCGAATCTCCGGGTCAGCCCAGCGGATAGTCGCGAGCCGTGCCGCGTCCGCGAGCTTCTTATCGTCTTTCGCGAGACCGATAAGCCGATACACTTCACGTAGGTGTGGGGTGATTACGCGCTCGAACTCGATAACTTTTTTCACAAGCCCGATTTCGCTAGCTTTAAGCCCTTCACCGTTTACGTTCGACATGCCGCGACGCGTCAACAGGTACGACGGCGGGGTGCGTGATTGCGCACAAATGTGACCGATTGCCATTTCGATAACCTCTGTAAATGGCTCTAGCTGGGCTGCGGGCCAGGAATCGATTTTCGCGTCACCGTTTGGAATGTACATGATGCGTTTTTCTCGCAGCTCGCCGAGATCAACGGGGCGGCTGCCGATGATTTCACCGGCATCGTTCAGAATCGGAATAGTCGGTGGCCCCGAGCCTAGCACCACGCGGGCTTCCATAGAAGCATAATCCGCAGCAAGGAACAAGTACGCCCACAGGAGGTTGATTGCGTCCTGCATAGCCATGGCGCCGCGAATTTCAGATATCGGGTCTTCACCAAGCACAGGGCGGTTCGGCATCGGCACGATCGGCACCTCACCCATATAGTTTGTGAGCGGCCACGGCTCGCCGGGCACGTCGCGGGGCTGCCAACCGCCGGAAGTGAAACTAGACGGGGCTGCCTGTTTCGCCTGCGAATCCCCCTCATAAGCCCGAAGCCCACGCTTACGCTCAAACTTCCACACCTCGTCGGCGGTATAAAGGTTCACGAATTCGTGTTTGTCGTCCTGCCACGACTTAATCGCCGCAACACGTTTGCGAGGATTGAACCAGTCGTATTCGACTTCGACCTGTGACGGGGTCTCCCATGTGATGTCTACTTCTCCGTCTTCCTCGCCAGGCCACACAAGAACATACGAAATACTATGATTCAGGGACGCCAAAAAACCGCTTGACGATTGCATCGCCATCTCGTTAATCTGCCACTGTTCCCACAGTTTTTTAGCTGCGCCACCGTATTCGGTCTCGTCCAGCTTCAAACCAGTGTGCTCGATACGCTCCAGTTCGGCGTTTGCGACTGGCGCGACCCAGTTATCAGAGAAGCTCGCATACCGTTCTTTGTTTGCTTTTCGCCATTCCTCAGTAGCAAAATTTAGCGGCTGTTCACCTCGATAGTAGCTCGCTTCTTTCGCGACGCGAGTACGGCGGTTTAAAAGGCGCGAATACAGGCGGTTAACAGTTTTCAAAGCGTCCTGTGCGTCCATAAACGCCCCCTTTTCTAATAGTAGATATACAGCGGTTCTTGCTTAGCCCGCTCACCGGTTGCGAGCGCGTCCAATGCTGCTTCATGCGCGAGTACGCTAGACATCACGTAGTCGATTTTCTGATGATCCGCGTCAGCAGGTTTACCCAAAATGTATTGCCGCACAGCCTGGCCGTCAGCGTTACGGGTGACAGACCGCATACGCATTACCGCGTTCTGCAGATGCTGCCGCAAATCCGGGTCGCCGTCGTGCGTGAAACGCGAATCTGGATTGTAGATGTCGGTGCGGAATCGTTCGAGCGCACCGAACATCGCCGCCGGGCGGTTGGTCGGCCATTTCACGAACACTTTGCTGCCAAATTCCGCCGCTAGTTCGTCAATCTCTGTCTCCCAAAACATCGGGTCACAATAAGCACGCACGATTTCGTATTCGGTTGCGATAGCTTTAAAAGCGTTACGGACCTCAGCGCGGGGAATCCTGCCGCCGTAATCTTGCGGCCGCCACATGGTTTTACGGTCTTCAAGATACTTTGGTGTGAACTGATACAGGTCGAGAGTTTCGGCACGGATCGCCGTATAGTCGTTATTGTCGGAACCGTCAAACCCGAGACAGATTTTAGTGCGCGCCGCCACCTTAATTGGTGCCTGCCGCCCTTCCAACCCGTCGAGGGCTTTCGCGTCCCACTGTGCTAGGTTTTTAAGCCAGGTGCCGTGACCTGCAACGATACGGTTTCCGAAGAAACGTTCCGCGTCCGTGGGGTCTTTCTCCATCATCTCAGCGGCTTGCGCTTCAATAGTCGCAATGTTGACCCAGGGCGCGTCCTGGTAGTTGAAAGCAAAAATTTTCCGCCGGTCTTTTGGATTGCCGAAGTCGAGACTTGACGGTGCTTGCTTAAAATCACGATAGATGTCCTGTGCTGATGATTCGTAGGTGCGTTGTGCGACAGAATCATCTGCTGGGTTCCAGGCGTTTGTTGTTTCAATCGCGCGGCCGTCCATACCCGCCAGGCCCTGCCGCTGTTTCTTCGCCAAGTTGTGGCCACCGTTCGATGCGATCCACAGCCCGGTCTCGTCCTGGATAACGAAGGTCACGCGCTGACCGAGACGACTGTTACCTTTAGACGTCACGGCGTCGATTCGGCCACCGTTCGGCAACCGAATAAACTCTTCACCGGTTTTAGGAATCAGCAAAGATAACGGACCAAGGTTAATCATTGGACGCAAAGCGTCATAAGTGTTGTCGGTCTGGTCCTCAGTCGTAGCTGTAATCTGGATTAGCGCGGTAGGCCACGGCCGCCCCATCGGTTCGCCCTCTTCATACTGGTAAAACCAGCCGCAGCCGCAGCCGTGCGCGGCACAATCATAAGTTTCTTTACCAGTCGACCAGCCAGCAAACAACGCAGGCCCCACACCCTCTAAACACGCGAAAGCAGACACCAACGGTGATTTACCCCATTTCTGCGAGCGCACGAGCTGCGAGCGCCGATAAGTGAAAGCCGCAGCTTTCGGGTTTTGCGGCAGCGTTAGATCCGTTTCCGCTGCAGGGTTATAAGTTGCTGTGGGTTTTACATCGTAATGGTTTGCGACAAACAGTAGTTGTTCGTCTCGGAGGATAAACGGCGCTCCCTGGTGTGTCATATCGGGTATGACGCAGTGTGATTCAATCCATGCGGCGGTAATCATCATCGGGTTTTTCGGCACCGTCGACATGATTATTTCACCGCCTTTAACCTCGTTCTCACATCCGTATTGTCAATAACAGGTTTCTGGTTTTGCTGGTTTTGTTTATGCTCGCTGATTTCGTCGTATGCGATGCGCCACCGGTGCCGCGTCAGTCCAGAAACTGATAGGCCGAGGTCTTCCTGCATGCGCACGACGACGCTTTTAGTTGAAGCGGGCGCGGCAGGCTGCACTGATTCGAGAAATGCGCGAACATATGCTGCAACTTGAAATTGCAAGTGTAGCTTTTCCCACATCACCGCTTGCGGACGCTTCCACAGTGTGCGCCATAGCGCGAGTTCACTTTTTTCTGCTTCGCCTAAAGGCCATTCTGGGGTGCGTCCCTTGCGTCCTTCCGCCGGGAGCGTGACCCATGTCGCGGAATCGTCTTTCCGGTCACGTCTTAAAGCGTTCGGGTCAGGAGCTGGACCACTACGAACGCGTGCACCGCCACGAGACATACAAAACCACCCCTAAAATTCCCGGTTTTCCTTTAAAACACTGGGCAAACCCGGAAACTTTTTGAACCTGACAAACCTTTTTTTGACCTCCCCGGCGGTACAGCCGGAAGGGTGTTTAGGGGGCTCCCCCCTCGGGTCCAAAAGAGTGTTTCAACATGCTGTCTCCCGTCGCTATTTTGTCAGCTGCCAGCCGCCAGGTTGTGCTTTCGCAGTCTCTTTCTTGTGACACGTTGCGCAAAGTCCACGACCGAACGATGGATCGTTGGGATTTAAACCATAGTCAACAAGTTCTTTACGCGAATATGGATAGTGGTCCGCCTCGGTAGCCTGCCTGGTTTCACAGATTACACATACCGTGTCACGTTCAAGTACCTGATTGCGGAAACCCTGGTGCCCTTTACCCCGGTACCCCCTTTGGGCTGCAGTACCGCGAGCACGGTCAGCAGCACGCCGATGTGTCTTGCACTGCGACCCCTCACTAGCAGGGTAGATGTTCGGGCAACCCGTAACAGAACAAACGCGCATCATGTCACCTGTCCTGTAAAACTAGAAAAAGCCCACACAACTGGCGGGCAGCGCCACCGCCAAGCCCCTCTATCCGGGGTACAGCTGTAGCGCTATCATAATCATAAAGTGTGCAACTTTTATTTGCAAGGCAAAACGAGGGTGTGTCACCCAATAAAATCTCACGATGCAAAGCTTTCACCCCCTGATTCAACCTCTGGCATTTTCCCGCCAGCACGAACCCACGCCCGCACAATCCGTTCACGCTCCGACTCTGTAATCTCATAACCAGCAGCGGCCCGCGGCAGCTCTCTAGATTTATCAACAAGCGCCTTATACTGGATCCAGCTTATAACGACCCAATGCTCTAGCCAGATACGACGGCGACTATCACGCCGGTGTTTCATCCCCTCACGAATCCACCGCCGCAGCGTATCCTCGCTCTTGTTAAACTGTATCGCCGCAGTGCGCAGCCCTATCAGGCGCATAAAACAAACTCCAATCAACCTCAAAAAACCAGCCACAACCAGTGCATGAAACCTCCGGCGCGTGACCTGCCGGCCAGCGGCACACAACCTCGTCACGTGCGCACAATGGACAATGCCTGAGCTGATACGACTTCGCGGCATCGACCGGAAACAAACGCTCAAGCTCAACACAGGTTTGCTCAAAATCACGCAACAGCTGGTGGGTCTCAAAGACTCCAGTCAAAGTGTCGAACCTGTCGTGCAGCAAATCAAAAACTGCTGGCACTGTCAGCCCCGGGTTTTGTGGCAACCGTAGCTTGTTACGGATCCAGACGCCCCAGCCGAGGATAAGTTCTTCAACGGATTTCAGTGCGTCAAGTAAAACTACTGACACCGGCGGGCAACCCCCAGACACCAGCCGAGAGCCACCAACCTCGCCATGATTCGATGACGGTACTCTAGCCGCCACCAAAGTTTGATAACGGAATTCCAAATCGACGAGACGCCAGCTAAGCCGCCGGCGGCAAGACAGGCACAGCTCGTTCAAGGTTTCACAACCACAGACCGCAACAACCTCAGACACCTAGAAACTCCTCCCGCCGGACAGCCGGCCCCACGCTCACGCTCGCGCTCTCACGCGCGCACCCACCCTCACGCGCACGCGCGCGCACCCGCTCGCGCCACAGCCATGAAGACTTCATGAAACTTTCATGAAAGCCAAAATCCCGCTTAAAAACAGGCTTCCCGCCCTGCTCAGCGCCGCTGTTGTTTAGAACGGCTCCCACTCCTCCTGAGCTACCGTTTCCTGCTCTGCTGGGAACTGCGGCCGGCGACTGTACTCCGCCCCCTGTGTAGCCGCTGCCGTAGTAGTTTCCGGCTCGACGCTGGACTCCTCGTCCGTCTCGTCCTGACTCATATCCGGCGCCGACAACGGCACCCGCACCGCGTGCGGATTTTCGCGCAGCATTTCGTAGCTGTAGCGCGCTGTGCGACACGGACCGCATGCTGCTTCTGTACCGTAAGGCTGATGCTTCGCACAAAACGGCGACGCCAGCACCTGCCGATTTTGTGAAGCTGGCGCCGGTGTACGTTTTGCTTGCTGCTGGTAGAACTCTGCTTGTAGTTTTTGTACTTGTTCGGGTGTCAGCTCGCCGGTTATGGGCGGCTGCGGATCTACCGGTGCAGTGTTTACTGCCACCGGTTCGGCGGTGACCTGTAAGCTTTCCGGCTCTGCTGCCTGCGAGGTTTGCTGCATGGCTGGCGCTGGTGGCGGCGTCTGCTTCGGTGCTGCCGCTGTTGTTGTCTGCTCTGTTGTTGGCGTCACTGGCGCCGCCGGCTGTGGCAGATTCTGCGGCGCCGCCAGCGGTGACGGCTTCGCATGCTGAACCGCTGGCCACGGCACCACCTGCGCTAACCATTCCCCGCCCGGCGCCTGATAGGCATGTAGCCAGCCGCTCTGTATCAGCTGCTGCAGGTGGCTCTGCAGCTCCTCCTCGTTCATATGCGGATCGTGGCGGTAAATCGTCGACAGTATCAGGCGCAGGTCGAGCTTGCAGCGCCCCTCGTCGTCGACATGCATCCTCATTCCCGCTGCCGTGAACCTCACCGCTGGCGGCAGCGCTGCGAGCCGCTTTTCTGTGAAGTCGATACTCGGCAGCGACCTCTGCCGCCTCTGCTGCATGCTCGTCTACTCCTTGCAGATAAAGATTAAAAGCTAGATTGAATTCGTCAACAGACGCGACTTTGAAGCATTCGGTGAAGCCGCGGCCAAGCGGCAGCAGCTGCTGCGCCAGCTCGTCATTCTCACTATTGAACGCTGGCGGAAACACTTGACGCAATAGGCTAAGCGCCGCCTGTTCCTGCTTCGCGATAGTGTCACGGTCTAAGAAAATCAGCTCCGCGCCGCGAGCTACCAACGATCGCCACCGTGAATTTTTGTAGGCGCGGCCGACTTTGATAATCCCGTGCTCCTCGAAATAAACCATGTAGGTCATTGCGACCGCTGGCATGGTGCCATTAACCTTTTCACGCGCAGCCTTGGGCACCGGCGCCACTGGTGCCGGCGTTTGCAACGGCACCGTTGCAGCCATAGCGGGTGGGATGGCGGCGGGCTGCTGTGGATCTACCGCCGGGCGCGGCAGCGTCTGCTCCGATGGTTGCGCAGATGGTTGCCATGGCGACACCGACGGCGCTGCTGGCGTAGGCGGTGCAGCCCATTCTGCCGGTACGACGGGTCCGGTTTCTGTCGGCTCGATGTAGTAGCCGTCGTCGTCAATTTCACCCGCGGCAAGCAGCTGCGCTTTAAGCCCCGCTTTATAGTCGTCGCTTGCGAATGGTGAATCAAGAATCGGGTGACGGCGCCGCGCCGGCTCCGGCTTATTAGCAGCGAGAATAGGTGCACAAACCTCCCATGCCGGCATCTCAACAAGGTCATAGTAAAACTGGCGCGCGTACTCTGGCACGGGTCGCGGCCACACGCCCCGCTTGGTTTCGACACCGTGGTCGCGCGCGAAAAGCCAGCGAGCGGTCAGCTCTTTCTGACAAATCTCAATCTCCCAGGCAGCATAAGTGCCTTTCTTCCATTCAGGCAGACCGGGATAGTCGAACAGCAGCGGCGGCTCGTTGTTCATGTTCTTGTAAAGGTGCGCGGTTTCCCAGCCCATGAGAGGAATATCAGCTGTCACGGTTGTCTCCTTCCTCATTTTCTAGCGCTTGCCAGACACAGTGCAGCAGGTGACACTTGCAGCCTTTTGCAGGAATCACAGGCGTGTCTAGGAACTGCTGCAGTTCGCGATATTTGTTCAGTTCGTTAGCCGCGATAGTCAATACGGCTTGCAGGTCGCAACTGTTAAGCACCTTGGCTACAGAGACAGCGTCATATTTTTCGATTGCTGCCGCAAGCACGCTCAAATCGCGGATAGCGCGCTTCTGCCGCGGATCCGTCATATCAACTACTGCAACAGGCATCGCTAAAGTCCTAACAGTACGTGATTATCTGACCGGCTAAAACGGCTGTAACGCGCCTGCCGAGCTTCATCAAGTTCACGCTGCAGCTCTGTAAGACCCACTGACGCGCGAATTACCGCAGGTATTTTTGAACTAAGCATGAAACGCGGCCAGTTATCAGCAGCGGTGCGGCACACGTGCAGAAACGCTTCGGCCTTACTTTTTAGATCAGCCGCCGCATACACGCCGACTACACCGGCCGCTGTCGCATAACTCCAAAAGGTCTCTAGCATGCCGTCCGCTAGATGCCGGTAATAGTCCGCAGGATAAGCGCTAAGAGCGTCCGCGGGTAGGCTTAGTGCGGCCGTAAGGTCTTCGACGCTGTATGACACCACAGAACGGCTGTATCCGACACGCACGCGGCGTGCGGCGGCACCGAAATACACCGGCAAAACATGATGAACGTCATCATACGCGTATGGCAGCAGCTCGGCACCTGCCGGTGCAGGCTGCAGCTGCTGCGGCTGCGGATCCACGGGCGCAGCGAAAATATCAAAAACAGGAGCGGTCAGAGTGCTCATACCAGCACCGCCTGCCGTTCGCGCAACGCTAGCTCGCACTCGATACGCTGCAAACGACCAGCAACAGCATCTAGCTCTGTGCGAATCTGCGACAGCATCCGCTTAGAAGCAGAATACTTCACCGTGTCACGTTCAATGCGGCGTAGATCCGTATAGCGTTCCTGCAGCTCCTGCAGTTCAGCAGATAGCGCTTCGTTGTCGTAATGTTCAAGAAATTCGTTAAGCTTTTGCATTTTCGTATGGGCTTTCCTTAAAACCTGCAATGATGATTCGCCGTTCTGCCGCGGCTGGCGCGTTCACGCACTGATTGTTTCCGCCATTGTTCGTGAATGGGTTGGCGCACCTGCCGCAGCGGTGCGGCCGCTGTGGGTCCAACACCGGGCGCGGTACCGGCTCCACCGTTCGGCTGTCACCCGGCTTCACCGGTACGCTCCTGGGCTGGCCCCCGCCTGGTCTCACGCGGCAACACTCCCAGTCCGACAGTCATGAACAAGAGCGCGGCAACCGTCGCACCGTTCGGCTGTAGCACGCTATCGAAAGCATCAAACAGTAGAAAAAGCATAGCGAGCAGAAACCAGAAACCACTTTTATGTAACATTTCACACACCACTTTCGGGGGCTTCATTAGAATCTGTTTTATGATTTTTGAAGAATTTGCGAAGCTTACTTTTAGTGCTTTTCTCGGCGGTGGAATCGCACTTTTCGGTAGCTTCCTGTGGCACAAATTCACCGAACGTCAAAAACTCGCAGACTGGACCGTCACCGCGGTTTTCGATGACAATCATGCAGCTTACGGATACAGTTTTGTTATAAAGAATGTTGGTGAAGCTGCGGCTAAAAATGTGACGGTAGAATCCGTCCATGGTGAGCGTCTTCACGTCCACAAATCGACGCCCACGGGATTCGTGAGACCCGGCGACATCCTCTTTGCTAGCACCGAAGTACCTGTAAGCAGCGTCTTCGTCATCAGATGGGAGAGGGACCGGGGGCCACGTCAAAGTCGCGTCCAAAATGCGATTCGCTGTGCAGAATTGAACGTCACCAACATTCGCATTGTCCCTGGCAGCACGCTCCGCAGCAGCTAACTCGTGTTTCTTGTCAATCCAAAGCCCACACAAGCTAACTGGTTTACTGTTGCCTGCAGTAGGCTGTCGAACACCAGGCAGGGCGACAGAAACCCTGCCCGGTGCCGACAGCGGCCGGGTAGCAGGCGAAACGCCCCGACCGTTTCCTCCACAAGTCGTGGCTGCGGTGGAGAAACCCGCAGCAGCAGCTGGTGAAGAAATTTCAGAAACAGTAGTAGCTTTCATATTCACTGTTTGCTTCCTTCCATAGGCGCAATGGTTGTGACGATAGGAGAGTCAAAACCCGAGCTGTAAGGAACAGAGAAACTGTTGACCGCCGCAGCGAATAAAACCCAAGTGGTGATGTTGCTAGCCAGCAAAAACCAGATAACTATATGCTGTGCTATGAGCAGCCAGCGATAACGGGCAGCGGTGTGGTCGCAATGTTTCACAGTTGCTCCTAATATGCTTAAACTTGCTCTGTACCTGATGGCAGCTGCGGATCAGCGAGGCAGGTGAAGTCGAAGCCTACCGCGCGCATATCTTCGTCAAAACGTTCTAGGTCTTCACAACTCTCCGCGATTTTCATCTCCAACTTGAGCCGCGAACTAAAATGCTTGCGATAGCCGAGGTTGATTTTGTTTAGATCAACACCGTAATAGGCGGCTGCAAGGCAGGTTGATTCACGCCGGTGACGGTGGCAGGCGACACCGGCGCGGCTAGCCGCGAGCACGAGGAAATCAATAAATTCTTGTACTAATTTTTTCTCTTCCGCCGTCAAAGCGTGCTTTTGCAGCAGATCCATATATTCCTGCACAGTGATGTCTAAAAGCTGCAGCTGTTCTCTATCAGTGAGCGCGGCTTCCGCTTTACGGTTACTGATGTCGAAAGCTAAGATTCGCTGGTCTGTAAGGTCGATAGCCATTAGTCGTTTTCCTCCAGTTGATTTGGGGTTTCGAGACGCTGCATTTCTGCCTCGGCAGCGGTTTTCAGTGCGAGAGCATGAGAAGATATTTCCTGCGCGATGTCGTAAACGGTCTGTGCGAGTTCGACCATGCGATGCGCAGGTAGAAAGCCAAGCCGTTTACGGTTTAGCGCCGACTCGTAGCTGAATCGGGTTTTAAGTCTGGCAACCGCTGTAAGAATTAGCGTTGCGGCGCCAACCATTTCTCGCTGATGATGCAGTTTGTGATAATCAGTCATTGTTCAATTCCTGTTGTTTCATGTAGTTCTGTTGTAGATTTAAAACCGCCGTTCGCTGAAAGCGGTTTCTAGCCTTGTCTTTGCTTGCCGCTGTTGCCGGTATCTGGGAGGGCTGGTTTTCTCGGTGGGCAGCGAAATCCCTGTCGACCAGGCAGGTGATGTGGACGAAAATTTTACTGTCGCGGTAGTACTCTTGACCCACAATAAAAACAGCTTCGGCAGTGCTAATCGTTTTAAGCGCTAGTTTTTTGTGGTTCATTTTTGCTACCTCGTTTCCGGGTGTTGATAAACGCTCGCACTTCGGCGGGGTCATATTTGACACAGCTTTTTGAAATACGAACATACGCGGGGCCTTTGCCCTGGCTGCGCCAGTTTGCGAGAGTTTGACGTTCTACGCCGAGCATGAGCGCCGCGTGATTAGTAGAGATTAGATTTTTATCGCTCACAGTGCACCTCCTGTCTGAGCTTGAGATAATGAGAAAATGAGCGATTTTGTACCGTTTTCAGTTCGTGAAGGGCACCGAGAATTCACTTTTGTGCAAGGCTTCCCACCTGCGCTAGCTAATCGAATCCACAGGTGGATAAACAAAATAGATGTTCTTTTCCCTGTAGACGTTGTCGAGAGCATGGCGTTATCACTGCAGATAATGGATTTTGACAGATACGCGACTTTGAATAACTTGTTCTCCCATGCACTGCAAGATTCGACATTGGCTTTAGACGTGCTTGAGCTTTCAGCAAAACATGCTGCAGAGGGCGAGAAGATTGCCGAGTTTTTCGATTTGTGCAAGCATGAATACAAGTTCGATACAAAACTGTATAAGTTCGTGCCGCGAGTGCTTAGTTCACAGGTTGAAGCATTAAAAGCGGTGTTGTCACAAAACGAAATAGTGGGCGGTGCGCTGTTGAAAGCTTGGCTGGCTCTTTTCACGCACCGAGAAACAGAGCGCGACCCAAATGTTTGTTGGCACAGCTGCATCAAAGCGTTAGAGGCAGCATACGCGCCTTTAGTAACGCCTAATGACGCTAAACCAACCTTGGGGAAAATTCGGGCGGCTTTGCGTGATGGATCCGCTAAATTCGTGACGCCTTTAACTGGTGGGGTGGACTTTATCGTTGCCGCGTTAGAGCTAGTAGGGTATGAACCAGGGCGGCACCAAGACGGGAAAACAGCTAAAGCCGCGACCGAAGAGCAAGCAGAAATGGTGCTATTTACAACAATCACTTTGTGTTCCTTTGCTGTTTCTCCGCTAATAAGTCGAGCTGCACCTTAAACCAGGTGCCGCTAGAGACGGGGAACAATCGGGAATATACGATTGGTGTGAACGCGCGGTGTGCTGCATCAAATGGTTTGTATCCGAGCTCTAGGTAGCCGTTAAAAACCTTTTCAAGGTAATACCGTTCTTCGTCAGTTAGGTAACATTCGGTGTCGGTTCCGCCACGTTGGAACTTTGATTTTGGAATATCCGCGCTGCTTGCAAATGCTTCGTCAACTATGCAAGTGACGTGAACGAAAGCTTTACCGTTACGGTAGTACTCTTGTCCCCGCATAAGAACAATTTCGGCGGCACTGATCGTTTTATGCGCTAATTCCCTGTAAGTCACCGTGCACCTCCCATAGGTGCGGTAGCGGCAGCGGGTACGCTAAAAATGGGGTGCGAAAACATAGGCTTACGCCCTCTCTCGTAATCGACTTTTCCGAGCCGGTGATTAAAGTGTGACTTTTCGCGGATCCGTTTCCGCGGATACGAAAAAAGCCGGGAGTTGAAAAAACCGTACGAGAATCGGCCCGCCCTTATTTCCGCTTGCGCGGTCTTGTATTCAAAGGCACTCCCGGCATTAAAAGCCGCATTGTCACTTGCTTTGTTGCAGAAATGACAAGCCGCTCTGTCGGGAGCGGAAAGCCGTCTCGTAATGGTGTTTTCAGCACCTACAGGCAGCATAGCATACGCTGCGCGGCGGTTGTCAAGTTTCTGCATCGTAGTTTTCTTTCGGCGAGATAAGTGGGGGATATAGGGGGGGGGGGGGTAAAGCTTATGCGGCGAGCGCTTTGTTGTTTTTGGTGGGGGTGGTTTTTTGTTTTTGTTTTTCGTCTAGTTGTTGTTTGAGTTTTAGGACGTCTTGACGGGCGTATAGGCGGGCGCCGGTTTTTGTTGTGGGTTCGTAGGTGGGTTTGATTGCGCCTGCTTCTACAGCGCGTGCGAATGTGGTGCGGCTTTTGCCGATGATGGCGGTTGCTTCGGATGCTGTAAGCAGCTGGTCTTTCATGTGACAAAACTTTACCTTTTGATAAATTTTAGTCTAAATCGACACGCCGTGTTTTTTATTCTTTTGGAAAAGTTTTTCCTGGGTATTGCCTTGTGGTTAAACTTGCGCAAAAATTGAGTTATGAGTACACAGCTTTTTATCCCAGCGGAATTGCTGGAGTTCGATATGTCTGATCGCATGCGTAAAGCTATGCGCATCAATGGGATGAACGCTACCTATATTGCTGAAAAGTTGGGTGTTGCGCGGGCTAGTGTAAATAACTGGCTGAACGGGCATCACCGGCCGCGCTTTAGGGATGTAGAGGGGTTCGCCGAGATAACTGGCGTGCCGATTCAGTGGCTTTTATATGGGAAATTCCCCGCCGAAACCGGCGAGGAATCTCAGAGCCACCTGCGGGATTTGAACCCGCGACCTGCTCTTTACGAGGGAGCTGCTCTACCCCTGAGCTAAGGTGGCGTGTGCGCACAAATGTTGTGACGGCACTGTCTATTATCGTAGCACTATTTCAGAAACTTGATACTCTCCAGGACAGCGGCAATTTCGTACCTGTACGGCTTAATCTCACCGCCGTCTGCGGTGCGCGCCGTGAGCAGCACACTGGCGCCACTGCCGTCAGACACCTGCGCCGTAATCGCATCAGCCTGCTGCGTGTGCAGCACGCTGTTACCGCTGCCAAGCGTTTCCAGGAAAGGTAGCTCCGGCAAAACTTCAGGCGCCGTGCCAGCCGGATACGCGGTGAGCGTGATCCACACCCCATTTTCTGGAGACACAATTTCCGCGGTGCGTTCCTCACTGTGTCGTAACCGCCACTGTACGGGCAGCTGCACCACCGCGACCTCGCCGAGCGTGTGCGTCGCCGCATCCGCATCGACCACCGCGTTCAATCGCAGCTGCCAAACCGTCAGCGCGCCGCCGCCGAGCGAGAGCGTCAGCAGCGCCAGCACCACCCACAGCAGTGGCCGGTGTCGTAAAGGTTTCGAGCCTGTCATGATGCCTTTCAAAATTTCGGTGGTGGATCCGCCTCCCGTGGCACACCCACCCGGGTCGATTCTGGTTAGCGCCGCCGCACCACGCCGTGCGGCTTGCCGTCGAGCAGCTCCGTCACCGTGACCAGGCTGAAGCCGCGGGCGTGCAGCCCGGAGATAACCTCGGGCGCAACCGCCACAGAGTCAGCGTGGATATCGTGGAACAGAATAATACTTCCCGGCTGTGACACTTGCACAGCGTGGGAAATTAGCGCTTCTCGGCCCGGTTTGCGCCAGTCCTCGGTGTCGACATCCCACATGATTGCAGTCAGGCCTACGGCCTGCAGCACCTCGTCATTCAGGTCGCCATAGGGCGGGCGGAAATGCGTAACGGGCGCGCCCGAAATCTGTTCAAGAATACGTTTTGCCTCAAGCACCTCGTGTTTCGCTTCGGGCAGCGGCAGCTTGGTGAGCGCGGGGTGGCGCAGGGTGTGACTGCCGATTTCGTGACCTTCTGCAGCCGCGCGCTTTGTCACCTCGGGGTAGCGCTGCGCGCTGGGCCCCAGCATGAAGAAAGTTGCGGGCACCTGGTGAGTTTTCAGGGTGTCGAGGAGTTTCGCGGTGTGTTCGCCCGGGCCGTCGTCGTAGGTGAGCGCAACACACGGCAGCAGGTCGCAGGGTAGCGTTACGCCGCCGTCAACCGCGCGCAGGGCGGTATCGCGCGCGGTGCCAGGTGTGGTTGTTGCTGCCGCACTGCCGCCAGTGCGCAGCTCCGGCGTCACCCATTCTAGTGCGGTGTCAAGCGCCACCACAAAGGTCTTCGGCTCAGTAGTTGCCGGCACTCCCACTGCGGTAAGCTCCGGTGCGGTAATCCCCGCCGGCAGTCGCACGATGATGTTTTCCGCGGTAATCTCCGCATCGTTTAGCGCCTGCTGCACCAACCGCAGTTGCTCAGCTGGGGCGGCAGCAATCGGGGCAAGACTCAGTGACCCCGCTTCGTGCCGCAGTATATTCACCGCGGCACGCCAAAACTCTTGCGCCCCCGTGGCGGTAAATCCGCCTCCCACATAGGCTCCGGTGTTTGGATTCAACAGCAGATTCAAGCTGGTGTCAGTAATCACCCGGTCGCCCTGCATGCGCACCGTGCGCAGTCGAATCTCCAGCAGCTCGGCATCCAACTGCACCGCGTCACACACAATTGCGGTGCCGCCTTTAGCGGGCGGCGCCGTTTGCGAATCAGACAGAATTTTAGCTGCGCTCCAGTGGGTGGATCCGGCAACGCACCCCCGCTGCTGCAGCTGTGCGCCGACCTCATGTGCCTGCGGCCGGTAGGCTCGTGTGTTTGCCGCGATGCTTTCGCGCAGGTAAGCAGTAACAGCCTGATTCAGCTTGTCAGCGCCGGGCACATAGATAAACCGCGCCGCAAGATTAGCCTCGGTGTTGCGAATCCGCTGCTGTTGCAGTCGCAGCTTATGCACCGTGGCGGTGTATGCGGCTTGGGTGATTGGTGCGGGGATGGTGGATCCACCACCCTGTTGCGGTGTAATCCCGGTTGCAGTACCAGAGCTAGAATCAGTGGCGGTTGCGGAACCCAGCAGTTTTCCAGTTGCGGGAGAAACTGCGGTATTATCCGAAACCAGCCGGATGCCGGTTTCGGTGGCGAAGTTCCGGGGCGTCCAAGCGGTGTCAACAATCGCCTGACACCCCGCTAGCAGCACCGCCGCCCCCGCGAGCACAGTCGCGAGGACAGCACGGCTGCGGCTGCGCCACCGCTGCATTAAAGCTGGTCTTCCGTGGCTACTTCACACACGGTTTCGTGCTGCGGCAGCACGTTCCGGTTGAAGTATTTAGTAACCAGGTCGGTCACACAGGAGGAGGTGCCGAAAGCAATGTGACCCTCGCCCTCATAGCTCACCAGCACCCCGTTTTCGAGCTGCTCTGCCAGGCTGACCGCCCACTGATACGGGGTTGCCGGGTCACCCTTGGTGCCGATTACCACAATCGGTGCCGAGCCCGCGGCGGTTACCCCATCACGGCTGTCAGCGCTCACCGGCCAGCCCCAGCAGCTGGCTTCAGAATAACCCTGGTAAGGCCCAAAAATAGGGGCCTCGGCAGCAAGCTTTTCGGCGTTTTTGCGCATCGCCGCGAGATCTGGCTGCTGTTGCGTGTAGTCAGAGCAGTTGATAGCAGAAAAAGCTTCTCGAGAATTATTGAGATAGCTGCCACTGCTGGAACGGTCGTTGTAGAAATCAGCCAGCAGCAGGGCGGTCTCAGTTTGGCCTTTTTCAATTTCACTCATCAAATCAGTTAAGAACGGCCAAGAATCTTGTGAGTAAAGAGTCGTGATGATTGCGGTTAGTAGCACTGAACTGGTGACCCAGCGCCCGTCAGCTGCTTTCAGCGGCTGCTTATGAACCTGTGCGAGCAGCTGTTTCACACGTTCTTTACCGGCAGCAACATCTCCGGTGTACCAGCAGCTTTGTTTCGCAACACAGTCAGTGAGATAGTTGTTAAGCGCCAACTCAAACCCTTTGGTTTGATTGACCACAACCTCAATCGTGTCTGCGGTGGGGTCAATTGCCCCATCAAGAACTATTTTTCCTGTCAGCTGGGGGTATTTATCAGCGTATCTTGCCCCAATGTAGGTGCCGTAAGAGAAACCGAGATAGTTGAGCTTTTCGTCTTTAACGAGCTGGCGGAGTAGGTTAAGATCTTGCACAGTGTTCGCGGTGGAGACATGCTTAAATAGTTCCCCGCTGCGTTCTACACATTTTTGTGCGAAATCTTCGTTATCGGCTTTCACCTGCGCCAGCCAAGCCTCAGAGCCTGGCTCCGGGGCGTCTTTATCGTAACCGTAAAGATCTTCATCAAGTTCTTCATAGGTGAGGCAAGAAACGGCACTGGAGTAGTCTACTCCGCGTGGATCCCAACTGACAATATGATAATCATTACGCAGTTCTGCAAGCTCAGAGCCAGCATTTTCAAGATAACTCACACCGCTGGCGCCCGGGCCGCCAGGATTGACAAAAATTGTGCCACGCGGATTTGCAGAGTATGACTTGAGACGCGCAACATTCAGATAGATAGCATCTTCTGCAGTGGGGTTTTCCCAATCAAGCGGTGCCTGCACCTCAGTGCATTCGATGCTGCCACAGTCTCCCCAGAACAAAGTTTGCGAAGCAAAATCAGAACCCGTAATGCTGCCATCGGGGCGTTGAGGCTGCTGTATTTCTACCTCTTCAAGCGGCACACAGGACGCCAACGCCAGAGAAGCGATAGCGCCAACGGTAGCTATTTTTAACCTACGACCAGCCATATTATTCCTTACATCAGTTCGGGATAGTGATTAAACTTACCAGTGCTGCCTCTAACACCAAAGCAGGCTGAATATTACGCCCCAAACGCCCCCGCGCGGTCTCCAACTCCGTCGCAAAAGCACAGATTTTTTGGGTGCTAACTGCTGCGCTCAACTGTTTTAGCTGCTGCGCGTGCGCCTCATTAATTAGCTCCGGTCCCGCGGTGTCACGGTGCAGCTGCAACGCGAGAATATCGCGGCACACGGTGAGTAAATCAAGCAACACGCGATCCACCCCATCAATAGTGGCACGAGTCAACCGTCGTTTGCTGCTCTCCTCAAGCTCTTTAAAAGCCCTGCTGTAGTCGCGGGGGATCTTCTCACCCGGCTGCAAACCGAGACTGTGATAAAGCGCAGTGCGCTCTTGCTCCAGCTGCTCCGCCACCTGCTCTTCGGCATCCTGCTGCGCTGCCTGATGCAGCTTAGTCGCAGCCTGCATCGCAGCCGCCAGATTGGTGATTGTTAAAACCGCAGCAACTGTGTCAAGTCGCCGCTGCAAAGCATCCGCGTTGGTCGCCAACTGTCGCGCCATCCCGATATGCCCCTGCGCCAGCTTTGCCGCTTGCAAAGCTAACTCCGCAGCTACTCCGTCACGCTGCTGCAGCAGCTCAGCAACCACCGCAACATCGGGTGTTGTCAGCCGTAACACTCGGGTACGACTGCGGATTGTCGGCAACAGGTCGGCCTCGCTCGGTGAGCACAGCAGCCACACAGTAGACTCCGGTGGCTCCTCTAACGCTTTAAGAGTGGCGTTGGCTGCCTGGGAGTTCATCCGGTCGGCGTCTTCAATCACGATAACCCGCCGCGGCGACACAGCCGGAGCGAAATAAGCGTTAGCAACCGCCTCCCGCATCTGTGCCACGCCCAGCTCGTTGGTTTGTGTGCGCACCAGCTTAACATCAGGGTGGGTGCCCAGCAGCACCTGCTGATATGTTTCCTCCAGTTCAGCAGCACTTGCTGTGGGGGCTGCCACCAGCGCCGCCGCGAATCGCAAGGCGAGATTAAAGCGCCCGGAGCCCGGGGGGCCAATCAGCAGCCAAGCGTGCGCTAACTGTGCCGCGCGCTCAGCTCGCAGCGCCGTAGTAAGCGTCTCAACCGCCGCGCGCTGGCCGACAATCTCGCTCCAAAAACCCATACCTCTAAGCTTAGTGAGAATCTATGAATAAAGCATGCTAGCTTGGGGTGCCGGGTCGCTAAAATGCGGCGGGCAGATCCACATACTGCTGCCCTAAAATTTCACAGTGCGCTGCGCCCGCACTGAGAGTCGCAGCGAGTTCTGTCACTGTTGCCGTCTCCGCCAGCGGAACCGATACTGTTTGTGTCACAACCTCGCTGAAAACTGCCTCTCCAATAATCGCGCCGCGTCGCCGCAGCTCGCTGACAAGTGCGCCGTGCACTTCGTAGGAAGATGTCACCGCTACCTGCTGCTGCAGTTCACGCCGGATTCGTGGGGCGGAGCTCGCCGCTGCTGCAACTGCCGCGCGGTAAGCCCGGGTGAGGCCGCCGGCACCGAGCAGGACACCTCCGAAATAGCGGGTCACAATTGCTACCACATCGCTCAGCTGTGCCGCGGTTAAAGCCTCCAACATCGGAGCTCCGGCGGTGCCGCTGGGTTCGCCGTCGTCGTTGTGTCGCGCGATGCGCCCGTCGCTGCCGAGCACAAAGGCGGTGCAGTGATGGCGGGCGCGGGGATGGGTGGCGCGAACCTCGGCGATAACCTCGCGTGCCTGCTGCTCTGTCTCGACCCGCTGCAACCGGGTAAGGAAGCGTGAGCGCTGAATCTCAAGTTCAGTTTCGACCGTGCCTTTAATCGTTGTATAGCTGCTCACGTTTCTATTTTGCCAGGCCGTGGTCGGTGCCAGCTATTCGGTGAAGTTTGTGCGATGCTCGCTACTGCTGAGCTTTGGCCGGAGTCCGCGAGCGTCGCGCATTCCCGCTAGACTCGAAGGTATGAGTGCGGTGCGAGTGGATCAGTGGGTGTGGGCGGCGCGGCTGGCTAAAACCCGCAGCCAAGCCACTGCTGCTTGTAAAGCCGGGCATGTGAAGCTTAATGACACCACAGCGAAACCTTCACAGCCGGTAAAAATTGGGGATACAGTGCGGGTTACCATCGGGCAGAGTTATAAACTTTACCGCGTGGTCGGGTTTGCCACGAAGCGTGGCAGCGCTGCCGAAGCCGCACAGCTGTTTACAGATTTAACGCCGCCGCCGCCGCCGAAAGCAGAGCGGCAACTAGCGATTGTGCGTGAGCGGGGAGCGGGGCGACCATCGAAGAAAGAACGCCGAGACCTTGATAAGCTGCGGGGATTCACCAGATGAGTGCTAGCGCTCTGCCCGCCCGCACCGTAGCGGTGCCGGAACAGCTGTCAACGGGGGTACCCGATGCTAGTCACACAGGTGCTTTGCCGCTGCTTGTAGACAGCCCGCCCATCCGGTCCGAGTGGCGGGAGTTTGATCTCGAAACGTGGCAGCGCTTGCAACAGCAGCACACCGCACGGGCTACGGAGTTCACAGCCGGGCATCTGGCGCGTCGGGCGCGCGGTGAAAAACACGCGATTGAAGATTTCTTGTTCACCTACTACTCGTTCAAACCCGCACAATTGGCGAAGTGGCACCCCGGGGCAGGGGTGATCCTTACTGCCTGTACAGCGCGCGCCAACTGGCGTTATTATCACCAGGACGCGGCCGGAGCGCACGTGGATTTGCGAGGTTATTTTGCGGTGCGCGGCGCAACCGTGGCCTACGTCAAAGATCTGCTGCAGCGCACCCTTGCGCATACCCCGAATTTCGGCTGCTTCGGGCTGCACGAGTGGGCAATGGTTTACCAACTAACTCCCGAGCAGATACGGCATCGGGGGCTGCGACTGCGGCTCGGTCATAGCGGCAGCGATGAGGTGGTGCAACACCATCGCATCACCTGCAGCCACTTTGACGCGTTTCGTTTCTTCACGCCTCCGGCGGCGCCGCTGAACACCCTGCAACCGACACGTGAAACACAGCCGCTGCTGGAGCAGAGCGCCTGCCTCCATGCCGGCATGGACATCTACAAGTGGATTACTAAGCTTGGCCCAATTGTCCCGGGCGAACTGCTGCTTGATGCCTTCGAGCTGGCGCGTGATATCCGCTATGTTGATATGCAGGCTTCACCCTACGATGTTAGCGATTATGGGCTGCCGGCAATCCCGATTGAGACTGCCACCGGCAAACGCGAATACATGCGGTTGCAGCGCGGTTTTGCGGCGCGCGGCAACGAGCTGCGGCATCGGGTGCTGGAGTGCATTCAGCACGCTGAGATGTTGTATAGCGGTTAAACTTGTTGGTCTTGCGCGGCGATTTGGCGATGATGTTGGATCACCTCAGCCACCACGAAATTAAACCATTTTTCGGCGAACTCCGGGTTAAGGTGGGCATCTGCTGCGAGTTGTTTCAGTCGTTCAATTTGTCGTGCTTCGCGCTGCGGATCGCTCGGCGAGAGGTTATGCTCCGCCTTTAATTGCCCCACCGCCTGAGTGCATTTGAAACGCTCTGCGAGGAGGTGGATCAGCGCTGCATCAATATTGTCGATACTGGCGCGCAGACGCAACAGTTGTTGCACCGCCTCCGGCTGAGGCGGCTGTGGGGTTGGCGGCTGTGAAGCCGATGCTGGCGCGCCCGCGGTTGGGGCCGTCGTCTGACCAGGTGACGGCTCAGCTGCGGCCCCGGCGGGCTGCTGTGCGGCGGCGCGATCCACCATGATTACACCTCGTCAGTAAGCGGGTGCCGCACCACAACCTGCTCCCGCTCGGGGCCCACTCCAATGGCGGAAATGCGGGCACCGCTCATCTGCTCTAATGCCAGGATGTAGCGCTGCGCGTTCTGTGGTAGCTCCTCGAAGGTGCGGGCGCCGGAAATGTCTTCCGTCCAACCGTCGAACTCTTCGTAGATTGGTTTCGCGTGGTGGAAGTCGCTCTGATTGACTGGCATTTCATCGTGACGCACACCGTTAATTTCGTAAGCCACACAGACCGGAATTTTTGGGAGCCCACTGAGCACGTCAAGCTTGGTTAGCACGAAATCGGTGACGCCGTTAACGCGGGCAGCGTAACGAGCAATTGGCGCATCGTACCAGCCGCAGCGGCGGGGCCGTCCGGTGGTGGTGCCGTACTCGTGGCCTACTTTCGCGAGATGCTCGCCATTGGCATCAAACAGTTCAGTCGGGAACGGACCTGCTCCAACGCGAGTGGTGTAAGCCTTAATAACAGAGATAATGCGAGTCAGGTGTTGCGGAGCGATGCCGCTGCCGGTGATCGCACCGCCGCTGGTGGCATTGGAGGAGGTTACGAACGGGTAGGTGCCGTGATCAATGTCAAGCATTGTTGCCTGCCCTGCTTCATACAGCACGGTTTTGCCGTCTGCTAGAGCTTCGTGCAGCAGTAGTGAGGTGTCGCACACCATCGGCTCCAACATCTCCCGGTAGCTTAAGAGATCAGCGATAACCTCTTCCGGGTCGATAGCGCGGCGGTTATAAATCTTCACGAGCACCTGGTTTTTGAACTCTAGTGCTGCCTCAACCTTTTGCCGCAGAATGCTCTCGTCGAAAATATCCTGAATGCGTACCCCGACACGATTGATTTTATCGGCGTAAGCTGGGCCAATACCTCTTCCGGTCGTGCCGATTTGGCGTTTTCCAAGGAATCGTTCGGTGACTTTATCAAGGGTGCGGTGATACGCGGTGATAACGTGCGCGTTAGCGCTTACTTTCAGTTTTGAGACGTCAACGCCGCGGCTGGAGAGCCCGTCAAGTTCCTGTTTGAGCACTCCAAGGTCGATGACCACCCCGTTAGAGATAACGGGCACTACTCCCGGGGTTAAAATGCCTGAGGGCAGCAGATGCAGTGCGTATTTTTCATTACCAACAACCACGGTATGACCAGCGTTGTTGCCGCCGTTGAATTTTACAACGTAGTCAACCTTGCTGCCGAGTAGGTCTGTGGCGCGGCCTTTGCCTTCATCACCCCACTGGGCTCCGGATACGAGCAGAGCAGGCATGTTAATCCCCTTCTTCTGTGACAGGTGGTTGCTGGTTAGCAGTCAAGTGTGTGAGAGCTTGCGGGTCGCTATCGTTTATGAATTGTGTCAGCCTCGCAGCCTCGGAGGTTTCATCAATGGCTGTTGCTGCAAGTTGCAGCTCATAGAGGGCAGTCAAAACTCCACGGTTAGGAGCGTGGCTGTAAGGAACGCTGCCGTGCCCACGCCAACCATTTTTGCGTAGCGTATCAAGCCCTCGGTGATAGCCGACACGGGCGTAGGCATAAATTTCAAGAGCAGGCTTGCCAGCGAGCCGAGACTGTTGCGCTAGAGTTGCCCAAGCGAGGGCAGATTCTGGGTGCTGCATCACCACAGCTGCTGCAGGTTTGCCAGCAGCTAGCAGCTGGGAGGCTGGGTCTGTCGGTAACAGCGTAGCAGCGGGAGCCAGGAGATTTTCTCGCATCATATTCTCAGTCTAACTATTCTTTGTCTGACATCGCAGCCAGTCTTGCAAGCTACAATTTGCCTAACGGAAGTTTACGAACTGCAATGCAACATCAACGTCTGCTTCTTTGAGCAACGCAATGGTGGTTTGCAAATCATCGCGGCTCTTCGAGCTTACCCGCAGTTCATCACCCTGAATCTGACTTTTAACGCTTTTCGGGCCCTCTTCGCGAATAATTTTGCCGAGTTTTTTCGCGGTTGCTTGATCAATACCTTCTTTGAGTTTTGCTTCAATCCGGTATTCTTTGCCGCTTGCGTAAGGCTCTCCGGTATCGAGAGTTTTTAATGACAAGCCGCGCTTGACAAACTTAGACTGCAGCACGTCAAGCGCTGCTAAGACGCGCTCTTCGCTGTTGGCTTTCAGCATTATTTTGTCGCCTGACACCTCAATTTCAGCGCCGACGCCTTTAAAATCGTAGCGTTGCTCTAATTCTTTCCGTGCCTGATTGACGGCATTTTCGACCTCCATGCGGTCGATTTTACTTACTACATCAAATGTTGAATCAGCCATGCTTTAAGGGTATCTGATTTTATTTGCCCTATTAATAGGGAATTTCAAGCTTGTGGAAATTTTTGTGTCGTAATGGTGCACTACGAGTAGTTGCGCTCATTTGTTTGCATTCTGGCTCCGAATGTCTGTAAGATTGACTTCGGCTGTGTCTTCTCCTGTAGGCATAGACCGCGGGCGCTACCGACTTGGTGCGCACGCAGACAAGAGATCTTGGGAGTTTAGCTTTTTTAGCTGGGCTCGGTACTGAGAGGAAATAACTATGGCAGCAGTGTGCCAGGTGACCGGAGCTGTTCCAGGCTTTGGCCACAACGTATCACACTCACACCGCCGCACCAAGCGTCGGTTTGACCCAAACATTCAGAAAAAGACTTACTTTGTGCCTTCACTCGGCCGTAAGGTAACGCTAACTCTGTCAGCTAAGGGCATCAAAGTGATTGATGCACGTGGCATTGAGGCAGTAGTTGCAGACCTGAAGAAACGCGGGGTGAAGTTCTAAAATGGCGAAAAAGAGCCAGGACGTACGTCCTATCATTAAGCTGCGCTCAACAGCAGGCACTGGTTTTACTTACGTCACCAAGAAAAACCGCCGCAACACCCCTGACCGTCTAGTGCTGAAAAAATACGATCCTGTGGTTCGTAAGCACGTTGAATTCCGAGAGGAGCGCTAATCATGGCTAAGAAAAGCATGATCGCGAAGAACAAGCAGCGTCAGGAAATTGTTGCACGTTACGCAGAGCGTCGCGCCGAGCTGAAAAAGGCGCTTGTAGATCCAAATGGCACCCCGGAGAGCCGTGAAGCTGCTCGCCGTGGCCTGCAGAAGCTGCCTCGCAACGCTTCTCCAGTGCGTCTGCGTAGCCGCGATGTCATTGATGGTCGTCCACGTGGCGTGCTCAGCAAGTACGGCATCAGCCGTGTGCGCTTCCGTCAGATGGCGCACCGCGGTGAGCTGCCAGGTATCACCAAGTCAAGCTGGTAAAAAGCTATCTTTGTAATTGCTTGCACGATTGTGCAAGTTTCAAAAAGAGGACCTCGGTTTCCGAGGTCCTCTTTTTTCATTAATGTCGGTTTTTAGAATAAAAGCCTGGTTTTTAGGAACTTGTTAAGATTAACGCCTTGCCGTAGAATTAAAAGGTTGAGGGGGAGAATATGTGCAGTTGCTGTTCTCCTCACTAAGACGCAGAAGAATGGATAGCATACATAATGTCGAGTCGAAAAAACCCCTTAGCTAAGGTGTCCGCGAGGATTGCTGCTACAGCTACAGTATTGACTCTGTTGGCCTCAAATGCACTGTTTGGGCCAAACACCGCGCTAGCGCTTGATAGCGAGCCGGAACCGAATCCAGAGGTAGGAGTTGAGCAGCCCGCAGAACAAACACCAGACAGTGGGTCAGAGGATCAAAATTCCACCGATAATCCAGCTGACACTGGTTCTGAAAACCAGCTAGGCGAATCTGCTTTTTTCCGAGCACCAGCAAATACCGGCCGCTCAGGTGCGCCGAGCGTTGCTATTGAGGTGGTTAGTGACGGCACCCCCGACGCGGGGAACGTGTGGTCAGCCGATGACAACCCGGGCAACGACTCAGGTGCAAATAACGGTATCGTGCGAGTGAACGACACCATTCGTTACCGTGTTAATTATGCCGTCGCTGGAGGCCCCGGCAACAACACAACCGTGACTGTAGCATTGCCGCGCGGTGCGGAACTGGCAAAGCTTCCGGCATTGTGTTCTGGCCCGGGATCATCGTTGACTCCGCAGTCTATTTCTGACCGGGTTACTGTACCGCTGACCGCAAACTCTAAAGATCAGCTAGAGGTGCAGACCCTGGTTTGTAACCTCGGTAACTTGAATAACGACTCAAAATCATTCGAGTTTGACGTTAAAATTTCAAACCTGCTGCATCACGGGGACAGCATCACCCCAGGCAGCGTTACGGTCAAAACTGACCAAGCAAGCACCCCGGTGCCAGCACAGTCACTTCCAACCACCACGGCCTCTGCGCGTCTGATGTGGGATGTTTCAAAGAACTCAGTGCTCCTCACTGAAAACGGTGGGTACAAATATGGCCCAGCAGTGGTGGCATGTAATTTTGACACCAGCCGTGTGTGCTTTATGACTCGCTACAACCTACTGCTGTCTGCACCGGCCGGTGGTAAGGGTGCAATGCCAGCAATCGGTGACATTTATCTTGAGGATAATCTCACCCCTGAGGCGATGTACCCACAGCTGAGCTCACAGCAGTTAGCGGCGTTGAAAGCAGATCTCAATAAGTACGGTAGCCGTGTGCGCACCACCTTTGAGACCAATGGTGCAGCGTATGAGCGGCCATTCTCAAAGATTGGCGGAGCAGCAACCGTTGTTAATTCGGTGCGTGACTCAGGTCGCGTGAAAGTTGTGCAGCCGGGTCCGGGTGAGCCAGTACAAATCACCATCAGCGACGCTGATACCACCTTAAAGACTTACCCGACTCAGGTTGCTAACCCGACAGGGAAGGCAATTCCTAGCAAAGACGCCTACGCAGTTTCATACGCTTTTGAGGTGCACACCCCGACTGATGTAGTACGAGATTTCGGCGTGGAATCTAATAACGTTTGGACACTTAACACCGTCAACAAGCTTGACAACATGCGCATTGGTGGCTTTAATCCAGTCTCTGACGTGCAGACCTCAGCTGATCAGCCAGGGCCAAACGCTACCAAATACCCAGGCACTGACACTGTGCACTGGAACGATTACATGACAACGCAGCCGAATCTCTCAGTGAGCGGAGTTTTCTCAAAGCGTTTTGTCGGAATTAGCGGACAACCAGGTAACGTTGCGCCGGTAGACTTTAACGCGGGTGATCGCGGCTGGATGGGTGAGGGCCCTCCGGGTGGAGCAACCTTTGGCTCTGGTGGTATCACTGTGGCCCCTACACAGAGTGTTACCTCGCTTTTGACTATTCACTCTTCAAACGCTGCGCTGCCAGCCAGCCAGAGCATTGTTGCTTGTGATGTTTGGGATAACACCAAACTCTATCTGCAAGCACGCCAGCATCCGGGCGACCCTAACACCCCAGGCCGCTATATCGGTTCTGACGGTGAAGCGGTGTGGATTACCGGTTACAACAACCTTCCACTGACACCAAATGGCCGTCTGCAATATGCAGATAAGAAGAGTCAGGTTCCTGAAATTAAGGTGCAGTACTCAGCTGCTGGCACCGCCGGAGCAGGAACTAACGCCCTCTGTGATGACTCGCAAGGTCCGTGGTATGACAATCCAAACGATCCCGCTTTAGGAAACGATTCAGCTCTTGCTGCTCAGGGTATCTACACCGGTGTGAAGCGAGTTCGAGTACACTTTGTTTCACCTCCGGCTGTGGGGGCACATATTGCATTCGTGCGTTACAACATTGCAATCGGGATGTATGTTGCAGATGCCGGGCACCCAACCGGTGAACTTTTGCCAAACTGGGCAACAACTAAGCGTCTCACTAACTTTGTTGGCGGAAATCAAGAATATACCGCCGGCACTGTCGATGAGGTAATCGCAGCTAATAAGCCTTGGAGCCGTAACACTTACGACTACAACGGACACACCGGGGCTATTGGAGACCGTCTGATTCTCGCGCATGCGCAGGCGCGAGTGTCTAAGCTGGTACGTGTGGGTGACAGCGGTGACTTCACTAAAACTCCGCCAAATGTTACTGGCGGTAATAAAGTGCAGTATCAAATCACTCCAAGTCTCACTTCCGGAGCAAGTACAACCGGAATTCTGAAAGATGTGTGGGTTGAAGACTGTCTGCCAGGCAGCCAGGACTACCTGAACGCTGTGCCGGCGCCACAGGTTGTAAGCTCAACCACTCCTGGAGATGCTAAACGCCCAGCCTGTGCCGCTGATGAAACTTACCTGCGTTGGGAATACCCAAAACATGAGGTGAATCAGGCTATTGAGCCAATCATTTTGGAAGCAGAAGTTAGCAGCGGCGCCCCTAACGGTGTATACACCAATAAGGTGCAGGTCTGGGCACAGGATGACAACTCTACCGAAAAGCAGCGCAGCGATAGCGCACAAGTGCAAATCTCTAATGTTGCAGGTGTGAAGCTGGAAAAGGTTCTGACCACTCCAGTACGGCAGGTGTTGCCAGAAAATCCTGACTTTACCGAAAACATCGGATGGCGAGTGCGTTTGATTAATGCGCTACCAGCCGCTGGTGGTCCGACTGTGACGAATCCAGATATCATTGATGTGCTGCCAAAGAATGGTCTACATGACTCAAAGTTCAGCGGTAAGTTCGCTTTCGAGAGTGCTAAGCCGACTGCTCGTAGTGTGAGCACTATGCGGTTGTTTTACACCTCAGCGCAAGATATTGCGCTAGATCCGCGTGATCCGAGCAATCAGCAAAACGGTAGCACAACTTGGTGTGACGCACCGGCTAACGGTAATCCGGTTTACGGTAGCGGAGCCTGCCCAGCAGACGCCTCTGAAGTCACTGGCTTGCGTGCTATTAGTCCCGGAACCTACCGTGTTGGGGAAATTCTGGAGTTTGATGTAACCGCGGTTGCCACCGGTAACGCTGCGGGAGACATCTACGATAACGTAACCTTCGCTGCTGCGCAGGGACTGCAGTTCCCAGTTGGGCCGATCCACCGCCAGACCACAGTTGTGGGTTCTAGCATCGGTGATTACGTTTGGTGGGATTACAACCGTAACGGCGTGCAGGATAATTTTGAAGGTGAACCTGAAAAACCTGCGGGAGAGATCATAGTAGAGCTGTATGGCCGTGATGATCTGGGTAACGACGTCAACTTGCAGACCAGAACTGATGGCACCGGTCACTACCGCTTTGAGAATCTGCGCGCCTCAGATAACCAGGGCTATCAGATTACGTTCACGGCACCTAGCGGGACAACCTTCACTCAGAAACTTGCCGGCAATGATACCGCGCTGGACTCAAACGTTGATGCAAACGGTCGTAGCGACGCGATTAAACTGCCGCGCGATACGAACATCACTGATGTTGATGCGGGTTTGCTAACGCAGGGTAGCTTGAAGATCACTAAGTTGCTTGAGGGCGCCGGTGTGAAGCCGTTCGCCGGCGGCAATCAGCTAACCTTCGATGTCAGCTGTACACTCGACAGCCAGCCAGTCTTTAACAAGACCGTTAACGTCGCTGTACCTGCCGGTGTTACCAGTGTTGATTCTGAACAGCTGAATGACATCCCGGCGATGTCTAAGTGTGTCATCACTGAAACTAGCCAGGGAACGGCAGACGCTGCTGCGACGCCTGTGACCGTGGTCGTGGGAGCAAATATGGAGCGTCTCACAACTGCGTCTTTGACTAACTACTACTCAGCTGGCACTGTTGAGGTTGCTAAGGTGCTTGAGGGTAATGACACTGCTTTGGCTGCTGCTGCGGCTAAGGAGTTTGAGGTGATGGTTACCTGTCAGGTTCCTGGTGTTGGTGGTGCTGCTGGTGCTACTGTTGCTTCGCAGTTGGTGAAGTTCACTGGTGCTGGTAGTAAGAAGCTGCTTGCTGATAATGGTGAGCCGGTTTATCTGCCGTTGGGTGCGAAGTGTTTCGCTTCTGAGCCTGTGAATGGTGGTGCTGCTGAGGTTGTTATCTCGCATGATTCTTTCGCGAATGGTGCTGAGGTTGTTGGTGGTAAGCCGACTGAGCTGCAGGAGCTGTCGCTGCAGGTGACTAATAAGTTTGAGTTGCCTAAGGGTGAGCTGAAGATCACTAAGTTGCTTGAGGGTGCTGGTGTGAAGCCGTTCGCTGGCGGTACTGAGCTGGAGTTTGGTGTTGTTTGTACCTTTGAGGGTGCTGAGGTGCGGAATGAGACTGTGAAGGTTGCTGTTCCGGCTGGCGCTACCTCGGTTGAGTCTGCGGTGCTTGGTGATTTGCCTGCTTCTGCGAAGTGTGTGATTACTGAGGTTGCGGCTCCGGGTGCTGATGAGCTTGCTGCTCCGGTGACTGTTACTATTCCGTGGGATGCTGCGGCTTGGACTTCTGGTTTGGCTAATGCGTCTTTGACTAACTACTACTCAGCTGGCACTGTTGAGGTTGCTAAGGTGCTTGAGGGTAATGACACTGCTTTGGCTGCTGCTGCGGCTAAGGAGTTTGAGGTGATGGTTACCTGTCAGGTTCCTGGTGTGGGTGGTGCTGCTGGTGCTACTGTTGCTTCGCAGTTGGTGAAGTTCACTGGTGCTGGTAGTAAGAAGCTGCTTGCTGATAATGGTGAGCCGGTTTATCTGCCGTTGGGTGCGAAGTGTTTCGCTTCTGAGCCTGTGAATGGTGGTGCTGCTGAGGTTGTTATCTCGCATGATTCTTTCGCGAATGGTGCTGAGGTTGTTGGTGGTAAGCCGACTGAGCTGCAGGAGCTGTCGCTGCAGGTGACTAATAAGTTTGAGTTGCCTAAGGGTGAGCTGAAGATCACTAAGTTGCTTGAGGGTGCTGGTGTGAAGCCGTTCGCTGGCGGTACTGAGCTGGAGTTTGGTGTTGTTTGTACCTTTGAGGGTGCTGAGGTGCGGAATGAGACTGTGAAGGTTGCTGTTCCGGCTGGCGCTACTTCGGTTGAGTCTGCGGTGCTTGGTGATTTGCCTGCTTCTGCGAAGTGTGTGATTACTGAGGTTGCGGCTCCGGGTGCTGATGAGCTTGCTGCTCCGGTGACTGTTACTATTCCGTGGGATGCTGCGGCTTGGACTTCTGGTTTGGCTAATGCGTCTTTGACTAACTACTACTCAGCTGGCACTGTTGAGGTTGCTAAGGTGCTTGAGGGTAATGACACTGCTTTGGCTGCTGCTGCGGCTAAGGAGTTTGAGGTGATGGTTACCTGTCAGGTTCCTGGTGGTG
>NZ_JACIFD010000015.1 GCF_014197205.1 Canibacter oris
TTCGCTCCGACACCGGCGCTGCCAGCAGCAACTGTTGCAGACTCTAAAAGCAGCGCAAACACCGCCACCGACACTGCCGCAGCTAACAGCGTCGAGGCCGGCGCAGCCGAGGACGACAGCATCGCCGCAGAGACCACGGCAACTACCGAGACCACAGTGGCAAACGCAGCTGCAACCACGGCAGCAGTGCTACAAGACACACTGACACTGCCAACACAACGCTTTGTGGGGGCAGCGGGCGACAGCGATGACGTGCTAAACCCGAGCACCCACCGCACCCGCATCCTGGGCAAGCGCCGCCGTAAAACTGCGCCTGTGCCAGAAGCACACTTCGAGCCCCGAGTAGATGAATATCTGGCAGAACTGATTGCTGAAACTAAGCGCCGCAACTGGCGCCGCCGCGCGACCTGGGCTGTTGCAGCCGGATGTGGTGTGCTACTTATCACCCTTGCCGTGTTCTTTGGCTACCGTTGGACCCAAACACTTTACTTTGTTGGCGCGGATACTGACTCCGTTGTGATTTACCGCGGAGTGCAGCAAAATATCGGGCCAATCTCTCTCGCGAGCGTGGTTGAAGACACCAACATTCCACTGCGGGATCTTAATCCGCACAGCAAACGGCAGGTGGAGCGCACACTCAACGCCGCGACCCTGAAAGAAGCACGCGATATTGTCTCCCGACTGGGGGTGATTCCGAAAAATGAGTAAAGTAAGCCGCGTTGCGAGCCAGCAAGACGGCAGCAAAATGCCTGACGGTCTGCGTAGCGAAACCGTGCTAACCAGAATCACCGCATTACGGGCTCCGCGCCTGATGCGTAGCCTGGAGTTTGCAGGAACTCTGTCTGCCCTTGCGGTTAGCATTGCCGCGGTTATCATTACGGACCTCCGGGTGCTCGGAACAATGAGTCAAAATCTACTCATTCCAGGAGTGGCATATATCCTAGCAGTGCTTGGCTTTCACCTCCTTGTGCGCTGGAAAGCACCGGATTCTGATCCACTGATCCTACCTCTGGCGGTGCTACTCAATTCCCTCGGCATCATGATGATTTACCGCATCGACCTCGCCGGCGGGGAAATTACCGCGGCTTCCACAAGTGTGCGGCAGGTGCTGTGGTCAGTGATTGCCCTGGTAGCTGCCGGCGCGGTACTGTTGTTGCTAAAAAATCACCGAGTACTGCTGCGTTTCACATATCTCTCCGGCGCCATCGCGATTTTACTGATGCTGCTGCCCTATGTCCCTGGTATTGGATTAGAGATCGCCGGAGCACGGCAGTGGATCCGCATCTTTGGCTTCACTTTCCAACCGGTTGAGCTGGCGAAGATTGCTCTCACAATCTTCTTCGCTGGCTATCTGGTGCGCGGTCGCGACGCACTGAGCATGGTCGGCAAGAAAATAGGGCCACTACTTTTGCCACGTGCCCGC
The DNA here is from genome assembly GCF_014197205.1 of Canibacter oris. Taxonomy (GTDB): domain Bacteria; phylum Actinomycetota; class Actinomycetes; order Actinomycetales; family Microbacteriaceae; genus Canibacter; species Canibacter oris. The sequence continues at coordinate 1,424 of NZ_JACIFD010000015.1, forward strand.
GATCTGGGACCGTTGCTGCTGATTTGGCTGCTGGCGATGAGCGTCCTGGTATTCCAGCGGGAACTCGGCACTTCAGTACTGATTTTCGGGCTGTTTTTGGCGCTCCTCTACGTTGCCACCGGTCGTATCGGCTGGGTTGTGCTAGGCGGTGCACTGTTTATCGGAGGTGGCCTCATCGCCTCTCAAACCCTGTCCTATGTCAACAGTCGCTTCGCAAACTGGCTCGACCCCTTCCGTGATGCACAGGGGCAAAGTTTCCAACTTGTGCAGGGGCTTTTCGGCATGGCAAACGGCGGTCTCACCGGCACCGGCCTCGGCAGCGGCTACCCAATGCTCACTCCGCTCGCGGAAAGTGACTACATCGTACCTAGCCTAGCTGAGGAGCTGGGGCTCATCGGAGTTGTGGCGGTGCTGCTGGCATACCTGTTGCTGGTGGAGCGCGGTCTGCGAATAAGCTTCGCTGTGCACGATGACTTCGGCAAACTGTTCTCTGTCGGTCTGGCATTCACGCTGGCGCTACAAATTTTTGTGGTCGTCGGCGGTGTCACCCGCATTATTCCGCTAACCGGCCTCACCTCGCCATTCCTTGCCGCCGGTGGCTCCTCACTGCTCGCAAACTGGATTATTGTGGCGCTTTTCATCCTCATGAGCAACGCAGTTAGAAACCGACCAAAGCTGGTGATTCGTCAATGAATAAGCAGTTAAAACACGTCAGCCGCGCTGTGTTCGTGATGTTCCTGGCGCTGTTTGTAGCGCTTACCACGATTCAAGTGGTAAATGCTGATTCCCTGCGCGCTCACGAACTGAACCGCCGCACCCTGCTGAACTCTTACCAGGTGGAGCGCGGCTCAATTCTGGTTGAAAATACCCCGATTGCAATCTCCGTCCCGAGCGACGACGAGTACCGCTTCTATCGGCAGTACCCACAGGGCGAGCTATATGCCCCAATTACCGGTTACTTCAGCCATTACCAGGGGTCAACCGGTATCGAAAGCGCCCTTAACAAGCAGCTCTCCGGCACCGCAGAAAACCAGTTCTTCACCCGTATCGGACGCATCCTAAGCGGACAGGATCCGCAGGGCAGTTCTGTGCAGCTAACCATTAATCCGGCTGCGCAGCAGGCAGCTGCGGATGCGCTAAAAGATTTGAAGGGCGCGGTTGTGGCGATGGATCCCACCACCGGGGAAATTCTAGCCCTCGCCTCCAGCTCTAGCTACGATCCGAACCTGCTATCGGGGCACGATAACGCTACCATTATCGAAAACTATCAACAGCTGTTGGAGGATCCGAACCAGCCGCTCGCTAATCGGGCCATCGCTGGGGATCTCTATGTGCCCGGATCCACCTTCAAGATTCTGACCACTGCGGCAGCGCTAGAGTCTGGCAAATACAACCTGCAGAGCACCTTCCCAGACCCCGCAAGCTACCAGTTACCAAACAGCACCGTATCTGTGCACAATGCGTGGAATGGGGTGTGCGGTGACGGAAATCAGGCATCGCTGGAAACCGCGTTCATTAAGTCTTGCAATATTCCGTTTGCGGAATTAACAAACCAAATGGACGCCAGCGCCCTGCCGCAAATCGCGAGCAAATTTGGTTTTGAGCAGCAGCTGGAAATCCCGTTGCAGGTTACTCCGAGTAGCATTGGCAAACCTGTTGATGGCGCACAACTTGCACTCACCTCTATTGGCCAGTTTGATGTTCGCGTCACCCCGCTGCAAATGGCAAGCGTTACAGCCGCGGTTGTGAACCAGGGCGAGCGTGTGCAGCCAAATCTAGTGAGAGACATCATCACCCCAGATTTGCGCAGCGAATACACCTACCGCACTGAATCCCTCGGGCAGGCGGTAAAACCTGAAACCGCAGCGGCGCTAAAGAGTGTGATGACAAAGTCTGTCACCGATCCGCAGGGTCTCGCACACCAGGCGGCTATCGCGAACGCAACAGTGGGCGGCAAAACCGGCACCGCGGAGGTCGGTTTAGATGCAAACGGCAACCCGCTGCCATACAACTTGTGGTTCACCGGCTTCGCAGAGCGCGGTAACAAAAAAGTTGTGGTTGCAGTAGTTGTGGAAGAAAGCGGCGGACCGCTGCACAACTACCAAGCTGGCAGCTCAGGACTCCCAACAATAATCGGCAAACAAGTAATGGAAGCGGTATTAGGCCAATGAAACCTTCAGCAGGCATCATCTTCGGCGGACGCTATGAACTCGGTTCACGTGTTGCAGTTGGCGGCATGGGTGAGGTGTGGAAAGCCCACGACAGTGTGATTGGGCGCACCGTCGCGATTAAAATCCTCAAAGACGAATATATGGGTGACCCCGGCTTCCTAGAGCGGTTCCGCGCGGAAGCTCGGCACGCTGCACTCGTTAACCACGAAGGCATCGCCAACGTCTTTGACTACGGCGAAGAGCAAGGCTCCGCATACATTGTGATGGAATTGGTTCCGGGAGAACCGCTGTCATCCATCATCGAACGCGAGGGCAAGCTGCCAGCTAACCGCGTGCTGGGCATCGTCGCCCAAACCGCAACTGCGCTGCAGGCCGCTCACGACGCGGGGCTGGTGCATCGCGACATTAAACCGGGTAACCTGCTCATCACCCCTGATGGTCGCGTTAAAATCACCGACTTCGGCATTGCGCGAATCGCGGATCAGGTACCGCTAACCGCAACCGGCCAGGTTATGGGCACCGTGCAGTATCTCGCCCCAGAGCAGGCGAGCGGCCACACTGCGACCCCGGCGACAGACATTTACTCCCTCGGCGTTGTTGCCTACGAGTGCCTTGCAGGCAAACGCCCCTTCACCGGAGAATCGCAGGTTGCCATCGCGATGGCACAAATTAACGATACTCCGCCAGATTTGGCAGCAGAAATTCCAGAACCCGTGCGGAACCTGATTTACTCTTGCCTCGCAAAAACCGCGGCGGGACGTCCAGCAACCGCTGCCAAGCTGGCACGTGCCGCGACCGCACTGCACCGCGGTGATGTTGCGGCTGCCGCGCAGGAAGTACCACAGATTCGTGGCGCAGCTGCGCTCGATGCAACCACTGTGCTGCCAACCGCAACTGATGCCGCAACCACGGTCTTACCGCAGCAGCAAATGCACGCAACCGGAGCCGCAACCACCGTGCTGCCACACACCATGGCGGCACCTGCGGCGGCGGCAAGTGCCACCACCGCTCTGGGGCTGCCACCGGAGACTGATGCGACCACCAAAAAACGCAGTCGCTGGACCTGGCCACTTATCGCACTGCTGGCGATGCTGTTGCTGATTGGCGGCGGTACCTTCGCAGCGCTTTACGGCGGCAACCAGGAGAACACCACTAATAAGCCAGCGCAAACAACGCAGAAAACCGAAGAAAAGAAGCCCGAAGAGCCCACGAGTGCTGCAATTGTTGCGGCCGACTATCTCGGCTCAGACTGCGAAACCGCTACTGCCCAGCTAGCAGAAGCCGGGTTTAAAACTGTGGAGTGTGTGCCGGGGCAGCCTAACAGCGACTCCAAGGTAGACACCGTCAGCGATGTTTCGCCTACCGGCTCAGCGGTGCCATTCAGCCAAAAAATAACCCTCAGCATTGCAACCCGCTTCGGAGAGGCGAGCCAGCCTGGCGGCGCTCCAACCGCGCCAGAGCAAGTCAGCCCAAACCAGCAGTTTAACGTGTCCTGGGGGGATCAAAGCGCGGTCTGCCCAACCGGCACCACTGTCAGCGCCTACAAGCTGCAGGTCACCGGTGACGGCACCCTGGTAAGCGAGCCAGGCACCGGCCTCAGTAGCACTGTGCGTGCCGGTGCCAGCGGCGAGATTCAGGTTGCTGTAGCAGTTGTTTGCAGCCGTGAAGGCATTAGTGATCGCCAATCACCGTGGTCACTGCCCGCAACCGTTACAATTAACGCACAGAATCCAGCAAACCCAAGCCCGCAGCCACCAGGAACCGGAAACGGCGGCGGAAACACGAACACCGATGGAGGCTCTTCATCGGGCTCTAACGGGTAAAATTTAGAAGTCCCGGCAAGCACCAACCAAGTTTCATGGAGAAGCAGGCAAATATGGCTGAAACGAATGACAAGAGTAACGTTCGCACCCTGGGTGGGCGCTACGAGCTTGGTGAGTTTATCGGTCAGGGCGGGATGGCGACTGTCTACCGCGGCATCGACACGAAACTTGGGCGGCAGGTTGCCATCAAGGTGATGAAGGCAGATCTCGCCGACGATGACTCCTTCCGCGATCGCTTCCGACAGGAGGCACAGTCTGCAGCCCGCATGGCCCACCCCACTATTGTGCGGGTGCTTGATGCCGGCGACGACCTGATCCAAACCGCTGACGGCACCAAGCAGCTGCCGTTTATCGTTATGGAATATGTTGACGGTAAGAACCTGCGACAGCACCTGGCTGAGCAGCGCGTAAGCATTGAGGAAGCCTGCCGCATCACCGACTCGGTCTTGACAGCGTTGGAGTACTCACACCGGGCCGGCATCGTACACCGAGATATCAAACCCGCAAACATCATGATCACTTCCACCGGACGCGTGAAAGTGATGGATTTCGGGATCGCCCGCGCCGTCTCTGAAACCTCCTCAACCCTGCAGCAAACAACCCAGATTCTGGGCACCGCAGCTTACTTTTCTCCGGAGCAGGCTCGCGGTGAAACCGTTGACTCCCGTACCGATCTCTACGCCACCGGGGTGCTGCTCTACGAGCTGCTCACCGGGCGTGTACCATTCCGCGGCGACTCCGCAGTAGCAGTTGCTTACCAGCACGTGAGTGAACGCCCCGTCCCACCAAAAGAGCGTGAGACAGCACTTTGTGACGCGTTAAACGCGGTGACTATGCACGCTCTCATTAAAGATCGGACCCGGCGTTTCCAGACTGCGGGAGAGTTCCGGCAAGCACTCGCAGAAGCGGTGGCGGGGAGGATGCCAGAATTGGATCAGTCCGCTCTGAGCGCTCCGTTGGTCGATCAGGAAACCACCGTCTCCGACTCCGAACTGGCGATGCGCCAGCTCGCGGCAGGGGGCACTACCCGCAGTCAGTCACGGCCGCCGGTGCTATGGATTTGGGCTGCAATTGTGACCGTCATTGCCGTGGTTTTAGCGATTGGTTTCTGGCTCTTTAACCTCGCACCGAAAGAGATTTTACCGTTTAATTCGCGCACGGTGCCGGAGCTCACCGGGCACAGCCGCACCGCTGGCGAAGACCGACTCCGCGATATGGGGCTCGCCGTCACGGTTGTGGAGGAGTCTTCCGAAACTGTGCCAGAGGGGCAAGTAACCCGCACCGACCCAAAGGCTGGCACTAAGCTTGTTGTCGGAGATGACATTATCCTCTTTATCTCTGCCGGCTCCGACTCGGTGGAGATGCCTGACATTAAAGGCAGCTCATTGGAGAGCGCCGAAGAGCAGCTGGCGCAACTGGGTCTGAAGATTGGATCACTAAACCACTCTGATGATCCCACAGCCCCAAAGAATCAGGTTCTGCAGGTGACCCCTGCTCCTGGCAGCAAAGTCGCCAAAGACTCGACGGTGCAGGTGACCGTGTCCAGCGGTGAAGTAAGTGTGCCAGATATCAAAGGCCAAAGCCTGCAGGCTGCACGCACACTGCTTGATGGCTTAGGTCTTTACATTGTGGCGCAACCACGCAACTGCCCCATCACGGGCGAGGGGCTGCCGGTTATCGAGCAGTCTGTGCTGGGTAAAACCCCGCAGCGTTCAGAGGTCACAATCGCCTACTGCGCTGGTGAAACCGCACAGCAACTACCGACTAACTAACAGCGGCGACAGCTGCGCGCCGAGCTTGGCGGCAGCTGCATTACCACACACCGCTAACCAGTTGCCAAGCTGCTGATACCCGTGCTCAGTGAGCACCGCTTCAGGGTGATACTGCACCCCGTAAAGCGGCAGTTCACGGTGCCGCAGCGCCATAATTACCCCGGTCGAAGTTGTCGCTGTGACCTCTAACACGTCCGGCACGGTGTCGGGCATAACCGCTAAGGAGTGGTAACGGGTTGCAGTAAACTCCTGCGGCACGTCAGCAAAGAAGGCATCCCCGGTGTGCCGCACCTGGCTGGTCTGGCCGTGCATCAGCTCGGCTGTGGGTGCGACGGTGGCGCCGTAGGCTTCCGCGAGTGCCTGATGCCCTAGGCAGACGCCCAGCAAAGGTTTACGGCTAGCGGCAGCAATTTTAATTGCGGCGAGGCTGCATCCTGCTTGTTGCGGATTGCCAGGCCCGGGCGACACCAGAACACCCGCAACTCCTGTGATCTGCCGTTCAAGGGTTGCATGATCCACCTCATCATTACGAATTACCAGCGGGTCAGCGCCGAGCTGTTGCAGGTATCCGACCAAGGTGTAAACGAAACTGTCATAGTTATCAATGATGAGGATCTGCGTCATCCCGCGGTGCCGCCCTCTTCAACAGTTGTCAGCGGTGGTGGAATCAGTGTTTGAATTGCCGGGTAGATGTAATAAATCAGTGCCCAAACCAGCACCGCTAGCACGATTAGCATTGCGAGCACACGGATGAGTTTGGGGCCGGGGAAGAATCGCCAGATGAGTGAAAACATGATGTCCTAAGTGGAGGTTGCCGCGCTAGTTGCTACCCTGCGCGAGGTTAGAGCCGGCCTGCTGTGCCAGGTTAGGGTGGGTTTCGAGCAGCTCAGCCGGCGGCCCGGAGGAGCGCGGAGTGAAGCCCTCGAGCACGCTGTAGGCAATAAGGCGCTCGTCTACCCCATAGTATTTCGGGTTGCAGGTGGTGAAGGTCAGAATTGAATCTTTAATCTCGACGTTTTCGAGGTGCGGGAAGGGGTTGAGCACGCTAACCTCTGTGGGCAGCACATACTCATAGTCGCGGAAGCGGTAGGTGTACCAGCCTTCCGCCGTTTCGATAAAAATTGGATCACCGGCCCGCAGGTAATCGGTGTCGTGGAACGGGGTTGTGATACCGCCGGTGCGGTGTGCCGCGAGAGCTACGTTACCAGGGGCGCCGGGCAATGCCGTTGTGTTGTAGTGCGCAATGCCGTAGTTGTGGTTATCAAGCAGATTGTTCATGTTGGCGCTGCTTGCCAACTGGTTTGCCCATTCACGCCCGAAAGCCGGCACATACATCACCCCGAAGACACCGGAGCCGCCCTCCGGCTGCGCCACTGGAATCCCCTCCGTGGTGAGGTTGTTTTGCACCTCTTTACGCTGCCACTGCTGACTGATTTCTGCCGAAATGCTGGCCTGCCGGTTAGAAACCACGGTTGTCGTGTACCACGGTTGCCACAGCAAAAAGCCGAAAACTCCGACGCCGCCAAGCAGTAACAGCTCTCCTATTACTGAAAGAGGGCTGAGCTTTTTTCGCGCACTAGACATGCACTCTATTTTAATGGCGTAAGATTAACGTTATGGCAAATAAAGAACTTTCACAGCGTAAGCAAGAAAAGCTGGAGCGTGCTGCGCGTGCTGCGGCGGCTCGTCATGCTGATGATCCGACACCGAATCCTGTTTGGTTTAAGCCAATCATGTTTGGATTCATGTTGCTCGGCCTGGTATGGATCGTGGTTTACTACATCACCAGCTCGACTCTGGCACTGCCTATTCCGCAGCTAGGACAAGGTAACATTTTCGTAGGCTTCGGCTTGATTATGGTTGGTTTCTTAATGACCACGAGGTGGCGTTAAGCGCGCTGTGTGCGTGCTGAAATGCGCGATGTGTGCTTTAGCGGCGCTTTTTAGCCAAGCTGTAATCGGTCAATAACTGTTAAAATGGCCGGCTCATAATTAAGCCTCGGGGGCTGTCACAGATTCTGCTGTGGTGGTCCCCGAGGCTTTTTACGAGAGCGGTGTTATTTACAAAACAATCATTACAAAATATTCATTACAGGACAGTAATTACAGTAGTGTAATTTTCCCCACATTGTGGATAAGCCTGTGGAAAACTTTGTGAATTTATTCCGAGCACAGCAATCAGCGCACTCCTACTACCGTTGTAGCCACACGGCTGCTATCAGCCCCGCCAGCCCGCCATACGCAGAAAGCAGTTAGCGCGCCACAAGTTGCGGTGTCAGCGTGTAGAACACAACTGTCGCAACGATAATCACCCCAAGCACCGCCAGCAAAGCAGCGACCACCAGCGGGCGATGCTTTTGGTGACGGCCAAATTTAAACAGCAGCAACATGGTTACAGCGCCAAACACCATGCCACCAAGGTGTGCCTGCCAAGATACGTTACTACCCGGCACAAAACCGATTACAAGGTTCAAGCCGAGCAACACCGCAATCGATGTGGCATTAACCCGTAGCTTGCGATAGACCACGAAAATCGCTGCGATAACGCCAAAAAGCGCTCCGGAAGCGCCAACGGTTGGCACTAGCATGGCACTCGGTGACACCCCGGCCCACCACATCACAAAGAGCGATCCACCCAATCCTGAAAGCAAGTAGAGCGCGGCGAAATAAACCCTGCCCAGCATTCGCTCCAGCTCGCGCCCGAAGGTGTAAAGCGCATACATATTGAACAGAATATGGAATAGGAATGACGGTGAGTGCACGAAAATTGAGGTCAGCATCCGCCACGGTTCAAAAGCGTAAGGTGTTGCGTGCAGCGGCGCAAACCACAGCGCCGCGGTTGTTTGCGGCAGCAGCAACTGCGCCACCCACAGCACCGCGCAGAGCGCGATAATAGTGTTAGTAACCGGCGTTTCGGCAAGGGAAATCGCGCGCAGCTTCGACTTTCCGAAGCTTTTCACCTGCGAGCTGCGCGCCGGTCGTAAATCGTGCACACAGTCCGGGCAGATAACGCCCACCGGGTGTTCCACCTGGCACTCCGGGCATAGGGTTTTACCGCAGCGGTTGCACAGGGTGAAACTCTGCCTGGTAGCGTGACGGTAACAAACATCATTCGCGCCGTATGCTGCGCGCTGCCCGAACTGTGGTTGTGACACGATTACAGCTCAGTGATGGTAACGGTCTGCATCACCACGTCTTCCAGCGGCCGATCTTGTGCTCCTGTTGCTACCGCTTCAATGGCATCAACAACACGCTTTGACGCATCATCAGCTACCTCGCCGAAGATAGTGTGTTTGCCGGTGAGGTACATCGGCTCGCTGGTGGTGATGAAGAACTGTGACCCGTTAGTGCCCGCAAGGCGCCCGGTCATATCGCGGCGTTTCCCCGCGTTAGCCATCGCCAGCTGGTATTTACGATCAAACACCAATTCCGGGTGGATTTCATCATCAAAGGTGTAGCCGGGGCCGCCCATACCGGTGCCGGTTTGGTCACCACCTTGAATCATAAAATCTTTAATGATGCGGTGAAAAATCACCCCATCATAAAACCCTTTATTAGCCAGATCGATAAAGTTTTTTACGGTTTTCGGCGCATGATCGCCAAAAAGGTTAAGCACAATATCGCCATGATTAGTTTTAATGGTTGCTTTAGCTGTTGGAATAGTCATGTTTTAAGTCTAAAATGCAGCCCTGAACTTTTGCCCGCAAAACGCATTAATTCACCAGTTCACTCGTTTCTAGCGTCTCTTCAGAATTTATCGGTACATTAGGGGTATGGGATTTCGCAAATTGCGGTTATCCCACAGGAGGAAAATCATGTCACTATCACGTAAGCGCCGTCGCGAGCTCAAAAAGCTGAAGAAACTTACCAACGCAGTGCTGGGTGAACAGCGCGTGGTATTTGGTCATGCGGGTGACGTGCTTTCTGAGGCGGGCTATCAAGCGAAGAAGCTGTCAGATGAGCACCTTGCCCCACGTGTAGCTTCTGCTTATGATGTTGTACGCCCGACCGTTTCTGGCACCATCAACAAGCTGAAGGCATTCGGCCGTGGCGCACAACAGACCATTTCACCTTACGCCACCAACGCTGTAATGCGTGCCAGCTCAGCTCTAGAGGCCGCAGATCGTAAAGATCTAGCCAAACAGCTGGTTGAACTGAGCGCCAAAACAGGGCTGGTGCAGGTTAAGAAGCGCCGCCGCATCGGCTTGGTTTTCGGTATCGCTGCCGGCGTTGCTGCGGCTGCGGCTGTTGGTTACTCTCTGTTCCAGGCATTCCGTGATGACGAGGATGTTTGGGTAGCTCCAGAGAGCGAGTAATTTCGCAAAACTATTAAGGGGGGCGGATCAGCACAGCGAGATCCGCCCCCCTTAGTTGTTTATTTTTGCTGGTTGCTCTGCTGCGGGCGTCTATTAGCGGCTATGCTGGCGCGGCGCGCTTTGCGCGGCCGGTTTTGAATCCGCCGCTGACCGCCGCGGCCGATAATTCCTGCCATGCGTAACCCAGTATCAACAAGCGATAGCGTGTGCAGTTTACCGAGATCCTCTAACCGCACCCACCGCGCTTCATCGCTAGAACCGCCAACCTCGTTGACCAGCGGGCCCTCATTAACACGGCCACGATAAATAATCCGGATAGTGTGTAACTGTGGATCAGTGCCCGCCGGTACGTCACCACGCACCATCACTCGAGAATCAACACCGAGCAGCCGCCCAATGCGCGCCTCCAGCCCGGTTTCTTCAAAAACTTCACGTTTCGCGGCGTCCCTAGGGTCTTCACCAGCCTCAATGCCGCCGCCAGGTAGCGTCCACCCGTGCAGTTCGCCACGCCGCCAGTGAGTTAGCAGCACTTCCCCGCGTCTCTCAATAACCGCGTATGCCGCTACTCGAATATCCATACCCTCAATAGTACCGTTTTCTGTCGCACAGCTTGAATTGTCACTCTTAGCCCGTGAAGAAAATATCTCCTAACTACGCATACTATGGAGCCCTGTGCACACTGATAATAGGTTGCGCAGCGATTCTCGTCACTCCTTTCGCCAGGGTGATTGATCCGCTAGCTCCTGCACTGACCTGCTTTTATATTCCACTGGCAACCGCGGTTATCGGCTCGCTCTTGGCCGCACTAGCTAAGAAAACCTGGCTAATAGCGGCTAATCTATTACCGCTGCTTGTGGGGTTTCCGGGACTCTGGTTCATTGGAACACTGCTTTTCGGCCCCTAAATAACTGCGCAGTGCAATAAAATATGGGCGGGGTAACCGTCGCCTGTTTAGGCTTCTTACCCCGCCCAGCTGCTTAGCTGCCCAGCTTTAAATGTGGTGCACGTCAAAGCCCTCGGTGTACTGCGGGGCACGCTCCCCGGCTGTTACTTCCCACGGCAAACGGTTTTGTGCCGGCGGCATTGGGCAGTTAAAGTGGGCTGAAAAACCACACGGCGGCACATATGCATAGTTAAAATTCAGGGTTACCTTAAGCTGCCCGGTTTCTTCCGGGTTTTCGATATTAACCGCCAAGAAGCGACCCGGCGCGTAAGAGCCTAGCGCGGTGCTAGCCCCTGTGGTGCGATCACTGAACGGAATAATCAGCTCAGTGTCGCTAGCGCGGAAACCGGTGACGGTCACAGTTTCACCGTTCACTGTGAAGGTCACATCGCCCGGCACTGTCAACTCGCGGGTAGCACCAACTTCCTGAATATGCTCAAAAGCTACGGTGCGGCCGTCTGTTGCCGGGGTGAAAACCGCTTCCACAACCCACTCTGGGTTGTAGTCAAATTGCGCCATTCCCAAAAACTCACTGATTGCGGGAGCGTCAGCCTGCCAGCGGCGCAAACCGAACTCTTCACCGTCACCATTTAGGCGCTGGCGGCGCATTGGAGTCACAACCACGTTATCACTCTCGACAGCGCTTGCCTCCGCAACCAGCTGCTCTGCCTGCTCCGCGGTGGTGCCCGGCTCAAACCAGCGTGTCTCCACCAGGCTGAGCGGCCCGGTGGCGCTGGTGATCCGCTGCTGCCGCTGCTGTTGCCATGCAGCGTGTGAGGCTAACTCCTGCTCGGTCGCTGCGGTTTGGGTCATTTATCCTCCTCGGTAATTACCAGAATCAAATCACCGGCCTCCACCGCCCGCGTGCCGGAGAAAGCTAAGCGCTCAACTGTGCCAGACACTGCCGCGGTGATTGCGGCCTCCATTTTCATCGCTTCAATAGTAGCAATAGGTTGCCCCGCGAGCACAGCATCACCAGGTTGTGCTTTAATTGTCACCGTGCCGGAGAACGGCGCCGCAATGTGCCCGGCAATCGTGCGGTCAGCTTTTTCTGCGGTGTGCGCAGTGACTTTAACGCTTAGATCTTTCACAAAAACTGGACGCAACTGTCCATTAACTCGCACCATCACCGTGCGCACGCCTTTATCGTCTGCCTCACCGATAGCTTCAAGCCCAATATATAGCCGCACCCCTTTGGCAAGGTCAATTGCATGTTCGGCGCCGGTCTCCAGCCCGTACAGGTAATCAACCGTGTCAAGCACAGACAGGTCACCGAAGCGCTCATATGATGCCTGGTACTGCGCTGCAGGGCCCGCAAAAAGCAAGCGGTTCAGCGTCTGCTGTCGCTGCTTGCCAGCATTCGCCAATAGTTCGGTGTCGGCTGCGCTAAGTTTGCCCAGCTCCAGCGAAAGCTCCCGCCCCGCCAAAACTTTGCTGCGGAATGGTTCCGGCCAGCCCCCAGGAATCTCCCCCAGCTCCCCGGCAAGGAAGCCCACGACCGAGTCCGGAATATCGTATTTTTCCGGGTTTGCGGCAAAATCTTCTGGGTCAGCATCAACCGCTGCCAAATGCAACGCCAAATCGCCAACCACTTTTGAAGATGGCGTAACTTTCGGGATCCGCCCCAAAATTTTATCCGCCGCGGCATACATGTCTTCGATCTTCTCGAAGTTGTCGGCCAACCCCAGCGCGATTGCCTGCTGCCTCAGATTAGACAGCTGGCCGCCGGGAATCTCGTGGGTGTAAACCCGCCCGGTTGGCGCCGGCAGCCCGGATTCAAACGGCTGATAAACGGCACGCACCGCCTCCCAGTACGGCTCTAAAGCATAAACATTTTCTGGGTTGAGGCCGGTGTCACGCTGCGTGTGCTCAAGCGCCGCAACCAGGCTAGATAGCGCCGGCTGGCTAGTAGTGCCAGAAAGCGGTGCAGCAGCCACATCAACCGCATCGACCCCCGCCTCTGCGGCTGCCAACAGTGTCGCCAACTGCCCGCCCGGGGTGTCGTGGGTGTGCAAGTGCACTGGCAGCTCAAAGTTCTCGCGCAGCGCGGTTACCAGCTTACGCGCCGCCGCCGGCCGGAGCAGCCCGGCCATGTCTTTAATCGCCAGGATATGCGCCCCCGCAGCTGCAATCTGCTCCGCCAGGCGCAGGTAATAATCGAGGGTAAATTTATTTTCTTGTGGATCAAGCAAATTCCCGGTGTAGCACAGCGCCACCTCCGCAACAGCAGAGCCGGTTTCGCGCACCGCATCAATTGCCACCCGCATCTGATTAACGTCATTCAGCGCGTCAAAGATACGGAAAATATCTACCCCAACAGCGGTTGCTTCCTGCACAAAAGCACGTGCCACAGCAGGCGGGTACGGGGTGTAACCAACGGTGTTTTGGCCCCGCAAAAGCATTTGCAGCGGAATGTTTGGGAGTGCCTCACGCAGTTTCGCAAGCCGCTCCCACGGATCCTCCGTCAAAAACCGCAGCGCCACGTCGTAGGTGGCGCCGCCCCACGCCTCAACAGAAAACAGCTCGGGGGTGAGTCGCGCCACAGCCGGCGCTGCGGCCACCAAGTCGCGGGTGCGCACTCGGGTTGCCAAGAGCGACTGGTGGGCATCTCGGAAAGTGGTTTCGGTGACCGCGAGCGCCTCCTGTTGTCGCAGCGCAGCGGCAAACCCCTCTGGCCCCAGCTGCTGTAAGCGCTGCCGGCCCGCCGCTGGCGGCTCGCTGCCACAGTCTAGTACGGGAAGTTTAGTAGCCGGCGAAGTTACCAGCGGGCGCTTGCCGTGCGGTTGATTCACCGTGGTGTCTGCAAGATACTGCAGCAACCGGGTGGCGCGGTCTTTTGGCCTGTGCATTTCTAACAGCTCCGGCCGCTCCGCAATAAACGCGGTGCTCACATCACCGGCGCGAAAAGCTGCGTCGTGTAAAACCGCCTGCAAAAACGGAATGTTAGTTGCGACGCCGCGAATCCTAAACTCTGCAAGAGCACGGGTGGCGCGGGTTACCGCAGCTTCAAAGTCGCGCCCTCGACAAGTGAGCTTGGCGAGCATCGAGTCAAAGTGCGGACTAATAAACGAGCCGGGGTTGATGGTGCCGCCGTCGAGCCGCACCCCACCGCCGCCGGGTGAGCGGTAGGCGGTGATGCGCCCCAGGTCCGGGCGGAAATTGTCTGCCGGATCCTCCGTGGTGATACGACACTGCAGAGCGGATCCACGCACCTGAATCTGTTCCTGCTTCAACCTCAGTTCTGCGAGGGTGGCGCCAGCCGCGATGAGCATCTGGGCCTGCACCAGATCCACATCTGTAACCTCCTCGGTCACTGTGTGCTCCACCTGAATGCGCGGGTTCATTTCAATAAAAACGTGCTGGCCCGCACGTTCTCCCTCGGTATCGAGCAAAAACTCCACGGTGCCGGCGTTTTCATACCCGATGCTTTTCGCAAAGGCGATCGCATCGCGGGTCAGTGCGTTGCGAATCTCCGGGTCAAGATTTGGAGCCGGTGCAATCTCCACGACTTTTTGGTGGCGCCGCTGCACGGAACAATCACGCTCGTAGAGATGCACAACCTGGCCGGTGTGATCCGCTAGAACCTGCACTTCAATGTGGCGTGGTCGTAGCACTGCCTGCTCAATAAACATTGCGGGGTCGCCGAAGGCACTGTCTGCTTCGCGCATCGCGCTTTCGAGGGCGTCACGTAGCTCAGATGCGGTTTCTACTCTGCGCATGCCGCGACCGCCGCCGCCAGCAACTGCCTTGGCAAACACCGGAAACCCAATCTCAGTGGCGCCGGCAATCAGTTCTTCAATATCGGTTGATACAGGGGTGGATCTAAGCACCGGCACTCCGGCCCGAAGCGCGTGCTCTTTTGCGGCAACTTTATTCCCAGCCATCCGCAGTGCCTCTGCTCCCGGACCAATGAAGGTGATGCCATTAGCAGCTGCTGCAGCCGCTAGTTCAGGGTTTTCCGAGAGAAACCCGTAACCAGGGTAAATTGCGTCAGCGCCAGCTGCTTTGGCGACCCGAATGATTTCTGCGACATCCAGGTAAGCTTTGACCGGGTGGCCTTCCTCCCCAATCAGATACGCCTCATCTGCTTTCAGCCGATGCAGGGAGTTTCTGTCCTCATAGGGGAAAATCGCTACTGTTTTTGCACCCAATTCGTGTGCTGCACGGAATGCGCGGATAGCGATTTCGCCGCGGTTTGCTACCAGGATTTTTCGGAACACTGTGCTTCCCCCTGCAGGTTGTCATTATCGTCATAGATTACGACGCAGCTGAATTATTTTTTATAAATATAGCAGGGGTTTTGCGAAGCTATGTATCTTGAAAGTAAAGTTGGGCAGTGCTGTAGGCGCTAATCCTGTTGGTGCTGAAACAGCGCAATCGCTGCAGTAACCGAAACGTTCAAGGATTCGACACGCGGATCCATCTTAATCACATAACGGTGCGTGGCAAGCTCAGTAAGCTCCTTAGAAACACCCTCCCTTTCGCTGCCAAGCACCAACGCCAGCGGTTCTTTAACCTGTTTAATTGTTGTCAGCGGGGCAGTTGCTGCAATATCAAGCGTCGCAACCGGAATGCGCTGGGCGGTAACAAAGTCAGCAAACTGTGCCTGGCTGGCGATTATCACTGGCAGGGTAAACACCAGCCCGCGGCTGGCCCGCACGAGACGGCGATCGTACACAGTTTTAAGGTCGCTTTCTAGCAGCACCACGCCGGCAGCTCCAAGGGCGCAAGCAGTGCGCGTGATTGCACCTATGTTGCCCACGATTTTTACCCCGTCAAGCACGACGATATCACCGCTGACGCTGCCGTCTGTAAGCAGAGAACTAAGTTTGCGGGGTGTCGGGGCTGTGGCTAACGCAAAAATTTTGACGTGTTTGTCATCGCCAAACAGCGCTTTCACTGCGGCTGGCTCAATTGTTACCACTTCAGGCAGTTGAGCATCGGCAAAAAGTTCAAGTAAAGCAGGTTTTTCTGCGGTGAGCCGCGCAGTGGCGGCTGCGGCCACGCTGGTGATAAAAAGCGTCTCGATCCGCACCCTAGCAGCAACTGCCTGCGCGATGTTTTCATGGTCATCGATGATGATAGTGCGAGGGCGCGCCGCTTTACTGCGCAGCACATCTTTGAGACGGTGAGCCAGGGGATCTGTGACTGTAGTAATGTGCTGCGGCATCTATCAATTTCCTTACTTGTGTCGCGTTTTGGCACCCAACCAACACTTCAGCCGCCGCCAGATTCGCTCAGCCCGAAACGGCAAAAGCCCCGCTTTCGCGAGGCTTTTAGTGGTGGACCCTGGGAGAATCGAACTCCCGACATCCTGCTTGCAAAGCAGGCACTCTACCAACTGAGTTAAGGGCCCTTGCATTTCTGCAACTCCTCTAGTGTATCACACTTTTCGGAGTGGTGGGGCTACCAGGACTTGAACCTGGGACCTCTTCATTATCAGTGAAGCGCTCTAACCACCTGAGCTATAGCCCCTTGACCACTGCTAAACATTACCGGAGCTTTTTTAAAAATGCAAATTCCGCTTTTCACACCCGCGTGTTTCATGACTTCAAACAACTGCAAAGTAGCTTAAAGCCACATCAAACTCTTCCCGAATGCTCACCGGAACCAAAACTCCATACACGCCCACTACAGCTCTCCAGCAACCAACGTGTAAAGCGGCTCGCCAGGTAAAACACCTGGTCGCACCCATAAATCTGCGAGTTTATAAGGTTTTTCTGCGGTGATATGTGCGCGTTCTTGGGCGCCCCAGTGCTCCCAGTACGGAGCATAAATCTCACCCCCGGGTCGCTGCGTTAAGGCACGATTCTTACGCGCGGCCTCATCGGCTACTTCAACCCAGATACGGAGTGTCGCAAGCGGCGCAGTTTTACTGTTTAAAGCAGCCGAACCTTCCACAACTACCGGGCGTGTCGCACTAACCTCCTGCCACTTTGCGGGCTTGTTTCGGTGCCAATCCCAGTGGCGGATCCGCCCCACCTGCCCTTGCGACAGCGGCCCTAAAAGCTCTGTGGCGACTCGTTGCCCCGCGTCGGCTAGCCCATCCCAGCTGGCGTACACGTTATCAAGGTGCACAAGTTCAGCATCTAACTGCCGCGCTAAATATTTACCGAGGGTTGATTTACCGCTGCCACTGGGCCCGTCGATAATAATTCGCGGCACCGCAGCAATCTGCGCCTTTGCTACTAATAATTGCAAAAAAGCAGCCGGCGCAGAGGCTCTAAAAGCCCCAGCCGGCTGCTGTTCTGCACTGAAAATGTCGTGCATTTAGCTGTTAACCTGTTGTTGTTGTAGTGGTGTTAGTTGCTGGTGAAACCTAACTGGAATCCTCCGAGAGCACGCACCAGCAGGTTGTAAACGACCGCTGCGACCGCGCCGAGAGCGGTGCCGATAATGATGTTTACCAGCCCTGAAACCACGGCAAATCCAAGCACTTGCGGGAAGCCCACGATGCTTAGCAGGTTGATGTCGCCGCCGGCAACGTCTGAGATTAGCCCGTTCAGCTGTGCCAGCACTCCGGTCTGCAGCAGCACGAAGTAAATCAGCACTGACGCTACAATGCCCACAACTGCCATGCACACGCTGAGCACGAATGAGAACTTTACGGCTGACCAGAAATCAACGTAAACCAGTTTTAGCCGCACCTGTTTCACCGGGGTGCGAGCCCGGGTTTTGCGCTCTAGCTGTTCTGCAACAGTATTATTCATTGTTTTCCTCTGCTTCTGTGTTTGGTGCTGCAACAGTCGCTGTATTCACACTGTTTTCGCCGCTAGCAGCTGTTTCTGTAGTATCCACACTATCGTCTTCCAGGCCGCGTTCGGTATTTCGGGCAATTCCGATGATGCGATCGCTGTCTGGGAAGCGGGCAAACACCACGCCCATGGTGTTGCGGCCCTTAGCCGGCACCTCGTTCACGTTTGACCGCACAACTTTGCCGCTGGCTAGCACCACCAGCACCTCGTCGGTGTCGTCCACAATACAGCCGCCAACCAGGTCACCTCGGCTGTCGTCAAGTTTCGCCACTTTAATGCCGAAGCCACCACGCTGCTGTACCCGGTACTCGCTGACCGCGGTGCGTTTAGCGTAGCCGCCCTCGGTAACTACGAAAACGTAACCGTCTTCGCTCACCTTAGCTGCGGCAAGCAACTCATCGCCCGCGCGGAATTTCATGCCCCGTACCCCGCTGGTAGCGCGACCCATTGGGCGCAGCGCCTCATCGGAGGCGGTGAAGCGTACCGACATACCGTGTTTTGAAATCAGCAGAATATCGTCGCTGGAGCTAGCTACCAGGGCAGAAACCAGGGCGTCATCGTCACGCAGTTTAATCGCGATAATGCCGCCGGTGCGATTGGTGTCATACTCGGGCAACGCGGTTTTCTTAATTAGACCGTCACGGGTTGCCAACACCAGGTACTGATCCTCATGATATTTATCAAGTTCGAGGATCTGCGTCACGGTTTCGTCAGGCGCCAGCGCCAGCAGATTTGCCAGGTGCTGCCCCTTCGCGTCACGACCGCCCTCCGGCGCTTCCCAAGCTTTCGCGCGATAAACTCGACCAGTATTGGTGAAGAACAAGAGCCACTGGTGGGTGGTGGTCACAAAGAAGTGTTCCACGATGTCGTCAGCCCGCAAACTTGCGCCCTTAACGCCCTTGCCACCGCGGTGCTGTGAGCGGTAATTATCAATGCGGGTGCGCTTGATGAAGCCGCCGCGCGTCACAGTAATCACCATTTCTTCTTCCGGAATCAGGTCTTCGATAGACATATCGCCGTCGTATCCGACCATGATTTCGGTGCGGCGCTCATCACCGTAGCGTTTTACGATGTCGTCAAGCTCAGCAACCACGATTTCTCGCTGCTGCGCAGGTGAAGCGAGCACGCCCTCGTATTCTTTAATCTGCGCTTCGAGCTTCGCCGCGAGCTCCATAATTTTCTGCCGCTCCAGTGCTGCGAGTCGTCGCAGTTGCAGCGCCAGAATCGCATCTGCTTGAATTTCGTCAACCCCGAGCAAGCTCATCAGGCCACTGCGTGCTTCCTCCACGGTTGGGGATTTGCGGATCAACGCAATAACTTCGTCAAGCGCATCAAGCGCTTTGAGGTAACCGCGCTGAATATGCGCTTCGGCCTCTGCTTTCTTCAGGCGGAAGCGGGTACGGCGCACTATCACTTCAATCTGGTGCGCGGCCCAGTAGGTGATGAAACCGTCGATTGACAGGGTGCGTGGCACACCGTCAACAATCGCCAGCATGTTTGCACCGAAATTATCTTGCAGCTGAGTGTGCTTGTAGAGGTTGTTCAGCACAACTTTTGCAACCGCGTCGCGTTTCAGCACGATTACCAGGCGCTGGCCGGTGCGGCCACTGGTTTCGTCACGAATATCTGCAATGCCCTGCAGGCGCCCCTCTTTAACGAGTTCGGCGATTTTAACGGCAAGGTTATCGGGGTTTACCTGGTATGGCAGTTCGGTTACTACCAGACAGGTGCGGCCTTGAATTTCCTCAATATTAACAACCGCGCGCATCGTGATTGAGCCGCGACCGGTGCGGTAAGCTTCGCGGATGCCTTTCGTGCCGAGGATCTGCGCCCCGGTTGGGAAATCTGGGCCTTTAATGCGCTCCAGCAGCGCGTTTTGCAGCTCTTCTTTGTTGGCGTCTGGATGCTCCAGGTGCCATTTTGCGCCCTCGGCTACTTCCCGCAGGTTGTGTGGTGGAATGTTTGTTGCCATACCAACCGCGATACCGACTGAGCCGTTAACCAGCAGGTTTGGGAAACGGCTAGTAAGCACAGTCGGCTCTTGGGTGCGACCATCATAGTTGTCTTGGAAGTCAACGGTGTCTTCGTCAATATCCCGCACCATCTCCATTGCGAGCGGTGCCATTTTAGTTTCGGTGTATCGGTGTGCCGCGGCACCGTCGTTGCCAGGGCTGCCGAAGTTACCCTGACCCAGTGCCAGCGGGTACCGTAGCGCCCACGGCTGCACCAAACGCACCAGAGTGTCATAAACCGCGCCGTCACCGTGCGGGTGGAATTGACCCATCACGTCGCCGATTACGCGGGTGCACTTGGAGAAGGCTTTGTCTGGTCGGTATCCGCCGTCATACATGGTGTAAATCACGCGGCGATGTACCGGTTTCAGGCCGTCTCGCACGTCTGGCAGAGCGCGCCCCACAATCACGCTCATTGCGTAGTCGAGGTAGCTCCGCTGCATTTCGGTGCGCAGATCCACCTGAGCAATGTGGCCGTGGCTGTGCTCTTCCGTGGTCTCTTCGTAAGACATTGAATTTGAGGTTTCGTTATTAGATGTCAAGGAAACGCACATCCTTCGCGTTCTGCTGGATAAAGTTGCGACGGGCTTCGACGTCTTCGCCCATCAGGGTGGCGAAAATTTCGTCTGCTGCTGCGGCGTCATCCATACTCACCTGCAGCAGGGTGCGAGTCTCCGGGTTCATCGTGGTTTCCCAGAGCTCTTCGTAGTTCATCTCACCGAGACCTTTGTAGCGCTGCACGCCGCTCTCCTTCATCAGGCGGCGGCCAGCTGCTTTGCCCGCAGCCAGGCGCTCGTCGCGTTCGGCGTCACTAAACACAAACTCGTGATCAGCGTTTGCCCACTTCAAGCGATACAGCGGTGGCTGCGCTAAATACACGTAACCGCGCTCAATCAGCGGCTTCATGTAGCGGAACAGCAAGGTCAGCAACAACGTTGTGATGTGCTGCCCGTCAACGTCAGCATCGGCCATCAACACGATTTTGTGATACCGCGCTTTTTCAACGTTAAATTCTTCGCCAATGCCAGCACCAAACGCGGTAATCATTGCCTGCACTTCGGCGTTGTTTAGTGCCTTGTCTAAGCGTGCTTTTTCAACATTGAGGATCTTCCCGCGCAGCGGCAAAATCGCCTGTGTTTCGGGGTTGCGTCCAGTTTTTGCCGAACCTCCAGCGGAGTCACCCTCCACAATGAAAATTTCGCTGATTTCCGGGTTTTTACTGGTGCAATCACTGAGCTTACCCGGCATTCCGCCAGATTCCAAAAGCCCCTTACGGCGCGCTGTTTCTCGGGCTTTACGGGCAGCTAGTCGGGCGGTCGCCGCCTGAATTGCCTTGCGAATAATCGCTTTTGCCTCGTTGGGATGGCTATCCAACCAGTCTCCCAACTGCTCAGTAACGACCTTCTGCACGAAGCCCTTGGCCTCGGTGTTGCCAAGTTTTGTTTTTGTCTGCCCTTCAAACTGCGGCTCCCCCAGTTTTACAGAGATTACCGCGGTCAGGCCCTCACGCACATCATCACCGGAAAGATTATCGTCTTTATCTTTCAGCAGGTTTTTCTCACGCGCGTAGCGATTAATCAGGGTTGTCAGCGCGGCGCGGAAGCCTTCTTCATGAGTGCCGCCCTCATGAGTGTTAATGGTGTTCGCATAAGTGTGCACGCTCTCGGAGTAAGCGGTTGTCCACTGCATCGCAATTTCCGCGGAAATTGTTTTTACGGTGTCTTCTGCTTCAAAGGAGATAATCTCATCGTGCACAAGTTCAGCGCGCTTAACCCGGTTCAGGTGTTCCACATAGTCGCGAATACCCTGCTCATAGTAGAACTCGTCGTGCGGTGCCGGCGGGGTGACAGTTTCACCTTCGTCATTAACCACCGGCTCCTGCGGGCGTAAATCGGTGAGGCTGATCCGCAATCCCTTATTCAGGAAGGCCATTTGCTGGAATCTGGTGCGTAGCGTTTGGTAGTCAAACTCAATGGTTTCAAAGATATCTGCGCTTGGCCAGAATTTTACGCTGGTCCCGGTTGCGGTGCTCGGCTCTAGTTTTGCCAGCGGTGCTACTGGCACACTCTTATCAAAGCTCATGCCCCACTTGTAGCCCTGGCGCTGCACTTCGACCTCGAATTTTTCAGACAGCGCGTTTACCACCGAGGAACCCACACCGTGCAAACCGCCTGATACCGCGTAACCGCCACCGCCAAACTTACCGCCGGCGTGCAGCACTGTGAGCACCACTTCGACGGTGGATTTACCCTCGGTCGGGTGGATATCAACCGGAATACCACGACCATTATCGGTCACCTGCACGCCGCCGTCGGCGAGAATGGTCACCTCAATGTTGTCGCAGTAGCCCGCCAGAGCCTCATCAACCGAGTTGTCTACAATTTCGTAAACCAGGTGGTGCAAACCACGCGGCCCGGTGCTGCCAATATACATGCCGGGACGCTTACGCACAGCCTCCAGGCCCTCTAGCACCTGAATATTTTCGGCGCCGTATTCTGGCTTCTTTTCTGCGGAGCTATCACTCATACTAGATGAACTTCTCTCTTTAGCGTGAGAGGGGCGAATTTCACCCCAGGGGCTCAACTAGACTATTTTAGCAATCTCAGCTGTTTTAAACCCCCATTTTTGACGATTCAGGGGGTATTTTGCGATTGTGTGGATACCCTCAATTATTCGCGGCTCTGCCGAGCACTGTTTTACCCTGCTTCTCAAGCATCATGCCCAATCATAAGTGTCGCGCGGCCCACGACCCTTAACTGCGTAGGATCCGTGTTTCCAGCTCACGGTTTGCGGTGGCAGCACCTGCACATCAACAATTTTTGCTGCACCGTAGCGGTCGTTAATATTCGCCACAATTTGACCTCGCAACCGCCGCAACTCAGTAACCCAGGTTTGACTCTGCGCCTGCACCGTAATCACACCATCTTCCAGGTACAAAATCTTGGTGCGAGCAGCTACCTGGGGTCCAACTATTTCCTCCCAGCGCCGGCAAATTTCTGCCTCGGCGATTTCCCGATCCCACCCGCGCAAACTGGTTAGCTGTGTTAAAACAGCTGCGATGGAGTGTGGATCGCGCCCCGCATCAAAAGGCTTCGTGACCGCAGTTTTCAGCGCTTTTTCCCGCCGCTTCTCATCCCGGGTTCTAATTTTCCCGGCCCAAGCACTGGTGATGTCGCGATACAGTTCAAGCACAAATTCTTGGTTATTCTGCAGCATTTCGCTCCCCTAATATTGGCTCGAATCGCACTTGCTGCTCTTCATCATCCTCACTCTGCGACAGTGGCAGTTGTGATTGCTGGTCTTGCTTCACTGCGTGCTGTATCACTTTGCGGCGCATTTCATCGTTTTTTATTACGCCAGCAAAAAATTCAGCCGGATCACTGCTGCGGCCAGTTTGTAAAACTTCACCACTGCGAATTACATGAATCTCCCACTCGGTGGTAGTTGGAATATCCTCAGCAACAGCTGCCGTCACAATCACTTGTTGATAGTCAGCTACTGAACTCATTAGTCGCGCCCGGCGTGCTGCATCAAGCTCCGCAAAGACATCATCCAAAATCAATACCGGATCTTCCGGCGCTAACTCATCGCGTAGCAAATCAGCAAAGGCAAGCTTTAGTCCCAGCGCTACAGACCAAGACTCCCCATGACTCGCATACCCTTTAACCGGTAAGGCATTTAAGGAAATTTCTAAATCATCCCGGTGTGGTCCAACCAAGGTCATTCCGCGCTCAAATTCTTTTCTTTCTGAGCGCCGCAGCTGCGCGATAAATTCCGCGGTTAAGTTTTCACGTGATTGCGGTGTTAAATGCGGTGATGTTTCACGTGAAACATTTTCTGCAACGGGTAAATACTGCGCCGCCCCTGTAGCAGCGCTTTCCTTTAAGCTAAGCTGCGGGCGGTGATCAGCAGCCACAAGTTTCTGATATGCCTGCTCTAGCCGCGGTTGTAGCTGATCCACCAATAAGCGGCGCTCCGCCATAATTCTGGTGCCGGTGTCGATTAGTTGCTGGTTCCAAAACTCAAGGGTTTCACTCACCCCCGGCTGTTTATAAGCACCACGCAGTGATTTTAAAAGCGCGGTACGCTGCTTTAGAACACGATCATATTCTTTATAAACAGCCGCAAAATATGGGTTTCTGGTTACTATTGCACCGTCTAAAAAAGTTCTGCGACTGCTTGGCTCACCGCGCACAATCTGCAAATCTTCTGGGGCAAACAAAACCGCAGTAAACCACCTGGTAAGCTCCCGAAGTTTTACCGGGTTTCCATTAATCTGTGCTTTTTTAGCCTGCCGTGAACGAAATTCCAACTCTAAGGTCGGGCTAGTATTTTGGTGCGTCACCTGCAAGCGTGCCACCGCAGTGTCATTGCCCTGCAAAAACAGTGGGGCATCACTACTAACCCGATGCGATGACAGCGAATCAAAGTAGGCGATGGCCTCGACCAGATTTGTTTTACCCTGACCGTTACGGCCCAGCACCAAAACTTTCCCCGCTTTAAAATCTAATTCCAGCTTCGGATAGTTTCTGAAATTCAGCAGCGAAAGGTGTTTAACGTGCATCCTAGCTCATCAAAAGATTTGGCTGCTGCAGATATTTAAAGCTGTTATCGTCAGCATCATCTTTGCTGCGCTGTCCTAAAATCAAAACCGGGCCAGGCCGCTCAGTGGCACTTGGGCCAAACACAATACGGGTGTAATCGCTGTCTGCGCCATTCAAACCATCACGCAGAAAACTTGGCCGCAAAGCAACGGTTACCTCAGCCCCTGCAAGATGTGCATCAACCCCGTCAGTACCCGCCGCTGCTTCGCTGCCAGTTCCAGAGAGAGTTACACGTCCCTCGGCAAAGTTAAACCGAATTGCAGCGTCATTTTCCACAACCAAGGCAACACGCTCCACGGCAGCCCGCAAATCAGCGGTATTTATCACGGTATAGTGTTCTAAATCTGTCGGGAACAGTCGTGAAACTGGAGGGTAAGTGCCGGCAATCAGCTGAGTAGTAATTGCCTTATTGTCACCAATAAAACCAATCTGTTGCCGTTCGCCATTGGTTTGAATCACAATCTGTACGCGTTCAGCGTGAGACAGCTGTTTCGCTGCTTCATTAACAGTTTTTGCCGGCACAATCACATTCATATCAGCAACTTGTGCCTGATTTTCAAAATCAATACCGCGGGTCGCAATTCGATAGCGGTCAGTAGCTGTAAGGCTCAGCACGTTATCTTTAATCTCAAAGAAAATGCCGTTCAGAGTTGGGGTGACATCCTCGTTTGAGGCAGCAGGGAAAACCTGCGCAACAGCCTTGCGGAAGTCTTCGCCACGTACCTCACCCGTGATTTCATCAAGCTGCGGCAACTGCGGATATTCCTCCACCGGCATGGCTGGCAGGTTGAAGCGGGCTGATCCACTGCTGATTTCTACTTTGCCTTCAAGCACCCGCACCTCAACCTCTGCGCCCGGGAGTTTACGCGCAATATTTGCCAGTAGTCGCCCGGATACAAGGGCGCGACCCGGCTCATGCACAATTGCCGCGGCAGCTGTTTTCGCGGAAACCTCAAAGTTAAAAATTGAGAAGGTAACAGCATCACCGACAGCTTCTAGAAGCACGCCACCAAGAATTGGCTGGGTGATGCGTGAGGGCAGCATTGCAACAGGGAAAGACACTGCTTCACTGAATAAATCAGGGTTCATACTAAAACGCATTGCTGCTCCTTATAAGCGTCAGGGTTTGCGGCAAATACAAATACCTGTTCAACATCATCGCATAATTTTGTGCAAAACGCACAGTGAGAAATTTCTGCTGCCATCTTGTAAGTACCCGGGATTATAAGTGCGGCTTTTAGAATTTTAAAGTTTTCCCAAACCTCTGCAATGATGACAAAAATTTTGCTGGATGCTTTTAGTTTCTTGTAATAATAATAAGTACTGTGGAAGCTGTTAAAAACTCGCTTTAGCCCAGTGTTTTAAAGGTAATTACAGCTTTGTAAGCTGTAGAAACCGTGTTTATAACGGTGTGCAAAGAAAACTTACACTGATGTAATTACAAGGAGCTTGTCCACACTAAGCAGCAAAAATTTCCACACAGATTAAGAAGTTTTCCACAATTATTGTGAATAACTATTTGCGGTTTTCGTTTCGGATTTTTTCGGTTAGCTCTTCAACCTCGTTGTAAATATTGCGGTCGCTACTAATTGCACTAGCAATTTTTTTGCACGCGTGCATTACCGTGGTGTGATCGCGACCGTTAAAAAGGTCTCCGATTTTAGGCAGCGACAGTGAGGTCAGCTCGTGGCACAGATACATTGCGATGTGCCGTGGTTTAGTGAGCTGCTGAGTGCGTTTCGGACCATAGATTTCATCTACGGTTACGTTGAAAAATTCGGCGGTGATGCTAATAATTTTTTGCGGTTGAATTTCGATATCAGCTTCGCTTGGCAGCTGGCTTTGCAACAGGGTGTAAACCAGATCATAATTAATTTCCTGCTGAGTTAAACTTGCGTAGGCAATAACCTTGGTTAGCGCCCCCTCCAGGGAGCGAATGTTTGCGGTGAAGTTATCTGCGATAAACTCCAGCACATCGTTGCCGAGCACCAGGTGTTCGCGTTCCGCTTTCATTTTTAGAATCGCGATTCGAGTGTCGCGTTCTGGGGCTTGAATATCCGTCAGCAGCCCCTGTTCAAAACGACTAATCAAACGGTTTTCAACATCAGCCAACTGTTTTGGAGCAACGTCACTGGTAATGACAATCTGCTTGTTTTGGTTTTGCAGCGTGTTGAAAGTGTGAAAAAACGCTTCGAGGGTTTCTTTCGCCCGCGAGAGAAACTGGATATCGTCAATCAACAGAATGTCAACTTGACGCCAGCTTTCATGAAATTCTGCGCCCTTGTTGTTTTTAATAGCGTTAATGAAGGAGTTGGTAAATTCCTCCGAGCTGACATAACGCACACGGATTCCAGGGTGCAACTCTAACGCCGCATTTCCGATAGCGTGCAGTAAGTGGGTTTTGCCAAGCCCAGAATCACCGTAAATAAACAACGGACGGTACGCCACACCCGGAGCTTCTGCCACTGCAATAGAGGCTGCCTGTGCCATACGGTTGGTTTGCCCAATCACAAAGTTGTCAAATGTCAATTTCGGATTCAGCATCGTTGCTGGGTTAATCGTTGCAATTCCAGCACCTACAACAGGATGTTCGGCTGCGCTGAGATTGCTTTCGGACCCTGCGACTGGAGCATTTTGTGCACTGTCCTGCTGCTGTGCAGGGTTTTGTGCAGCGGTGAATCCACCATCGTAAGTTGTTCTAGATTTTGTACTTTGGCTCTCAAATCCCGGGTTTGCCCTGGTGTTCGTCTTGGTTTCTGTGGTGGGCACTGTGACTGAATTGTATCCAGAACCAGAGGTTACAGCTGGCGTCAGGTTGTCCACCAAAACAATGAAGTCGTGAATATCGGCGGCAGCTGGCAGCTGGCGTAATGCCTGCAGAATGTGACTGCGTAAATTTGTCTCAAGTAGTTTTTGAGTAAATTCTTGAGCCACGGCAAGATATAGCAGACCTTCACCGCCACCCTGCACCGTGGCTAACCGCAGCTGCCCTGCAATAGTTGGCGCCACTTCGGGATTGGCTGTTACCAATCTGGTGACCTCTTCCCAGATTGGTAAATATTTTTCTATTGTTTCTGCCATTCTTCACCACAGGTTTCCACAGTTTTTTTGTAATTATCCACTTATTTTATTATCAAATTACTTAAAAGTGTGGATAACTTTTTATAGTTCTCCACATTATCCACATGTAATGTGTATAAACTTGGTGTGTGACAACACTGTTGTGGCAGCACCGCGGTGACAATAATTACATAATCTTGTGCGCTTGGGTTCACAGCTTTAATACTGTGGGAGTTTGAACCGAGCGCTTTAATACGCCATCTTGCACTGTCAAAAAATTTACGGTAGAGTGTTTGTTTTGTATGGCTGTGTATTTTTACGCTGCCTAAAAGCGAGCTGTAATGCTCGGTAACTAGAACTTATTATCGGAGTAAACGAATGAGCAAGCGTACTTTCCAGCCGAATAACCGTCGCCGCGCTAAAAAGCACGGTTTCCGTCTTCGTATGCGTACCCGTGCTGGCCGTGCAATTCTTGCAGCACGTCGCCGCAAGGGTCGCAGCAAGATTAGCGCATAAGCTTTATATGCAGCATGGCTTCTAAGCACCGCATTAAGCGGGGAGAAGACTATCGCCGCATAGTGCGCAGCGGTTACCGCGTGGGAGGCAAATTTTGTCTCGCCCACGCGGTTTTGCTGTCTCCTTCAGGGAATCAGTCAAATATTGAAGCTGAAAAAAGCGGGAAAACCACAATTTCACAATTGAATGTTTCACGTGAAACATCCTCTAATATAACCGCGGATGATACTGGTTGCCGCTTTGGATTTATCATTACCAAAACTGTTGGTAACGCAGTGACCAGGAATTTATTGCGGCGACGCTTAAAGAGCATCTGTGAAATTGCGGTAAAAAATGGTTTTAGCGGTGCTGAAGTAGTTTTTAGGGTTTTCCCACAGGCGGCAAATGTAAGTTATCAAGAATTAGAAACGGCAGTGCTAAAACAGCTGCAGCGGGTGCAGGAGCGAGCGAATGCAGATACTTAAAACCCTGTTGCTATTGCCGCGTAACCTTGCGATTGCTTTCATGCTGGGGTATCGCAAGGTTGTTTCTCCGCTTTACGGCGAGGTTTGTAAGTATTACCCAAGCTGTTCGCGGTACGCTTTAGAGGCATACCAAAAACGAAACTTCTGCACTGCCACTGCGTTGACTATCTGGCGATTGCTGCGTTGTAATCCATTTAGCAACGGTGGCATTGATGATGTTCCAGAGGGTAAAAATCAAGTAGAAATGACCAGGGCGGGGTTCGTTGTGCCAGTGGTCGAAAGGGATAAAAAGTAATGTACGAATTTTTTGAGGCGATTTTTTGGCCTTTAAAGTGGATTGTTGAAGCTATCCTGACCGTTTGGCATAACCTTTTCTCAGCTTTGGGGATGGATCCAAACAGCGGTGTCACCTGGGTGCTTTCGATTGTGGGCTTAGTAATTGTAGTGCGGTCTTTGACTATTCCACTGACTGTAAAGCAAATTAAAGCACAGCGCAAAATGCTTGAAACCGCGCCTGAGATGCGAAAAATTCAAGCAAAATACAAGGGTAAGCGTGATCAGTATTCCCGCGAGGCAATGAACCGTGAGATGATGGCACTTTATAAGAAGCACGGCACTAACCCGCTCGCTAGCTGCTTCCCTATTTTGGTGCAGATGCCAATTTTCTTGGCATTGTTCTTTGTACTGCGTAATGCCGCGGAAAACAATCCGGGTGTGGGCCTGATGAACGAGCAGTTGACCAGCAGCTTTAACAACGCTATCTTCTTTGATGCCCCACTGAAGATGACATTCACTGAAGGTATTCAGAGTGGTAACGTAATCGTTGCGGTAATGCTGGGTGTAATTATGGTTGCTATGATTCTGTCACAGTTCTTTACCCAGAAGCAGATTATCTCGAAAAACATCTCTGATGAGACTAAAAATAGCCCGATGTACCGACAGCAACAAATGTTACTTTACATCTTGCCACTGGGCTTCCTGTTCTCAGGTTTCGTATTCCCATTGGCGTTGAACATTTACTGGCTGCTGTCTAATCTTTGGACTATGGGCCAGCAGGCAATCGTGATTAACGCAATGCCTAATCCGGGTAGTGAAGCATGGCGTAAAAAGCAAGAACGCTTGCGTCGCAAGGGTAAACTGGTGCCAGAGGAAAACTCTGTCTCGACAGATATAAATGAGCTAGAAACACGAGGGCAGCGACAGCAGCCGATGAGCGCAAAGCGTGCTAAAAAACAGGGAGGTAAGAAATAATGAACACCACCGGTCCTGATCTTGCCGCGCTGGAACGCGAGGGCGATTTAGCTGCTGATTACATTGAGGGGCTATTAGATATTGCTGATCTCGATGGTGATCTCGATCTTGGCGTTAAAAACGGACGCGCTACGGTTACTGTAACCGGTGGCGGTGAAGATCTGAACCGACTTGGCACAGCCCAGGTAGTGCAGGCTTTGCAAGACCTGAGTCGTCTTGCGGTGCAGCAGCAAACGGGTGAGTTTTCACGGTTACTGTTGGATGTTGGTGGATCGCGGGAGGCTCGTGAAGCAGAGTTGCTGCGAGAGGTCGACGCAGCGATTGCACAGCTAGCGGCTGGAAAAGATGCGGTGCAGTTACCTTCTATGAGCTCTTACGAGCGGAAACTGGTGCATGATTATGTTGCAGAACGCGGTTATAAATCAGCTTCACACGGTGAGGGCAAAGCTCGTCGCTTAGTGGTAACGGCGGCTTAAATAGAGATTAACAAAGCAGGGCGCTTCGGGTGGAAGCGTCCTGCTTTGTTTCACGTGAAACATTTATGCTGCTGTGTCACAGTGGGAAAGATGGTTATGAACAAAATGAGCTAATCCCCAACTTTAGACAGCAGAAAATCGATAAACTCAGTAGGTAGTAATTATACGGGAGGGCAAATGAGCACTAAAGAGACACAGCAGGTTGTGGTGCGTGAGCCGGAACCGGAATTTTTAGATGAATTTGCAGGTGATAACGCTGATAAACTACGGGATTTTGCTGCTGACTTGTTTGACCGTGGCGAAACTCTCGGATTGATTGGCCCCCATGAGCCGGCACGGTTGTGGACGAGGCACATCATTAATTCAGGTCTGTTAGCACCGCTTTTGGAGCCTAACAGTAAACTCGCTGATATTGGCAGTGGCGGAGGTTTCCCGGGCATTGTGCTTGCTGCGATGCGCCCGGATGTCGCGATTCGCTTGATTGAACCGATGGAGCGTCGCTGTGCTTGGTTGCAGGAGCAAGTAGAGCGTCTGGGGCTTGATAACGCTGAGGTTTTGCGTGGGCGCGTGGAGGAGTATCACGGCGCTTTTGAGGTGGATCAGGTCACCGCCCGAGCGGTGACCGCGCTAAAGAAACTAGTACCGTGGACTGCTCCTTTGCTTGTGCCAGGCGGGAAAATGCTTTTCCTAAAGGGTGCTGGCGTGCATGATGAAATAATTACCGCCGCAAAGGTTTTGAAGAAACATCGGGTGGTTAATTATAGTGTTTCGGTTCTTGGTGAAGGGCTGACGGAGCCAACGCGAGTATTCCGTGGTGAAATTGCTGCTTAGCAGTAAATTTAGTCCGCTATGAGCGGAATCGATGATGACGTGAGAGTAAGAGCAGCGGAAGAATACTAAGGTAGTAAACAAGGTTAATAACTTTGAGAGGTAATTGTGAGCAGCACGCCACTGGCCAATGAGGTTGCCGATAAAATACGCAGAAAACAACGGCTTGCGAAACTAGAGACGCCGTTGCCTTATGCCCCACGGGTCATTACTGTTTCAAATCAAAAAGGTGGGGTTGGAAAAACCACTACAACGGTGAATTTGGCGGGTGCTTTGGCGCGGCGCGGCGCTCGGGTGTTGGTGATTGATATTGATCCGCAGGGCAACGCCTCAACCGCTTTAGGAGTGCCACACACCGCAGAAGTAGACAGTGTATATGAGGTGCTGCTAGGAGAAAACACTATTGCTGAGGTGGTGCAGCAAAGCACCGATCATGAAAATATCTATTGCTTGCCATCTACGATTAATCTAGCTGGTGCGGAGATTGAACTTGTTGCGGCAGATAATCGTGAGCGACGGCTGCAGTATGCTTTGCGTGATTTTTTAGCGCAGGTTCCGGAGCCTTTCCACTACGTTTTAATTGATTGTCCTCCTTCGTTGGGGTTGTTGACGCTGAATGCTTTTGTTGCGGCGCAAGAGGTTTTGATTCCGATTCAGTGTGAGTATTACGCACTTGAGGGGCTGAGTCAGTTGATTAATAATATTCAGTTGATTCGGCAGCACTTAAATCCGCGCTTGGAGCTTAGCACTATTTTGTTGACGATGTTTACTGGGCGAACTAAGCTGGCGATGGAAGTTTCCAATGAGGTGCGCACGCATTTCCCTGAGCAGACTTTAGAGGCAGTAATTCCTAGATCTGTGCGGATCGCTGAGGCGCCTAGCTTTGGGCAGACAGTTTTAGCGCATGATGCAAGTAATATTGGTTCAATTGCTTATTTAGAAGCTGCGCATGAAATCGCAGCAAGATTTGCTGGACAGTGGCAGCAGGAAAAATCAGAAGGGGAAAAATAATGGCTTCGAAAAAACGCAGTGGTCTTGGCCGTGGCATTGGAGCCTTAATTCCACAGGTTTCAACTGCACAGGATAGACCGGTTGATGTGTTCTTCCCAGTGGCGGTGCAGCAGCAGGAAAATTCGCAAAATCAGAGCGAAAACCTGGAAAAAACAGAATCTGGAAATGCAAAAAGCTCTAAAATCGCTTCTAGCGGGCAAAAAAAGAGCTCAACGATAAATCCCCTTGGGGCACTGCTAAACTCCCCGCAGACGGGCGCTGGTGAGGCCACTTTTTCAGGGGCAAATGCAAAAATGCGG
>NZ_JACIFD010000016.1 GCF_014197205.1 Canibacter oris
TACTGATTACTCGGGAATCCCCAATGTTAAAAACTGTCCAACTTGGAGTTTCAGGATCGGCTCCGAGCACCAGGCCCGTGACGGTCGTGCCAGCGCCCTCCGCTACTGCACCCGCCTGCTTTTCGATGTCATCAACTGCGCGATCTAAAGCTCCTACTAAATCGCTGACACTGACAGGTTTATCACCCGCAATTTCGGCGAGCCTCGCGGTTACGGCCTGCGAAGCCACTTCGCCCCCAGCATGCCCGCCCACACCATCGGCAACCGCAAAAATAGGCGGCGCGACCACATAGCTGTCTTGATTACTTTCCCGTCGCAGCCCTACGTTGGTGAGCGCATGCCAAGAGAGCTCCACAGTAACATTATTGTCTGTGGGATACAGCAGCAGCTGCCGCTGAGCGTTCTCACCTTTACTGGTCATAACTCTCTTTTCTTGGGTAACCTAAAGTGGCAACCATGCTATTTTAGCCTATCTCGTAGCAGCCTTTAACCCTGCGGGAATATGTGCATTGTGGATCACAACACGAACATTATTTTGCCTCCGGGTTGCGGCAGAACTTCGATGCCATTGTCTGCCACCCACTGCAACAGCTCTGCGATGGTGCTACACTCCGGTTCGGCGAGTGCCAGCTGGCGTACCAAGCGGCCTTTGCCGGCCTTGTTGAAGTGATTGAGGGCTTTCAGGGAGCCGTCTGCTTGACGGCTTACAAAATCTGGCCGTATCACTGTGGCGGCCGTGCACGGAGCAAGCGAAGCGTAGTCGTTGCTACGCAAGTCAAGGATTACCCCAAAGTCGTCCCAAGCAAAATCTGCGTAGCAGCTATTCCAGTGTTTTTTGAGCGTGGTTCCGAGCTCCGGAAGGCTGCTACCAGCTGAGAGGCGATAATTGGCGATGAGCTCCCCTGCCCCGAGCATTCCGTAGAGCGCTGATTGCACTGCCGTATGTTCGTGTAGCCACTGTCGCGCCGTAATTGGCAAACTGAGATAGTCGAGCGCGTCATAAAGCACTCCGGTGTAAATAGCTGCTGCTGGCAGCCGAGTCGCGCTACCAACGTTGAGGTTAGCTGCAAATGCTGCCTGGGCTTTGGCTCCGGGCCGCAGCTTCAAGCTTTTGTGTGCTTTCTCATCTGCAGCTGCGCTGAGCTGCTGCAATGCGGTTAGCACCTGCTGCGCAGCATGTTCCCGCTCATGGGTGGCGAGTTGGCGAATGCTAGGCTGCTGTATTGAGGTTACGATGACAGACCCCGTTGCTGCAGCTGTGCTCGCGATTTCGAGCAGCTGTTGCGACTGTGCGGCAGTGAGTTCTTCCGGGTCGCGTTTGGTCTCTGACGGCGGCAAAAGTACGAGCATTTTCCTATTTTCTATGGGTGTAAAAAACCGTTGCCGTCAGGTTTCCCTGACGGCAACGGTTTGGTGTCTTAAGCGACTAGCGTAGCTTGCCCTGCTACTACCTGAACTTCATTGTGATCCACAGAGAAGAATCCTCCCTCAGCGTTCACAATAATTTTCTGGTTGTCAGGGGTTGTAACACGCACCTCGCCCTCTGCTAGCAGTGCGAGCAGCGGCTCGTGCCCTGCGAGGATACCAATCTCACCCTCGCTGGTCTTTGCGGTTACCTGCTTCGCTTCACCAGCCCAGATCTTACGATCGGCTGAAACTACGCAGACATTTAGCAGAGCCATGATTTAGCCGTTTTCTTTCTGGATCTTTGCCCACTTCTCTTCAACGTCAGAGATGCCACCAACGTTAAAGAATGCCTGCTCTGCAACGTGGTCGAATTCGCCCTTGCAGATAGCGTCGAAGGATTCGATGGTTTCTTTCAGTGGCACGGTAGAACCCTCAACACCGGTGAATTTTTTCGCCATGTAGGTGTTCTGTGACAGGAACTGTTCCAGGCGGCGGGCGCGTGCAACAGTAATCTTGTCTTCTTCTGAGAGCTCGTCAACACCGAGAATCGCGATGATTTCCTGCAGCTCTTTGTTTTTCTGCAGAATCTGCTTCACGGTGGTAGCTACACGGTAGTGATCCTCGCCCAAGTAGCGTGGATCCATGATACGGCTGGTTGAAGCCAGTGGATCAATCGCTGGGTACAAACCCTTAGACGCGATTTCACGAGACAGCTCGGTGGTTGCGTCAAGGTGAGCGAAGGTGGTTGCCGGAGCTGGGTCAGTGTAGTCGTCCGCAGGAACGTAAATCGCCTGCAGCGAGGTGATTGAGTGACCACGAGTGGAGGTAATGCGCTCTTGCAGGATACCCATTTCGTCTGCCAGGTTTGGCTGGTAGCCTACCGCAGATGGCATACGGCCGAGCAGGGTTGAAACTTCTGAGCCTGCCTGAGTAAAACGGAAGATGTTGTCGATGAACAACAGCACGTCCTGCTTCTGCACATCACGGAAGTACTCCGCCATGGTCAGTGCTGAAAGCGCAACACGTAGACGAGTCCCTGGCGGCTCGTCCATCTGGCCGAACACAAGCGCGGTCTTGTCGAACACACCTGCGTCTTCCATTTCGTGGATCAAGTCGTTACCCTCACGGGTACGCTCACCAACACCAGCGAACACAGACACGCCACCGTGATCCTGCGCCACACGCTGAATCATTTCCTGAATCAGAACGGTTTTACCAACGCCCGCACCACCGAACAGGCCAATCTTACCGCCCTGCACGTATGGGGTCAGCAAGTCGATTGATTTGATACCGGTTTCGAACAGCTGAGTTTTTGACTCCAGTTGGTCGAAGGCAGGCGGTTCGCGGTGGATGCTCCAACGCTCGGTTGCGTGGAAGGTCTCCCCGTCGGCGAGGTTCAGCACATCACCGGTTACGTTGAACACTTTACCCTTGGTGACGTCACCGACAGGCACGGTGATTGAGTCACCGGTGTCAATTACTTCCTGACCGCGTACCAGGCCGTCAGTTGGCTTCAGGGCAATTGCGCGCACCAGGTTGTCACCAAGGTGCTGTGCAACCTCAAGCACGAGGGTGAATTTATCCTGGCCTTCGCCCAGGCTCACCTCGGTCTTGAGCGCGTTGTATACTGCTGGAATCGCGTCGTGCGGGAATTCGATGTCGACGACGGGACCAGTTACGCGGGCAATACGACCCACGGTTGGGGTCTGCTCTGCAGTAGTAGTCATCAGTTCTCTTTCTTAGTGGGCTTATGACAGCGCGTCAGCGCCGCCGACGATCTCAGAAATCTGCTGAGTGATTTCCGCCTGGCGCGCATTGTTCGCAAGACGGGTGTAATCACGAATCAGGGCATCAGCGTTATCGGTAGCAGACTTCATTGCTTTCTGGGTCGCAGCGTGCTTCGCTGCGGCTGATTCCAGCAGAGCGTTGAAGATACGTGCTTCGATGTACGCTGGCAGCAGTTTATCCAAAACTGTGTTTGCGTCTGGCTCAAAGGCATACAGTGGATCAAGTCCCGTGTTGCCTGCTTCCGGTGCGGTTACCAGCTCAAGTGGCAGCACCCGCAGCACCTCTGGCAGCTGACTCACCATGCTCACCAGACGGTTGCACACCAGGTGAATTTCCTGCACCCCGCCGTCAGCTGGATCTGCTGCGTATGCTGCGAGCAGTTCATCGCTGATTTCTTTCGCGGTTTCAAAGCTTGGGGTATCGGTGTCGCCAATCCAGGTGCGCACTGCGGTGCGCCCACGGAAGTTGAAGTAACCAACAGCCTTGCGGCCAATCAGGTAGTAAACTACCTCTTTGCCCTCAGCTTGCAAAAGCTCTGCAAGCTGCTCAGCTTCACGCAGCACCTGTGAGTTAAATGCACCTGCTAGGCCACGGTCAGAGCTGTAAATCACAACCGCAGCGCGGGTGATGTTTTTAGCCTCGGTAACCAGCGGGTGGTCCTGATTCGAGTGAGCGGCAACGGCTGACACTGCGCGGGTAATCGCATCCTTGTAAGGAGTTGAGGCTTCTACACGAGCCTTTGCCTTCTGGATACGAGAGGCCGCGATGAGTTCCATCGCACGGGTAATCTTCTTGGTCGTCTGCGCAGAACGAATTTTCTGCCGATAGACCCGAAGTTGCGCTCCCATGTCTCTCCTGTGCTTCTTGGTGTTTGCGGGAGAGGGTCACCCCTCTCCCTCGCAAACTACTTCTTGTTTACAACCAGCTGATCCTGTTTGACTTCGTCTTTATCAAGTGCGTCAAACTGCTCGTTCAGAGCGTGACCTGCTGAGGTGCGGAACTCGGTCTTGAAACGATCAATCTGCGCCGCAATCTCTGCCACGGTGTCATCGTCAAGCACGTTAGTTTCACGCAGCGTGGTCAGGGCATTTGAGTTACGGCCCAGGTAGTCCAAGAACTCACGCTCAAAGCGCAGGATGTCTTCTACCGGAACGTCATCAAGCTTGCCGTTGGTGCCGGCCCAAACTGAAACTACCTGCTCTTCAACCGGGTACGGGGTGTACTGTGGCTGCTTCAGCAGCTCAGTCAAACGTGCACCACGCTCCAGCTGACGACGGCTCGCAGCGTCAAGGTCAGATGCGAACATAGCGAACGCCTCCAGCGCACGGTACTGCGCGAGCTCCAGTTTCAAGGTACCTGAAACCTTCTTGATTGACTTCACCTGTGCGTCACCGCCAACACGTGACACGGAAATACCCACGTCAACAGCTGGGCGCTGGTTTGAGTTGAACAGGTCTGACTGCAGGAAGATCTGACCGTCGGTGATAGAGATCACGTTGGTCGGAATGTATGCAGAAACGTCGTTTGCCTTGGTCTCGATGATTGGCAGACCGGTCATTGAGCCGCCGCCGAGCTCATCAGAGAGCTTTGCACAGCGTTCCAGCAGGCGGGAGTGCAGGTAGAACACGTCACCTGGGTATGCCTCACGTCCTGGTGGACGACGCAGCAACAGTGACACCGCACGGTATGCCTCGGCCTGCTTTGACAGGTCATCGAAGATTACCAGCACGTGCTTGCCGGCATACATCCAGTGCTGCCCGATTGCAGAACCGGTGTATGGCGCCAGGTATTTGAAGCCTGCTGGGTCAGATGCTGGTGACGCCACGATGGTGGTATACTCCATTGCCCCTGCGTCTTCCAGAGCGCCCTTCACAGCTGCGATGGTTGAACCCTTCTGACCAATCGCAACGTAGATGCAGCGTACCTGCTTGTTTGGATCGCCGCTCTCCCAGTTAGCCTTCTGGTTGATGATGGTGTCGATCGCGATTGCGGTTTTACCGGTCTGCCGGTCGCCAATGATCAGCTGACGCTGACCACGACCAACAGGAATCATCGCGTCAATAGCTTTGATACCGGTCTGCAGTGGCTCATGCACGCTCTTACGCTGCATTACGCCAGGTGCCTGCAACTCTAGCGCGCGGCGCCCTTCGATGCCCGTGATTTCGCCCAGGCCATCGATTGGGTTACCGAGCGGATCAACAACGCGCCCTAGGTAGCCCTCACCAACCGGCACAGAAAGCACCTCGCCGGTGCGAGTAACCTGCTGGCCCTCTTCAATACCAGTGAAGTCGCCGAGCACAACAACACCGAGTTCGTTCTCCTCAAGGTTCTGAGCAAGGCCCAGGGTGCCGTCAGCGAAGCGTACCAGCTCGTTAGCCATTACGTTCGGAAGGCCTTCTACGTGCGCAATGCCGTCAGCAGCGTCAACAACGGTGCCAACTTCAGTTGCCTCAGCAGCTGCGGGCTCGTAAGACGCAGCGAATTCTTTCAGCGCGTCACGAATCTCATCAGGGCTGATGGAAAGTTCTGCCATTTCGTTTCCTCTGTCTCGACCGGATTTCCGGATCGTGGTAGTGCTGCCTTAACCGGCGAGCTGAAGTCTTAGGTCGTTAAGTCGCGCACTCACAGAACCGTCGATAATTTCATCGGCGATTTTCACACGCAACCCGCCAACCAGTGTCGGATCAATTACTGTGCTGATTTTCACTGGGCGTCCAGCGACACGGCTCAGTGCCTGTCGCAGTCGCTCCGCGCGCTGCTGGTCAAGCGGTGCCACCACGGTTACTTCCGCGAGTGCGTACCCTGCCTGATCTGCTGCCACGGTTGCTGCTTCCCGCAGCGCTGGGCTGGGTCGGCCGCTTGCTGGGTTGGCAATAAGGTGCTGCACAATTGCCAGAGCGGTCCCAGAAATTTTATCAGCAAACAGTGTCTTAACAGCTGCTGTTTTCTGCTGTGGCTCAGCGAGTTTGCTGCCCAAGCTCAGTTCTAGTTCGTGGCTGGTGTCAATTGCGTTTGCAACGCTTACCAGCTCCTCATCTAGACCTGGGTTGGTGGCAGCCGCGGCACGGATACCGAGGGCCTGCAAGCCAGAGATGAATTCAGCAACGTTTGACCAGCGCTGTGAGGCAGCGGTCGCAATAATATTGCGGGCGCCGCCGGTGAGGCTCTTGAAAACTGTGTTTGCAAGAGCCACTTTAGCCTCGGCTGGTGCTTGTTCTGTTAAGGCTGTTGCAAGCTGCGGAGTTTTCTGCAATTGCGCTGCTACGTTCAGCAGCTCAATCGCAACGCCCTCTGCGACCGGGCTTGCTAACAGCTTTGTGACATTAGCTAGTGCTTCGCGTGATGCGCTTCCCATTAGTTGGCTACCGTCTCGCTCTTCTCAAGATCTGCCAAGAAACGATCAACCAGTGCGTTTGCCTTTGCCTCATCTGTCAGTGATTCACCAACAACGCGTGAAGCCAGGTCAATCGCCAGGCTGCCAACCTCTTTGCGGAGGCCAACAACGGCTGCTTGACGCTCAGCGCCGATCTGATCTTTCGCTGCCTGCACAACGCGCGCCTGCTCAGCAACCGCGTCTTCCTTCGCCTGTGCCACAATCTTGTTGGCATCCTGGCGAGCTGCTTCGCGGATTTCACCAGCCTCAGCGCGGGCGGTTGCCAGCTGGGCGGTGTACTCCTGCAGGGCAGCTTCAGCTTTTGCCTGAGCTTCATCAGCTTTGGCGATGTTACCTTCGATTGCTGCTGCACGCTCATCTAGCAGCTGCTGCATTTTCGGCAGCACCTTCCGCCAGAACACGAGCAACACGATAACGAAGCAGACCGCTGACCAAATAATGTCGTAACTCGCTGGCAGAATCAGGCTGCCAGATGCAGCAGATACTGGCTCTGCCACAGTCGCGATTAGTGTGTTAGTCATGCTTGTCCCTTTCGAGACCTATAGGTTGTCTGCTTAGTTTGCGAAGATGAATGGGGTTGCGATACCGATGAACGCAAGCGCCTCGGCGAACGCGATACCGATGAACATAGTCACCTGCAGACGGCCAGCCATTTCTGGCTGGCGAGCCATAGCTTCAACGGTCTTGCCTACGATGAGGCCTACACCGATTGCTGGGCCAATAGCTGCGAGGCCGTAGCCTACGGTTGCAATGTTGCCTGAGATTTCAGCTAGAACTGACACGTTTAGTGTTTCCTTCCGGTTAAAAGCGTAGCTTGTGCTGCGCCTGTGGTTTAGTGTTCGTCTGCCAGCGCTAGCTGGATGTAGACGGTGGTCAAAACTGTAAATACGTATGCCTGCAGCACTGCCACCATCATCTCAAAGAGGGTGAATACCAGCGCAAACAGCAGGGTACCAACGCCGAGGCCCTTCATCAGGCCTGCGCCCTCAAGGATGAAGAAGTGAGTTGCGGCGAAGAGTAGCACCAGCAAGAGGTGACCTACGACCATGTTCATCAAAAGACGCAGTGTCAGAGTGATTGGACGGATCACGAAGGTTGAGAGGAACTCAATCGGGGTCACGATAGGGTACAGCCACACCGGCACCCCTGGTGGGAACAGTGCGTTGCGGAAGAAGCCCGCTGGGTTTTTCTTCACACCGGCGTAGATGAACGCGATGTAAGCAACAACCGCCATTACCAGTGGGAAGCCGATAACAGACGAACCACCGATGTTCAGGAATGGAATAATGCCGGTGATGTTAAAAGCGAAGATGAGGAAGAACATCGTAGTCAAGAGCGGCAAGAAGCGCTTGCCGTCTTTTTTACCGAGCATTTCTTCGGCGATGTTTACCCGCACGAAGTCGAGACCCATCTCAATGATTGACTGCCCACGGCTTGGAACCAGGCGGAGATTACGAGTGC
Organism: Canibacter oris; assembly: GCF_014197205.1. Taxonomy (GTDB): domain Bacteria; phylum Actinomycetota; class Actinomycetes; order Actinomycetales; family Microbacteriaceae; genus Canibacter; species Canibacter oris. Next base: position 8,051 of record NZ_JACIFD010000016.1, read on the forward strand.
CAAGCCAGAAAACCACGACCACGAGCACAGTCATTAGGATACGGATGAGCATGATGCGGTTCATCTCAAACGGGGTGCCTACGAAGAAAATACCCTCAGGGAAGAACTCATCTAGGCTCGGACCGTGGAAGCCACCTTCATCTGCAGCGATGAATGCCCCATTCACCAGTTGCATAGCGTTAGCAAACAGTGTTATCTCCTTCTTCCCGTGCGATGAATCGCAAGATGCGGATCGTGCCTAGCGGGCGGCATTTTGCCCAGCTTTAGGCATAGTTTACGTTAATAATACCAATGACTTCGCCAGAGTCACAATCTCGAAACACGAAAAAATCCTATTCATGCAGCTGAACATCACTGGCAGCCGGAATTTTGTTTCGCAGCAACACGAATAAATCGAGTGCTAGTGACAAAATTACGCCCGCAATCAGAGCAATGAAAACAATCTGTGGCTCCACCCAGGTTGCATCACGCACGATGAACACAATCATCAAAAACAGCACCATTTTCAGCAGCAACGCCCCGAGCACAGTGGCGAAGAAAATTTGCACATATAGCGGGTTGGCAATTTGCCTGTTCGCAATCACAATGCTCAGCGCGGAAAGCATCATAAAAACTCCCCCAATCACCGCGCCAAGCAGAGCACTGATGAGCCCGAGCTGTCCCGCAACCAAAAAACCAACAAGCGCAGCAACCGCAGCGAGTGTGACGGTCATCACCGTGCTCGCGAGCAGCATCTTCTTAAAAATCGCTTGCGATGCTGGCATCCGCACCTCCGTTAGTGGCTGCTGCATCTGGCTGTGCTGGGTCACTGCTGCTCCTTGGGTGATGTTGGCGTGCGTTAAACTTTTGCTTCAAACTGTCGGCAGCACTCGGGCGAGTGCGCGGCTAGGGCTATTGTACTAGCTGTGGCTGATCCACACCCCGCTATTTCTTGTGATACACCCACAGGCCGCGCCGCTGCAACACATCTCGCGCCTTAGCTGCGGGCACCAGGGTGACAAGGAGGCAGATAAACGCTCCCGACACAAACACCATCAGCGGAATCCAATAACTCTGCAGTAGGAATACCAGGAGGCAACTGGTTGCCGCGATCGCCGTCCAGAAATAGTAGATAAAAACCACCTGCACCACACTGTGACCGTAATCAAGGAGACGATGATGCAGGTGTTTGCGATCCGGCGAGAACGGGCTTTTACCAGCGAGCAACCGGCGGAACACCGCAAGAATCATATCCGCAAACGGGAATGCCAACAGAATAATCGGCAGAATAATCGGAATATAGCCGGCAAAAACCAGTTTCTGATCTAGCGTTGCCGGATTTAACTGGCCCGTCACCGTAATCGTCGAGGTCGCAAGCATAATCCCCAGCAGTAAAGCACCGGTGTCACCCATGAAAAGCTTGGCGACGTGCCAATTCCAAGGCAAAAACCCGAGGCAAATACCGAATAGTACCGTGGCTATTAACGCAGCGAAAGTAATCGCGCTGCTCTGCCCTGTCTGCGCCGCCAAAATTTGCGTGTAAACGAAGAAAAACCCGCTAGCTATGAGCGTGAAGCCTGCTGCTAGCCCATCGAGGCCATCGATGAAATTTAGTGCGTTCATAACGCCAACCAGTAGCACTACGGTTAACAGCATACTTACCGTGGGTGAGGTCACAAACAGGGTGTTACCGATTGGCAGCGAGAAAATATGCACCCCCTGCCATGACAACACCACCGCAGCGAGCAACTGCGCAATCAGCTTCACAGACCAAGTGATATCGCGCAAATCATCAACAATTCCGGTGAACGCGATAATCGTGATTGCCAACAAAGTTGTAATCACGGTATTTTCGCTGTGAATCGCATCGCGCAGCCCTGGCACAAAATACGCCACAGTGAAAGCGGCAATAATCCCGCCGTACATCGCAACTCCGCCCAAGCGTGGTGTTGCATGCTTGTGCACGTCTCGCTCTCGCACCGCAGCGAACAGCTGCTTTTTACGGGCAAAACGCAGCACCACGGCGCACCCGAAGAAGGTCACAACCGCAGCCACCAGCGCAATCAGGGCAAAATTTAGCATTATTCCTCAATGGTTGCGTCAGGCAACACTGCTGCAAGCTGCTCCTTGGAAATAACCCCTGCGCGCAGCACCCGAATAATGCCATCAGGACCGCTCAACCGCGTCACATCAAGAATCGTAGAAGCGGTGCCGTCGCCACTCACGGGCCCGCCGTCAAGGTAAACCTGTACACTGTCCTGCAGCATTTTTTGTGCTCCGGCGACATCGGTTGCAGCGGCTAAACCATGCAGATTGGCCGAAGAGACAGCGAGCGGCCCGGTGTCTTGCAGCAGCTCCAGTGCAATCTGGTGATTCGGCATCCGCAGCGCAACGGTGCCGCGAGTTTCGCCCAAATCCCAGCTCAGCGAGGGCTGGGCTAGCATCACGAGAGTGAGCGGCCCAGGCCAGAATGCTTCCACCAGCTGCATCACAGCTTCGCTAACCTCAGCAGCCAACGCCATCAGTGCTGCAGTGCTGCCAATCAACACTGGCGGTGGCGACTGTCTGGTACGGCCCTTTGCCACAATCAGTCGGTTCACCGCTGCGGGGTTAAAGGCGTCAGCGGCGATTCCGTAAACCGTGTCGGTAGGGAAAACCACCAGTTCCCCCTGCCCGATTGCTGCTTTCGCGGCGCGGAAGCCCGGCAGCAGCGTGGCGGTGTCTTGGCAGTCGTAAACTTCTGGCATGGCTAAAATTTTACCCTGGCAAGCTGCGCTGTTGGTAAACACCGACGGTGAAACGCGGGCGGGAGGTTAAATCAGGAACGGTATCCACAGCGGTAAACCCAACACGCTGCAGCATCGCCGCAATCTCTGAGCCCTGTGCTTCGGTGTGCTCGATACCGCAGAACGCGCCAGGAGCCGCCAGATAGCCGAACAGCGGCACCAACCAGCGCAGCAGCTCCAACCCGTCAGCGCCCGAGTACAGGGCGAGCTCCGGGTCATAGTCACGCACCTCGGGCGTTTCTGGCACCGCCGAGCGCGGCACATAGGGCGGATTGGAAACCAGCACGTCCAGGCTCCCGGCGTGCGTCTTAAACCACTGCATCGTGGTGTCACTAACCGGGGGCAGATTGGTGAGGGTGGATCCGGCCAACGGCCGCAGCCCGAGCTGGTGCGCCGCGGCGGCGAGATCCACCTGTAGCAGAGTGGTTTCTAGCTTCAGCTCCTGTTTGTTTCGCTGCAGCCATGAAAAAGCGGCGGGAGATTTTTCAAGGGCAGTGACAGTGCTACCCGGCGAGTGGCGTTGCAGCGCGAAGGCGAGGGCACCGCTGCCGGCGCAGAAATCAGCAATTTTAGGGGCACCTGCACCGCAATAGCGATTGAGGTGATTGAGTGCCAACTCGGCCAACAACTCAGTTTCGGGACGCGGCACGAAGACTCCCGGCCCTACCGCCAGCGGCAGACCATAAAAATATGCGTACCCGAGAATATGCTGCAGTGGCTCCCGCTTCAGCCGTCGATGTAACAGCGGCGCGAATGTAGCCTGCTGCTCCGGGGTAATAGTTCGTTGCAGCACAGCCGCGGCCTGAACCTCACCGCGCGACAGCCCCAGCACGTGGCCCCACAGCAGCTGGGCCTCAGCCACCGGTCTCGCTACGCCCGCTGCCGCCATGCTGAGTTCTGCCTGTCGCAGCAGCTCAGGCAAAGGCAGAGCACGCGACGAAGTGTCTGGTTGAGAGTTGCTGTTCATCAGCTTAACTCTACAGCGCACCGCTAACCGCCGCACCCCAAAACTAAACATAACTAAAATTGAATTATTTAATAACTTTTTGCTATTATTGCATTGTTGTAAAAAAGATGTGGAGAAATATGTCACGCGAATACCCAAATATCACCGCCGCCTTCGGCAAAACCCCGCTGGTCAAAATCAACCGCCTCACCGCTGACACCAAGGCTGAAGTTTACGCCAAGCTAGAGTTCTACAACCCGGCAGGCAGCGTTAAAGACCGCATCGGTGTTGCGATTGTTGACGCCGCAGAGGCATCCGGAGAGCTGCAGCCAGGCGGCACCATCGTAGAGGGCACCAGCGGCAACACCGGCATCGCGCTCGCGATGGTCGGCGCCGCCCGCGGCTACCAAGTGATCCTCACCATGCCCGAAACGATGAGCGTTGAGCGTCGCAAACTCCTGCGCGCCTACGGCGCACAGATTGTGTTAACCCCGGGCAGCGAGGGCATGCGAGGCGCCGTCGCCAAAGCACACGAGATTGCCACTAACACCCCCGGGGCGATCCTCGCAAGCCAGTTCGCAAACGGCGCCAACCCTGAGGTACACCGCAACACTACCGGCCCAGAAATCTGGGAAGACACAGCCGGTACCGTAGACATTTTTGTAGCGGGGATCGGCACCGGCGGCACTATCACCGGCACCGGACAGTATCTGAAAGAGCAAAAACCCGATGTACAGGTGATTGCGGTGGAGCCTGCAGACTCTCCGCTGCTGACAACCGGAACCCCTGGGCCGCATAAAATTCAGGGGCTCGGCGCAAACTTTGTACCTGAAATTCTTGACCGTGATGTTTACGATGAGGTGCTTGATGTGACCCTTGAAGAAGCTCTCACAACCGGGCGTAATCTGGGCACCCAGGAGGGTATCCTAGCCGGAATTTCTGGTGGAGCAGCGATGGCGGCAGCACTGCAGGTGGCGCAACGCGAAGAAAATGCTGGAAAAAAGATCGTGGTTGTGATTCCGGATTTCGGTGAGCGCTACTTCTCAACCGTGCTCTACGAGCACCTAGATGTTTAAGGTAGCCCCTGTCTGCTTGTACAGTATGGGTTGGTGGCTTGATATGAGCCACCAACCCATATAATCGTTTAAGAAATTATGTGCAAAACAATACTCGAAGATATTCGCAATGTACAGCAGCTGGATCCAGCTGCCCGCGGCAAAATCAGTGTTTTCCTGACTTATTCTGGGCTACACGCAGTGTGGGCGCATCGCCTCAACCACTGGCTCTGGCAGCGCAAGCTGTTCAGTTTAGCCCGTGCCAACAGTCAATTCGTACGGTTTCTGACCGGGATTGAGATCCACCCCGGAGCAAAACTTGGCAAACGCCTGTTTATTGACCACGGCTCCGGTGTGGTTATAGGTGAAACCGCGGTTGTGGGCGACGACGTCACCATCTATCATGGAGTCACCCTGGGCGGCACTGGCCTCAATCCGGGCAAGCGCCACCCCACCATCGGCGACCGTGTTATCATCGGTGCCGGCGCCAAGGTGCTCGGGAATATTACTGTTGGCGCAGACAGCGCTATAGGGGCAAACGCAGTTGTTGTGCACAGCGCACCGGAGTGGACAACCCTCACCGGCATCCCGGCACGGCAGCGCCCACGCCGCGGTGCCCCACAGCCGGAGTTGCCACACAACGCCGACTGCTACGTTATTTAAGGCGACGGCCGCGTAAACAGCCACGGCCACTCGACGGTCAGCCGTCGTATCCGTAATATTCGCTCTGCTTGGCGCGATCCAAGCGCCTTTGCAGCGCTCGCTTAGCCTTCGGGAACTCATAAAGGATACCAGCAACTGCCAAGCCCCAGAATACAAACTGCAACGACATTGCAACCCTAAACGCATCCCAGCTGTAGCTTTCCGGGGTGCCAGCACCCTGCAAGTCAAGCAGCATTCCAATGCCAAACAGCAGCCCCAAAGCCGCAGTGAATGACCCGGTGTTGATAATCCCACTTGCCATACCAATCTGGTTGCGATGCACATGAGTGCGCACAATATCGAAGCCAATCATGCAGGTCGGCCCCCCAATTGCGAGCACCACCGACATCACCACCAGCAGCCACAGCGGCGGCTGCCCTCCTGGCCAAACTAGCACTGCAAACCAAACCAGCGCCAGCGTCACAATATACCCCACAGTGAAATTGATGCGGTGTCTCTTGTAACGCGCCTGCAACGGCCCGATAACCAAGCCGCCACCAATCGCGGCAAGCACAGTCAAAGTAAGTAGCGAGGCAGCAGCGGTGCCATCAAGCCCAACTCCTCCGGTGAGAAAAGCGTTACCCCACAGCAACACGTAACAGTGCAACGCACCCGCAGTGCCAAAATGTACCCAGTAACCTAGACGTACACCGGGGCGACGCAACAACGACTTGAAAGCGTTGAAGATACCTGATCCACCTGGCCCCACAATTGGAATCGCGGTTGTAGGGGGCGAGATGTGCCCGATTGGAGAATCCCACAGTTGCGGCGTTTCTGCCCCGGAAGCTGTTTTTTTAACCTGTGCAGAGCGCGCGCCAAAGAGCTGTTGCACCACGGTTTTGGAACTCACATTATCCCGCAGTACAAAAGCTGCCAGTACCGTACCTGCAAAGGTCGCTAATGCCAGCACCAAAAAGCCTAAGACCCAGCTGGTGTTGTGCACCAGGTTAGCGAGTGGAATCACCGCAATTACTTGGCCGAGAGCACCCAACATCCCGGTAAATTGCGAGACCATCGGCACCACCCGCAGTGGAAACCAATCCGCCACCAAGCGCAGCGCGCCGATAAACAGCCCAGCATCTCCGATTCCCACCAGGATACGAGCTAACACCGCCAGAGACACCTGCGGCGCATACGCCAACAGCAGCTGCCCGCAAGCCATCACGAACAGCCCGCACACAATCACTTTTGTGGCGCCGAAGCGGTCCAGCAAAACCCCAACCGGGATTTGCATCACCACATACACCGCAACCTGCATCACCAGCAGCACCGACAATAGAGTCGCTTCGATCCCGAAATGCAGCTGCGCAGTCGAGCCGAGCCGCGCAAACGAGGTACGGTTGATAATTGCCAAAGCATAAGCCACGATCGCAACCGACCATACGACCCAAACCGCGGCCGTGACTTTTGCTCCGCGCGGCATTAATCTTCCCCGCCGAGATCAGCCAGGCGCGCTTCCTCATCAGCTTTAATACAGCTTTCAATCACAGCGTCGAGAGCGCCATTCATAACCTGATCAAGGTTGTAGGCTTTAAACCCGGTGCGGTGATCAGCGATACGGTTTTCCGGGAAGTTGTAGGTGCGGATCCGCTCCGAGCGATCCATGGTACGAATCTGGCTCTTGCGCTGCGCGCTAGCTTCCGCCTCCGCAGCCTCCTGCTGTGCTGCCAAAAGCCGCGCCCGCAGCACACGCATCGCCGCTTCCCGGTTTTGAATCTGGCTTTTCTCGTTCTGCATCGAGACCACGATACCGGTCGGCAAGTGCGTGATACGCACCGCAGAGTCAGTGGTATTAACCGACTGCCCACCCGGCCCAGAAGAACGGAAAACATCAATCTTCAGATCATTCTGGTTGATTTCGATTTCTTCAGGCTCATCAACCTCTGGGAACACCAGCACCCCGGTTGTGGAAGTGTGGATCCGCCCCTGCGATTCTGTCACCGGCACGCGCTGTACGCGATGCACGCCGCCCTCAAACTTGAGGTGCGCCCACACGCCCTGTGACGGGTCGGTAGCGTTGCTTTTAACCGCAACCTGCACGTTCTTGTAACCACCAAGCTCACTTTCATCGCTCTCCAGCAGCTCAGTCTTCCAGCCTTTACTTGCTGCGTAGTGCAGGTACATCCGCAGCAGGTCAGCCGCGAACAGCGCAGACTCCGCGCCCCCCTCGCCGCCTTTGATCTCAAGAATCACATCGCGCGCATCATCAGGATCCCGTGGAATCAAAAGGCGCCGCACCTTTTCTTGGTTCTCAGCGAGCTCAGCTTCCAGTCGCGGAATTTCTTCCGCGAACATATCGTCCTCCTTCGCCAGCTCTTTGGCCGCCTCCAGGTCTTCTCCGGTCCCCTGCCAGGCTTCATAAGCGGCTTTAATTTTGCTAAGTTCCGCGTAACGCCGATTAACCTTCTTCGCCTGGGCCGGATTGGCATGTAAATCCGGATCCGCCAACTGCTCCTGCAGTTCGCTGTGCTCCTGCAGCAGTGCTGCTACCTGTTCAAACATCAGCTCTCCTACTTTTTAGCGCTCAGTTTCGCTGCGGCAGCAGCTGTTGACTCTGCATTTTCAAGGGTTTCGATGAGCTCAACAGCGGCTGAAACATCACCTTCGCCGGCGCTGTGCTGCGCCATGCGAATCTGCCGCACCTGCTGCGCCAGAGCTGCAGGGTGTGCCGCAGCAGCGACCTTTGCAGAGCTCGACAGCACGTTCACAGCCGGGAACACGCCAAGCTGCGCCAGCTCGCTGTTAAGCTCCAAATTCCAGTTCTGCAGGCGCTGCAGACGTTCCATATCAGCGAACATCCGCACCCCGTAAACACCCGCGTAAACCGCCAACGAACCGCTGTTTTCAAGGTTCCGACTAGCTGCAAAAACATCCACAATCAACTGCATAGTGTATGGATTCATGCCAAAAATCGGACTGGTTTTGGGGTTGTATGTCTGGGTTTCGATAGCGTCGCTGAAGTCTGCCAAAGTGTCTAGCAACAGCACCACATCATGGCCAATTTCAACCAGGCGTTTAGCCCGCTCAAGAGCGAGCTCCACCACCGTGGTGCGATCCTCAGCGCTGCGATCAGCGGCGGCAGCGATTACTTCGCCGTTGATCCGGCGAGCGATCTCGGTGGTCTCCTCTGGGCGTCCGCCGACAGCGACGAACATCAGGTGAGTTTCCGGTGATACTGCCGCGTAGCCTGCCGCAATCTCGAGCAGAGTTGCGGTGACTCCAGATCCAGAAGCGCCGTTTAGCAGGCCCCGCTGCCCGAAAGCCAGCGGCGCAAACATGTCGATAGCGCGGGCGGTTGCAGTGCCTACTGCGTCACCGATGAGCACCGGTGTGTTTGGTGCGATCGGGGTCAGCTCCTCAAACTGTGGCCGCTGCTGGGCCTCTTCTACGGTCGTGCCGTTTACGGCGTCAATCTTCACCAGCGCATTGTACTTCTGCCGGCCTGAACCCTCACCTTCGCGCGGTTTGCGGATCGCACCAACGATCGCGTCACCCTTGCGCAGACCGTGGCGTTTCACCTGGCTCAACGAAACGTAAACATCACTGACACCTGGCAGGTAGCCGCTAGTGCGCACGAAGGCGTAGTTGTCGAGTACATCGAGGATACCGGCGATTGGCAGCAGCACATCTTCTTCAGTAAGTTCTTCGATTTCGTCCGCTCCGCGACGCTTGCGGTCACGCTGGCGTGTACGGCTGCGGCCGCGGGTTTCCTGCGGCTGCTCAGCTGTTGCACCAGCGGCAGTCTCTGCCGTATCGCCACCGTCTGCAGCAGCTTTCTCTTCGCTCGCAGCTGCCTGCTCAGCAGCAGCCTGCTCCACATCAACCTTCCGCGGCCGACCCCGACGCTTCGCCGGAGCCTTAGGAGTCTCAGCATCCGCTGCAACTGCAGCAGCGTCATTACCCGCACTCTCACCGGTTACAACCTCAGCCGGCGCTTCGCTCGCAGCTGCCTGCTCAGCAGCAGCAGCCCGCTCCACATCAACCTTCCGCGGCCGACCCCGACGCTTCGCCGGAGCCTTAGGAGTCTCAGCATCCGCTGCAACTGCAGCAGCGTCATTACCCGCACTCTCACTGCCCCCAACAGCTACCTTATCGCCCACTGGGGTTATGTCAACAGCAGTGTCAGCAGCGCGCTCCGGTGCTGCCGCAGTTGCCGCCGGGGTTTCTCCCTCAGCGGTTTTTTCTGCCTTTTTCCGGGCACGACTAACGCGAGTCTTAGCTGGCTTCTCAGCAGTTACCACGGCCGCAGCAGAGGCTGCGGCACTGTCAGCGCTCTCGCCTAGGGTTGTCGTCACCTCAGTAGCAGTGGCTGCAGCGGTGTCAATCTTGCGTGGCCGGCCCCGGCGCTTTACCGGTGCGGCGCCCTCAGTGGCAGTAGCAGCCGTTGCCGCAGCGTCGCTTGCGGTTACGTCAGCCGCCGCGGTCTCAGCCGCTGCGGTGTCAGCCGCTGCGGTGTCAGCCGCTGCGGTGTCTTTAGTGGTGACCCGGCGAGTTACACGCTTTTTGACTGGCACGGTGCTTTCCGCCGCGGTTTCGGAATTCTGATCCATGATTAATTTATCCTTTCGAGGGCAAGCACAGCGCACACAAGCACTGTGTCCTCATAGTTTTGTAAAATGCACGAACGTGCTGGTTTACCAATATTGCCGCGAACGGCACACAAAACAGCCCGGGAGGCACTCCTCCGTGAGCCGCTAAAAAATTTAAACCTCTTCAACTGTAGCACCATGTGCTGCTACAGCGAGTATTTTCTGTTCCCAGGTTGGCGCACACTCAGTAACAAACTGCGCAGCGGCAGCTCTGCGCTCGGCGTTTTCACCCAGCACCAAAACCGATGGACCGGCGCCAGAAACCACCGCGGCATAACCGGCTTCGCGCAACTGCTGCACCAGTTGATGCGTCATTGGCATTGCCGGTCCGCGATAGTCCTGATGCAGCTTATCAGCGGTTGCCGCAAACAGCAGCTCGGGCTTTGCTGTCAACGCCACCAACAGCAGCGCAGTGCGTGACACATTAAATACTGCGTCTTGATGCGGTACCTGCTGCGGTTGCAGACTGCGAGCAACCTTCGTTGCAACCTCAAAGTCTGGCACCAGCACCAGCGGCGCGACATCCGGATGCACCGTCAACTGCTCTGCGTGCGCCGTCTTACCCTCCATCCATGACACGGTGAGCCCGCCGTACAAGCCGGGAGCAACATTGTCAGGGTGCCCCTCAATCTCGGTGGCAAACTGCAGTTGTTGCTGCGGTGAAACCGTGACACCTGTTGCTGCAAGCAACCCTGTCGCGAGTTTCACACCTCCCACAATAGCAGCGCCGGATGATCCCATCCCGCGTCCGTGCGGAATCCGATTCTGAGCGGTCAGTAAGAGCCCCGGCGCGGGAATCCCCAACCGCCCATAAACGTGCAGTACCGACTTCGCAAGCAGATTCCTTTCATCGCTTGGCACTGTTCCCGCTCCAACGCCGGAAACCTCAACCCGCACCCCAGCAGTAGCTGTCACCGCAGCAGTGTATTCGTCCCCAAATTGCAGCGCCAAGCCGAGGCAGTCAAACCCCGGACCAAGATTAGCGCTGGTTGCCGGAACCCGGGTTTTCACGGTCACAGTCATGCTGCTACTGCCTCTGAACGCAGCACGCTGAGCACCTCGGTAACGTGCGGTAGCTCTGCCATTTCAGCGACCAACCGCTGCTGTTTCACCTCTAGAGCTCGCACCGTTGTGAGCGCCACCTCACTGCCTCGCTCCGCCACGTGTACCACAGCAATCTGGTGGGCAGCGCACAGCGTGGTGAGCTCAGACACCACAGCGACTGCATCACTCACGGCGAGCCGCACCTGATAGGAGGTTGTCATGTCTGTCATTTGCAGCGGATGCAGCACTGCATGGGTGGGCGGATCCACCGGCGCGCCCCCGCCAACCATGCGGCGTGCAGCAGACAGCACATCGCCGAGCACCGCTGAGGCAGTCTCGGCACCGCCCGCACCGGCACCGTAAAACATTAGCTCTCCAGCGTTTTCTGCTTCCACAAAGATAGCGTTCTTGCCGCCGTGTACGGCTGCAAGCGGATGACTGGCCGGAATCAGCGCCGGATACACCCGCGCGGCCACCGCTGGCTCGCCCGCAGCGGTAACGGTTTTTTCAATAATCGCAAGCAGCTTAATAACCTGTTCGTTTTCCTGCGCCAGAGCGACGTCCGCAGCAGAAACCTTGGTGATTCCCTCGCGATAAACAGCGTCTGCCGGCAGCTCGGTATGAAACGCCAACCGCGCTAGAATCGCGGCTTTTTGCGCGGCATCATAACCCTCAACGTCAAGCGTAGGGTCGGCCTCCAAATAGCCCAGCTCGCTCGCGATCTGCATTGCCTCCGGCGCGGTTTTTCCAGCGCGGTGCATACTGTCGAGAATATAATTGGTGGAGCCGTTAACGATGCCCATGACGCGCTGCACGTTATCTCCGACCAAGCTGCTCAAAAGCGGCCGCAGCACCGGAATCGCGCCCGCCACCGCCGCCTCATAGCTCAGCTGCACCCCGGCAGCACGAGCCGCCGCGTGCAGCTCTGGACCGTGCGCGGCAAGCAATGCCTTGTTAGCGGTCACCACATCGGCGCCGCCCGCAATTGCCTGCAGAATCAGGGTACGCGCTGGCTCGATACCGCCCATAACCTCAATCACGAGATCGGCGGCGGCTACCAGTTGCGCGGCATCAGCGGTGAGCAGCTGCTGTGGCAGTTCTACATCACGCGGCGCGGCGACATCCCGCACCGCGATCCCAATGAGCTCCAAATCAGCGCCGCAGCGCGCCTGATATTCGGCGCGCTGTGTCAGCAGCATCCGCGCGATTTGCGAACCAACTGAGCCGGCTCCCAATAGCGCCACTCGAATAGTGCGTTCCTGCTTCATAATTCTCCGATCTGCTTTTACTTTTTGGCAGGAGCTTGCGAGCTACATCCGTTCTGGCGCACTTACTCCGAGCAGCTCCAGTCCGTTTGCAACAACTTGCCGCACCGCATCGTTCAGGCAAAGCCGTGTCGCGTGCAGCGGCTCCAGCTCCTGCCCCGCTTGCGGCAGCACCCGACAGTTGTCGTACCAGCGGTTATAGTTTGCTGCAAGCTCTTCTAGGTAGCGGGCAATACGGTGCGGTTCCCGCAGCTGCGCAGCTCCAGCCACAATCGCCGGATACTGCTGCAGTTTTCCAAGCAGCTCAGTTTCGGTCTGGTGTGTCAAAAGCTCCGGCGCGAAGCCTTCCCGGGTGAGCCCCGCAGCGGCAGCGTTACGATCAACCGCACAGCTGCGCGCGTGCACATACTGCACATAATAGACAGGGTTGTCGTTGGTGCGGCTACGCAGCTTTTCTCCTGACAGAGATAATGGTGAATCTGCAGGATACCGTGCTAGCCAATACCGCAACGCATCACTGCCCAGCCACTGCAACAAATCGTCAAGTTCTACAATGTTACCGGCACGTTTTGATAGGCGTGCCCCGTCAAGGTTCACCAGCTGCCCAATCACCGGTGTCATCTGGGTTTCAGGGTCTTCTCCTGCTGCGCCGGAAATCGCCTTCAACCTGCCCACATAACCGTGGTGGTCAGCGCCCAATAGGTAAACCTTCTCGTAAAAACCTCGTGCACTCTTTGACAACAGGTACGCAGCATCAGCCGCAAAATAAGTGAAAACGCCGTTGCCGCGGGTAAACACCCGATCTTTGTCGTCACCAAACTCGGTGGTGCGCACCCACACTGCGTCATCTGCCTCGTAGACACGCCCCTGCTGTCGCAGCTGTTCCAGTGCTTTTTCTACCGGACTCAGCTCATTAGGTGTCGGACGCTCGTGTAGGGTACGCTCGGAGAACCATACATCGAAGTGCACGTTAAAGTTTTCCAGCGACTGCTTAATCTCTGCGAGCTGCCGCTGATACGCCAGCTCTGTAACCTGCTCTAGCTGCTCTTCTGCCGGCAGCTCCGCAAGATTAGGAATCTGCTCGCGGACATACTTACCCAGCACCTGAATATATTCTCCTGGGTAGCCGTCTTCCGGAGTTGGCTGCTGCAGCGCCGCAGCCAGCACAGAACGCCCAAACTTTTGCATCTGAGCCCCGGCATCATTGATGTAATACTCGGTCGCCACGTGCGCCCCGCCTGCTCGTAGCACCCGCGCCATAGAGTCGCCGAGCGCCGCCCACCTCGTATGCCCAAGATGCAGTGGCCCGGTCGGGTTGGCAGAAACGAACTCCAGATGTATATTTTGCCCGTCAAGCACGTCGCTGGTGCCGTAGGCTCGGCCGGCAGCCAAAATCTGCGGTACGACAGCGGCGGCTGCCGCGGTCTCCAGCGTGATATTAATGAAGCCCGGTCCCGCAATTTCAGCGCTGGCGATGCCGGCCACCTGCCGCAGCTGTGCAACGATCTGCTCTGCCAGTTGTCGCGGATTCATTCCTAAACGCTTCGCAAACTGCATCGCCGCGTTAGAAGCCCAGTCTCCGTGTTCGCGATTCTTTGGACGCTCCGGAGCTAGCTGCGCGGTTGTCACAGCAATATCAGCACCGTTTGCGGCGATGATTTCACTGAGAATCTGATGTAGTTCACTAGCAATTTGTTCAGGAGTCATAACTAGCATTTTAGCGGGTAAAATTTCGACCCGAAACCAGTTTTGAGAACATCTCAGCGCGAGATACGCTACACTGTAATAGTTGCCCTCGTAGCTCAGTGGATAGAGCGCCGGTTTCCGGTACCGTAGGTCGGAGGTTCGATTCCTCTCGAGGGCGCAAACCAAAAATGTCTCAAGCCGTAACGGTTTGAGACATTTTCACTATTCACTGCATGTCATGATTTTGATGGCGGTGGATCAGCCCACCACCCCTGTGCCACAGTGGTTGCGGCGAATACCTAAGCCGCCGCTTTACGGTATGTCAGATCGAAGATTTCCCGCCCGGCGTTGATACCTTTTTGCTCAAAAGCGGTGAGCACTCGGCCCTCAAAACGCGGCGCCCACTCCCCCTCGAAATCGCGGCTGAACTGCGGCGCGGCGTCAAACACCTCACGCATTTGCTCAGCATACTCAGCCCAGTCAGTTGCCAAGCGCACCACGGCGCCAGGCTGCAAAGCACGCGCCAAAACCGGCATAAAGCTCGGACTAATCAAGCGACGCTTGTTGTGACGCGCTTTGTGCCACGGATCAGGGAAAAAGATCCACACCTCTGCTACCGACGCTTCAGGCAGCAAATGCTCTAGCACTTCCGGAGCGTTGGCCTCAATCATGCGGAGGTTGTGCACGTCTTGCTGCGCTGCCAGCACCATAGTGCGTGCTAGCCCGCCCACAAACACCTCAACCGCGAGAAAGTTACGCTCCGGATGCTGTTTCGCTCCGTGAGTAATCTGGTGCCCTTGGCCGGAGCCGATCTCTACGGTTAGCGGGGCCGACTGCGGATACCATTTTTGCGGATCAGTCGCGGATCCCACGGCGATGCTAGTGACACCGCTATCGCGTGGCACGTCAATCAGGTACTCGGGAGCGAGATCCACCATGGCGCGCTCCTGCGCGGCTGTTAAGCGACCTCCGCGCCGCACGAAAGAACGTAACGGACGCATAAACCGGTGTTCTGCCACAGCCGCGGGTAAAGTCTCTTCTTGGTTTTCTTGCACTCTACTAACCTACACGCACCCGCGCTAAATGTCACACTACTGCCCGAGGGTGATGGGTTTCACAATGTCGGCGTAAATCACCAGTAGGCTTACCGCACCAAAAACTAAAATCACCAGAATCGTAAGCGGGAACATCTTCGAGACATCAACCGCACCAGGATCGGGTTTACCCAGCAGTCGATAGAGTTGCCGCCGCGCACCCTCATACAGTGCGCCAGCGATGTGGCCTCCGTCTAGTGGCAGCAGCGGCAGCATGTTAAAAACGAACAGCGCGATGTTAAGCCCCGCGAGCAACCCCACAATCAGCCCAGCTTTGTCAGCCAGATCTAGCTGCTCGGTGGCGGAGATTTCGCCGGCTAACCGCCCGACACCGACCACGCTGATCGGCCCGTTAAGCTCCCGCTCGCTGTCACTGAAAGCAGCGTCCCAAACCCCCGCGATGCGCTGCGGGAACTGCAGCAGCAGGGTTGTCATACCGGTTAGTTGCTCACCGATGTAGTGCGGCACCGCGGTCAGCGGCTGTTGCACGCGCGCTACTGCCGGGCTGAGCCCAGCCACGCCGGCTGCTTCGGTGACATAGTTGCCGACTGCGTCGAACTCGGGCGCACCGTTGGCGTCAAGCCTAACACGGGTCGCCGCGGCCGGGGTCAGGGTCAAAGTTTGCTGCTGCTCATCGCGCAGAATCGTAAGCTGCAAGGGCTGCTCAGGGTTTTCGCCAAAAATCGTGCGGGCTTGCTGCCAGCTACTTAACGGCTCTGAGTTAATCGCGAGGATTTTATCTCCGGGTTGCAATCCGGCTGCTGCGGCTGGGGATTGTGGATCGCTGCTGTCGCAGCTGCCATCAGCGGTTGCAGTGAACTCAAGGCAGGCTGCGACCGTGCCCACGGTTGTAGTTTGCTGCGGCACCCCAATGCCGCACACCAGCACCGCTAACAGCACGCACCCCAGCACCAGATTAACCGCCGGACCACCAAACATCACCGCGATTTTGCGGGGTGTTGTAAGTCGCCAGAAAGCGCGGGCGCTGTCTGCGGTATCAGTCGCGGCAGTAGTGACTGCAGCAGCATTATTGGCCGCCGCGGGGTCAGAGGCGGAATCAGTCGCTCGGTCAGCTGCCGGGTCTGCCGCAGGATGCGGCGGCGGCGTCATCTGGTGCAGTGCCACAAAGCCGCCAAGCGGGAGCAGTTTCACGCCGTACTCAGTTTCCCCGCGGTGCCGTGACCACAGGGTTGGACCAAAGCCCACCATATACTTAGTGACCTTTACCCCAAACAGTTTGGCTGGGAGCAGGTGTCCGAGCTCGTGCAGCGCGATGGATATTCCCACGCCCAAGAGCACAATCCCTACTCCCAGCGCATACTGTAAAGTCGCAGACATTGGCGGCCTTATGAGTGGCTACTGGGCTGGGTTTTCGGTGCCCAAAATATCGATGACGAAGACCATCACGTCATCACCCTGATGGCCCATCTGCTGCAGTTGCTCTGCGCCATAGCCGCTAGCAGGATCCACCAGCGCAATCACGCGCGAACCAACTTTCTGCCCCACCAGCGCCTCAGCAAATCCTGGCACTACCTGGTTAGTTTTGAAGTCAATGTGGCTGCCACGAGTCCAGCTAGCGTCAAACTCCTCGCCGGTGCGCCAAATCACGCCGCGATAATGCACATAAACGTTTGCGCCGTCTGCAACGGTTTCGCCAGTACCTTCAATGAGGTTGGCGATTTGCAGCTTGTCAGGGGCTTTTGCACCCTCCGGGATGGTGATTTTCGGCCCGGTTTTTTCATCAAACTCAACAGTTGGGAAGCCCTCAGGTGCTGGCACCTCTTTACCCTCTGCGTGCTTCAGAATTTGGTCCTCGGTCAGTTTCTGGGATACGCCCTGCATGTCAATCACGGTGATCAGTGGAGTGTCCGCGGTGAACTGTCCGCCGGAGTTCTCGGCCGCACCCGGCAGCACTACACTCGCCGGACCCGCAGCCACAACGCGGCCATTATCGGTGGTGCAAGCCGCAGCATTAATAATCCAATCGACAAGACCACTGCTCGCATCAAGGGTTGTTTCCAGCGGCTCTGACGCCAGCACCTGACCCTGTGGGTCAGTTACCGTCACCAGCATTTTATAGATTGCTTCCGGCCCCGCGACAACCTTGTTACCGTCACCCTTTTCAACGTTTACAAGCTTATAGGCATCAAGTTGCACCTCGCTAAGGTCAGCGGTTACTGTTGGCTGCACGCCTTTTTCGCCAGCAACCTCAATCTGCTGCTTGAAATCAGCCTGCTGCAGTGTGCAATTTAACTGCTCGCCCTTGGGAGCTGCGTCATTTTTTGTGTCTGTTGAACACGCTGCCAACCCCAGTGTGAGAGCTGCGGCTGCGGAGAGTGCGAGTGTGCGCTTCATAGTTTCCTATCGCTTGAGCTTCAATTTTACGTCTTAAATAAGCCTACGCTTGTGCGGCTGTGTGAATGCTTGCAATGAGCTGCTTAGCCACCGCGAAAATGAAGCAACCAAGCAGCACCAGCAGGGTCATATCAGCGGCAATATACACGTAATGCCACACTGACTGCCCCGGCTCGGCGCCCGCTAAAACCAACTCAGTACGACTGTTCAGTGGCGGCCGCACCACCAGTACCTTAAACAGGTAAACCGTTGCGATCGCCCAGAACAGCTTCATAAACCCTGCCGTGACACGGTTTTTTAACGGCACTAGCAGTACAGTGGCAAGCATCACCAAAATTACCGCTTCCAAAATGTTCAGCGCCGCAAAAACCAGCCGCCCGATACCCAAACCGAGCGGAATCGTGATGCCAGGTGCTTGAAACTTCAGCGGTGCCTCCAACAGTGAAATTGCGCACAGTGCTCCCACCCAAAAGGCCGCACATACGAGTGCCCAAACCAGTCTTTTCCCACGCTGCTGAATCATTTTCCTCCCTTGTTGGCGAGTGCTAAATCATACAGTTCCCGGGCGCTCGCACCGGTGCTGGCCGCAACTGCGCGGCAGGCGTCTTTCAACCGCTCTCCCGCTGCGACTCGCTCCGCCACCTGTTGATACGCCAGTTCGGCGGTCATCACCTGCGGGGTAGCTCCCGCAACGACCAGCACAATTTCTCCTTTTAACTGGCGCTGCTGCAGTTCCCGCGCCAGCTCAGCTGCGGTGCCACGCAAAACTTCCTCATAACGTTTGGTGAGTTCACGACAGATTGCGACCGGACGTTCGGGCCCGAAAATTTTGGCTAGCTGCTCCAGGGTGACGGTGATTCGCTGCGGAGCTTCAAAAAATATGAGGGTGCGCGGGTCATCTTTCAAAGCGCTGAGAGTGCGCGTTAGGTCGTTGGTTTTCCGGGGCAAAAACCCTTCGAACGCGAAACGATCGGTGGCCATCCCGCTGAGCGCTAGTGCGGTAACTGGGGCGCTGGGGCCAGGGATAACCGTAATCGGAACTTCGGCAAGCACCGCGGCCGCAACAACCCGATAGCCTGGGTCTGAAACCGTGGGCATCCCGGCGTCGCTCACCAAAACCACATCGCTTGTCGCAGCAAGCTGCGCTAACTGCTCAGCCTTATCCTTTTCGTTGTGGTCGTGCACCGCTATCAGCTTCGCCGCGGTGGTGATTTCCAAAAGCTGCAGCAGCTGTTTAGTTTTGCGGGTGTCTTCCGCGGCGATAACCGTTGCCATCGCCAGAGTTTGCCGCAGCCGGGGTGAAGCATCAGCCAGGTTACCAATCGGGGTAGCAGCCAAAATAAGCATATTTCTAGCCTAGTACAGCTTAGGGTGTGCTGCCGTTAGCCGCTTTTGCGCGGCGCACATAGGGTAAACTTAGCCGCAATGAAGCAGCAGCGTTTTAACCTCACCTCGCTCGGGGCGTGGTACCCAGCGCTCACTTTTTTCGCGCGGTTGCCTTTCTCCATGCTCGTGGTCGGAACCCTCACAATGGTTGTTGCGGTGCGTGATGCAGTGGATCTCGGCGGCCTAGCTGCCGCCGCGTTGGGCATCGCAAACAGCGTGTGTGCGCCGTTTTTCGGCTCTGTCGCTGACCGCTACGGGCAGCGCATCGTACTGCTATCTTTGACGTTTGCAAACGTCGCGGCGATGCTGCTGTTAATCGCGGCAACAGTTGGTGGAGCGCCCTGGTATTTGGTTGCCGCAACCGCTGCCCTGGTGGGGGCCACAATTCCGCTGGTCAGCCCTTTTTCGCGCAGCCGCTGCAATGCCTTTGTGATGCAAAACGCTGCTCCCGCTGAGGTTTCAGCGCAGCGCACCCGCCTGTTTGCGCAGGAATCAACTCTGGATGAAATCAGTTTTGTTGCCGGGCCATTCCTGGTGGGGCTCATTAGTTTGCTAATCAACCCGGTCGCCGCGATTTATGTGGCAGCTGCTTGGACGCTGCTGGGCAGCCTGTTTTTCCTTGCGCACCCCTCGGCAGCACTAACCGCCGCCTCGCAGCGTGAGGTGCAAGCGGACGCGGCGCCGCAGCCACTGTCGCTGCTCCGCACTCTCACCGCGAAACCAATCGCGCTGCTGGTGCTGCTACACCTCACTATTGGTAGCGTTTTCGGCGCTACTTTAACCTCGCTAACCGCGATTCTCGCCGCCGCTGATAACGCCAACAGCTCCGGTATCTGGTACGGCCTGCTAGGTTGCAGCTCCGCGGCGATGGCACTGGCAACCGCAAAATTCTCGCCACGGTTCACCGCGATTAGTCGCCTTGTCGTGTTCAGCACGGTAGCAGTGCTCGGCACTGTGCTGTATGCGGCCGTGCACTCTAACCCGATACTGCTGGGATTGGGGTTGCTCTGCCTCGGCGTGGGAATCGGACCGGTGCTCGTAACAGGCTTTGCGCTCGGTGCAGAACGCAGCCCCCAGGGTCGCACCACAACCGTTATCACGCAACTGACAGCGGCGATTACGATGGGGCAGGCTACAACTGCAGCCCTGACGGGGCAGTTATCCGGGCAGCTGGGGTTTACGACGGCGGCTCTGATGCCTGCTGTTGCCAGTGTCTTAATGCTGTTGCTGGCGACCCAGAACCGTCGTGTTTAGGAAGAAACCCCACTGGCTTCCGCGGGACGCGGCACCGGCAGCTGCCAGCCCCGACTGTATGACACCAGGCGCAGCACAATCGCAAGCGCACCTCCCACGGCAGACGCCAACACGATATCTGCGGTGAACTTCATGAGCAGCGCTGCGGTAATCGCGCCCGCAAACGCGGACACCGCGTACAGCTCGCGAGTCAAAACTCCGGGAACAGTATTGACAAGCACGTCACGCACCACGCCGCCACCGATTGCAGTAATAGTACCCACAAAAACCGCGGTGAGCAAGGGTTCCGAGATGGAAATCGCCCACGCCGCGCCATTTGCGCTAAACAGTCCCAACCCGAAGGCGTCAAAAACAACTTCGAAGTGCCGCAGCCTGGTTATTTTAGGGTGGAAGAAAAACACTACCAAGGAACCCGCGACCGCGACCGCTGCATTTGGCCAATAAACCAGGCTGGTGGGCGGGTTAATCCCCAGCAAAATATCGCGTAGAATCCCGCCGCCGATGCCGGTTGATGCGCCGACCACAATGACGCCCAGCAAATCAAGATTGTGCCGCACTCCAACCAAAGCCCCAGAAATCGCAAAAGCGAGGATGCCTGCAAACTGTAGCACTGCGTAAATTATTTCTCCCACAGGAATAATGTTAACTGGTAAGGCAAGATAGTATTATGCAGTTTTCTAATTTGGCGACCCCGCCGGTGACCGCTTCCGGGCAGCTCGATGTGCCCCAGTTACGGCAACTTTTCCCGTTTTATGAGGCTGTGGATCGCGCCCGCGCCGGCGGCGCAGCTGCGCCGGTCTACCTGGATGCGGCAGCTACCAGTCAACGCCCGCAGGCGGTGCTCGCTGCAGAATACGAGTTCGCTGCTTTTAAGAACGCGGCAGTACACCGCGGCACCAGCGCCGCAACCGGCGTAGCTACTGATGCTTTCGAGTCTGCTCGCGAAAGAGTCGCGAATTTTTTGGGCTGTGGTGACAGCTACACGCTGGTGTGGCAGGCGGGCGCCACGGATGCGCTGAACACACTGGCTTTCGCCTTTTCGGAGGCAACAGTTGCGGCGGCGGCTGATCCGCACTCTCCCGCTCGCCGGTTTGCGCTAGATGGCAGCAGCGAGATTGTGGTGACGGTTGCGGAGCATCACGCGAATCTGGTGCCGTGGCAGCGGCTGGCGGCGCGCACCGGGGCGAAGCTCGTGGTGGTGCCGGTCACCGCAGCTGGTATTTGGGAGCTCGACGCGCTACGGCAGCGACTGTCACCGCGCACCCGGGTTGTGGCTTTCACCCATCTGTCGAATGTCACCGGGTGGCTGAGCCCGGTGCAGGATGTGGTGCAGCTGGTGGCGCAGCTGACAGGCGGCAACGCCGTAACAGTTTTGGATGCCTGCCAGTCAGTGCCGCATCTGCCCTTTGACGTTGCTGCTTTGGGCGTAGACTTCGCGGTTTTCTCGGGCCATAAAATGTATGCCCCAAACGGCATAGGCGGCTTGCTTGGCAAAACCGAGCTGCTGCAGCTACTGCCTCCAGCGAAAACCGGTGGCAGCGCTATCACTAAGGTCACGGCTGAAGCCGCCGAGTTTTTGCCGCCGCCGCATCGTTTCGAGCCAGGCACCCAGCCGGTGAGCCAGGTCATTGGCCTCGGCGCCGCGGTTGACTTTATCTCGGCGATTGGGATGCCGCTGCTAGCTCAGCGGGAGCAGCAGCTCTCCGACTATCTCTATCAGCGGCTCGCAGAGCTGCCCGGGGTTAACTTGCTCGGGCCAGCAACCTCACGTGCCGGACTGGTGGCTTTTACCCTGACAGGGGTGCATCCGCACGATGCCAGCCAGGTGTTAGACACCAACGATGTTGTGGTACGGGTGGGCCACCACTGTGCGCAGCCACTACATCGCGCACTGGGGATTAATTCCAGCGTGCGCGCGAGCATCAGCGCTGCCACCACCACGGTAGAAATTGATATGCTCATTGCGGGTATTCGCGACGTACAGAAATATTTTGGAGTGCAATAATGCAGGGTCTTGACAGTCTTTACCAGGAGCTTATTCTGGATCACGCAAAACGGCCGCACGGCAAGGGTGAGCTGGCCACGAGCTCCGCTCGCACCGCTTCGCATCACGAGCTGAACCCCAGCTGCGGTGACGAAATCACCCTTGATATTGCGGTCGAGGGCGATAAAATCGTGGAGCTGAAGTGGCGCGGCGATGGCTGTTCGATCTCGATGGCTGCGGCCTCTGCGCTGGCGCTGCTGATTAACGAGGAGCAGCCAACCCTGCAGGAAGCAAACGCTAAAATCGCCGCTTTTAGGCAGATGCTGCATAGCCGCGGCGCGGGCACTGCTGATGAGGAGCTGCTCGGCGATGCTGTGGCTTTCCAGGGCGTCAGCAAGTTTGTGATGCGTATCAAATGCGCCATGCTGAGCTGGGTCGCGCTTGAGGCTGACATCAAACAGCTTAGCGACAACCCGCAGTAACCACGAGCGGCGAGACACCACCTGGGTGCCTCGCCGCTTTTAGTTTTGCGTGGTGGGTGGATCCACCCACCAAATTTTACTCTTGCAGTCCCGGATGTTTTTCGCGAGCCCAGGCAGCCGGCTTATTTGGGCCGTCCCAAACTTTGATAGCTGCCCACACTGCAGCCACGATCGGCACCGCCAAAACCGCGCCGAGGATCTTGGCAAGTACGGTACCGACTGTGAGTGCAAGCAGAATCACCAGTGGATGTAGCTTCAGGGCACGGCCCATCACAACAGGCTGCAGGAAGTTACCCTCCAACTGGTTCACGACCACCACGATGGCGATTACGATAATCGCGCTCCACATACCGTTAGACACCAGCGCCACCAGAGCAGCGAGGATTCCGGCAATTGTGGCACCGACCAGCGGCACGAACGACAGCACAAACACCAGCACCGCGAGCGGCAGCGCCAACGGCACCTGCAGGATAAACAACCCGATGCCGATGCCAACGGCGTCAACGGCGGCTACAATTGCCGTACCGCGAATGTAAGAGCCGAAGGTTTCAACAGTTGCCTTGCCAACGCGCATTGCGCGGTCATAGTGCTCGCCGTGGAACGGGCGGCACAAGAATTCCCAAATCTCTTTGCCGTCTTTCAGGAAGAAGAACAGGATCACCACCAGCAGCACGAAACCGGCGAAGAAGTTACCGACTGCGCCGCCAACCGCGCCGCCAACCGCAACCGCGTTGGAGCCGAATTTCGAGCTGGTCACAAACTCCATAGCTTGCTGTTGCCACTGTTCGAGCTGGACGCTGTCGATTGAATCCGCAAACGGCAGACCCTGCACAAATTCAATAATCTGGTTGAAACCGCTAGCCGCACTCTCTGCTAGCTTGTCCCACTGGTTAATTACCGCGTTCACAATCATCCAGCCGACACCGCCGAGCACCGCCACTGTGCCAAGCAACACAATCGCGGTTGCTCCCAGTGCCGGGACCCCTTTGCTGCGCAGCAGTTGCATCAGAGGATTAAAGGTTGCTGCCAAAATTACCGCGAGCAGCAGCGGAATCGCCACAGTGCTGACCTGCGCCAAGCCCCAAATGGCGAGCGCACCGATGCCAATCACAATCATGGTTTGCAGGGAGCGGGTCGCGAGCTTACCGATGGTGTCTGACCACAGGGTTTTTGGGGTCGCTACTGGCGTTTCAGGAGCTTGTTTGTGAGTTTTGCAACCAAACATTTTCTCTTCCAAATCTGTGACGGTGCATCGCGAGGATGCGTGGAGCTATAAGCTTACCGGAATGTCTTTAAATAACGCACCTGGGCGGCCTGGCTAGGCATGCCACAGCTGCCCGCTAGCGTGGCGCCGCTGCGCTGCGCAGCGTTCCGGTTTTGGTGGGCGCTGCGACGATATCCCGACGGCGGCGGATTCCGGCGAGCAGGCCGTGGCGTGGCGCGAACAGCCAGCACAGCCCAAAAATCAGGGTTGCCACCAGCACGATTGCGGCGCCGGAGGGAAGGTTAAACCCCCATGACAGGTACATCCCCACGACCGCCGCCAACACGCCCATGGCCGGGGCTACCAACATCATCGTCTCCAATCTTTCTGTGATCAACCGGGCGGTTGCTGCGGGGGTCAGGAGCAGCGCCAAAACCAAAATATTCCCCATGCTCTTAACCGCTACCACAACTGCGACAGCGACCGCGATGTAGAGCACTACATCGAGCAGTAGCACCCGCAGCCCGGCGGTGCGCGCCAGTTCCTTATCGAGCGCCACCAGCACAAAACCACGTTTGAACACCAGCACCACCGTGAGCAGCAACAGTGTGACGACGGCGGTGACCAGCACATCCGCCGCAGTGCTCGAACCAAAGGATCCGAACAGCACCTGTTGCAGTGCTCCCGCATAGCCGGGAGCGAAGGTAATAATCATAATGCCGGAGGCGAAGGCGGTAACTAGCAGAATACCAATGAGGGTGTCCGGTTTTACTCGGTTGCGTACCGTTAATAGCGCGATAATTGCGGCTGCAGCGACCCCGCTAGCAGCACCGCTTAGAAGCAGCGATCCCTGCAACACAAACGCTAGCGCCAGCCCCGGAAACACGGCGTGAGCGGTAGCGTCACCGATAAACGCCATCCCGCGTAGCACCACGAAAGTTCCTAGCACGCCGCACACCACTGCGCTCAGCAGTGCCAAAAGCAGGGCGTAACCCAAAAACCGCAGCTCCGGGTCGGTGAGGTCGGCGATAAAATCAATCGGGTTAGGCATGCTGCTCCTCCGCTGCAATGGTTGATTGTGGATCGCTGGCAGGGCGCACCCCCAGCGCAGTCAGCAGCGGATGCGTGGCGCCGACTTCAAAGGTACGCTGCCACGCGGTGCTGCTACGCAGCTGCTGCGGGGTGCCGCTGCCCTGCACAGTGCCACTCAACAGAATCAGCCGGTCACAGTGCGCCTGTGCCTCGATGAGATCGTGGGTCACCATCAACACGGT
>NZ_JACIFD010000017.1 GCF_014197205.1 Canibacter oris
CGGGCTATCGCTGCAAAAAACTGTTGTTACCCCAGCAATTCGCTGTGCCTGCAGCAGCAGCTTCATCGCGGCGGCTTCAATTTCAGCACGGCTTTCTAGCACCGCAAACTGCTGCCCGCTCAACAGCGAATCGATAGACTCGCGGGAGGCAGTCGAGCGCAGCGCGATCCGCACCTGCAAATTGCCGCCGCCAACAGCTTTACGGCCACTGGCATGAATCGCGAGAGCCGTCAAAATCTCAAAGCTCTCAGGTACTTCTGCGTACAGCGTAATGCCAAACTGGTGCGGCAAAACATCAGGATCTGCAAGCAATTTGTTGGTTACGGTCGCCGCCAGCAGACTGTCACCGTAAGTGGATGCGGTAATAGTCACAAAAGTGCCGTGCTCTGCGCCCTCGGTAATCAGTTGCCGCAGCGCCGCCACAGCTCGCTGCGCCCGCGCCTCACTTGCCCACGCATCACCAGGTGCTAGCCGTCCGACATCAGCAAGTAAATATTCGACTTCTGGCATATAAGCCAGTCCGAGCAGTCTCCGTAGCTCTCGATGACTGGCTTCTGGCCCCAAAACCTTCTCTCCGTGCAGCTCAACCTGCGCCGGACTGTTTTGCGTGCGCAGTTCTTGCAGGGCATTGCTGAGGTGTGGATCAGCCCCCCGCGGCGAATCACTGGGCAGATTTGCGGCGCACAACAGATGCGTAGCCCGCTCGCGCAACCACCGCTTTGCCGCAAGCGGTACTGCCCACGGCACCCCGAGCGCGGTCAAAGACCCGGCACGCAGTGCGATTTTGTCTTTACGTGGCAAATCAGGGGGAATTTCTTGCGTTAGCTTCCGTAGCCCGAGAGCGGTGAGCACCGCATCGTCTGAGTTTGCAATCAGTTGTAAGAGTTGCTGCGTAAAGGTGCTGTTTTCACCGCGGCTAGCGTCCAGAAAATCACTGTCGTCATGAAAACCGAGCGCCGTGTGCTGCAACCAATCGGTGACGGTTGCCTCAGCGCTTTGTGGAATCTCTCTCCAACTCTGTGGTGCGTGACCCTGCTCCATGTCTTCACCTTAGTGGGTTTAGCGTTAAGAAACCCGCAACCGCGCCGCGATTTGAGACGCGGATTGTAGACAACACAGCGCTATGGTGCGGCACAAAGCAATATATGACATTAAAGAAAGCTGGGAAATAGATATAATTAAACGAATTACAATAACTAACCGATTTCTGTCATGCAGGCAGTGACACCGCACAAGCAGTGAGTGAGGGTGAAATGCAAACAACCGGATCAGAGCGAGCACGGGCTACGCTGTCATACCTTCGTCGCAAAATCACCACCGGAGAGTGGCCAGTCGGCATCCGCATTCCGATTGAGCCGGAGCTCGCCGAGCAGATGGGCGTGGGCCGATCAACCGTGCGTGAAGCGGTGCGCTCTCTGGCAAACATGGGAATGCTGGAAACACTGCCCGGGCGCGGCACCTTTGTGCGCAGCGCAACCCCAACCAGCGCACTGTTAAATGAGTTCCTCAACGCTTTTACCCTGGAAGAGATTTTGAGTTACCGTCGTGCGCTGGAGATTGAAGCTGCACAGCAAGCAACCATTCATCGCACTGATGAGGATCTCGCCGCTCTTGAGGCCGCGGCCGCCGAGGAGCAAGGCTGCTCACTTTGTCCTATCGCAACAGCTGCAAGCTCGTCACCTGGCTTTGAGAGCAAGTTCCACCTGCTAATTTTCGATGCCGCAAAGAACCGGCTGCTAGCTTCGCTCTACGCCGGAATTAATGAACAGCTGCGCAACCCACAGCACCGGGGGCGCCTAGCAAATATTGCTTCAGCTTCAGAGATGGAACACTACCACGCCCAACTGCTTGACGCGATTCGCCGTAAAGACTTCATCGATGCGGTGCACGCCATGGCTGCGCACGTAGATAATGACGTGGTGATGGTGACCCCTGACCAGGAGGTTGTGCCGACCCTCGCCCGCTCTGAGGAGCTGCAACAGCGCATTGACGGACTGCAGGGTGAGCTGCAGCAGCCTGAGAATGCAGAGTAAGCCTAAGAATTAGTGGCATCTGCCTCCGACAGCAAGCCACCTCGTCGCAGCACCTGCCAGCATCGGGGCACGGGCGACGGGAGCAGTTATTTAAAGCTGCGCAGCCGCAGACTGTTGGCAACCACGAACACACTTGACAAGGCCATCGCAGCACCTGCCAGCATCGGGTTCAAAAGCCCGAAAGCAGCCAACGGAATTGCCGCCGTGTTGTAGGCGAAAGCCCAAAACAGATTTCCGACGATGGTACGCTGTGTACGCCGTGCCAAGCGCAAAGCGGTTGTAACATCGGCAAGTTTAGAGTTCACAATCACAATGTCCGCAGCGGCCTGCGCGGCGTCAGTTCCAGCACCCATCGCGATACCTAAATCTGCCTGCGCCAGTGCAGCAGCATCGTTGATGCCATCGCCGACCATCACTACTTTTTGCCCCTGCTCTTGCAGTGCCTTCACATGCGAAATCTTATCCGCCGGCAGGGCCCCGGAAATCACCCTTGTGATACCGAGTTGCCCCGCAATCTGAGCCGCAGCCCGCTCATTATCACCGGTTAATAGCACCGGCTCGATACCCATTTTAACGATTTCTTGCACCGCCGCCGCGCTGTCATCACGGAGCGTATCTGAAACTCCAAAGACCGCACTAACGACTCCCTGGCTGCCCGCCAAAACAACTGTGTAACCGGCATTCTGATAGCTTTCAAGCGCCTCGCTGAGGGTAGGATCCACCCCAAAATCCAGCTCCCGAAACAGCTTTGCGTTGCCCGCATAGACAGGGTGTGGATCGTCCTCGCCCACGTGCAGCTTAGCCGTTACTCCACGGCCTGGCAAAACCTCAAACTCACTAATTAAGCCCTGCAGTTCGGCAAGCAAAACCTGTTTGGCAGCCGAATCCTCCTGCGCGCCGAGATCTTGCTCCGCAACCAAAACTGACTCCTGCGCTAACCTTGGCTGCACCTCTCGCAACTCTTGCAACAGTCCGTTTACAAGCGCCTTACCTGCGGGATGTTCAGAGTAGCTCTCCAGGGCTACAACCGCCTTAAAAATTGTTTCACGTGAAACATCAGGGGCGACGGCCACCGCTGCAAGCGCCATGTTTCCGGTCGTTAGGGTACCGGTCTTATCGAAAATAATGTTGTCTAGTCGCGCCGCTCTCTCTAAAGCCACCGGGCCGGAGATCATAATCCCCAGCGCCGCACCACGCCCGGTGCCCACCAGCAGCGCGGTCGGAGTCGCTAAACCAAGCGCGCACGGGCACGCAATTATCAAAACTGTCATCGCCGCGCTCAGCGCGGCTGCCACGGATGCGCCCAGCAACAACCACACGCCTAACGTGAGCACCGCCAAAAACATTGTCACCGGCACAAAAATCCCAGAGATTTTATCGGCTAACCGCTGCAGCTCGGCCTTTTGAGCCTGCGCCTGCTCCAACAACTGCGCCATTTGCGCGAGCTGCGTTTCGCTGCCCACTGCGGTTGCCCGCACCACCAGCCGTCCGGTGGTGTTCACGGTTGCGCCGACCACAGAGCTTCCCGGCCCCACACTAACCGGGGCAGCCTCACCAGTGATCAGCGCCGCATCAACCGCCGAGTGCCCCGTCACCACAACCCCGTCGGTCGCCACCTGCTGTCCGGGTAGCACCACGAAGTGATCACCGACGCGCAATTCTGTGACCGCTATTACCCGCTGCTCATCGCCGCGCATCACAGTCACCTCACGCACTGCCAAAGTGCTCAGCTCTGTCAGTGCCGCAGCGCTCTGCTTCTTGGCGCGCTTTTCAAACAATCGCCCCAGCAAAATAAAGAAAATCACCCCGGCAGCGACCTCAAAATAGACATCGCTCAGTGCCCCGTGCGTCCCACCGTGCGCGCCGAGTAGCGCTGCAATGCTCAGTTCGTGTCGCACTCCCGGGTGCCCGGCTGTGCCGAACACCAGCGCCACCATCGACCACAGGTAAGCGGCAAGAGTGCCGGCAGAAACCAAAGTGTCCATGGTGGTTGCACCACGGCGAAGATTTTTAAACGCTGCGCGATGGAAAGTAAATCCAGCGCCAAACACCACCGGGGTTGCGAGCGCCCCGACGATCCACCCCCAATAATCGAACTGTAGCGCCGGAATCATTGAGATCAGCACCACTGGCACGGTCAAAACCCCGGCGAAAATTGTGCGCCGCTTGAGCGCCCGCAACTCCACTGCGGTATGCTCCATCAGGTCCGCTGTGGTTTCTTGCCGTTGTTCATACACTTGCGCGCCGTAACCCAACTGCGAGACGGTCTCAATAATCATTGCAGTGCGCTGTGGATCGGCCTCCACATACGCCTTCTCGACCGCGTAGTTGACAGTCGCGGTGACCCCATCTAACCTGTTGAGTTTCTTCTCAATCCGGTTGGCGCAGGCAGCGCAGGTCATGCCGGTGATGTTAAACTCCAGCTGCTGCGCTGTAGGCGCTGCCTGATTTTCGGACTGCACGGGTGCGGCGTTGTTCATGGTTATCTCCGGGTTAGGCGCGAACTGCTTCGTATCCGGCTTCAGCAACGGCCGCGATGATGGCGTTGGCATCTAAGGCGGTTCCAGTGACGCTGAGGCTGCCGGTTGCGGAACTGACTGCAAGCTGCTGCACCCCCGGCAGCTGCGAAACTTCCGTACGAATCGCTTTTTCGCAGTGACCACAGCTCATGCCGGTGACGGTAAAAGTTACAGTTTCCATGCTTTCCTCCCGCTTTGTTTAAGCGCCGCTAGTCTTCCTGGTGTGCGAGCGCTACAAAACATAGTAACGTTTCTGCACCCTACCCTATTCCTCCTATTCACAGTTGGGAACGGTTATCATTAATTCATGAGGAAATTCCTAACTAAAACTGCCGCCTTCGCAGCCACTGCCGCTGCCCTAGTGCTCGCCGCAGGCTGTTCCAACGACGCCGCCACCCCTGGTGCGGAGTCTGCCTCCGGGCTGCAGGTTGCCGCCACGACCACTCAACTGCAAGATTTTGTGCACAACATTGGCGGCGATAAAGTGCAGGTCACGGGCCTGCTCAAGCCGGGCTCCAGCGCCCACAGCTTCGATCCGAGCCCCGCTGATCTCAAAGCTCTCGCCGCCGCCGATATTCTGCTTGTTAACGGCGCCGGACTTGACGACTTTATCCACAGCGCGGTTGAGGCTTCTGGTTTTAAGGGCGAGATTGTCACCGTCGCTGATGGCGTAGACCTCGCTGAAGCCGCAGAGATTACCGCCGCTGCGCGCGGCGGCGCGATCCACAACCCTGCTGCTGCCAGCCATGACCACAGCGTCGACCACGATGCTGAGCATGATCACGGCACCCACCACACCCACGGTGCAAACGGCACCATTGATCCGCATATCTGGACTTCACCGCGCTACGCTAACGCTATGCTGCAACCAATCGCCCAGGCGTTAGCAGCCGCAGATCCTGAGAACACCGAGTTCTACCGGCAAAACGCCGCCGCGTATGGCGCGAAGCTGGTGGCGCTTGATGAGTGGCTCGGCAATAGTTTCGGGCAGGTGGATCCAGCGAAAAAGAAGTTCGTCAGCACCCATAATGCGCTGCTTTACTTCCTGCACGACTACCAAATCACCTATGTTGGCAGCGTGATTCCGAGTTTTGAAGACAACGCTGAGCCGAGCGCCGCGGAGCTCAAGACTCTCGTAGAAAACATTAAAGCCGCGGGTGTGCCGGCGATTTTTGTGGAGTCTTCAAACAGCCCGCGGCTAAACAGCACGGTCGCCAAAGAGGCCGGAATTCCGGTTGTTACCGACCCAATTTACGCCGATTCACTGGCGGCTGAGGGTGAGGCCAGCACCTACATTGGCGCCACAATTTCCAACGCTCGCACTATGCTCACCGCTTGGGGCTACGAACTCAGCGAACCCCCGGCGGAACTGCAGTAAGGACAATCATGGCGACCCTCGCACCGCTGCCTGCACACCCAGTTTTTGAGCTGCGTGACGCTGCCTTCGGCTACCAGGGTGTTGCCGCTGTCACCGGTGTCACCGCGCAGCTGTTTCCGGGTGAGGCAGTAGCGCTGATTGGCCCAAACGGCAGCGGCAAATCAACGGTGCTGGGAGGTCTGGTGGGCCTCACCGAGCACCTCGCCGGCAACATTACGGTTTTCGCAAAGTCGCCGCAGCAAGCTCGCCCACAAATTGGGCTGCTGCCGCAGCGCGACACCCGCAATCTGCAGCTGCCGGTCACTGTGCAGCAGGTGGTTGCGATGGGTCTCTACCGTAAACTCGGGATGCGCCCGCTAAACTCCGCCGCACGCGCCGCAATCACCGCCGCCGTGGCGCAGGTCGGGCTTGAGGCACAGCTGAAAAAATCATTTAATTCGCTCTCTGGCGGCCAGCAGCAACGCGCAATTCTGGCGCGTGCCCTGGTCAGCCAGCCGCAACTGCTGCTGCTCGACGAACCTTTTAACGGTTTGGATCGTCCCAACCGGGAAGCTCTCCTGGCAACCGTAAAACAGCTGCGTGACGCGGGCTGTGCGATTGCGGTCTCTACCCACGATCTGGAGATTGCGCGTGAGGTGTGCAGCCACGTTATGCTGCTTGACAAAAAAATGATTGCCTACGGGCCGCTCAGCACAACCCTGACCGTACAAAACATTGCCGCTACTTTCCACGACACCACGGTGGATCTCGGCGGCGGCGTGGTAACCACCCGACACGAGGCCGCAGAACACCTGCATCACACTCACTCCTCCGCGGCAACGCTCGCGGAGTGTGATCCGCACACCCGCACCGACGAGAAGGGCGCTACGTGACCCTCCCGGAGCTGCTCGACGCCTTCACCCTGCCGTTTATCTCGCGGGGCCTGCTAGTGATAGCGGTGCTTGCCGTGTGCTCCGGGATAATCAGCGTCTTTGTACACTTTCGCGGGATGGAATTCATCACCGATGGCTTAGTGCACGCGGTTTTTCCGGGATTGGTTGTCGGTTATTTGCTTGGCGGCACCGCGGCATTAATGCCAGCCGCGCTAGTGGCGGCACTGCTCGCAGTAGCGCTCATCACCCTGCTCACCCATCGCGGGCTATTAGGCAACGACGCTGCGGTTGCGGTGTTACTCACGAGCGCCTTCAGCCTCGGGGTGGTGCTGGTATCGCGGCAACACGACTATATGGCGCAGCTCAGCAGCCTGCTTTTTGGGCATCTGCTGACCGTCACCGAGGCACAGCTGCTACAAGTTACTGTAATAGCGCTTGCCGCTGTGGCGCTGGTGCTAGGCACCTGGCGGCGGCAACTGTTCCGCGCGCATGACCCGCAGGGTTTCGCAGCCGCGGGCTTCAACCCTCTCATCACCGATCTGATTCTAGGCGCCGCGATCGCAATGGTGGTTGTAGCCGGCGCTACCGCCCTCGGGAATCTGTTAATAATCGCGCTGCTAATCGTGCCCGCCGCCACCGCACAGCGGCTCACCACCAACCTGTCTGGGCTAACAGTGCTGGCGGCGATGCTAACCGTGCTGGCAGGGATCGTCGGAATTGGTTTCAGCGTGTGGATGTCATTCGCCCACGGTATTAATGTGTCCGCCGGCGGGGCGGTGGTACTGACACTGGTGCTGTTTTATGTGCTCGCTGTTGGTTACAGCGCGGTGCGGCCAAGTAGCTTACGCCCGGGAGGTGCAGGGTGAGTTTTCTAACCACTGCTGCCATAGAGTTAACCTTGCTGTCACTCCTAGCCGGGGTTGTGGGGCCGCTGATTGTGTTGCGCGGCAGCTCTTTCTTCGCGGTTTCTCTCAGCCATGCTACTTTCCCGGGCGGGGTTATTGCCGCGCTCCTAGGGGTAAATGTGCTGCTGGGGCAAGCTGTCGCAGCGCTGTTTTTAGCGCTGCTGCTGACTTTCCTAACGCGCCTCAGCAAGCAGCACACCGCAGCACTAACGGGAATTCTGCTAGTTTTCGGCTTCGCTTTAGGAGCGGTGCTGTCGTCACTCCAAAAGGGCCTTGCGGTACCGATTGAGGCGCTGCTTATCGGCTCCCTATTCGGGGTAGAAAGCACTGATATGCTGGCCGCCGCGGCAGTGTTGTGCGGCGCAGTTTTGCTGCTCTTGTTTTTTGGAAGACAACTAATTTTCGATACTTTCGACCCTGCGGGATTCCGCGCCACAGGGTTTAACCCGCTGCTGCCGGCGCTCATCACCGCCATGCTCACCGCAGCCACCGTAGTGGTTGCAATACCTGCCGTAGGCGCAATTCTAGCGATCGCGGTAATCGTGGGACCCGCGGCTACCGCGCAGCTGCTCGCCTCAAACATTCGCCAGCTGCCACCGCTCGCTACACTCATCGCGCTGCTGGGCAGCTTTACGGGGCTCTGGCTCTCGCTCACCTTTGAGTTGGCGGCGGGCGGAGCAATTGGTCTGGTGCTGGCGGCGGAGTTCCTCATAGCCCTCGCCGCCCGCTTCCTGCTGCGCCGCCGCCGCGTCTAAGCTTCCTACTGATTTTCGGATAAGACAGCTAGACTAAAGGTAACTACTCAGTTGTCCTGGAGGGATTATGACTGCTAAACGTAATACCTGGCAGCGCGAAGCTGTACGAGCGGCGATGACAAACGAGCGCAGCTTCATCAGCGCCCAAACCCTCTATGATAAGCTTCGTGCCGAAGGCTCTCCGATTGGTCTCGCGACCGTCTATCGCTCCCTGAGCGCCATGGCCGAAGCCGGCGAAGCCGACACCATTAACTCTCCCGAGGGTGAGAACCTTTTCCGTTTCTGCACCACCGATAAACATCATCACCATCTCATCTGCCGCAGCTGCGGCGCAACCGAAGAGATTGATGCCGGGGAGGTTGAGAGCTGGGCAGAAAATATTGCTGCTAAATACGGCTACGCGGATCCGCGACACATTGTCGATATTTTCGGCATCTGTGAGGTATGCCGCAACCGCCCAACCGGCTCAGCCTAAGCACACCCGGCCAGAGCACCCCGCACCGCCGCGCTGCCCGCGCTACAAAACCCGGTCAGCAATCCAGCCTACGAGCCGCTGCCCGGCTCCGGGAACTCCAGGCCAAAGGTTTGCGTCAGCGCACTGTAGCTACGCAACGCAGTTTGCAGCGCGCAGTTAATCTGTAACCGCAGCTGCTCATCACTCGCGCCGTGCTCATAGTGCACACCGTGGTCAGCGCGGATCCGCAATTCGCTCTCGTCCTCGCCAACACGCAGCATCGTGAGCCGCGGCCAGTACTTAGTGCGGTGCCACTCATCAATAAAGTCCCGCAGCTGCTCCTCATGCTGCGCCGCAAAATCGTGGCGGAAAAACGACATTATCTGCAGTAAATCTCCGCTCGGCGGCGCCAGGAAGTAAAAAACATTGCCATCCCACAGCCCCATAAGGTCGTTTTCATCGTCGCGACCGTAGCTGTAGTTCATCTCCTTAAGCAGTGTCTCCACCCGCTCAGAGGCCACCGGTTTTAACATCTCAGTCATTACTGCCCCTAGACTCCATTCCGCAAAAAATCCGTCAGCGCGGTGAAAACTTCTTCACTGACCGCGACCAGCAGTTGCAAGTGCGTCATCAGCTGCGCATCGGTAACGCCCTTTTCATAATCGACTATGTATTCCGTCGCCACTTTCACCGCGCCAGTGTCGGTTATCACGTAGTGAATCCGCGGAAACACATTTTCCTGGTGCCAACGCTCAATAAAATCACGAATTACCGCGAGTTCATCAAGTGAATACGACACCATAAAATCGCAGCGGCCATGCAAAATCTCTTGCTGCTCTCCGCGCACCATAAAATACAGCCGCATATCATTAGCGAAACAACCAAAGTCATTGTCGCTATCAATGAAATAGCTCAGGTCTTTGCTCTTAAACAGCTCAATTAGGCGGCCCTGACTCAGCCGCCGCAGATTTTCGCCGTTTGCCGCTTGAATTTCGTCATCATTGCTGCCCATATTCACATCTTATGGCGTTGGGCAGAGAATATCCCGAGTAATTAAAATCTGTGGAAAACACGGTAAACTTAAAGCGTGACCGGAAAAATCTTGCTTTATTACGCGTTTCAACCAGTGGCAGACCCGCAGCTTACTCGCCTGTGGCAGAAGGAGCTGTGCGAAAAACTAGGGCTGCGCGGTCGTATCATCATCTCTAAGCACGGCATCAACGGCACCGTTGGTGGCGAGATTGATGCTTGCAAGGCTTACCTAAAAGCAACCAAAGAAGTTTTCAAACTTGACGTTAAATGGTCAGATGGCACGGGCCTGATTACCACTGAGAATATTGTGCATGGGGTGGATCGCGCCGCCCCGTGGCAGCAAATTCTCGATTTCCCAAAACTCAGCGTCAAGGTACGCCCAGAGCTGGTTGCCTTTGGTTTGCCCGACGAGATTGAGGTGAACGAACGCGGTGTTATCGGTGGCGGCAAGCACCTGAAGCCTGAGCAGGTACATGAACTCGTAGCAGAGCGCGGCGATGATGTGGTGTTTTTTGACGGCCGTAACGCCTGGGAGGCGGAAATCGGCAAGTTCAAAAACGCTGTGGTGCCGGACGTGGCAACCAGCCATGACTTCGTGGGCGAGATTGAGTCTGGTAAATACGACGATCTCAAAGACAAGCCGATTATCACCTACTGCACCGGCGGAATTCGCTGCGAGATTCTGTCTGCGGTGATGCGCAACCGGGGTTTTAAAGAGGTTTACCAAATCGACGGCGGCATTGTGCGCTACGGCGAAAAGTTCGGTAATGACGGGCTGTGGGAGGGTTCCCTGGCAGTGTTCGATGGCCGCGAGGCGATGGATTTTGCCGCCGGAGCTGCCGTAATCGGCAAGTGCGTGGTGTGTGAAGAGCCAGCAAATCAGCTCGCGAACTGCACTGAGTTTAACTGCCGTGATCGCTTCGTGGTGTGCCCTCAACATGTGGGCGCTAGCTGCGCGACGCACGGCGCAGTAGTCGCGCGATAGTAACCGCCCGCACCTCAGAGTAGTAACCGCCCGCACCTCAGCGGCTAATGCGGTTTGTAAACAGTAAAGCGGGGCGCCGCCGGAATTTCCGGCGGCGCCCCGCTTTGGGCTATCGCCTCTTCACACTACCAAATAGCGACCCGTGCTGCTGGATCCAACCACAATGCATCACCCTCTTTAGTGCCGAAAGTTTCATGGAAAATCGGGAGGTTACGCACAATCTGGTTGCAGCGGAACTCATTCGGTGAGTGCGGGTCGATAGTCAAAAGCCGCACGGTTTCCGCCGGGCGGGCCTTCTGCTGCCAACACTGCGCCCACGACATAAAGAACCGTTCTGCACCGCTGAGCCCGTCAAGTACCGGCGCCGGGGCGCCGCCGAGATACATTTGATAAGCTTTCCACGCGATTGAAAGCCCGCCCAAGTCGCCGATATTCTCGCCGATGGTGAGCTCACCGTTCACGGTTTGCCCGTCAGCCCCCTCGGGCGAGAGCTCGTCGTACTGCGCGATTAGCGACTTGGTGAGCTCCACGAATGCGGTCCGATCCGCATCAGTCCACCAGTTTTGCAGCTGTCCATCACCGTCATACTGTGATCCCTGGTCATCGAAGCCGTGCCCGATTTCGTGCCCGATAACCGCGCCGATTGCGCCAAAATTGCTAGCGGCATCAACGTGTCTGTCAAAGAACGGCGACTGCAGAATCGCTGCCGGGAACACGATTTCGTTCATACCCGGGTTATAGTACGCGTTTACGGTCTGCGGAGTCATAAACCACTCCTCGCGATCAACCGGTTTGCCGAGTTTCGCGAACTCGATCCGCGCCGCAAAAACTGCCGCGGCACGGCCGTTGGCAAAGTGGCTGTCGGTGACCTGCAGATCACTGTAGTCCCGCCACTTCACCGGATAACCGATTTTCGGCACAAACTTTTCAAGCTTTGCAATTGCACGCTGTTTAGTTTCATCACTCATCCAGGTGAGGTTGGTGATTGACTCTCGGTAAGCCTCAATCAAGTAGTGCACCAACTCGTCCATCGTGGCCTTTGAAGCCTCATCAAAGTGTTTGGCTACATATAGTTTGCCAACGGCTTCACCCATGGTGCCCTCAACAAAACTGACGCCGCGCCGCCAACGTGGCCGCTGCTGCTCAGCGCCTGTTAAAGCAGTGCCGTAAAACTCGAAGTTTGCGGCACTAATTTCGGGGCTTAACAAACCGCTGCTGCTCGCCACCACGTGCCAACGTAGCCAGTCTTGCCAGGCCTCCAGGCGGTCTTCCGTCAATAACTGTCCGAAGCCACGCAAAGCACTCGGCTGGCACAAAACAACTTCCAGTGGCTCCTCCAGGCCCAACTCCGCGAAATAATCCGTCCAAGCGATGCCCGGCACCGCTTCGCACAGCTCCGCAAAGCTCAGCAGGTTGTAGATTTTCTGAATGTCGCGGCTCTCCACACGATCCCAATGGTGCGCTGCGATTGCGGTCTCTAGTTCAAACACCCGAGCTGCCCGCGCGGCAGCATCGCGCACACCCACGAGTTCAAACATCCGGGCAATATGGCGCTGATATTGCTCACGAATCTCAGCAAACTGTGCCTCACGGTAGTAAGACTCATCGGGCATCCCGAGCCCTGCCTGAGTTAGCATCAACACGTAACGCTGCGGATCGCCCGGGTCATTATCAACGTAAGTTCCGGCGAAACCCGCTGCACCGCGCAAATCAAATCGTGCCACCAGCCGAGTAAACTCGGTAATATTCGTGACTGCATCAATTTCTGCCAGTTCTGGTTGCAGTGGATCTGCCCCGAGCCGGGTCAGCTCGGCCTCATCCATAAAGGCCGCGTAAAGTCGCTGAATTTTCTCAAGCTCCTGGACAGTGCTGTCTCCGGCCGTATTATTATCAGCCCCCGCTTCTGCGCCAGCGTCTACACCCGCGCCCGCGCCAGTGTCAGTGCCGGCGCCCGTGTCAGCGCTGCCACCGGTGATAATTTCGCGCACCGCTTCCTCAGCGTTTTCCGCGAGCATTGCAAACGCTCCGTAGCGGGCTTTATCAGCCGGAATCTCGGTGCGCGCGATCCACTTCCCATTAACATGGCGGTAAAGATCGTCCTGTGGCCGCACTGCCGGATCTAGTTCTGCAAGATTAATACCTGAAAGTGTCATGGTTTTAATCCTAGTGGGCCGCAGCGTTGAAATCGCTGTGCCGCCGGCTCGCAGTGTTTGCGTCGGTGCACAAGTGCCAGCACATACCGCCGGCGAGGCTACGTTCAGCTTGCTATTATTCTTAGCGTGAAAAGGTTTAGGGCGCACAGGCAAACGGCAGCACCCAAGGCTGCTGCACCGGGAACAGCCATGCCCGAAGCCGCCGCACCGGGAGGTAACAGCGGTGTCACAGCCCAGATTTTGCGCCTCGCAGTTCCTGCTTTCGGAGCACTAATCGCGCAGCCACTGCTGGTCTTAGTCGACACCGCAATGCTCGGCCATCTCGGAGTCGCTGAACTCGCTGGAGCCACCATCGCAGCCACCCTCATCACCACCACGGTGGGACTCATGGTATTCCTGGCTTACTCGGCGACCAGCAAAATCGCAAGACTCTACGGCGCTGGAAAACCCCGAGAAGCACTGCAGGCGGGCCTTGATGCAACAGCGCTCGCGGCGCTAATTGGATGCGGTGCGGTGCTGCTGCTCGGCACCTCTGGAAACTGGCTGCTATCACTTTTCACCGCGCTTAATTCCGAAACTGGAATATTTGCCGCAGAATACTTCTTCACGGCGCTGTGGGGAGTTCCCGCGATGCTGCTCTGCTATGCTTTCGCGGGCACTGAGCGCGGCCTGCAAAACACCGTCACCCCGCTCATCGTAACGGTTTTCGGCGCCACCGTGAACGCTGCCCTCAACTGGATCTTCATGTTCCATCTCGGGCTCGGGGTTTTCGGCAGCGCCCTAGGCACAACACTGGCAGAGTGGCTCATGGCCCTGCTGTTCTGCGCCAAATTATATTCTCGTTCACGCATATTAAATTTTTCATGGCAGATCAGCCTAGCCGGTATCGCTTCCAGCGTTTCCAGCGGCTCCTGGCTGTTCCTGCGCACCCTCAGCCTCCGCATCGCAATCCTACTCACCATGTGGGCTGCGACGGTGCACAGCCCCACTGTAACGGCCTCCCTGGCTGTCATTAATGCGGTTTTCATGCTGCTGTCTTACGCGCTTGACGCACTGGCGATTGCCGCCCAGGCACTAATCGGCAAAGCCTTCGGAGCCGGTGACACCGCGCAGGTGCGGCAGCTCACCAGGCAGCTGCTGCGCTTAGCTGCGACGCTCGGGGCGGCGCTGGGGTTGCTTTTGGCGCTCAGCAGCGGGGTGTTGCCACAGCTGTTTGGCGCTGGCACGAATCTCAACGCAACCCTCACTCCGGCGCTGCTGGTGCTAGCGTTGGCGCAGCCGCTGTGCGGAGCGGTGTTTGCGCTTGACGGCGTCTTAATTGGGGCCGGAGATCACCGCTACCTGGCGCTCACCGGAGTGCTTAATTTACTGTGTTTTGCGCCGCCGTTGCTAATCCTGGCGAGCGCCGCTACAAAACTGTCACCGCAACTGTATCTCGGTTTCTTAGTGGCAGCTTTTATGCTGCTTTATATGGCATCGCGCTTCACAACCCTGTTCTGGCGCAGCAGCGGGGCTACGCTGAGCTTCTTCCGCTAGGCTTGAAGCGTGCGAATAGTTGTTGCAAAATGCTCAGTTGATTATGCCGGTCGCCTCACCGCCCACCTGCCAGTTGCCACCCGAGTTTTAATGCTAAAGGCCGACGGCAGTGTTTTGGTGCACTCTGACGGCGGCAGCTATAAGCCATTGAACTGGATGAATCCGCCGCTGGCTTTAACTACCCAAACTCCTGATGCCACCCAGGAGGCCGCCGGGATTGTAGAGATTTGGCAGGTAACTCAGCACAAAAGCAACGACCGCCTAATGATTTCGATTTACGAGATTGTCTCCGACAGCAGCTTCGATTTAGGCACCGATCCGGGGCTCGTGAAAGACGGGGTAGAGGCGCACCTGCAGGAGCTCCTGGCGAAACAAATCACGCTGCTGGGCGACGGTCACACGCTCGTCAGGCGCGAATATATGACGGCTATCGGCCCTGTTGATATCCTGGCGCAAGATGCCACAGGAGGCAGCGTTGCGGTGGAGATTAAACGCCGCGGTGAAATTGACGGGGTAGAGCAGCTGACGCGTTACCTGGAGCTGATGAACCGTGATCCCCGCCTAGCCCCGGTGCAGGGAGTCTTTGCGGCGCAAGAGATTAAGCCGCAGGCGCGTACTTTAGCGGAGGATCGTGGCATCCGCTGTCTCGTGCTCGACTATGACGCAATGCGCGGCATCGCTGACGACAACGCCCTTTTTTAACCCGCGGCGGGCTGATCCACTGCCCCCACTGCCTCGAAAACAGGAGTCACTATGGAACCCGAAAACCTCGCAGCGCAGCTGCAAGAAACAGCCGAGTTTGCGCAGTTTGACGCCGCTGCGGCTGCGGATTTCGTAAATCACGAAGCCCAACAGGCGCTGGCCGCGCTGCAGCAGCAACCCAGCTACGATTCCCTCGCGGCTTTTCTTACCGCGCTCGGCACCGGATACCTGGTGGTTGATGTCACCGGCACCACCACCAAGAAGAAAGGCACCCGCGCCCGCACGATTCGCGCCACCAACGGCAAGCAGGTGCTGCCAATTTTCACCTCGATGCGGGAGTTGCACGCTGCGGTGGGTGGATCCACCACCAAGCAAGGCGCCGCCGCTCAGGGAGCGATTATGCCAGCAAAAGAGGCCTTGGGGCTGGTGCGCAGCGGGCCGATTGTTGCGATTGAGGTGGATGCTGCGAGCGCTAAACAGGTGGTGCTGCGGAAATTTGTGGAGCTGATTTTGCGGGGCGAAAAAATTACTGCCACCCAGCTGCAGAGTTAGTAAGCTAAAACTATGGATACGATGCTGATTGTTTTGCTGTTCCTAAACGCAGCTTTTAACGTGATTGTATGGCCCCCGTTTTTGCGGCGAGTGCGGCAGGATGAACGAGCGTTTGACGCGCAGGGCAAAGCTACCCGATTTTACACTGTGCACCTGATTTTAATTATCTTGGCGCTGTGCCTCGGAGTTGCGTCATTTGTCGCGGCGCTGGCAGCGCTGCTGGTTTAGGCACCGCGACCGGCGCTGCGGCGGGTTCGGCGCGCAGGGGTTTTGTTGCGGCGGTTTGCCGCGGGACACTTTTGCCGCGGACGGTGATGACACTCGAGTTAGCTGCCGGGTTACACAGTGTAGTTACGGGCACCGAAAATTGCTTGCCCGACCCGCACGCAGTTAGAGCCCTCCGCAATTGCGAGCTCGTAATCACCGCTCATTCCCATTGAGAGTTCCGCGCGGCCGATAAGCTCCCCGTGGGTGAGCTGCGCCTGATCACGAATCTCGCGCAGCAGCTGGAAGCATCCCCGCACCTCAGCCTGATCTGCCGAAAACGCTGCGAGGGTCATAAAACCCTGCGCTTTAAGACGCGGGAAAGCGGCGAGTTCGTCGAGAAATTCTGGCACCGCGACCGGGGCCAGCCCGAATTTAGACTCTTCCGCTGAGGTATTGACCTGCACATACACCTCAAGGGTGCGATCTAGCAACTCAAGTCGGTTGTGCAATGCGGCTGCAAGACGAACGCTATCAAGCGCCTGAAACTCTGCCGCGTACTGCGCCACTTCTTTGGCTTTATTTGTTTGTAGGTGTCCGATTACCGCCCACTCAACCCCGGTGTCTTGGAGGTTTTCAGCTTTCCGCTTCACCTCCTGCGCTTTATTTTCGCCAAAGCGGGTGATTCCGGCGGCAATCGCGTGCCGCAACCGCTCTTCCGGAACGGTTTTACTGACCGGCAGCAATCGCACTTCGTCGCGATCACGCCCGGCGGCAACACACGCCGCAGCTATTTTTTCATTGACGTGAGCTAGATTAGCGGTAAACTCTGCGACTGTTGTGGGAAGCTGCTCTGACATGCTTACGATTTTACTAAACATTGCCAAGCTCCTCGGCCCGGCAAACTGCTAAAACAAAAGCCACTGTTTAAACAGCGGCTTGTTTCACAACAATTATATTGTGCGCGAGAAGGGACTTGAACCCCCACGCCCTTGCGGGCACTGGCACCTGAAGCCAGCGCGTCTACCAATTCCGCCACTCGCGCGTTCGCCTGCTTCATAACAGACAACTCCTAAACAATAACAGGTCTCAAAATGTTTTGCAAATTTTAGTGTTTTATGTGCGCGGCGGCGGGCTGATCCACAACCCTGCCATAACCACCGCTGCCATTCCCGCTAAAAAACTCCGGGGCACGTTGCCCCAGGAAATTCTCCGGTTTGGCAGGAAACTCGTTGCTTTGTCAGTTTCACCGGGTAGCATTTTTATACGGGTGTGCCTGTGCACCTGCTGCGGCTGTGCTTGCAACGTTTAAGCCACGGCAGAAATCAGGCATAATTTTAAGAAATAGTAAGGAGGCGCTGTGGGCATTTTAGACAGCATTGAACGCGGTCTGGAACGCACCGTGAACGGTGCCTTCGCGCGTACTTTCCGCAGCGGTGTACAACCGGTGGAGATTTCTGCGGCACTGAAACGCGAACTAGATATTAAGGCGGTTGCGGTGGATCGCGATCGCATTCTCGCTCCAAACATCTTCACCGTCACCGTCGCGGCTAAAGATGCCGAGAAACTACGACAAATCGGCTCACAGCTGCAAACCGAGCTAGAGCAGGTTGTGATGAAACACGCAGCTACTCAGAATTATCAGCTCTTGGGGCCGGCGGTTATTAATTTCACAACCGCAGATTTCACCAGTGGCACCCTCGAAGTAACCTCACAAAACCCTAACGGGGCTGTCTCTTGGAGTGCAGCGCTAGAGGTTGAGGGGCAGGTGCACCCGATTCGCGTGGGCACAACGATTGTTGGTCGCGGAGCTGACAGTGACATTCGCATCGCGGACAGTGCGGCAAGCCGTAGGCACTTGGAGGTTTTGTGGGACGGCAAGAAGGGCCTGGTGCGAGATTTAGGATCCACCAACGGCTCTAAGATTGACGGGCAGCGATTCAGAGAGGCACAGCTGCAGCAAGACATGGTTATCTATATTGGGCAGACTCCTCTGCGATTCCGTTTTGTGCCGCTGCAGCAGGGCAGCGGGCAGCAGGGCAGCACTTCAAATTTCTGGGAGGGTGCATGACCGAACTCACCTTTGTCATTCTGCGGCTAGCGTTTTTACTACTGCTGTGGATTTTCATCTTCGGCATTGTCTAC
Organism: Canibacter oris; assembly: GCF_014197205.1. Taxonomy (GTDB): domain Bacteria; phylum Actinomycetota; class Actinomycetes; order Actinomycetales; family Microbacteriaceae; genus Canibacter; species Canibacter oris. Next base: position 18,226 of record NZ_JACIFD010000017.1, read on the forward strand.
GCGCTACGTTCAGACCTCTTCGGCGCGCCAGCGCGGCGCTTACGCGATCGCAACACCACCCCAGCGGAACCTAACATGGCGGTTGTTTCGCCGCTAGTGCAGGCGCCTCAACTGGGCGCACAGCCGCAGCAGCTGAGTGCCGCAGATGCGGCGGTAAATGATTTGCCGAGCGCCGGTGGTGCTGCACCAGCACGGTGCCTGCTGATTACCTCTGGGGTTGCAAGTGGCACTGAAATTCCGCTCGACGAAGAGGTTTTGACAATTGGGCGATCACCTGACTCCACTCTGGTGATTGTTGATGAATACACCTCTACACATCACGCACAGCTAACTCGCAAAGGGGAGACATGGCAACTTACTGACCTCGACTCCACCAATGGCACCAAGCTTGATGGCCAACGTATTTCCGGCACTGTCTCACTGCCCATCTTTACCGCCGTCACAATCGGCACCACGACCTTCGAACTGAGGCCGTAACGTGACTTTTAACTATCGCAGCGCAATCGGCTCCCACGTGGGGATGGTCCGCAGCAACAACCAGGACTCCGGTTTTGCTGGCGCAAGGCTCTTTTTTGTCGCTGACGGCATGGGCGGCCACGCCGGCGGCGACATCGCAAGCTCCCTAGTAACAAAGTTTGTGGCTAACGGCGATGCTGAGACATTCACCGACCCGGAAGCTGCGGCTGCGGATCTCGCCAATCGGCTACGTGCTGCCAACGAAAAACTTTCAGAGACTGCCAAGGAGCGTCCGGAACTAGCTGGCCTGGGCACCACTTTCAGTGGTTTCTTCACCGTCGGCGACAAGCTGGCGCTTGCGCACATCGGTGACAGCCGGGTTTACCGCTTCCGCGACGGCGAATTAAAACAGGTTACCACCGACCACACCTTCGTGCAGCGACTAGTAGACAGCGGTCAAATCACGGAAGAAGAAGCGAAAACCCACCCGCGGCGTTCGGTTTTGATGCGAGTGCTCGGCAATGTTGAGCTGCAGCCAGAGATTGACACCGCAGTGCTGGAGACACAGCCCGGCGATATTTGGCTACTGTGCTCTGACGGGTTGTGCGGTTACGTTGAAGAAAAAACCATCCGTAATGAACTACGGAAGGGCTATGAACTGCAACTTGCGGTCGATCAGCTGATTGACCGCGCACTTGAAAACGGTGCGCCAGATAACGTTACAGTCGCGCTGGTCGCTCCGACACCGGCGCTGCCAGCAGCAACTGTTGCAGACTCTAAAAGCAGCGCAAACACCGCCACCGACACTGCCGCAGCTAACAGCGTCGAGGCCGGCGCAGCCGAGGACGACAGCATCGCCGCAGAGACCACGGCAACTACCGAGACCACAGTGGCAAACGCAGCTGCAACCACGGCAGCAGTGCTACAAGACACACTGACACTGCCAACACAACGCTTTGTGGGGGCAGCGGGCGACAGCGATGACGTGCTAAACCCGAGCACCCACCGCACCCGCATCCTGGGCAAGCGCCGCCGTAAAACTGCGCCTGTGCCAGAAGCACACTTCGAGCCCCGAGTAGATGAATATCTGGCAGAACTGATTGCTGAAACTAAGCGCCGCAACTGGCGCCGCCGCGCGACCTGGGCTGTTGCAGCCGGATGTGGTGTGCTACTTATCACCCTTGCCGTGTTCTTTGGCTACCGTTGGACCCAAACACTTTACTTTGTTGGCGCGGATACTGACTCCGTTGTGATTTACCGCGGAGTGCAGCAAAATATCGGGCCAATCTCTCTCGCGAGCGTGGTTGAAGACACCAACATTCCACTGCGGGATCTTAATCCGCACAGCAAACGGCAGGTGGAGCGCACACTCAACGCCGCGACCCTGAAAGAAGCACGCGATATTGTCTCCCGACTGGGGGTGATTCCGAAAAATGAGTAAAGTAAGCCG
>NZ_JACIFD010000018.1 GCF_014197205.1 Canibacter oris
TTCGACCTGGAAAATATGGGGTTGCCGTTTAACCGTACTCCTGAGGGGAAGATTGACCAGCGGCGTTTCGGTGGCCACACTCGTGACCACGGTAAGGCCCCTGTGCGTCGTGCTTGCTATGCAGCCGACCGCACCGGGCACATGATTCTGCAGACACTCTACCAAAACTGTGTGAAGCACAATGTGGAGTTCTTCAATGAGTACTACGCGCTGGATCTCGCAATGACCGAGGAGGCAAATGGCCAGAAGCGCGTTGCAGCGGTTGTTGCGTATGAGTTGGCGACCGGTAAAATTCACGTTTTCCAGGGTAAATCTTTTGTTTTCGCAACCGGTGGCTTCGGAAAAATCTTCAAGACCACCTCTAATGCCCACACCCTAACAGGTGATGGTGTCGGTATCATTTGGCGCAAGGGCCTGCCGCTGGAGGATATGGAGTTCTACCAGTTCCACCCAACAGGTTTGGCGGGGCTTGGTATCCTGCTCACCGAGGGTGCGCGTGGTGAGGGCGCTATTCTCCGTAACGCTTCCGGTGAACGTTTTATGGAGCGTTATGCACCAACCATTAAAGACCTGGCACCGCGTGACATTGTGGCACGTTCAATGGTGCAAGAGGTGCTTGACGGCCGTGGCGCTGGCCCTTATAAAGACTATGTTTACCTTGACTGCACCCACCTGGGCGCGGAAGTGTTAGAAACCAAGCTGCCAGACATCACCGAGTTTGCGCGCACCTATTTGGGTGTTGATCCGGTGGTAGAACCGGTGCCGGTGTACCCAACTGCGCACTACGCAATGGGCGGTATCCCAACCAATAATGACGCAGAGGTGCTGCAAGACAACACCACCGTGGTGCCTGGTCTGTACGCCGCTGGTGAGTGTGCCTGTGTTTCAGTACATGGCTCAAACCGTCTCGGCACTAACTCCCTGCTTGACATCAACGTTTTCGGTAAGCGGGCGGGAAACAACGCCGCAGCTTACGCGCAGACAGCTGATTTCGTGCCACTGCCGGCCGATCCAGCAAAAAACGTGCGCGAGATGGTAGAGACTCTGCGTAACTCCGCAGGCACCGAGTCAGTGGCGGATATTCGCCGCGAGCTACAGGAAGAGATGGACAAGGGTGCCCAGGTGTTCCGCACCGAAGAGTCTTTGTCTCATGTGCTGGGTGTTATCGCCAACCTGCGTGAACGCTATAAGAACATCGCGGTGCATGACCGCGGCGAACGTTACAACACCGACCTGCTTGAGGGTATTGAGCTGGGCTTCCTGCTTGATCTCGCAGAGGTGCTGGCATACACCGCCCGCAACCGCAAGGAAAGCCGCGGTGGCCACATGCGCGATGATTACCCACAGCGGGACGACGTGAACTACATGCAGCACACTATGGCTTACAAAGCCGATGTGCCAGCTGAAGCAGACGTTACTGAACGTATTCGCCTTGATTGGAAGCCGGTTGTGTTCACTAAAAATGAAAACGGTGAGCTGCGTTACCCACCGATGGAGAGGAAGTACTAATGAGCACAGTTACTGAAACTGCCGAAGCTGCAGCTCCAGCGGTGCCGAAACCGTTTACCGTCACCCTGCTGGTGCGTCGTTACAACCCGGAGAATCGCGAGGATGCTTACTGGGAAGACTTTGACGTGGAAATGTATCCGACCGATCGAATCTTGGATGCCCTGCACCGAATTAAATGGGAGCAAGATGGCTCACTAAGCTTCCGTCGTAGCTGCGCCCACGGTATTTGTGGTTCTGACGCAATGCGTATCAATGGCCGCAACCGTCTTGCCTGCAAAACTCTGATTAAAGACCTTGATATCACTAAGCCAATCTACGTGGAAGCGATTAAGGGCCTGCCACTGGAGAAGGATCTGATTGTAGACATGGAGCCGTTCTTTGACGCGTTCCGTGCCGTACAGCCTTTCTTACAGTCAGACACCGCTCCTGCAAACGGCAAAGAGCGACTGCAGTCAATCGAAGATCGTGAGCGCTTCGATGATACAACTAAGTGTATTTTGTGCGCTGCTTGCACTACCAGCTGTCCAGTATTTTGGACAGATGGACAGTACTTTGGACCTAGTGCGATCGTTAACGCACACCGCTTCATCTTTGATTCTCGTGACGAAAAGGCACAGGTTCGTCTGGACATTCTTAACGAGACAGAGGGTGTATGGCGCTGCCGCACCACATTTAACTGCACCGATGCTTGCCCGCGCGGTATTCAAGTGACCAAAGCTATTGCTGAAGTGAAAGAAGCCCTACGCACCGGTAAGGTACGCTAGTTTATTAAACCCTAAACAGTTAAAGCGCTCCAGATTGGAGCGCTTTAACTGTTTTATGCTCATAATTTAGAGGAGCCCTATAAAGTTTTTAAATGCCTTATAGGCATCGGAGATAAGTGTTAGGCTGAAATTATCCCCCCGTAAATTAATATAGGAGACTTCTCTTGATTTCCCCCATCATGAAGAAGGCTGCTGCTGCTATTACCGCAACCGGGATTATGGTTTCATTCCTGGTTAGCGGTGCTACAGTCAGCCAAGCCGCAGACTTAATCACCGGCACAAAAGGTGCCACAACTTCAGTTCCTTACACCAGCGGAAAGGCTCAAGGTTCCGCAAAATGGGGTCTGATTGGTAACTTAAAAGCTCCTGTTATAAGAGGTTCTGCTAATCCATACGGGATTGGCATTAACCCGGCGACCGGAGATCTTTGGGTGAGCGATTCTGGAAAAGTAGCATATTTTCTCGGAAGCAGTTTTCAGAGCGGAACTCCAAACGTTCAAATTTATAAAAAACCTGCTGAGCCAACTTCAGACTATGGCGAAAATGGGATGTACGGAAGTGCAGGAGCTGTTGCTACTGCTACAGATCGTGAAACCAGTGGAGCCGGTGTCGGCTGGGGGCAACCTCACATAATTCGTGACGGTGTATTTGATACTGATCCGAAACGACATGGGCCGCGAGGGATAGCTTTTGATGACGCAGGTGTTGCATGGGTAGTAGATTCTGAGTTTTACCAGAAACGCTCAGAGGGCGAAGCAAACCCACAACGAATTAAACGTTTTGCTGCTGATGGTACGCAGCTGCAGGGTGTAGGTTGGGCTGGCAGCTGGTCAGACACAACTGTTGTTGACGGTCAAACTCTGCCGGCACCGGGAAGTTTTAGAGCAGGGTATTCAGTTTCAGTGGCGCGGATGCAAAACGGAGACTTTATTGCCAACACAGAATCTTATGTTTATGCGTTGCCGCGTTTTGGTGCTGACGGAAGTCCAAAGAACCCTATCTCGCTGCAACGAGTGCCTGTGACATCGCAGACTGCGCAAAATACAGTGGGAACAGTTGTGCGCATTGATCCTTACGCGGTTTCGGTTAATTCGGAAACCGGCTTAATCTATGTCGCTCCTACCACTTGGTATGCTGATGATGCGCCCACAAACGTTGAAACTAATAAACGGTTCGGCGGAGTCTTCGTGCTTAACCCTGATGGCACTGAAGTGGTTGACTATTCGGACGATAGCCGCTTGCAGGTTGCTGCGGTTTGCTCGGGCGGTCGCTGTAAAGGTGACACAATTATGGGAGCGTTTGTTGATAACGAGCCTAATTCCGCGAGCTATGGCGCCGTTTTTGCGATGAAACAAAGCAGCGCAAACTTGGTGCAGATTAATTCACGAACCTGGACGAGTGGTTCTTCAGCCGCTGCTAATGCGCAGGCCGATGCTGCAGCAGTGGTTGCTGTGCCTGGTTTGGCAACAGTTCGGGGTGTAACATCTGACGCTAATGGTTACAAATACATTACCGCGCGTCAAGGAAGTTCTAATGCTGGTGTGCGGATTCTGGCACAAACCCCGCGACCTGTAACAGATTTGACAGTGTCGCAAGAGTGCAACGCTGATATTAAACTCAGTTGGAAACACGATCAGGCGCAGACACAATCGATAGCTCCTACAGAAGACTATGTTGTTGAGATGACCAAGGATGGCGGAGCAACTTGGGAAGTAGTGCCCGCTGCTAAAACTACAGAGCAGACTAAAATGATTCCGAGCGCAGTTGTTGCTGGGCTGGAGACAGAAACCGCAGCTGGGAAAGTTGGTTTTAGAGTTTCAGCTTGGAATAGCGCGGGCAACGGCGACTGGGTGGCAGCTCAGTATCAGCAACCGTTGTGTGTGAAGCTTGCGGTCGAGAAAACCGGGGCTTTGAACGCTGATGGTACCGCTGTTGACTGGAATATTAAGGTTACCAATAACAGCAACGGGCAGCTAAATAACGTTAATCTCAGTGACGTTCTGGTTGCAGCAGATGGGAGTGAGACAGCTGTGCAGTTGCCCCAGACTGTAATCGCTACTTTGGACCCTGCACAGAGTGCAACCGTACAAGTGCAAACACCTGTGACTGAGGGGCAACGCTTGCAGGGATTTGTGAAAAACAAAGCAATTGCATCCGTGGCTGTCGGCGGCAAAACCTTCACAGAAACAGCTCAGGCGAGTGTTCCGGTAACCTATAGCGCTGCTATTGGGGTTACTAAAAACGCGCAACCGTTGGTATCAGAAGACTATGTGCAGTGGCAAATTACCGCTACCAATAATGGCAATGTAACAATCACTGAGATGATGTTTGATGATACCTTAGGTGATATTGCGCCGACTGATATCGTGTGGCCAGCCACGGCAGGGCAGTTAGCGCCGGGAGAGAGCGTCACCGCTACTTTGCGAACTGATTTTACTGATGCGCACAGGGCGGCCGGTAGCGTCACCAACGTGGCAACCGTAGCCGGTAAAGTGAATTCAGAAACTGTGGCGGCGCAAGCTGAGGCTGAGGTGAAAGTTCCGCACAGTAAACTCACTGCCACGAAGACTGGCAAGCTTGATGCTGCGGCTGGGAAAATCCACTGGACCGTTAACGTTACCAACAGCGGTAACACGGTGCTCAAAGATTTTGAAGTGACTGACAACCTTGCTGGGTTGAGCCAGTTAGTTTACGAGTGGCCAAATTCTGTTGCTGAACTGCAGCCGGGAGAGACCCTAATTGTGACTGCGGCATCGCCCGTTACACTGCAGCACAGTGAGCAAGCCATAACCAACGTTGCTGCGGTGAAAGCGGTTAGCGAGTACGGTAAGCAGGTCGATGCTGCCTTTGTCAGTGCGACAGTTACTGTGCCCGCCGCCCCAGAACCGCCAGTTGATCCGCAACCGATTAATCCGCAACCGGGAGAGGGTAGCGGATCACCGCAATCGCCTCAGGATGATAACGGGCCACAGCGCGCCGGCGAGAAGCTTGCAGCAACCGGTGCAGCCGAGCAGTTGATACCGGTCGGTTTCGCGGGCCTGCTGCTCTTGTTGGCTGCAAGCGTTGTGGTTACCTTAGTGGCGCAACAGCGGCGTCGCAGGGGCTAGTTACTGCAGCTAGTTTCGAGCTGTGATGCGGTGCCCGCGTCAAGGCTGTGCGAGGAGAGATCTCTCTCCTCGCACAGCTGCTTTTCAGGGAGTAATTTTCGATACATAAGGCGGCAGGATAGACTTTTGCTCGGGACATAAGTCGAATATGAAGATAGAGACGTAGGAGTGAAGCGTCTACGCAGAGGGAGCAGACGAACATGGCACAAGACGCGAAGCCAGCAGCCGACAAAACAGGTGCTGTTGCCAAAGTATTAAAACTGGTGGAAAAATTGCAGCGCACTAGAGCGCTGCGCGCTAATACGCACCTCAGCGCTAAAGGTGGCGAGATTTTTTCTGCCGGTATGAGCTTCCAGGCAGTGTTTGCGGTGTTCGCTGCGATCTTCGTGGGTTTTAGTGTTTTCGGGTATTTTCTGCGGGGCAACGAAGAGCTCGTTGACTCGATGAGCAGCTCAATCTCAGAAATGGTGCCGGGACTTGTCGGCCCCGGGGGTGCGTTGAACCTGCATGACCTGGTCAACGATTCTGCGTTAACCTGGGGCGGTGTTATTGGTGCGGCGTCGTTGCTTTTGGTAATCGTGACCTGGTTTACCAGTACTCGCACGGTGATTCGCATTATTAACGATATGGATGTTAAAGAGTACGGCAACCCGATTCTTTTGAAGTTAAAAGACTTCGGGATGTCGTTGCTGTTCGGCTTGATGCTGTTGGTTGCGAGCGCGGTGTCGCTCGGCTCAACCGCGGTTTTGAATATCGTCGGCGACATCTTTGGTCGTGACAACTGGATCTTTGGCGGCACCGGTTTAGTGCTGCGATACGGCCTGATGTTCTTGGTTTACTGGCTGGTGGTGTTTGCGATTCACAAGTGGTTGGCGGGCTTGCCGCATCGCCCAAAGCAGCTGTGGAAAGAAACCATTTTGGGTGCAGCAGGGCTGTTGATATTGACACTGCTCGGTTCGAGCCTATTAGGCGGTGCAACGAAGAACCCACTGCTTGCGCCATTCGCTATTATTATTGGTCTCTTGCTGTGGTTTAATTTTGTGTCGCGTGTACTGCTTTTTAACGCTAGCTGGATTGCTGTTGGCGCAGACAAGCAACTTGGCTTGCCAGACAAGATTCTGCAGCAGGATGCTGCTGAAACCGCCCAAAAAGTAGCGGCTCTGCAGCGATAGTAAATAGTGAATAACAATTAAATAAAATTGCTTGTTTAGCATTTTCTAAGTCATATAATGAATTTACTCCAAGGCGGAGTAGGCATTATTTCGAGGAGGTAAAATGCTGACCCTGCAGAATGTGTCCTTGCGCTACGATACCGGTTCAGAGATTGTAACCGCGCTTAATAACGTTAATTTTCAAGTCAACGTCGGTGAGATGGTGGCAGTGATGGGCGCCAGCGGTTCGGGCAAAACCAGTTTAATTAACGTAATAGCCGGGTTGCAAGAGGCAGAAAGCGGCAGTGTGTGCGTTGCTGGATACATGATGCATGAGATGTCTGCGAGTCAGCGGGCCGCGGCTAGACTCGCAGACATCGGGGTAATCTTCCAAGATCATAACTTAATACCAGAGTTTACGGCACTAGAAAATGTGATGTTGCCGCTGCGAGCTCAGGGGCAAGACTTGCAAAGTGTTAAAACTTTAGCGCTTGATTCTTTGTCTCGGGTTGGGCTCGGCGACTTTGCCCGGCGGCTACCTAAGGAGCTGTCGGGAGGGCAAAAACAGCGTGTGGGGATAGCCAGAGCATTGACCGGTGGGAAGAAAATACTGTTGGCTGATGAACCTACCGGTTCGCTCGACACTAAAAATTCGGTTGAAATATTTGAGACGCTGCGTGAGCTAGCCGACTCGGGCGTGTGCGTTGTGGTTTCAACCCACGACAGCGCTGTTGCTAATATCGCTCACGATATTCGTGAGATGCGTGACGGAGTTATCGATGCCAAATTATGAAGTTGTAAGCAGGAAGCCAGCTTTTTCATTAACTCGATATTTAACCGTTTTTTTCCTGAAAGCCAGACAGTTTAAGCTTTCTGCTGCTTTGGCTGCTGTTGCCAGTTTTGCGGTGTTGCTAATTTTTTTATTGATACAGACAGGGCAGTTAACAGCACAGCAAATTATTGCACGGGACTTAGGAAGTTTTTCACACAGGGTCATCGTACCGCTGACAATGCCTTTGCAGGAAGCAGCAAAACTTGATTTTGCAGAAATTGAAAAAATGATAATTTCTGCCGGGGCTGACCGCGCGGTTGCTGCCGCCGACTCCTATCAAGTGTATTTTGGTACTGACAGTAAAGATCGTGCTACTCTGCAGAGTTTTAACTGGAATGTTGATAAGCAGCTAGAAAATAAAACCTTGCTGGAAGGGAAATTTCCAGAGAACGCCGATGAAGTGGTAGTTACAAGGCAGCTTGCAGAGCGTTTGGGCGGATCAGAAGTATCTTTTGGAAGCTCAGAAGTGACTTTTAAAGTTGTGGGGTTATACGAGGAAGTTTTTAACCCTGCTCCCTACGGGCTGTTACTGCACAGCGAAGGGTGGCAAAAATTTCAAACTCTCGGCGCAAATGAGCAATACGATTTGCAGCTAATAGTTTATTTTGACACAGCAGACACTGACATTACGGTATACCTAGAAAAAGTGCGCGCTTGGCTGCACCTGGCTGGTTTTGAAGCCCCTGACGTGGAGGCTTTTTATGCAGGGGTTGAAAGTAAAAGTGGGCTCTCTACGTACCAGCCGACACTTTATTCTGAAGTTATTCTCCTTTCGCTTTTAGCGCCTTTGGCCGCGGGTAGTATCAGTGGATATTTGGTTGCGAGATTTGTGAAACGCATTGGCGCGACTATGCACGCGTTAGGTATACGAAACAGCGCTGTCCCGGCAATCGCTGCTGCGCTTGTCATGTCACTATTTGGCGCGATGATAGGGGTGTTCTGCGCAGTTATTGTAGGCTATGCTCTCAGACCACTGCTCACCGCGCTGCAAGGCGTGCAGATCGGCGAATACCACGACATTGCCGTAATGGGAGTTTTGCTGCTGTTGGTAAGTGTTTTAGGTCAAGTATTTGGTATTGCATCACTCATTAAACCAAACTTAAAACTTATTGTGGCTAAGAAATATTTACCGAACGGATGGCAGATGCTGCCAGCGCTGAGTATTTTGTGCTTTTTACTGGGCGGTGCATTCTTAGCAAGCCGCGAGATAAACATTCAAGTTTTAGGCCCATTTGTGTACGCTATTGCTGTGGTTTTACTAGCGCCATATTTGCTGCGTTTGTTTTTACAGGTGAAACTGCAGCACCCCATGGCGGCATTGGCACGGTTGCGGTTACAGCAGCGACTTGCGGGCAGATAAAAACCACCCTGTCTCTCGCTGTGGTCTTAACAATAGGTTTTTCCACGCTTACCCTTAGCCATGCGGTGAACGCTGCGTTTAATAATCAACAGGTGCCTAGAGTGCCTCCGGGCAGTGCTCAGCTGCTGGTATTAAATGAGGCAACTGACGGTGATGCTTTAGCGGATCAGGTAGCGGGTCACATCGGTAGCAGCCCGGTACGATTAGAAATGCTTGACATCAACAGTGAGTATCGGGACGGGGCTTTTTACGCTTTAGCTGATACCGCAGCTGTCGAGAAATTTTTGAAAATCACTCTAACCGCGGCTGAGAAAGATGCTTTGCATCATGGTGCAGTGCTGCGGTTGGGGCACTTAGAAAATCCCGAAATTAATTTTGGCGATGCTGGCGCGCTTCCTGCTTTCACGCCGCAGCAGTCACCGGAAAGATATGGGATATACGGTGCCGGATTGTTGCTGGCAGATACCGCTCGTGAACAAGGCTTTGCAACCTCTATGCTTAGTTGGTTCTATACTGACATGAACCCGGAGCAAGAAAAAATTCTAGCGGAGTTGCCGGTTGCGCTCGGATTTAATCCCGGCTGGTTGATACAAGCTGCGCCTGATTTTGAGTTTGCAGAATCATGGCAGGCGATTTTGATTGGGCTAGGCACAGGCATAATTGCCGGATTTTTAGTGTTGGGTTATGCTAACGGCGCTGCCCGCAATCTCAGAGGCACCAACGCCGCGCTACTTGCCATTGGTGTGCCACGTAGGTGGTATTACCGCTTGGTGGCAACTGAGGTTGGTGCGGTGGTGTTGATCGCTATAGTGAGTGCGGTCTTAGGCACGATTGTGGGAATGCTGATAACCGCAATTACTTGGGCTCGCGACTTTGAAATGCGTTTGCCTTGGCTACCACTCGGCAGCACTGTAGGTGTTTTGGTGCTGGTGACCGTAATTGCGGTAATTGCTGCCGGAAGAAAAATGCAGCTAAACGAGCGTGAGCATAGCGAATAATCGCTAGGACTGAACTGTTCTCGCGATAAGCAGATTAAGCGATACCGTTAACGGAATCGCGAAGCGCGGCGGTGAGCTCAGCGGCTCGGGCCGCTGCCGCGCTTTGACGCTCCGAGACGGTTCCTGCGGTGTTTTGGCAGTCGATGTAGAGTTTCAGTTTTGGTTCAGTGCCGCTCGGACGCATCATCACACGTGAGCCGTCTGTAAGGTCGAAGCGCAGCACATTTGCCCGCTGATCAACCGCAGTCAGTTGGCTTAAATCTTGATAGTTTGCGACAGCAACACCGCCGAATTCACGCGGCGGGTTGTCTCGCACCTGTTGCAGTGCCGCTGCTGCCTGTGCGGCGCTCTCAAACTGCAGGGTAATCTGGTCACTGACGAAAGCGCCAAACAGGGCTGTTGCTTCGTCTAGCATATCCCACAGGGTTTTGCCCTTGCGGTGCAACTCGCACACCATATCGGTAACAGCGAGCGCCGCTGAAATGCCGTCTTTATCGCGAATATTAGTGGGGTTTACCAGATATCCGAGAGCCTCTTCGAACCCGAAAACTAGACCCGGCACGCGGCTGATCCACTTAAAACCGGAAAGCGTTTCGACATAGCGTAGGCCGTAATGCTTGGCAACCTCGCGCAGCGCCGGAGAGGACACAATAGTGTTGGCAAGTGTGGGCTGCTCATCGTAAATTGCGCCCGCAGCTAGCTCGGCGGCTACGTTTTGCGCTGCACGCCAACCCAGCAGCAGCCCCAGTTGGTTGCCTGTGAGAGCAGTATAGTTGCCGCTACCGTCACGGCTTGGAAGGGCGACGGCGAGGCGATCCGCATCTGGATCATGTGCCAAGATAACATCGGCTCCAACCTGCGCGGCACGCTCAAAAATTAGCTCTAGTGCGGCGGGATTTTCAGGGTTAGGGTTTTGCGCGGTGGGGAATTGTGGATCCGGCTCAGCCTGCTGCGCCACGGTGATTAACTCCGGCAAATCAGCAGCCGTAAACAAGCGCGCGGTGGTCGCCAGCCCAACTCCGTGCAGCGGCGTGTAAACGATTGTCGGTTGCGGTGTGGCACTGCGCGGCGGCAGCGACTCATGAGTCTGGATGCTGCGTGCGGAGGCGAGAGTTGCGGCAACGTATTCGGTGAAAATAAAGTCGCTGCCGTGCTCGAAATTGTCAGAGATTTTAATATCGTAAAACTCGCCGGCGGCCACTTCGGCAATAGCCGCCGCGATTGCGGAATCTTGCGGAGGCACAATTTGGGAGCCGTTATCTAATCCGCCGAGATAGAGTTTGTAGCCATTATCAGGGGCAGGGTTGTGGCTGGCGGTAATCATCACGCCGGCAATTGCGTCGTAGCGGCGCACCGCGAAAGCGGTCACCGGGGTTGGCAGCGGCCCCGGCAGTAAGATTGCACGGAAACCGTAGCCGGCAAGCACTTGGGCAGCGTCACGGGCGAAAATCGCAGAGTTCTTGCGGGCATCAAACCCCACCACAACGGTTTGCGGAGCGTCAGCGGGGCGCTGCTCCCGCAGGAACTTTGCGAGCCCGGCAGTCGTTTGCATCACCACAACCCGGTTCATCCGTAGTGGCCCTGCGCCCAGCGGTGCCCGGAGCCCGGCTGTGCCAAACTCTAGGCGCCCCGCAAAACGTGACAGAATTGCGGCGCTGTTGGTGTGTGGATCTGCCAGTAACGCGGTAAGCTCCGCCCGCGTCTCAGGGTCGGGGTCAAGCTCTGCCCAGCGCTGCGCCTGCTGCAGAATTTCGGTGGTGAGGGTTGGCTGCTCGGTCATGTTTTTCCTTACTAGCGTGGCAGATTGGTGATTACCGCAGTCAGCAGTTCTGCCAGCCGCGCCTCCGCGGCTTTGCCCTCAGCAATAATCTCTTCGTGGTTGAGCGGCTCGTCAACAACTCCGGCAGCCGGGTTAGTGATCAGGGTGAACCCCAAAATGCGCATCCCGAGAGCGCGGGCGGCGATTGCCTCTAGCGCGGTAGACATGCCCACCGCGTCGGCGCCGATGGTGCGCAGATAGTGAATTTCTGCGGGGGTTTCAAAGTGTGGGCCCGGCACCTGGGCGTAAACGCCCTCTTTAAGGTCTGGTTTGACCTGTTTGGCTGCTGCGCGCAGTTCTTTGCTGTACAGGTCGGTGAGATCCACAAACTCAGCACCTTTGAGTGGGCTCTTAGCGGTGAGGTTGATGTGATCTTTAATGAGCACAGCTTCGCCGACACCGTAGTCAAAGTTGACCCCGCCCGCCCCGTTGGTGAGCACTGCGGTGGTGGCGCCGGCGGCGTGGGCAGTGCGCACGCCGTGCGCGACCGCATCAACGCCTTTGCCTTCGTAAAGGTGAGTGCGCGCGCCGATAACCAGCACGTGGCGCCCGTCTGCAAGCCGAATCGCGGTAAGCGTGCCAGAGTGGCCAATAACCCCGCTGGGGGCGAAACCCGGCACCTGCTCCGCCGGAATTTCCGCGATAATTTCACCCAGGGTGTGAGCCGCGCGCCCCCAGCCGGAGCCGAGCGTGAGCGCGATGTCGAATTTTGCGATGCCGGTGAGCTCTTGCAGTTTAGCTGCGGCTGCGGTGGCGAGTGCTGCGGTTTCTGCGGTGGTCAGTGGTGCGGTAAAAGTCATAGTTCAATTTTAAGGGCAGTGGCTGGAACTTAGCAGATTGTTTTCTGAGCTGTAGATAACTGCTGGCCGAGGATTGATTCAGTGTTGGTGATTGCGGCACGGCGCCGCCATGTGGTTGTGTGGAGGCGGGCTGCGATGAAGCTGTTAAAGCACTGTGAATAAAGCCGATTTAGGTAAGGCGAGCCTTAGTATGTAGATGTGGGAGCAGAGGAATCTTTCGAATTTGACTTGCCGCAACAGGTGGGGGAAGCACCGACTCTGGTGCTAGCGGCCGGCGATGCCGGTGACCTTGCGGAGCTGCAACTGTGGTTGCAAGGATTCGCGACCCCGGTATTCGGCGCGGTCTTTTTGGAGGTCTTTGCTCCCCACCAGCAGACAGAGCTCTGGCTTCCGGCTGGCGTCAGTTGCACCTGGCTGTGCCGAGAAACCAGTAAACGCGGCTATCTTCCCGGTTGGGGTAAACCGCGCGGGCTGGCACTCAGGGAAGCGGTTTCGAGCTGGCTGGCTGAATGGGCCCCGCATGAAGAAACAGGTGAAATTCATGTGTGGGCAGGGGCCCAATCGAGCTCAATCATGCGCAGCTATTGGCTGCGAGTGGAGCGCGAGTTTATGAAATCCCGAAACAGACAGGAACGATATGTCTAAAGCAGACACCACAAAAATCTACACCACCACCGCGCTGGTTATCGGCACCGGCGGATCCGGGCTGCGCGCCGCGATCGAGCTGTGTGAGCTCGGGCACGATGTTCTCGCGGTGGGAAAGCGGCCGCGTTTTGATGCCCACACGACGCTGGCTGCGGGCGGCATTAACGCGGCGCTGGGCACGATGGATCCGGAAGATAGCTGGCAGCAGCACGCCGCAGACACGATTACCGAAAGCTATATGTTGGCGGATCCACGCACCGTAGAAATCGTGACCAAAAATGCGGCTCGCGGCATTGCCGATTTGGAGCGTTACGGTATGGGGTTTGCTAGGGAAGAAGACGGGCGCATTTCGCAGCGCTTCTTCGGTGCGCATACCTACCGTCGCACCGCGTTCGTGGGGGACTACACCGGGCTGGAGATCCAGCGTACCCTCGTTGCGAAAGCCGAGCAGCTCAATATCCCGATTCTAGATACCGTTTACATTACCCGGCTGCTGCAGAGCGAAACCGGCGAGGTGTGCGGCGCCTACGGCTTTGACCTGATTTACGGAAATCGGGTGATTGTGCGGGCAGACGCAGTGATTCTTGCGAGCGGCGGACACAACCGTATTTGGCGGCGCACCTCTAGCCGGCGCGACGAAAACACCGGCGATACCTTCCGTCTGGCGGCGCTCGTTGGTGCCCGCATCCGGGACGCGGAGCTGGTGCAGTTCCATCCATCTGGCATTTTGGAGCCGGAGAGCGAAGCCGGCACCCTGATTAGCGAGGCAGCCCGCGGCGAAGGCGGTATTTTGCGCAATGCCTTGGGCGAGCGTTACATGCCAAAGTATGACGCGGAGCGGCAAGAGCTCAGCACCCGAGATCGGGTGGCGCTGGCATCAGAGACGGAGATTCGGGAGGGGCGCGGCACCCCGCGCGGCGGCGTCTGGCTTGACGTATCGCACCTGCCAAAAGCACAGATTATGGAGCGTTTGCCGCGTGTCTACCATCTCATGATGGAGTTGCAGATGCGCGACATCACCAAAGAGCCTATGGAGATTGCGCCGACCGCACACTACTCGATGGGCGGGGTGTGGGTGAACCCCGAAGATCACAGCACCGAGGTGCCGGGCCTGTATGTAATTGGCGAGGCATCGAGCGGGCTGCACGGCGCTAACCGCCTGGGTGGCAACTCCCTGATTGAGCTTCTGGTGTATGGGCGGATCGTGGGCGAAGCGGTTGCAGCCTACTCTGCGCAGCTGCCAGCGCAGCCGCGGGCGCCCCGGGCAGAGCAGGAAGCAGCTGCCGAAATGGATAGCCTGTTAAGCCGTGACGGCACCGAAAATGTGCGCGCGCTGCAGCGGGAGATTCGTGATTTGATGACCGCGCACGCCGGCGTAATTCGTGACGAGGAGGGCCTGCTTGAGGGTCTTCGCAAACTCGATGCGGTGGAGCAGAAAGTGGCGAACCTAGGGGTGCACCCAGATTTAGCTGGCTTCCAAGACTTGGCGCACGCCTACGACCTGCTGGCGATGATTATTGCCGCCCGCGCAACCTTGCAGTGCGCGCTGGAACGCCGCGAAACCCGTGGCTGCCATAATCGTACGGACTACCCGGAGATGGATCCGCAGCTGCAGGTCAATATGGTGTGGTCACTTGACGGCACCGTGGAGCACGAAGCAATCGCGCCGGTGCCAGAGGAAATCGCGGCGCTAATGCGTGAACACACCGACTATCGCGGCAAACTCGTGGAGTAAGCTGCGTCGTGAAACACTTACCGAGCCCGGGTGTCCAGAGTAGCACCCGGGTTCGGTTTATCATGTAATTATGAGTGCAGAAACTCACCGGAAAAAGTGTCTGTTGTGGCGCATGCAGTGAAATCGTGCGTCCGCAGCTGATAGCTTTTCAGACGCACGATTTCGCTGCGTATTGGTTATGTTTTCAGTGATGATAAGCGTGGCAAATTAAACTTTTGGGGTCTGGGCCCGCAGCGGCTTTACCAGCCGCGCTCGGCGAGGCGATGCGGCGCTGGCAGATCCGCAACATTGATGCCCACCATTGCCTCACCGAGGTTGCGTGAGACTTCTGCGAGCACTGCGGCGTTGCGGAATTCCCGGGTAGCGCGCACCACCGCCTTAGCGCGGGCAGCGGGGTTGCCAGACTTGAAAATGCCGGAGCCCACGAAAACCCCGTCGGCGCCGAGCTGCATCATCATCGCCGCGTCTGCCGGAGTTGCGACACCGCCGGCGGTGAGCAGCGGCACCGGTAGTTTGCCGCGCTGGGCGGTCTCCAAAACTAGCTCGTACGGAGCGCTGAGTTCTTTCGCGGCTACATAGAGCAGGTCAGGGGCGGTCTCATAGGCCGCTTTCAACTCAGCAATCTGCTGCATGATGGTGCGGATGTGCTTGGTTGCTTCGCTAACGTCACCGGTGCCAGCCTCGCCCTTGGAGCGAATCATCGCCGCGCCCTCTGCGATGCGGCGCAGCGCCTCACCCAGGTTGGTGGCGCCGCACACAAACGGCACCGCAAAGTCGTGCTTGTTGATGTGGTGCACGTAGTCAGCGGGTGAGAGCACCTCTGATTCGTCAACAAAGTCGATGCCGAGCTCTTCGAGAATCTGGGCTTCCACGAAGTGGCCGATGCGAGCCTTCGCCATGACCGGAATGCTCACCGCTTCTTGAATCCCGGCGATCATGTCTGGGTCGCTCATGCGCGCCACGCCGCCTTGGGCGCGGATGTCTGCTGGCACCCGCTCCAGTGCCATCACCGCGACGGCGCCCGCGTCTTCCGCGATGCGCGCCTGGTCAGGGGTCACCACGTCCATGATGACGCCGTTCGTGAGGTGGTCTGCAAGGCCACGTTTAACTAGTTTTGAATTAGTGATTTCAGTCATACAGATAATTTTTGCCGCGGTTATGGTCTAATAAAAGAGCCAAAAATAACAAATTTTTTTAGACCAAGGTGGATCATGTCGCACCACGTTGAGCTGGAGCTGCCGCTGACACTTGAACGCTCCGGCACCCAAACACTGCCGGCGCAGCTCGCGGCACAACTGCGGGAACTGATTAGAACCGCGGTGCTGCCGCAGGGCACCGTGCTGCCGGCCACCAGGCAGCTGGCATTGCGGCTCAACACCTCGCGGGGCACAGTGGTAGCAGCGTACGAGCAGCTGCTGTCGGAGGGGTATTTGCAAACCGCCGGGCGCAGCACGCGGGTCGCGCCGCTGCCAGAGACGCTGCGCACTGCGCTGCTGCAGCACCCCTCGCGGGGCATAATCAGCGCGCCGCCGCCCGCCGCCGCGGCTATGGCAGCCCGCCCCGCCGCCCCGCGCCCACGGTGGGATCTCACCCCGGGAGCCAGCGACAGCTCCCTGTTGCCCAGTGCCGCCTGGCGAGCAGCCTGGCGCGGCGCCGCTGCAGCGCCCCACAGCGCCTACCCGGAGACCGGCTCCCCGCGGTTACAGGCAGCGCTCGCCGACTACCTGCGGTTGGCGCGCACCGTAGTGGCTGATCCACACACCATCTTAATTACTAGCGGGGCGCGTGATGGGTTGCGGCAATTGCTGAGTGCGCTGAGCCACTCCGCTGACAGCAAACGTCTCACGGTCGCTGTTGAAACCCCGGGATTTGCGTCGCTGCACCGGGTGCCGCAAGCGCTGGGGCACCACACCATCGCGATTCCGGTTGACGCGCAGGGCATGAACCCGGCGCTTTTGCCGCGCGGGGTGGCGGCGCCGGAGGTGGTGCTGCTGACGCCGAGCCATCAGTATCCGCTGGGCGCGTCGATGCCGTTACGGCGACGGCTGGAACTGCTTGCTTGGGCGCGGCAACACGGCAGCATCCTGGTGGAGGACGATTACGATTCGGAGCTGCGCTATGCCGGCGATCCGCTGCCGGCGCTCGCGGCGCTTGACAAACAGCGCGACTGCGTTGCCACCCTGGGCAGTTTCACCAAGCTGCTGCATGCCGGGGTGGGTTTGGGGTATCTCACCGCTCCGGCGCAGTTGCAGCCCGCGCTGCTGCGGCTGCGCGCCGATCTGGGCGGCACCGTGTCTACCGTGGTGCAGGATGCGCTGACCGAGTTCTTGCGCTCCGGAGCTGCCAGGCACCACATTGCGAGAATGCGCCGGGAGTACCGGGCGCGGCGCAACCTGGTGCAGCAGATTCTGACACCTGAGGTTTTGGCGCCCCGCGGGTTGCGGCTGATTCCGCTCGACGGCGGGCTGCACACAGTGCTGCAGTTCGATGCAGCGATCGGCGCGGGGGTGGATGGCGTGACGGGTGCGAGCTCTGCGGGTGGAGCAGCGAGTGTGATTGCGGCCGCTGCGGCGGGCTGGAGCGCGGAAGATGCGGCTCCGCAGGATTGGGCTGCGGCTGAACAGCAACTAGTTGCCGAATTGGCGGCAGCCGGAATCGCGGTCCGCAGTT
>NZ_JACIFD010000019.1 GCF_014197205.1 Canibacter oris
CTCCGCAATCAACTGCTCTGCGGCGGGGCCGTTAAGGCTTAAAACCGGTTGCGTGTGCTGCTGCCGGTCTAACTCAAGCGCGGTTTTATCGCGGCTTTCGAGGTGGATCGCAAGCTGCGGGATCCGCGCCACAGCAGCTGTGCACAACAGCCGCGAGGAGCCATCGCGCAGCTGCACCTTGCCCGCGATAGCGAGATCGCGATCAAGCCAGCTGTTTAGCAGCGGGCCGCCGTAAACCTCCACGTTCAGCTGCTGCCAACCGTGCGCGCCGCCGGCGGCAACCGGCTTCACCATAAAGCCGGGAGAGTCAGTGTGCGCCCCAAAGATCCGCACCGCAAATCCCGGCTGCGGCGCTGCTGCGCCGTGCTCACCGCCCACTTTCCAGGCGATAAACGCGCCGTCTCGCACCGTATAACCGGTCGCGCCCGCCGCGAGCTGTGGCCACGCCGTGGTTTCGGCGTGATACTGAAAACCCTGCTCTGCGAGCAGCCGCGCTGCCGCAGCCACCGCGTGGTGCGAGGTAGGCGACTCCGTCACGTACTGCGCGATTGCCTCCACATAGGCTGCTTGTGACGCTAAAGCTGTAGACAGTTGCTGTGCATGGGTGGTGTCACCCGTCGAACGGTGCGGAAATTCTGCTTCGAAAGTCATACTTCAACTGTGCCAGAGTTCCCCGCTGGCACTGGGGAGTACGCGCCACAAACACCAAAGCAAAAGCAACAGCGGGCGTGGCCATTTGACCACGCCCGCTGTTTTTGCATCTCGAAACTTAGTCTAGTTCGGTGCCGATAATGTCACCGCTTGGCTGATTAAAGGCGGCCAGGAAGTGCGCCAGGGTGCGTGCACCCACACCGGTTGCGCCGGCTGAACGCCACAGCTTATCGGAGGTAGCCTCCATGGTGCCGGCAATATCGAGGTGACCCCATGGGGTGCCGTCAACGAACTCGTTGAGGAACAGCGCCGCGGTGATTGCACCGCCCTCACGGGCACCAATGTTTGCGAAATCAGCCACGTTTGATTTCATGGTTTCTTTCAGCCGCAGGTCGAGCGGCATCTGCCATGCCACATCGTCTGCTTTAGCACCAGCTGCGATGAGCTGATCCACCACATCCTGATTATTACCCATAACCGCAGTGGTTTCGGTGCCGAATGCCATCAAAGCGGCACCGGTCAAAGTTGCGATATCTACCAGCGCATCTGGGCGCGGCTCCAGTTCGGTTGCCAGCACCAGACCGTCAGCCAGCACCAGGCGACCCTCAGCGTCAGTGTTTTTGACCTCGGCGGTTTTGCCGTTGCGGTAAGTCAGCACATCACCGAGCTTGGTGGCACTGCCGGATGGCATATTGTCGGTGCACATCATGAAACCGGTAACCGCAACATCCACCTTGAGATCAGCCAGCGCGGTCATCGCGCCAAACAGTGAAACGGCGCCCATCATGTCCATCTTCATGATGCAGTGTGATGGATCAGATGGCTTCAGGCTAATACCGCCGGAGTCATACATGATGCCTTTACCAACCAAGCCAACATGCGCTCGCGCATTTTCCGGCTTGTAGCTGAGTTTAATAACCCGTGGTTCTTCAACGCTGCCGGCGTTTACACCCAGCATGCCCTCTAGGCGCAGTTCCTGAATCTTAGCGAGGTCAAAGACTTCTACTTCCAACCCAAACTGTGGGCCAACCTCGGCAACAACCTCTGCGAGTTTTGTCGCGGTGAGGTGGCGTGGTGGGGTGTTAGCGAGGTCGCGAGACAGGCGCGCAGCACGCGACAGCGCCACTCCCTGGGCGATGCCCTCCTGCGCCAGCTCGGTGTCTGCGGTTGCCACCACGGTGATTTTGGTGAGTGGCACGAGCTTCCGCTCAGTTTTCAGCTCTTCGTATGCGTAGCGCGCGAGCAGTGCGCCCTCTACCGCGGCGCGTGCCGCACCACGGGCGCAGGTGTCACCGCGGTGCAGGGTTTCCAGCTCGAAGCTAATCTCGGCCTCTTTGTTTGCCGCACGCACAAAAGCGGCAACCGCGTTGCGCGCCTCGGCAGCGTTTTTAACGCCTTTGCCGATACCCACGAGCACGGTTACTGGCTCGCCAGGCAGCACGTAGGTTTGACCTTTCGCGCCGGTAAAACCGGCAAGTTTTAGTTCTTCACGGCTGAGCTCTACCGTCTGCGGGAGCTCACCCTCGCTAGTTACCCAGACCGCAACTGCGCCGGTTGCTGCCGCGGTTGCGGCAACTGCAATCTCCGGTGACTGCGTCAGGGATGGAACAGGATTGTATTTTGGGTCAATTACAAGGTTCATATCTACTAGCCTAGCGCCTTCAAATTAGAGACGTGCAACAAATCACAGCCGCGACTGACGCAACTTCATAAAGTTTTGCGAGATGCTAGCCGATATAATTCATCTGATGATACTCTTATCAGGCAACCAAGTCCTGCTGATTAGGTAAAATACAAGAACGGTTTAACTTCGATGACGCTAGCTGGATTTTTAATTGGCTTCCGGGAAGGCCTGGAAGCCGCCCTGGTGATTGGCATTTTGCTCGCCTACGCCACGAAACTGCAGCGCCACGATGTGAAACGCAAAATCTGGTACGGCGTAGCAGCTGCGGTTCTGGCATCGCTTGCCGCCGGCGCTTTTTTCACTTTCGGGCGCACCCAACTCACCTTTTTTCAGCAAGAACTAATCGGCGGCACCATGTCACTGTTGGCGGTCGCAATGATCACCTGGATGGTTTTCTGGATGCTCAAAACCGGCTCCCGACTGCGCGCAGAACTGGAGCAGGGCATGAATCGCGCGCTACTGCTGGGCAGCGGCACCGCAATTTTCTGGCTGGCTTTTGTGACAGTTGCCAGAGAGGGCCTTGAAACCACTATTTTGCTGTGGGGGTGGATCAACTCCGCCGTCGCGCTCGGCGCCGCGGTCGCGGGCATCATCGTCGCCACCGGCTTTGGGATTTTAATTAACCGCGGCGCGGTGCGGGCAAACCTCCGGGCGTTCTTTACCTGGACTGGCGCTTTCCTGCTACTGGTGAGCGCCGGCGTGCTGGCGTACGGCATCCACGACCTGCAAGAAGCAGCAATCTTGCCGGGCCCATTCTCGGGACACCCGATTACCCCGACAAATTTCCGCACCGGCGATGTGCTGACCGGCTTCGAGGGCCCTTTCTGGGGCGCAGCGTTCCCGTTTGGTTGGGCATTTAATGTCGAACACGTGATTGCTCCGGGCACTCCGCTAGCCGCACTGCTGCAGGGCACAATCGGGTTTGTGCCGCAGATGAGCTGGCTCGCAGTGCTGGCTTGGGCGCTCTATTTGCGCTTCACGATTCCAGCTTTTGTGCGGATCAGCCGCCGCAAAACCAAGTTTTCCGCCTCCTCAGGGCAGATTACAAAAGGAGAAAACCATGAAGAAACACACCAGGGCTGCGAGCACAGCGGCCACCATCGCGGCGGGGGCGCTGCTGCTGAGCGGCTGCGCTGACACCGCGGCTGAGCAGACCGCGGCACCAGCTGCGGGTAACGTGCTGAATGTCAGCTCCACCGAAACCGATTGCAAAGTTTCAGCCGCAACCGCAACCAGCGGTAACGTCACCTTCAAAATCAGCAACGAAGGCTCACAGACCACCGAGTTCTACCTCCTGGGCAGCGACGGGCTACGGATTGTGTCTGAAAAAGAAAACATCACTCCGGGCGCCAGCGCTGACCTCACGGTGACGCTGCAGCCGGGAGACTACTTCACCGCCTGCAAGCCGGGGATGCGCGGCGCGAACATCGGCAAAGCTGCGTTTACCGTGACCGGCGACAAGGTTGAGCTCACCGGTGACGATCAGGCGCTGTTTGATCAGGTGGTTGTTGATTACGTCAATTTCGTAAAGAACGAGGTTGCGGAGCTGGTGCCGGGCGCTACCGAGTTTGCGAACGCATACATTGCCGGTGACGACGACAAGGCGCGTGAGCTCTACGCTAACATCCGCGTCCACTATGAGCGCATCGAACCGATTGCGGAAGCCCTTGGCGTGCTGGATCCACGCATCGATTATCGTGAGGTTGACTATTTGGCTGAAGCTGACCAGCTAAAGGCTGACGATCCGACCTACACCGAGTGGCTGGGTTTCCACCGCATGGAGAAAGACCTGTGGGTTCCGGAGCGGGATGCGCTTAACGCTGACGGCACCAACGCTTGGGAGGGTTGGGAGCCTTCAACCCCGGAGCAGCGCAAGGTGATTGGCGAAACCCTAATCGCGGATGTTGAGCGGCTCTACACCGCGGTGCACGACGAAAACTTCATCGCAGACAACCAGATTACCGTGGCAACTGTGTCTAACGGCGCCTCTGGCCTGCTGGAAGAGATCGCCGTGGGCAAGGTGACCGGCGAGGAAAACTGGTGGTCACACTACGACCTCTATGACTTCCAGGCTAACCTTGAAGGCTCACGCATCGCGTTTGACCTGGTAGCGCCGATTGCTGAGCGCAAGGGCGCGGAGGGCGAGAAGCTGGTGCAGGAAATCAACGCGGAGTTTGATAAGTTGCAGCAGCTGCTCAGCAAGTATGGCAGCCTAGACAAGGGCTTCGTGCTGTATGACACCGTCGATGCCCAGCAGCAGAAAGAGCTCACCGCACAGATTGATGCGACTCGTGAGCCACTGTCTAAGCTGACCGCAACGGTTTTGGGAATCTCTGAGTAACCGTCGCTACACCGCACTGTAAAACCAGGTGCGGGTTTACCCGCGGCTCGCCGCAGGTGAACCCGCACCAATTTTTATCCCAGCCCGACTGCGATTAGCGCCGCATGCGCCGCCCAATCACCACCGCTGCACCGCCGCCTAGAATCACCACAGCGGCAATCACCCACACCAGCGCCTGATTACCGTTGCCAGTAATTGCAAGCGGTGCTTTATCAGCGACCTTAGCGTTGTGCGCTGTCGCGGCTTTTTCAGCGGTCGGCTGAGTCGCAGCACCACCCGCAGGGGCAGTCACTTCACCGGTAGCAGGTGGCACCGCAGCTGCCTGCACCGCAAAGGCAACACCTGCCTCCCTGGTGGTTAATCCCACTTTCTGGATCACCCGCAGCTCATGCTGCCCGACCGCGGCACCAGCTGGCACCGTAAAGCTCAGTTCCGCCGTGCCCGCTGCGTCCGCGGTAACCGTGCCAAGCGCAAGCGGGTCAGAGTGCAAACTGAAATCAGCTGCTGCACCGGGCTGCAAGCCGGTTGCGGTGACTGTCACGGTGTCGCCCACCGCAGCTGCTCCGGCACTCACCTGCAGCGTTGCGACTGCCGGCTGCTGCACCTGCAGCTGCAGCATGTGCAGCTGCGGCTCCGTGCCTAACTGGCTGAAGTTTGCCGGCGCAGCAACCACCAGCTGCAGCTGCTCGGCAGAGGCTGCCAAAGCGGCAAAGCTGCGCCCGAAGCGCGCTTCAGCCACGGTGCTGTGGAACACCTGGACGCGCGGATCCACCGCAGCCATCTCCTGCAGCGACCGCGGCAACGCATTCACCCCGTTTTCAAGCAGCACCTGAGCATCAAGCACCACTGCATAACCTGATTTTTCTGGAGCATCGCCGATAACACCGTCCATAGCCCCCAGCAACAGCTGGGTAGTGCCGCCGGTGCGCACCGCTGCCACCATGTTTTCTCCGAGGTGGTCGCCGGCGCTCAACCCAGTCAGCCACCAACCACGCGGCACAGCTGCAGCGTCGCTCACACTCGGAGCGCCCGTCGCCTGCGGCGCAGTGCTTACTGTGTCAGCGGCTGCACTGCCCAGCACCACGGCCGCGCCTCCCGGACGCTCCGCGCCCTGCACATTTTCATCACCCGGCGCTCCCAGCAACAAATCAGCGAAACCGTCGCCGTTAATATCGCCGATGCCCGCAACCGAGGTGCCCAGCAGCGCGTGCCCAGATTCCGGACCGAGCACAGTGAAACCACTGAAGCCCTGCTGCAAATTCAACTCACTGCAGGCGCTTAAAGGCACCGCGGTCAGCACATAGGCGGCACCAGCAAACTGCCCGCCCTGAGACGAGTTCGGCGATCCCAAAACCAAATCTTGCTTCCCGTCACCGTTCACATCGCCGGCTGCGGCCGCGGCAAGAACAGTGTGTGAGCCGCCAGTTACAATCTTGGTTGCCTGCTGTGGATCAAACTGCCCCGACTCTGGCAAACGGTCGTACAGGTAAACGGCGTTGGCGGTTACGATTGCAAACTCTGCACGGCCATCACCGGTGAGGTCGCCCACCGGAAACGCTTTCAGAATCTGGTAACCGTTCAGGCGCACCCCGGCAGCACCGATTTCACTCAGCGCGCCACCCTGCAAACTTGCCGCACCGAACACGATTGTGGTGCTTTCAGCTTGCGAGGTGAAAAGCATGTCGGCGAAACCGTCACCGTTCAAGTCACCGTCGCAGGCCACGTTAATGCCCATGTTGAAGCTGCTGCCTCCGGGGGTAAAAACTATTGGGGTGCTGGCCGCGGTGACCGGGCCCAGGTAGACCGCGGCTTGTTGCTCGGTAAACCAGTACGAACCGGTGATGTAATCAAGCACGCCGTCGCCGTTCACGTCACAGCTGGCCGAAGTTGAGCCGTAACCGTTTACCGGCCCCGGAATCACGCTATTTTCTGCGGCTGCGGGGGTGACCGCGAGGGAGGTCATGGCGAGCGCCGCGGCGGCCGAAAAAGTCAGAGTTTTAGATAGCAGAGACATTTTCATCTTTCAACAAGAGACACAAAACACAGAGCACTTAGGCTCACCTAAAATATATCTGATGTTTGTGAATCAGTAAAGACCGTGGCTCGACAACACCGTGAAAATAGCGGATACTGGGAATACCGCATCACAGCATCACAGCACCACAGCACCACAGCGCCACAGCGCCAACCAGAAAGCAACCACCGTGACTAACAACAGCCAGCACAGCCACCTCGTTTTCGACGGCGAGTGCGGGATGTGCACCCGCGCCGCGCTGTGGCTGTCACGGCAAGCTGGCGGCTCCAACATCACGCTTTTACCATCACAAAACGCGGGCACCCTGGAGCGTTTTGCGATTACCGCCGGCGAAGCAGAACACACAGTTTTCTTCATCACCCCAGACGGTCGCATGCTGCAGGGCGCAGCCGCGGTCACCGCGGCTTTAGATGTAGCGCGCAACACCCGGCTCTTCACGCGACTCTACCGGCTTCCCGGCTGCGGCCGACTGCTGGAGCGCGGCTATCGCTGGGTCGCCGCAAACCGCTATCGCTTTAAGGGAGTCACCCCGTGGTGCACGCGGCACCCGGAGCAGTGCCCCGAAAGCACCGGCGCGAGTGGGTGCACCATCCCCGGCAGCTAACGGCAATAATGCTTCAATCAGCCGGCGGTGAACAGCTGGTGCCCGATATACTGCCCGTCTTGCACTCCTGGCGGCACCAGGAAAACTGCAGACCCGGTGGTTTTGAGGTATTCCACAAACATGTCATCGCGCGCCATGTTCTTGTGCACTGCGGCAAAATTCTCTGGCTGATTCACGAAAGCAATAAAGAACAGCCCGGCATCAAGCTTGCCCTGCGGGTCATTACCGTCAACAAAGTTGTAGCCGCGCCGCAGCATCTTAATACCGCGGTTATTGCTCGGGTGCACCCGCGCCACGTGCGAGCGCTCATCAATCAGCAGTTCCCCGTCGGGGCCGCGCTTAGTAAAATCAGGCTCGGTGAACTCAGTGCCACCCGAGAGCGGTGCGCCTTCGCGCTTATCTCGCCCGGTCACTCGCTCCTGTTCCCCCAGCTGCAGGCTGTCCCACACCTCGATCGTCATATTAATGCGGCGTGCCACCAGGTAGCTCCCGCCTACCGCCCACTGCGGCCCAAGCTCGGGGGTAATCCACACATGCTGCTCTAGCTCCGCGGTATCTTCTGCTCTCAGGTTCGCCGTGCCGTCTTTTAACCCGAACAGGTTGCGCGGCGTTTTTTGACTGCGCGTTGTTGCCGAGGTGCGCCCAAACCCCAGCTGCGACCAGCGAATTTGCGCCCGCCCAAAAGCAATGCGGCTGAGGTTGCGAATCGCGTGCACCGCGACCTGTGGGTCGTCAGCGCAGGCCTGAATGCACAGGTCGCCGTCAGAGCGTTCGGGCCTCATGAAGTCGTTGCGCATTTTGCCGAGCGGTTTAAAGTGCGCCGGCAGCAGATGCGCCAATCCGAAACGGTCCTCCCCGCTGGCGGTCTGAAACAGACTGCGGCCAAACCCGAAAGTGATGGTAAGCCCGGCGGGTGCGATATCCACCGCTTCCCCGGTGTCGTCGGGCGGCTGCAGCGAGCCCCCGCCAAAAGCGCCTTTCGCGCTGATTTCAAGCCCCTGAGTGAGGCGACTAGCAGCGTATGTCCAATCCTGCAGCAGCTCGATTAGCTCTTCCCGGGTGAGGTCAGGTGCGACGTCGAATGCCGCAAAGTGCATCCGGTCTTGCATCTCGGTGATGATGCCGGCTTGGTGCTCGCCGTAGAAGGGATAGCTGCGCTGCACGGGGGTGGATCCACCACCGCCGCTAAGCTGGGGCAGCGCCCAGGAGCCGCCCGCGCCCAGCGCCACGCCTGCGGCGCCGGCCCCAAACAGCGCGAGCGCGCCGCGGCGAGACAGCCCGGAGCTTGGCGGCGAAACGGTATCGGGCGCTACAGTGCCAAGCACAGCAGGAGTTGTAGCATCCGGAGCATCCGGTATAGCTGGTGCAGCGGTGTCGGATGCGGCCGCAGTGCCGGCCGCGGGTGCGGTTTCTGATTCTTGCAAAATTTTCACCTCAGTAAATAGATCGCGGCAGAAGCCGGCCTTCACAAAGCAGCTGTTACGCTGCAAAAACCGGGGCTAGCAACTGTTCTGGGGTAACCCGTGGGCCCGCAAAAAACGGGGTTTCTTCTCGCACGTGCAGCCGCGCGCCGGTGGCCCGCAGCTCGCGCATCAGGTCGACGATACGCAATAGCTCGTCACTTTCAAACGCCAGCAGCCATTCATAGTCGCCGAGGCCGAAGCTCGCCACGGTGTTCGCTAGCACGTCACCGTAGTCGCGCGCCGCAGCGCCGTGCTCGCGCAGCAACTGGCTGCGCTCTGCCGCCGGTAGCAGATACCACTCGTAGGAGCGCACAAACGGGTAAAGGCAAATGTAGCCCCGCGGCTCTTCCCCCGCTAAAAACGCAGGCACATGACCGCGGTTAAACTCCGCTGGGCGGTGCACCCCGATGTTAGACCAGGTGGGCTGCAGATTCCCGCTCCCCCACTCCACAATCAACTTGTAGGCTTGCTGCAGCGGCTCCGGGGTGGGGGCGTGCAGCCACACCAGCACGTCAGTGTCTGCGCGGAAACCCGCAATGTCATACCAGCCGCGCACCACCAAATCAGGGATTGCGTCCAGCTGAGTAAGCAGCTGCTGCACCGTGTCACTGGCGGCAACCGGTGTGGTGTTTTGCCGCTCAGCAATACTGAATGCGGCATACATGGTGTAGTTGATGGAGTCGTTAATAGCTGCCGCGACTGCGCTGTGATCAACCACCGAACGAGTATTTGCTGTGGTCACCTTTCCCCCTAGTCTGCTTCGCCTGCCAGCACCGGAATTCCGGTGACCTCGTTAAACCGCATCCGGCAGCTGCCGGCCGGCTCGGTATCACCAAACGCAGGCAGTGCTCCCACCGTCGGCGCTGCCACGGTCTCACCGTTTTCCCGAGCTGCGCGCTCCAGCACCATGTCTACCAGCGCTGAGATAAACACCGGGTGCACCCCCACGGTTGCCGCGCGTGCTGCCGCCATGCCGTGCTCTGCCGCGGTTTCCAGCGCCTCCTCGTCAAGGTCGTAGGCGACTTCCATGTGGTCAGACACAAACCCGATTGGCGCAATAACCACCTGGCGCACTCCCGCGGCTGCCAGATCCGCCAAGCGATCATTAATATCCGGCTCAAGCCATGGGGTACGTGGATCGCCCGAGCGCGAACAGTAAGACAGGCTGGAGGCAAATTTCACACCGTATTTCTCGGCCAGCATATCGTCAATTACAGCGCGCACATCTTCGTGTTGCTCACGGTAGCCTGGGCCGGTTACCGCCGACGCGAGCTGCATCGTGTCGGGGATGGAGTGCGTAACGTAGGCGATGTGGGTTGTTGCGGCGGCTGCCTCCGGCAGACTGTCAAGCGCGGCCGCGATGTTGAGGAAGTTCGCACGCACAAAACCCGGGTCGTTAAAGTAGGCGCGCAGCACGTCAAGCTGCGGTGCCGCGGCGCCGAGCTCCTCCCGCGCCGCAGCCAAGTGCTCCCGGTACTGACGACTACCCGAGTAGGAATTGTAGGCGCTGGTGATCAGGGTCAAAACTCTTTTCGCCCCGAACGCTGCCGCGTCGCGCAGGGTATCAACGGTGTACGGGTGCCAGTTGCGATTACCCCAGATCACCGGCAGATCATAGCCTCTGGCGGCAAGCTCCCGCTGCAGCGCCGCCACGAGTTCCAGGTTCTGCTCGTTAATTGGGCTTTTGCCGCCAAAACCGTAGTAGTGTTCGCCAACCTCGGCAAGGCGCTCAGTCGGGATATTTTTACCGCGGGTGACGTTCTGCAGAAAGGGCAGCACGTCATCCGGGTGGTTTGGTCCACCAAAAGAACAAACTAACAGCGCATCATACGGAGCAATTTTTTTAGCCATGTTTTAACGCTATCACCAAATTCCCATACATCAGATGTATATCATCAGATGTAGCAGGATTTTGCTCAAAATTTTTCTAAGGACCGATGCCATGTCTCGCAGTGCCCCCTGGCTTCTCGCCATTTTAGGCACCCTGCTGCTTGTAGCCTGCGGTTTCTTCTCGCTGCTCGCGGGCACCGCGTCGCTAACTCCGCAGACCGCGCTGCGCACAATTTTTGACCCCGGCAACGCAGACGTCACCGACGCGGCGGTTATCTGGTCGATCCGTATGCCGCGCATCATCGTCGCGATGCTCGTCGGGGCCGCCCTCGCCACGGTCGGCGCGGTGATGCAAGCACTGCTTCGCAACTCCCTCGCTGATCCCGGCGTTACAGGGGTTTCCGCTGGGGCCGCTGTCGGCGCGATCAGCGCCATCACCCTCGGAGTCAGCGGGGCAATCAACTGGACGGTACCGCTCAGCGCCTTCCTCGGCGCCGCCGCCATCGCCGGCGTGCTGCAACTGGTGCTGCACTTTAAACGCCACATTGACACCACCAGCATCATCCTCGTCGGAGTTTCAATCAACTCCCTCGCCGGCGCGCTGATCCACATCCTCATCGCCAACGCCACCGAAGATTCGCTGGTGCGTTCTGCATTTTTCTGGCTTGCCGGCGATCTTGAGTTACGCAGCTGGGAGCACGTCTGGCTGGCTGCAGTGCCGGTGCTCGCCGGGGTCGCACTGCTGTTGCTGCGGGCCCACTCCCTCAACGCTTTCTCCCTGGGCGAGCAGATTGCCGCCACCAGCGGCGTCTCTGTCGCCCGCGAGCGCGCCCTCCTGCTGCTTTTGGCATCACTAATTACCGGTGCCGCTGTCGCGGTCAGCGGCATCATCAGCTTCGTGGGTTTGGTGGTGCCGCACGCTATTCGCCTGCTCAGCGGCGCCAATCATGCAACCATGCTGCCGCTTTCGGCGCTCGGCGGCGCGATTTTCCTGGTGCTCGCTGACACCCTCGCCCGCACCGCTTTCGGCGCGGTGGTGGTGCAAACCGGCGTCGTTGCGGCGCTCGTGGGCGCCCCGATTTTCTTGCTGTTGCTGCTGCGGAGGCACCCGGCATGAAAATCTTCGCACCCACCTGTCCGCTGCTGCAGCACACCCTCACCCTGGAGGGTTTTGGCGCTTACCGCGCCGGCCGGGCGCTGAGCGAGCCACTCAACATTCACCTGCTCCCTGGCACCGTGCTGGGGGTTGTCGGCCCCAACGGCGCCGGGAAATCTTCCCTGCTGGCGGCGATTGCGCAGGCGGGAGTGCAACACTTCGGCAGCATCCGCTACAACGGCGCGAATTTGACCCGAGTTTCCGCGCTTAAACGCTCCAAGCTGCTGGGCATGCTGACCCAGAACACCGCGGCTCCCCCGGAGCTGACGGTCGCAGAACTGGTGCAAATCGGCGCCCGCGCTAGCCGCCAAACCGATGCCGCTGCGGCAACCCATGAGGCTCTTGCTGCTTTGGGAATTGCGGATCTCGCTACCCGCCGCTGCGGCACCCTCTCTGGAGGGCAACTACAGTTAGCCCAGCTCGCCCGAGTACTGGCGCAAAACACCCCGATAATGCTGTTCGATGAGCCCACCAGCGCGCTTGATTTGCTGCATCAAAAAGCGATAGAGCAGACCATGCGGCGGCTCGGTAACGAAGGC
The DNA here is from genome assembly GCF_014197205.1 of Canibacter oris. Lineage (GTDB taxonomy): Bacteria > Actinomycetota > Actinomycetes > Actinomycetales > Microbacteriaceae > Canibacter > Canibacter oris. The sequence goes on from NZ_JACIFD010000019.1 coordinate 12,304, forward strand.
AAAATCGTGATTGCGGCGCTGCACGATCTCAACATTGCGCTGAACGCCTGCACCCAGATTCTGCTGCTTGATAAAAACGGCACCAATCTCATCGGCAGCCCGCTCGAAGTTTTACACCCCGACATGGTGCACACCGCATACGGTGTCACCACCAACATTTACACCACGGCTCGCGGCCGCAAATTCATCACCACCGAATAGCGCGTGCTGCAAGCTCCCACAGGAAAGGCAGTCATTTGAAACTCCGTCACCGTTTTGCTACTGTAGCAGCTGGTTTTGCTGCGGCCACGCTGCTACTTGCCGGCTGCACCACGGCAGCTGAAGCTCCGGCAACCGCGCCCGCCACCGAATCCACAGCACAGAGCAACACTCAGGAAGCTACCTGGCCGCGCACTATCACGATTCCGGGTGTGCGCGGCGGCGCAGACACCGAGCTCACAATCCCCGCTGAACCGACGCAGATTGCTGCACTTGATTATGAAAGCGCCGAGGTGGTGGCAGAGCTAGGGCTGGCTTCCAAACTGGTTTTGATTCCGGAGGCGAACCTCAACCCGGCTCTGGGGTCACATCAGGAAGCACTGCAAGACGTCACCGCTTTTCCGGTGGCACAGCAACTGGCTGCTGAGAATGTGCTGGCGGTGAAACCTGACCTGGTGATCCTCAGCCCGCGCCACGGCGCAGACGACACCATCGGTAAGGTGCTGACACAGGCCGGGGTCACGGTGCTGCAGCTGCCGGCGAGCTGGACAAACCAGCAGACCCTCGCCCAGGGTATTTCCCTAATCGGGCAGGCAACCGGGCAAGAAGCCGCGGCGGAGCAGCTGCAGGCCAATATCGCAGCCAAGATTGCCGCCGCGAAGGCGCCGGAGCAGACTGATAAAGCGGTTGTGGTGCTCACCAATCAGGCGGGTCGGCCGTTTATCACCGCGGGTCACGCTTACCCGCTAGAGCTGGTTGAGCTTGCTGGCGCGGTTGATGCCGGCGCACAGCTGCAGTTGGAGCGCACAGGCCCGATTACCGCAGAGCAGCTGGTGCAGTTAGACCCTGCCGGCATCGTCTTAATTGACATGAACGGCAGCGGCGATCGGATGTTTGCGGAGCTGCTGCAGAACCCCGCCGTGGCTTCGCTGCGCAGTATCAGCGCGGATAAAATCCTGCGGGTAACCGGCAAAGAAGTGCAGGCGGTGGGGTTGGCTAACAGCGCTTCCGGACTAGCCAAGCTGACCGCTTGGGTGCAGACCCTCTAAGGGGCAAGCGCGGCGCGGGTTAAAGCGCCGGCACACACAGCGTCGGCACGGAGCTGCGCACTTACGAAGCAGCGCCGGCACGGAAAAAACCGCTCCACTGCGCTAAATTCTAGGCGTATATCGGCCGAAACTATCACTGTGTGGCCACACCGTAACTCAGGGTGTGGCCACACTTATTTTTTAGGCGCGCCGAAACCGACACTTCAGGTTTTTAAAGTCTCGAAAGCTGTTTTCACTAAGCCAATCCGGGTGCTAATGTAGGCTACGCTGCTTTTTGCAGCCCCATGAAAAACAACACCAGGTAGGAAATTTTGACAGCTCAGCACGCCGCGCCACAGCACTCCGCACAGGCACCGCAGCACTCGCAGGATACGCACAGCGCCACCCCGGCATACGTGTCCCCGCATGACTACGATCACTCGCACGCGGATGTCTCCAGCGGCTGGCTGCGCGCTGCGGTTTTCGGCGCGATGGACGGCCTGGTTTCTAACACCGGTCTGCTGGTAGGTGTTGCGGCGGCGGGAGCCAGCAGCGGCATCATCATCTTGACCGGGGTTTCAGGGCTACTCGCGGGCGGCATTTCAATGGCTCTCGGCGAGTATTCCTCAGTTAAAAGCGCCAACGAGCAGCTCGACAAAGAGGTGCGCACCGAATCAGAGGCACTGAAACGCAACCCCACTGGCGAAGAGCGGGAACTCACCGAGCAGTTCGTGCGCCTGGGCATGTCACCCCACACCGCCGCGCAGGCAGCCCAGGAGGTGCACCTCAATCACGATGCAGCGCTCAGCCTCCATCTCTCCACCGAGCTCGGGCTCACCATCTCCGACCGCCCGTCACCGTGGGTCGCGGCGCTATCGTCACTCGCTGCTTTCAGCACCGGCGCGCTGATCCCGCTGCTGCCATACCTGTTCGGCGGCAGCAGTCTAATTTTGGCGCTGTGTTTTGCATTCTTCGGCCTTGCAGTAACCGGTGGCACAGCGGCCTGGTTCGCCCGCAAGAGCCTCGTGCGCGGAGCCCTGCGACAGCTGCTGTTCGGCGCCGCGGCAATGGCAATCACCTACACCATCGGCCAGCTGCTGGGAGTCAGTGTCGCCTAACTGCCGGTAGGCTAGTTAATTATGACGCAGCAGCAAGCAGCTTCCCTCACTCCAACACCGCAAACTCTGGCTTTCGGGTTCTGCACGGGCACCGCTCCCACGAAGTGGCTGCGCCGCTGGGAGGCTGCCGGATATCCCGCGCACCTAGTGGCATCCGCACTAGATTTAGCGTTTTTTGAGGTGGGGGTGGATCAGCCCGCCCCGCACTCTGCTGCCACGGCTGCGACAGCAGAGGTGCTTACCGCCGGCGGAGTGTGCTTGCTGCGCACAGGTGCTGGTGAGAAACCCGCGCATTTTGGCACCGCTGAGCTTAACAGCGTGTTGCTGTATCAGGAGGAATTCGGGGTTTTGGCGGCAAAAGATG
>NZ_JACIFD010000020.1 GCF_014197205.1 Canibacter oris
GTGACGCAGGGGCAGCATCCGGCATTCCACCCGGGCCGCTGTGCCCGTCTCACTATTGCGGACGAGCTGCTCGGTTACGCAGGCGAGCTCGTTCCTGAGCTGGTGGCGGCGCATCACCTGCCGCACCGCGTTGCAGCCTACGAGCTAGACTTGGATCGCTTGCTGGAGCTGGCACCGCGGGCCGCGCAGGTCAGCGGTATCAGCACCTACCCGGCAGCAACTCAGGATGTGACGTTGCTGGTCGCAGCAGAAACACCGGCAGCCGCAATTGCGACCAGCTTCACCGCTGGCGCTGGCGAACTGCTGGAAGATATGCAACTGGTTGCTGACTATCGTGGCGAGGGTGTCGCCGCTGGCGAGAAAGCGCTAACGTTTGCATTGCGCTTTAGGGCTGCCGATCGCACCCTCACCGCGGCGGAGGCTAACGAGGCCAAGCTCGCAGGTGTTACCGCAGCGACCGCGGCAACCGGCGCGCGGATTCGCGACTAGCACCGGGCCCGGCTGCCGGGGCACGGGGCCGAGAGTTGCCTGCGATTACTCGACTCTGCGGGAGCCGGGGCAGCGGTCGCGCCTGCGAGTGCTGGCCGGCCAGGGCGTAGGGCACCGGTTGTAATGAAATTGAGACCACGCTGAGCGGTGCCGCCGCGTTAAAATAGCATCATAACGCGGCGGTGCCGCTCAGGCTTTTGTGGGGAAGGTGCGGCATGAAACGGGTTGCTGTTGCCGGCGCCAGCGGTTATGCTGGCGGCGAACTGTTGCGGGTGCTGAGTAAACATCCTGAGTTCGAGGTGACCACGGTAACCGGGCACTCCTCAGCCGGCAGCTCTCTGCTGTCGCAGCAGCCGCATTTGCGTTCGCTGGCGCACCTCACGCTGCAACCAACCACGGCAACGGTGCTGTCAAATCATGATGTGGTGTTTTGTGCGTTGCCACACGGCGCCTCGGGGGCGCTCACCGCAGAGCTTAAAAACGTTGAGCTGGTGGTAGACTGCGGCGCTGATCACCGGCTGCTTAAAGCTGGTGACTGGGCCGACTACTACGGCGGAGCATTCTGCGAGCCCTGGGCCTACGGCGTGCCAGAGCTAACTCTCGCAACCGGTGGCAAACAGCGCGAGCGGCTGCGGCAGGCCACCAAAATCGCGGCCCCCGGCTGTAACGCCAGCACCGTCGCGCTGTCACTCGCGCCCGGAGTGCAAGCCGGGCTGATTGAGACCACAGATATGGTTAGCGCTCTGGCGGTGGCTCCCAGCGGCGCCGGCAAAGCTCCGAAAGTAGAGTTTCTGGCGGCTGAAATGTTGGGCTCTGCAACCCCTTATGCGGTTGGTGGATCACACCGCCACATTCCGGAAATTTTACAGGCGTTAGCGGGCGCAGACCCGACTGTGCCGGCCGCGGCGCACGCTGATCCACAAATGCAATACAGCAGCGGCTATGGCACGCTGAGTTTCACCCCGATGCTGGTGCCAATGTCTCGTGGGATTCTAGCAACCAGCACCGCGCGGCTGCGGCCCGGAGTGACGCTGGAAGATGTGCGTGCCGCCTGGGAAAACAGCTACGCCGCAGAACCTTTTGTGCGTGTGTTGCCGCACGGAGTGCAGCCGCGAACTGCTGACACAGTAGGGTCAAACTGCTTGCTTCTGGGGGTTACTGTGGATAACCGGGCCCAGCGAGTAGTTGTCACCGCAGCGCTTGATAATCTTGTAAAAGGAACCGCCGGAGCCGCAGTGCAGTGCGCAAATATTGCGTGCGGGCTGCCTGAGACGCTTGGCCTGGAAACAGATGGAGTCGCGCCATGACCGTAACCTTCCCGTATGGATTCACCGCCGCCGGTATCAGCGTCGGGCTGAAATCGAGCGGCAAACCAGATCTCGCGCTGGTGCTCAACAACGGTGCGCAGCCGCAGGCAGCCGCGGTTTACACCAGCAACCGGGCGCAGGCAAACCCGATTTTATGGTCAAAACAGGCAGATATTGCGAATACCCGCGCAATTATCCTGAACTCCGGAAGTGCTAACTGCTTTACCGGGCAGTTCGGCTACGAAACCACTAAGCTCACCGCCGAGGCGGTTGCGCAGCAGTTAACCCAGCAGGGTGGTGTGGTGGTTACTGCGCAGCAGGTGCAAGTGTGTTCCACAGGTCTAATCGGTTATGGTGATCAAGCGATGCGTGACAAGATTCTCGGTGGGATTCCGGAATTGTTTAAAGCGCAGTCACTAGACGATTTAACTGCGCCTGAAGCGATTCTCACCACCGACAGTGTTACCAAAACCGCGCTGCATGAAAGCCCCGTAGGGTGGCGCATTGGTGCGATGGCTAAGGGGGCGGGGATGCTCGCCCCGGGGCTCGCGACCATGTTGGTTGTCATCACCACCGATGCCCGACTAACTGCAGCAACCTTGCAAACCGCGCTACGGCAGGCCTGCGACAGCACCTTTAACTGCCTCGACTCTGACGGCTGTATGTCAACCAACGACCAGGTCACCCTGCTCAGCAGCGGCGAGAGCGACAGTTCGGTAGACATCGCAGAGTTCACCGCCGCGCTCACCAAGGTGTGTGATGATTTGGCGGCGCAGTTGCAGGCAGACGCCGAGGGCGCCAGTCACAGCATTGATATTGTGGTGACCGGCGCGAAAAGCACCCGGGATGCGACCGTAGTGGGCCGCGCCCTGGCCCGTAATAATCTTTTTAAAGCCGCGATTTACGGTAACGATCCTAACTGGGGGCGGGTGCTGGCGGCAATCGGCACCACCGACGCGGATTTTGACCCTTACCAGGTTGATGTTTCCTTCAACGGAGTGCGACTGTGCAGCGCCGGCGCCCCAGACCGTCCGGTGCAAGAGTGCGATCTCAGCCCCCGGCGCACCCTCGTTGAAATCGCGTTAAACGCCGCAGCCGACAGTGGTTACAGTGCAAAAATTCGCACCAATGACCTCACTAAAGAATACGTTCACGAAAACAGCGCATACTCCAGTTAATACTGATTCAGCAGCTAATTCAGTAGCTAAACCAATAACTAAACTAGCGCTGAACCAGAAAGACACGAAAGTTCGCGGGACTAGCAATGACAATTATTCGCAATCAGGACGACTTCAACACCGCAGCAGCCAAAGCTGAGGTACTGGTGGAGAGCCTGCCGTGGATGAAAAAATTCCGTGACAAAATCATTGTGATTAAGTTCGGCGGCAACGCGATGGTCGATGCGGCGCTGTTTCAAGCCTTTGCCGAAGACGTGGTTTACCTCAGGTACGCCGGCATTAAACCGGTGATTGTGCACGGCGGCGGGCCGCAGATTAACGAAATGCTGGGGCGCCTCGGCATTGAAAGCGAGTTTCAGGGCGGCTACCGTGTCACCACTCCGGAAGTGATGAACGTGGTGCGGATGGTGCTAACCGGAGTTGTGAACCCCCAGCTGGTTGATGCGATAAACCAGCACGCCCCGCTCGCGATGGGAATTTCCGGAGAAGACGGCGGCCTGCTGCAGGCTGCGCCAGCAGCGCCAGTAATGGTAGAAAACACCACGATTGATCTCGGGCTTGTGGGGGAGATCACTCGGGTGCGCCCCGACGCAGTGCATCACATCCTCGAAAACGGGATGATTCCGGTGGTCAGCTCCATTGCGCCGAACAGCGCCCACCCGGGGCAGTCGCTCAACATCAACGCAGACACCGCTGCTGGCGCCCTGGCAGCGGCGCTCGGGGCTGAAAAGCTGGTGATGCTCACAGACGTTGCCGGGCTGTACGCGGCGTGGCCAGATCCAGCCTCCCTTATCTCCAGCCTGACACTCAGTGAGCTGCAAGAAATGCTGCCGAGTCTCGCCGACGGCATGATTCCGAAAATGCGTGCCTGTGTTACCGCGCTCAGCGCCGGGGTGCAAAAAGCCAGTATCGTTGACGGTCGTGTGCCGCACTCGGTGCTGCTGGAAATCCTCACCAATAACGGCATCGGCACCGAGATTGTGCCAGACACCGCGGCTGCTCCCCGCACCTCCTCCATCGCCGTTATCCCGTCACCGTAATGCTTTACCTGACGCTGGCATCCGGGATAAACCTGCTGGTTTTCGCCGCCTGCAGCGTGCTGTGGTGCCGGGCTGATGTGCGCACACGCCGCATTCCCAACCGACTATTGATAATGGTGACCGGCAGTTTTGTGGCGCTCGTGGTGGTGGTTGCGGTGTTGCTGTTGGTGGATCAGCCGCAGCAGGTCGCGCTGACCGCCGCCGGGGCAAAATGGGTCACAGCCGCCGCAACGGGTGTGGCGGTTACAGTGCTTACCGTGTTGTTGGCGCCCGCTGCGGTGGGGCGCGGAGACCTGAAATTGCTGGGGCTGCTGGTGACGCAGCTGCTGTGGTACGGCAACATCGATAGTATTGCGGTGTTTTTGATGGCGCTCGCGGTGACCACCGCCGTCACGGTGATGCTGAGCAGCAGCCGGGCGCATTTGCGTGGTGCTGTGGTTGGGGTTGGCGGCGCTACGACAGCGGCGGCTGCCCGGACCGTGGCTTACGCACCGGCACTCACCGCCGCCTGCTGGCTCAGCCTTGCCGCAACCTGGATTTTTAGGTGAGGGGCGTGCCGAGCGCCGGCGTCAGCTGCCGAAGGCCGCGCAGCCACTCGCACATCAGATATCCGTCACAATCGGGTAACATTTATACCGAATGAAAGGCGGCAGCTTTGCACGAGCAGAATCAAATCTCACCACACAGCATTGAAATCTTAAACCTGACTAAGGTTTTCGGGCAAAAAGTAGCGGTTAATAACCTCAGTCTGGCAGTGCCGCAGGGTACAATGTTCGGCATTGTGGGGCCCAACGGTGCCGGTAAAACCACAACTCTTTCAATGGTTACCGGGATTTTAGAACCGACCCAGGGCAGCGTTGCAATTCTGGGCAAAGACGTGTGGCAAGATCCGGTAGCCGCCAAAGCAGCAATGGGCGTACTGCCAGACGGTATCCGGCAGTTTGAGCGGCTCACCGGTAAGGAACTGCTGCGCTACACCGGGATGCTGCGGGGCCTAACAACCGCAGAAACTGAGCAACGCGCCACCGAACTGCTGCAGCTTTTGGGGCTCACCGAGGCGCAGAACAAGATGATTGTAGACTATTCTGCCGGCATGAAAAAGAAAATCGGAATTGCGGCGGCGCTGATCCACGCCCCGAAACTGGTGATTTTAGATGAACCTTTTGAAGCGGTTGATCCGGTATCTTCAGAGGTGATTCGCGATATTTTGCGGCGGATCGTGGCTGGCGGCGGCACCGTGGTGCTGTCGAGTCACGTAATGGAGCTGGTGGAGAAAGTGTGCGATGCGGTCGCGGTAATCCATCAAGGGACGCTGGTTGCGGCTGGTACTATCGCAGACGTAACCCAGGGCAAAACCCTGCAGGAACGGTTTGTAGAGCTGGTTGGCGGGCACGCTGAGCTCGACGCCGCAGAGTTGAACTGGTTGGCGCAAAATGGCAACTAAACATAATAAAACCAGCAGTGTGCCGCTGGCGATTCTACAGCTATCATGGCGGCAAACCTGGAACCGGGTGACGCAGAACGGTTGGGCTATCGCTGGCTCAATAATCGGGGTGCTCTACGGTTTCGGTTTCCTGATGTTGATGATGAGCGGGATGGTTGGGCTGCGTCTGGCGGGCACCGCACAGTTTGTGGTGCCAGCAATTCTCATCGTTGCCTGCGTGCTGGGGCTGAGCTGGGTGATTATTAACATCTTCTTCGCAACCAAGCCGCCGCTGAGCCCAGAACAGTTTTGCCTGCTGCCGGTGCGGGGTGTGGATCTGGCCAAAGGCGCCTTTCTCGCCCACCTCTTTAGCGTGCAGGGCGTGGTTTATCTGCTGCTGGCGCTGTGTCTCGTGATTCCGTTCACAACCGGGGTTGTGCCGACAATCGCCTCCCTGCTGTGTGCGCCGCTGGCCGCGGTGGTGTGGCTATTAACAGGCCGAGTTGTGGCCGACGGTCTCGCGGCCAAAATGGCGCACCGCAAAACCCGCGAGATGACCTTTATTGTGCTGCTGCTGCTGTTTGTGTCATCCGGATATTTTGTGCAGCTGCTGCTGTTTCCACTGCTGCAGCTAGAGAGTCCGGAGCAGCTGTTACAGCAAACCGCCGTGGTCGGTGCGGTGCTGCAGTGGGTGCCGTTCGCAGCTCCGTTCGCGGCAGCAGCATCGTTCGCCGCCGGCAACTACCTGTTCGCGGCGCTGCAGCTGGCACTTACGCTTGTGACCATCGCGCTGCTGTTTAAACTCTGGCAAACCCAGTTGGCGCCGCGGCTCACCGCGCCGGTGCTGATGCACGGCACCAACGAGCTGCGTGCCAACTCACTGCTCGACAGAATGCTGCCGCAAAGCGTGTTGGGGGCGCTGATGGGGCGACTGCTGCGCTACCAGTTGCGTGATCCACGCCACCTGCTGAATCTGTGTTCGGTGCCGCTCGTAATTATTCTCTTCTCCTGGATTGTCGCTAACACAGGTGAGCTGTTAGGCTCTAGCGGAGACGGGATACAGTTTGTGCTGTTCTGCTTGATTGGGTTTATTGTGGCGGTGATGGCGGCGTCAGTCGGGCAGCTTGATTCCGCCTACGACGGGGAGACCCTGGTGTGGCACAACCTCATTCCGGTGCGGGGGAAGGTGGATCGACGCGCCCGCATCCTCGCCAAAGTTGTCATCTACGTGCCGTTGCTGATTGTGTGCGGTGCGATTGGCGGCTGGATTATTGGCTCCGGGATAACCACGATCGGTGCTATCAGCATCTACGTCACCGCTTTTGTGGTGCTGCTGTCTGCCGGAGTGGCGCTGTCTGCGTGGCTGCCAGCAATCGCTCCGAAGCCAGAAGACAGCATATTCAGTAAAGGCTCCAGCGGCGGTGTGCAGTCGCTTGCCGGGATGCTGATGGCGTTGATTCTGACGCCGCTTACCATCGCTGTGCCTGCGGTGCTGACATCCTTGGCCAGCGGCACGCCGGCGCTGATTTGGGCGGTTCCGGTAGTTGCTGCGCTCATGTCATGGGGTGCGGTGGAGCTTGCAGTGCTGATTTCCGGGCCGGTTTATGACCGTAGACACGCTAAAATTTTGGCTCATGTGAGCCAGGCGTAGCCTGATCCACCCACAAAATAGGCGTAGAATAAAGAGGCGGAGGGGGTTACTGTGACGTATGTAATTGCGCTGCCGTGTGTTGATGTGAAAGATCGCGCATGTGTGGATGAGTGCCCGGTCGACTGCATTTACGAGGGGGAGCGGATGCTTTACATCCACCCTGATGAGTGCGTCGACTGCGGGGCCTGCGAACCGGTGTGCCCGGTGGAAGCGATCTACTACGAAGACGACCTGCCGGAAGACTGGGAGCCCTACTACACGGTTAATGCAGAATTCTTTGATGAGATCGGTTCTCCCGGTGGCGCCGCCAAAACCGGGGTTTACCCCTTTGATCATCCGCTGATTGCAGCCCTGCCGCCGCAGGCTTAACCACCCGCCGGGCTAAGGTTTAAACCCGGCCGTGGCGGGGTGTAGCAGGATGGCGTTACGGGCGCAATCAGTCCCGGGCCGCCGCGCTGCTATCGTGCTGACTTAGCACTCGGAGCAAATCTGCTATAGAGTATATGCATACCATAATTGTCATAAACGGTTTGGTATAAGGAGCCGCGCTACGCCGCGCTACAGCAAGGAGAAAGTGTGACCCTAGAAAGCTCAAACACCGCACCGCAGGCTGTGAAACTGACCTACGGAGATGTCACCGCGGAGCTGCCAGTGGTAGCAGCTACCAGCGGGCGCAACGCTATTGATATCAGCAAGCTGACCGCCAAAACCGGTCTCACCGCGCTTGATTACGGCTTTGTGAACACCGCATCAACAAAATCAGAGATTACCTACATTGACGGTGATGAAGGGGTGCTGCGCTACCGTGGCTACCCGATTGAGCAGCTGGCTGAGCACTCTACCTTCCTTGAGGTTGCCTACCTTTTGATTTACGGGGAGCTGCCAACAGCGGAGCAGATGGCGAAGTTTGACAACGAAATTCGCCGGCACACGCTGCTGCACGAAGATATGAAGTACTACTTCGAGGGGCTGCCGCACACCGCGCACCCGATGGCTGTGCTGTCAGGCGGTATCCAGGCGCTCTCAACTTTCTACGAAAGCTCGCTCAGCGCGTCTTCGCCAGATCTTATCGAGGTTAATACCATCCGGCTGCTGGCGAAGCTGCCGGTGCTTGCGGCCTATGCGCACAGAAGTCCAATT
>NZ_JACIFD010000021.1 GCF_014197205.1 Canibacter oris
AATTTGCGGGCATCGCAGAAAGCCATTGAGCAAATAATTGCGGCCGGGGAACCGATCTGTCTTGGGGCGGAAGCGGCTGCGCACCCTGCTGCGTGTGCCGAGGTTTTGTACAGTGATTCATTCATCACTGAGCTTTCGGAACAGTGGCCATGGAGTATGCCAGATGAAAATTGTGTGCCGGCAGCAACACCTTTGGCAGGGGCAAAAGTAAATCTTGTTTGTGATTACAGTACCGGGGCTGCGGATGCCGTTGAAGTGATGCTAGTGGGTGACTCGCACGCCGAGCACCTGTTTCATACGTTCAGCATGATTGCGGCCGAAAATAATTGGAGACTTCACTTCTCAGCGCTCGGCAGCTGCTACCCGGTTGTGCTACCACAGCACCAAATTAGTGCGGGGCTAGCGGCAAGCGACTGCCAAACATACGCGGCGAGCACAGCCGATTTTGTGGCTGCAAATAACCCTGACATGATTTTCGTAATCAGTGCGTCGAAATCGCAGGGCGCGTTCACGCAGGGGTTAAAAGAGGCTGACATCATCCAAAACGCGGCAGAAAATTTTGCTGCGTGGGCGGCTCAGGGGGCTCGGGTTACGGTGCTCCGTGACGTGCCATTTGCTGGGCAAGAATTAGGCCCGACCTGTGTAGAGCTGAATTTCACCGCTGTCGCAAAGTGCAGCGCGCCCGAGTCAGAGGTGCTGCAGCGCGACTATCTGTATGAGGCAACAACAACGGATGCCGTGGTGACGAATCTTGGCGCGCAGCGTGAGCGAGTGCGAGGTTTGCAGCTGAATGACCTGATTTGTCAGCAGGGTAACTGCTACGGGGTGATCGGCGGGATTCCGGTCTACTTTGATAATGATCACCTTGCTCGTTCATTTGCGAAGTCGATGGCGCCGGAGCTCACGAAACGGTTAAATAAGCTGTGGGACACAGAATATAAGATCCCGGTATTAACCTCGGAGATTATGCAGTAGCACGATAGCGAGAATTGGATTTATAAAGTAGGGGGAGCGAACAATGATTGAGAATCCGGGCGCGGGGCAGATTAAGAAGGCTGCACAGCTGCTGCGTAAAAAAGATCGCTTGGCGGCAGGGCGGTTTCTGGTCGAGGGGCCGCACGCGATTTTGGAAGCGCTCACCTCGGGCGCGCGGATCCACGTCATATACGCTACTGTGGTTGGCCGCAGCAATCACTTCGATGTGGAGCGGGCTGCTGACAGTGCCGGGGTGCGCATCGAAATGGTGACGCCCCAGGTGCTTGCAAAGCTCAGCGACACGGTGACTCCGCAGGGGCTGATTGCGGTGGTGGATCGCCCCGCCCACGCTCCGCTGACCGAGCTTGCGAGATCCAGCCGACTGCTTGCTATTTTGCATGATGTCCGGGACCCTGGCAATGCGGGCACAGTTTTGCGTGCTGCTGACGCCGCCGGTGCTGACGCCGTGATTTTTACGGGGGACAGCGTGGATCCGTGGCATCCGAAGGTGGTGCGTGCCACAACCGGATCGCTGTTTCACTTGCCGGTGCTGGTGGAAAAACAGCTGGATGCGGTTTTAGAGGTACTGCATGCCGCTGATGTGACCTCGATTGCAGCGGATCTGCGCGGCGCAGAGGTGCATCCCGGTGATGCTTTGCTACGGCAACCGGTTGCGTGGGTTTTCGGTAACGAAGCGCGTGGGCTCACCGCTGCAGACAGTGCGCTGTGCACAGTAGCTCGCAAGCTCCCGATTTACGGTGCAGCGGAGTCGCTGAACCTGGCAACCGCTGCCGCAGTGAGCCTTTATACCACCGCTTTCGCGCAGCGCGGTTAAGCGTTGCGGTGTTTGCCGCGGAGCTTGGGCAGGGCGTACACTGCAGCGCAAACGAAGGTTGCGTTTGCGCTGCAGCTTAAACTGGGTTTCGTGAGCATTACAGCTCGAACAGCGTTTGTGCCAGTATTCCGCCGGGCTGCCAGCCGGGCAGCACCGCGAAAACCGCACTGCCTGTGTGGGTTACCCACTGATTCAACATATCTAGATCATCCAGGCGCTGCTGAATCGGAATGAACTGTTTGCGAGGGTCACGCTGGTAGCACATAAACAGCAGCCCCTGCTCACTGCCGGCATCGTAGTTGTAGGAGCGGCGGAAAATCCGCTCAGTCGGGTCTGTGCTGTGCGCCCGCCGGATATGTGCGGCGGCGTGAATCACCGGGAGCTTGAGCTCGTTGACCGCGCTGAAATCGCCTGGGTCTTTCTCACTGCCGCCGGTGAGCGGGGCACCCGTCGCCAGGGTGCGCCCGATGGTGGCCTCGCGACCGGGCCGATCCACCTCATCCCAGGTGTCAAGCTCCATCCGAATCCGTCGCAGCACCTGACACGTGCCACCGGCTAACCACCCGGCGCTAGCGTCAAGCCACACCAGGGAGGAGAAATCAGGGTCTGTTGGTTCCGGATTAAAGGAACCGTCTACCTGCCCCATCAGGTTTCGCATTGTGGTGCCGTCGGGTTCGCTGCCGCGGGTGCGACGGAAACCGTCCTGAATCCAGTGCGGGGTGGTGAAAGAGCGCACAGTGCGTGTCAGCACCCGTGCCGCGTGCGACACCGTAACCTGATCGTCAGCGGTGATTTGCAGTAGCAAATCGCCGTCGTTAAACTCCGGCGCTAAGCGGTCTTTCTTGAAAGCCGGCAACGGTCCCAACCACTCGGGAACAGCGGCTGGATTCACCCGCGCCACAAACTCGGCGCCAACCGCCACAGTGATGGTGAGACGAGCCGGCACCAACGCAAGGTGCGGCTCCGAGTCGGCAACCGGAGCGGCACCGCTGGTGAGCGCCTCGATGTCGGCAGTCAAAAGACGCATCAAACGCTGCAAATCTTCACGCTGCACTTCAGGCCGCAGCATGAAAGCGAGCGCGCGCAGGTGCGAAGTGGCGGGGGTTGTGACCCCGGCCTGTTGGGTGCCGTGGCAGCTAATCACATCAGTGCCGGTTTTTGTGCTGTTAAGCGCTGCTGCTACTTCACTATGGTTTGTGGCCCTGGTGACACCGGCTCCCGCAACAGCTCCAAGTGCGGCGACGCCGGCCCCCGCAGCAACCGAGCCGAGCAGCCCCCGCCGGCTCAGCGTGGTGCCCGCGGCGCCAGAATCGACAGGCGACGACTCTGACGCCGCAACGCTATCATGCGCAGCAGAATTAGTGGTCATGCCCTGACTCAGAGTCGCCGTGGCCGTCGTGGCTGTCATGGTCGCCGTGGCCGCTGTGACCATATTCCTCGTTAGCGCCGCTGTAGTCGCGCACAACCGCCTCCAGCGCAATCTCTTCACCGCCCTTAAGGTGCAGCGTGAATTTCACGGTGTCGCCGGCGCGCAGCTGTTGTTTCAGGTTCAGCAGCATCAGGTGATGCCCGCCCGGCTCCAAATCAAGCTCTTGCCCTGCTCCCAGGGTTAGGCCGCCGGCCACCGGCTGCATTTTCCCGTTGACAACCTCGTGAATTTCAGCCGCCTCAGCAACGTCAGTGGTGACCTTTTCAATCACCAAGTCCTTGTCTTTCAGGTCGCTGTGCAGGTTGCCGAAAATCGCGGTGTGCGCGCCCTGGTCAGCAGCCTTTACCCACATCTCGTGAGTGTGCAGCGAGTGCTTGTGATCGTGGTTCGCCGTGGTTGCATGACTGTGGTCGTGTGACTCAGCAGTTTCTTGTTGATTAGCGCAGGCGGTCAGCGCGCCGAATGCTAAAAAGCCGGTGCTTAACGCTGCAGTGGTGCGAATTAACTTGCTGTTCAATGACATATATTTTCCTAAAATTTAATAGATTTATGATTTGCGTTGAGTGCGGGTGTACCAAATAACACACGCAATCACAAGCACCGCTACTAGCACCGCGGTGATGCTGATCGCCACCACCGGGGCTGCTGCGGTAGCTGCGGTGGCAGTGTCTGCGTTTTGAGCTTCTTGCTCTGCCGGAGTGGTGACGGCAATCTGCTGCTGTGACGCCGCCAGCTCTGGGCTCAGCTCCAGGGCGTTAGCGGCCACGTTGATGGGAGCGGGCAGTTGCGCCAGGTCCACCTCAGTCACACTGCCAACTCCGAAGTTAAAGCTGCCCTCAATCGGGTGCCCGTCAGAAGAAACTACGCGCCACACCACACGGTAAACGCTGTCTGCGCTTAACTCCCGCAGCTGCTGTGTCACTGTGGTGCCTGACACCTGCGGGGCAGTGGTGACGATGGTCGCATCAGCTGCGTCCCGAACCTCAACCAAGTTAGCGCCCTCTAAATCAATAATTTCGTTATTGAAGGTGAGGGTGAGCTGCTCCGGCGTGCTCTCTAAAATTTGGTTGTGTGCCGGATCGGTGTGCACCAACACATCGTGTGCCGTGGCTGGCTGCGCTGAGACGAGCAAACCGCAAACGGCAAGCGCCCCAGCAGCAAGCGCTGCTAAGAATTTTTTCATGTGCAATCTTTCTGTGTGCTTGTGAATAGTTATGACACAGCACGCACAGGAGGCGCTCTAAGCCCCCGCGACAGCAGTAAAATTTGAGTTTTAAGCGACGGCACCGCAAACTGCGGTAGACGTAAATTTTTAGGGGTGTGGATCGAGCCACCGCCGCGCAGCAAGCCCACTGCGCGCACCGCGGCTGTGGTGTATCCCAGAATAAAACCGTAAGCGTGCTCGGCGGTGAGCAACAGCGCTAACGCGAACAGCGCAGCAATCACGTGGGCGACTAGCATTTGTGCGGAGTGCCCCGCGGTTGCGGTTGTCGCAGCCGCAAAATCAAAGTGTGCTGCCGCGGTATGCCCGTGCTGGTGCGACCCCGCGGTTTCAAACAGCTTGAGTGAAGCAGGTGTGCACCAGATAAAAACCCAGTGGAACAGCAGCTGGGTCAGCAGCACCGCGACCGCTAAAGCGCCCTTGGTGTGTTTGCGGCCGAGCGCAAAAACCGCGAGCGGTGCGGTCAGCACCACAGCCAGCGCAACCGCAAACAGGCTGGGGGCGGCAGCATCAGCGAAGGTGTGCGACACCGCAGCCGCGCAAGTCGCGAGCGTAGCTGTCAACAGCCCGACGCTGACGCGGGCCTGACGGTTGCTACGCAGAGTGGTCATGACCGTAATTATAGTACTTCTGCCTGGTGGGCGCAGCGTCGGCAAAAGCGCTAAACTTATCTTCGTGGCTGAAGTAAATCCGATTAATCCTGAGGCAGTTGCGGCCGCAACTGACGCTGCGGTTGCAGCTTTTAACGCGGCTACAACCTTGGCTGACCTCAAGCAAGCAAAAACTGAACACCTCGGCGAGCACAGCGCGATTGCCAAACTGAATGGCTTGATGCGCGAAGTGCCCAAAGAGCTGAAGGCCGAAACCGGCAAGCTGATGGGGCAAGCGCGTGGCCAGCTGGAGCGCGTGTTTAAAACCCAGGAAGAGAAGCTTGCGGCGGCAGAGGCAGCGGCGCAGCTAGCGGCTGAAGCTGTTGATGTGACCGCCGCCCCGCAGCGTGCTGTGAGCGGCGGTCGGCACCCGCTGGCGCAACTGCAGGAAGAAATGGCAGACGTGTTTGTGGCGATGGGTTGGGAGATTGCCGAGGGGCCAGAGCTGGAGCACGACTGGTTTAACTTTAATGCCCTCGGGTTTGATGATGATCACCCGGCGCGCGCCGAGGCGGATACTTTCTACGTGGAGCCAGCGGGTCGTAAGCTGCTGCTGCGCACCCACACCTCACCGGTGCAGATTCGTGCGCTGCTGGAGCGGGAGCTGCCGGTTTACGTGGTGGCGCCAGGCCGGGTTTACCGCACCGATGAGCTTGATGCAACGCACACCCCGGTGTTCCACCAGATTGAGGGCATTGCCATTGACAAGGGGCTGACCATGGCACACCTGAAGGGCACCCTGGAGCACTTTGCACGCAAAATGTTTGGCCCGGAAGCGAAAATTCGGCTGCGCTCTAACTTCTTCCCGTTCACCGAGCCGAGCGCAGAAATGGACGTGTGGTTCCCCGCAGCGCGCGGCGGTGCCCGCTGGATTGAGTGGGGCGGCTGTGGCATGGTAGACCCGAATGTGCTGCTTGCGGCCGGAATCGATCCCACTGAGTATCAAGGTTTCGCGTTCGGCATGGGCATTGAGCGCACCCTGCAGTTCCGCAACAACATTCCTGACATGCGCGACATGGTTGAGGGCGATATTCGTTTCAACGCCCAGTTCGGAGGTTTGGTCTAATGCGGATTCCACTGAGTTGGTTGGCAGAACACGTCGACCTGGGAGCAGACGCAACCCTGGAGAGCGTACACGCAGCTCTTGTCAAGGTTGGTTTTGAAGAAGAAGACACCCACACTTTTGACCTCACCGGGCCGATTGTAATTGGCGAGGTTTTGAGTCGAGAGCCGGAGCAGCACTCCAACGGCAAAACCGTGAACTGGTGCCAGGTGCGTGTCGCGCCGGAGGGCGAACAGGCTGCTGACGGCGGCGCGGATGTGCGCGGTATCGTGTGCGGTGCCCACAACTTTGAGGTTGGCGATAAAGTAATCGCGACGCTGCCGGGCGCGGTGCTGCCGGGTGGTTTTGCGATTGCTGCTCGCAAAACCTACGGTCACGTCTCAGACGGAATGTTGGCATCTGCGCGCGAGCTGGGGCTGGGTGAAGACCACGACGGCATTATCGTGCTGCGCAATCTTGGGCTTGACGCCCCGGTTGGCACCAACGCCCTGGAGCTTTTGGGGCTGACAGATGCCGCGGTAGAGATTAACGTCACACCTGACCGCGGCTACGCCCTGAGTATTCGCGGAGTTGCGCGAGAGTACGCGAACGCTACCGGAGCTAAATTTGTGGATCCGGTTCCCGCATTGGCAGCCACCGCGGCCGCCGTGAACCTCCAAGATTTTGACCTGCAGCTTTCTGACGCGGCGCCGCTAAGAGGTAACCCTGGTGCTCGCGGCTTTGTTGTGCGCTTGGTAACCGGTGTTGATGCCACCCGCCCGACTCCGAGCTGGATGGTGTCGCGCCTGGCGCTCGCCGGGCAGCGCTCGGTCGGCCTCATTGCAGACATCACCAACTATGTCATGCTGGAGCTCGGTAACCCGTTGCACGCTTATGACGCCGCTAAAGTACAGGGCGGCATCACCGTGCGTCGTGCCGCAGCCGGCGAACAGCTGGTGACCCTCGACGGCGTAACCCGCGAGCTGCACCCGGAAGATCTGGTTATTGCTGACAGCAGCGCGGTTTTGGCGCTCGCCGGAGTGATGGGCTCCGAGCACAGCAAAACCACTGCAGCAACAACCGACGTGCTGCTGGAAGCCGCAACCTTTGACCCGGTCACGGTGGCGCGCAGCACCCGTCGCCACAAGCTGCCAAGTGAGGCCTCGAAGCGTTTTGCGCGGTATGTGGATCCGCTGCTGGCTGCCGCCGCAGCGCAGCGTGCTGTCGAACTGCTGGTGGAGCTTGGCGGCGGCACCGCCACCACTGTGGGTGCGGCGATGCCGGCAGAGTATCAGCCGGCTCCCGTGATCCTCCCAAAGCATTATATTGCCGGACTAGTGGGAGTCGCTTACACCGATGAGCAGGTGGTAACGGCCCTCACCAAGATTGGATGCGAGGTGAGTGACGAGGGTGACAGCTTTGCGGTCACAGCACCGAGCTGGCACGCTGATCTTACCCGCCCAGCAGACCTTGCTGAGGAAGTAGCTCGCATTTGCGGCTTTGACTTGATTCCATCGCAGTTGCCGGTGGCGCCGAGCGGTCGTGGTTTGACCCGGGAGCAGTTGTTGCGACGGAAAGCAGCTAACGCTGTGACCGCGCAGGGTCTGACCGAGGTGCAGAACTATCCGTTTAGCACCCAGCAGCAGATTTCCAGCTGTGACAGCGAACCGCTAACCGCAGCCAGCGCCGCAACCGCGCGTGAAACCGCGGTGAAACTGGCAAACGCGTTGGATGCGAAAGCTGCCTACATGCGTAAAGCCCTGCTGCCGGGGTTGCTGGTGTGCGCTAGCCGTAACACCGCGCGCGGGATGCAGGATCTGGCGCTCGTGGAGTTTGGCACCGTGTGGCTTGCACAGCAACCGCTGGCAGAGCTTGGCACAGACAGCACACCGCCGATTGCCACCGCCTTGACTGCCACGCAAGTTGCAGAGCTTAATGCCTCACTGCCGGCACAGCCGCGGCACGCAGCCGCGCTGCTCACGGGCGCGGCAACCCCGGTTGGGGTGGGACAAGCAGCCCGTAACTATGATTGGGCTGACGCGCTGGCAGCTGCACAGAACCTGGCACGAGCAGTTGGCGCAGAGCTGACCGTGACGCAGGGGCAGCATCCGGCATTCCACCCGGGCCGCTGTGCCCGTCTCACTATTGCGGACGAGCTGCTCGGTTACGCAGGCGAGCTCGTTCCTGAGCTGGTGGCGGCGCATCACCTGCCGCACCGCGTTGCAGCCTACGAGCTAGACTTGGATCGCTTGCTGGAGCTGGCACCGCGGGCCGCGCAGGTCAGCGGTATCAGCACCTACCCGGCAGCAACTCAGGATGTGACGTTGCTGGTCGCAGCAGAAACACCGGCAGCCGCAATTGCGACCAGCTTCACCGCTGGCGCTGGCGAACTGCTGGAAGATATGCAACTGGTTGCTGACTATCGTGGCGAGGGTGTCGCCGCTGGCGAGAAAGCGCTAACGTTTGCATTGCGCTTTAGGGCTGCCGATCGCACCCTCACCGCGGCGGAGGCTAACGAGGCCAAGCTCGCAGGTGTTACCGCAGCGACCGCGGCAACCGGCGCGCGGATTCGCGACTAGCACCGGGCCCGGCTGCCGGGGCACGGGGCCGAGAGTTGCCTGCGATTACTCGACTCTGCGGGAGCCGGGGCAGCGGTCGCGCCTGCGAGTGCTGGCCGGCCAGGGCGTAGGGCACCGGTTGTAATGAAATTGAGACCACGCTGAGCGGTGCCGCCGCGTTAAAATAGCATCATAACGCGGCGGTGCCGCTCAGGCTTTTGTGGGGAAGGTGCGGCATGAAACGGGTTGCTGTTGCCGGCGCCAGCGGTTATGCTGGCGGCGAACTGTTGCGGGTGCTGAGTAAACATCCTGAGTTCGAGGTGACCACGGTAACCGGGCACTCCTCAGCCGGCAGCTCTCTGCTGTCGCAGCAGCCGCATTTGCGTTCGCTGGCGCACCTCACGCTGCAACCAACCACGGCAACGGTGCTGTCAAATCATGATGTGGTGTTTTGTGCGTTGCCACACGGCGCCTCGGGGGCGCTCACCGCAGAGCTTAAAAACGTTGAGCTGGTGGTAGACTGCGGCGCTGATCACCGGCTGCTTAAAGCTGGTGACTGGGCCGACTACTACGGCGGAGCATTCTGCGAGCCCTGGGCCTACGGCGTGCCAGAGCTAACTCTCGCAACCGGTGGCAAACAGCGCGAGCGGCTGCGGCAGGCCACCAAAATCGCGGCCCCCGGCTGTAACGCCAGCACCGTCGCGCTGTCACTCGCGCCCGGAGTGCAAGCCGGGCTGATTGAGACCACAGATATGGTTAGCGCTCTGGCGGTGGCTCCCAGCGGCGCCGGCAAAGCTCCGAAAGTAGAGTTTCTGGCGGCTGAAATGTTGGGCTCTGCAACCCCTTATGCGGTTGGTGGATCACACCGCCACATTCCGGAAATTTTACAGGCGTTAGCGGGCGCAGACCCGACTGTGCCGGCCGCGGCGCACGCTGATCCACAAATGCAATACAGCAGCGGCTATGGCACGCTGAGTTTCACCCCGATGCTGGTGCCAATGTCTCGTGGGATTCTAGCAACCAGCACCGCGCGGCTGCGGCCCGGAGTGACGCTGGAAGATGTGCGTGCCGCCTGGGAAAACAGCTACGCCGCAGAACCTTTTGTGCGTGTGTTGCCGCACGGAGTGCAGCCGCGAACTGCTGACACAGTAGGGTCAAACTGCTTGCTTCTGGGGGTTACTGTGGATAACCGGGCCCAGCGAGTAGTTGTCACCGCAGCGCTTGATAATCTTGTAAAAGGAACCGCCGGAGCCGCAGTGCAGTGCGCAAATATTGCGTGCGGGCTGCCTGAGACGCTTGGCCTGGAAACAGATGGAGTCGCGCCATGACCGTAACCTTCCCGTATGGATTCACCGCCGCCGGTATCAGCGTCGGGCTGAAATCGAGCGGCAAACCAGATCTCGCGCTGGTGCTCAACAACGGTGCGCAGCCGCAGGCAGCCGCGGTTTACACCAGCAACCGGGCGCAGGCAAACCCGATTTTATGGTCAAAACAGGCAGATATTGCGAATACCCGCGCAATTATCCTGAACTCCGGAAGTGCTAACTGCTTTACCGGGCAGTTCGGCTACGAAACCACTAAGCTCACCGCCGAGGCGGTTGCGCAGCAGTTAACCCAGCAGGGTGGTGTGGTGGTTACTGCGCAGCAGGTGCAAGTGTGTTCCACAGGTCTAATCGGTTATGGTGATCAAGCGATGCGTGACAAGATTCTCGGTGGGATTCCGGAATTGTTTAAAGCGCAGTCACTAGACGATTTAACTGCGCCTGAAGCGATTCTCACCACCGACAGTGTTACCAAAACCGCGCTGCATGAAAGCCCCGTAGGGTGGCGCATTGGTGCGATGGCTAAGGGGGCGGGGATGCTCGCCCCGGGGCTCGCGACCATGTTGGTTGTCATCACCACCGATGCCCGACTAACTGCAGCAACCTTGCAAACCGCGCTACGGCAGGCCTGCGACAGCACCTTTAACTGCCTCGACTCTGACGGCTGTATGTCAACCAACGACCAGGTCACCCTGCTCAGCAGCGGCGAGAGCGACAGTTCGGTAGACATCGCAGAGTTCACCGCCGCGCTCACCAAGGTGTGTGATGATTTGGCGGCGCAGTTGCAGGCAGACGCCGAGGGCGCCAGTCACAGCATTGATATTGTGGTGACCGGCGCGAAAAGCACCCGGGATGCGACCGTAGTGGGCCGCGCCCTGGCCCGTAATAATCTTTTTAAAGCCGCGATTTACGGTAACGATCCTAACTGGGGGCGGGTGCTGGCGGCAATCGGCACCACCGACGCGGATTTTGACCCTTACCAGGTTGATGTTTCCTTCAACGGAGTGCGACTGTGCAGCGCCGGCGCCCCAGACCGTCCGGTGCAAGAGTGCGATCTCAGCCCCCGGCGCACCCTCGTTGAAATCGCGTTAAACGCCGCAGCCGACAGTGGTTACAGTGCAAAAATTCGCACCAATGACCTCACTAAAGAATACGTTCACGAAAACAGCGCATACTCCAGTTAATACTGATTCAGCAGCTAATTCAGTAGCTAAACCAATAACTAAACTAGCGCTGAACCAGAAAGACACGAAAGTTCGCGGGACTAGCAATGACAATTATTCGCAATCAGGACGACTTCAACACCGCAGCAGCCAAAGCTGAGGTACTGGTGGAGAGCCTGCCGTGGATGAAAAAATTCCGTGACAAAATCATTGTGATTAAGTTCGGCGGCAACGCGATGGTCGATGCGGCGCTGTTTCAAGCCTTTGCCGAAGACGTGGTTTACCTCAGGTACGCCGGCATTAAACCGGTGATTGTGCACGGCGGCGGGCCGCAGATTAACGAAATGCTGGGGCGCCTCGGCATTGAAAGCGAGTTTCAGGGCGGCTACCGTGTCACCACTCCGGAAGTGATGAACGTGGTGCGGATGGTGCTAACCGGAGTTGTGAACCCCCAGCTGGTTGATGCGATAAACCAGCACGCCCCGCTCGCGATGGGAATTTCCGGAGAAGACGGCGGCCTGCTGCAGGCTGCGCCAGCAGCGCCAGTAATGGTAGAAAACACCACGATTGATCTCGGGCTTGTGGGGGAGATCACTCGGGTGCGCCCCGACGCAGTGCATCACATCCTCGAAAACGGGATGATTCCGGTGGTCAGCTCCATTGCGCCGAACAGCGCCCACCCGGGGCAGTCGCTCAACATCAACGCAGACACCGCTGCTGGCGCCCTGGCAGCGGCGCTCGGGGCTGAAAAGCTGGTGATGCTCACAGACGTTGCCGGGCTGTACGCGGCGTGGCCAGATCCAGCCTCCCTTATCTCCAGCCTGACACTCAGTGAGCTGCAAGAAATGCTGCCGAGTCTCGCCGACGGCATGATTCCGAAAATGCGTGCCTGTGTTACCGCGCTCAGCGCCGGGGTGCAAAAAGCCAGTATCGTTGACGGTCGTGTGCCGCACTCGGTGCTGCTGGAAATCCTCACCAATAACGGCATCGGCACCGAGATTGTGCCAGACACCGCGGCTGCTCCCCGCACCTCCTCCATCGCCGTTATCCCGTCACCGTAATGCTTTACCTGACGCTGGCATCCGGGATAAACCTGCTGGTTTTCGCCGCCTGCAGCGTGCTGTGGTGCCGGGCTGATGTGCGCACACGCCGCATTCCCAACCGACTATTGATAATGGTGACCGGCAGTTTTGTGGCGCTCGTGGTGGTGGTTGCGGTGTTGCTGTTGGTGGATCAGCCGCAGCAGGTCGCGCTGACCGCCGCCGGGGCAAAATGGGTCACAGCCGCCGCAACGGGTGTGGCGGTTACAGTGCTTACCGTGTTGTTGGCGCCCGCTGCGGTGGGGCGCGGAGACCTGAAATTGCTGGGGCTGCTGGTGACGCAGCTGCTGTGGTACGGCAACATCGATAGTATTGCGGTGTTTTTGATGGCGCTCGCGGTGACCACCGCCGTCACGGTGATGCTGAGCAGCAGCCGGGCGCATTTGCGTGGTGCTGTGGTTGGGGTTGGCGGCGCTACGACAGCGGCGGCTGCCCGGACCGTGGCTTACGCACCGGCACTCACCGCCGCCTGCTGGCTCAGCCTTGCCGCAACCTGGATTTTTAGGTGAGGGGCGTGCCGAGCGCCGGCGTCAGCTGCCGAAGGCCGCGCAGCCACTCGCAC
>NZ_JACIFD010000022.1 GCF_014197205.1 Canibacter oris
CCAAAACCACTTCTCGCAACCGCTGCGGCACTGCAGCCGCCCACAGTGCTGCAGTTAAACCACCGAGTGAATGTCCCACAACGGTGGTACGCTCCGAAATAAACTGCAGCAGTGGATCGCGCAGCTGCGCTGCGAGCGTACCCGGCTGATAATCCGCATCAGCACGCCAGGCACTCGCCCCGTGACCCGGCAAATCAACGGCAATCCGGGTGCCCGGAAGCAGCAAGTTAACCGCGTCGAAGCTATGCGCGTATAACCCCGCACCGTGTAGCAGCAGAAAATCGGCGGGCTGATCCGCCGCTGCATCATCACTAAAACGCAAGGCGGCAAGCCGGCCGGCGGCGGTGTCAAAATAAAACCGTGAAAAAACAGCTGGCAGCTGAGCCCCAACCCGCGCTGCGTCGGCTGCCAAAAAATCCCACTCCAGGTTTGCTTCCTGCCGCATCTAAACCCCTACCGTCACAAAATCAATTAGCGACTCTACCGGCCCCACCAATGCAGGTTCCAAATCTCGATAGTCACGCACTCGCGACAAAATCCGCTGCCACCCCGCAGCAACGTCACTGTGCTCCGCAGCAGGCCATCCCAAATGCTGCAAAATCCCGCGCTTAAACTCCACACTCCGCGGGATCACCGGCCACTCAGCAAGCCCTAAACGCTGCGGTTTAACCGCCTGCCACACATCAACATAAGGATGCCCCGCAACGCGCACATAGTCACGCCACTCCGGCCTAATCGCGGTCTCTAACAGCCGCGTCTCCTTCGACCCGGAAACCAAGTGATCAAGCAGCACACCCGCACGCCGCTCAGCAGTCGGCGCAAAATCAGCTAGCACTGTTGCCAAATGATCAGCGCCATCAAGCAGCTCCACAACAACCGCGGCCTCCCGCAAATCATCGCCCCACACCGCTTCTAACAGCTCAGCATCGTGCCTTCCCTCAACAAAAATCCGGCTCGCGCGCGCCACTTTCGCCCGCGAAGCAGCCGCCGCAAAACTCCCAGATGCAGTGCGCGCCCGCTGCTGCACCCGCTCTGGCAGTTGCAGCGTAGTGGGCTTACCGTCAATCATAAAACTGTCCTGTAACGGGAAAGACCGCACCAGGCCGTGATAATCTTCCAGCTGTACAGTGCTGTGATTAGCGGCCACAACCGCGCCACAAAACTCTGACTGGGTGTGCTCCACGACCAGACCCCGTCGCAGTGTCACAACCTCCCGCTGCACCCCGGATGTACGAGGCTGCGTCAGCGGATCCACCTCATAGCGATCAAACCACATACCTACAACAATACCGAGGCGCTCAAGATAGCGGTCCCAACATTCAGTCGTGCACGGTAAATTAAAAAACATGCAAACAGCAACAGCAAGTTCAACGCCGCACGTCACCATAACGGACGAAGCCCGCGTGCTGCAAATCCACCTGAACCGGCCGCAACAGCTTAACGCCCTCACCACCTCCATGTGCAACACTATCGCGACAGCACTGCGCACAGTCACTCCCGAGACCCACGACTGCGTCATCTTCACTGCGGCCGGAGACAAAGGATTTTGCGGTGGCGGAGACGTCAAAGCGATGCTGCACAGCGCCTCCGCAGCACGCGCATTCTTGCAAGCAGAATATGAGATGGATCGGCTCATCGCAGTTTGTCCCGTGCCCACAGTCGCAATCATGCACGGCATCACAATGGGTGGCGGAATCGGAATTGCGGCACACTGCGCAACCCGCATTGTCACGGCAGACACCACCCTAGCAATGCCTGAAACCCGCATTGGTATCGTTCCAGACGTTGGCATCAACCGCCTGCTGGCGGCAACTCCCGCCGGATTTGGAGAGCTTATCGCGGCCACGAGCTGCACCTTCAATGCGGCGGATGCGCTTGCTAGCGGTTTCGCAGATTATTACCTTCCGCCGGAAACACTGACAAGCTATGTGAAAGCGGTGCAATCGGGTGTAGATCCCGTAACCGCAGCGAAACAGTTTGCACAAGAGCCTACAGGTGCCGCAGCCACGATCGCCATAGCGGCAAGGCTGAATAACTTGCTGCGTGAGAAGATAACGCACACTGACCCAGTAGCGCAAGCACAACAATTTGCTGCTGCACTTGCCCGCTGCAGCTCACTACACGCTGCACAACTCGCTCAGGTGTGCCCGCAAACCGCAGTTATTGCGCTAGCGCGAGTAGCTAGGTTGCGCAGTGCCTATGCGGTTGGAGAAAGTCTAGACCCGACCACCGCACTTGCCCGTGACTACCGCTTACTCACGCTGTTGGTTACACGTAATGATTTTAAGCAGGGAGTGACATCCCGTCTGATCACCAAAGACAATCGCCCTCAGTGGCAACCAGCAACACTAGCGGCAGTGTCTTCGGCGACCACCATGCGACTGCTTGCCGCAGAAAATCCGACTTTTCAAAGCGCTTAAATTTTACTAACAGCTCGTGCGTCGGAGGTAGCGAAACAAACTATAAGACGGCATACTTGAATTACGCATATGTGAGGAGGAGGACGTGGAGTTGCTAAGAAAAATGCGCGCTGCCATGCAGCCTCAAAAACCTCAAAAATCCCGCCCAAAGCTTCCCAAACGTGAACTTGCTCCAGTCGCTGACATTGTAGAGCAGGGGTTGCTTGTTGCTGATGTCGCGGTTCGGATGACGGTTAAGAATAAGCTCATCGTGCGTGCCCTGAAACACAAAGCAGACTACAGTGCCGAGCAAACCCAAGAGCAGGTGCGGCAAGCGCTCACCGAGCTAATTGCCGAGCGTGAAAAAGACGCTGCAAATATTGCGATTATGCGCTCGCAGATTAAACGCGTAGGGTTCGCCTCCGGAGGAGAAGCAGAGTATCACCGGGAAGATAGTCAAACCTTGCGACACCGTCAGGAGGTATATGAGGGGGTCGCTGCTGAGTTAAAAGCGCGGGCCGCGGATCATGTTTATCTTGCCTCAGTGGCAAAAAAAGCCACTGAGCTTGCTTGGGCAGAAATCGGGGAGTCGATTGCCCAACGTGCGCAACACCCTTACTACAGCGGCGGGGATAACAGAGAGTATCAAGCTGAGCGCGAGGGGCGCATTCAAGAGCTCATAGCTAATGATTTACAGCAGCTCATTAACTCGCGAAACCAGCAAGCAGAGAAGCCAAATTCTAGCGGTAGCTGGCTCGCAAAATTTTTGAATAAAAAGAGCCAAGGGTGAGCGGCTCTGCATCGGGTGCAAGGCTTTTTCCGAGCGCTTGGCAACCCGCTACATCTGACGCCGTAACGGCGCAAAAGATTTTGCGTGCTGCTGCAGCTGCAGGTAATCGGATGTTGGCAGGCTCTCGAATAGTTTTTTTGAGTGAGCCTGTTGGGCTCGCTGGGCCGCTTTTAGTGACGTTGCAAAATTATGCGGCGCAACTGCGTTGTCGGGCAGTCTATCAGAACACTGAGGCTGCCATGAGTTACTTGCACAGCGGCGATAGTGGGTACACAGATTTTGTGGTTTGTGTTAGTCCACAGCCAGGTGCGGCAACGTTAATCACTAATATCCCGGAACAATTGCCACCACTGTATTTGCCGTTGCCGCAGCACAGTTTTACTAACACAGAGATGTTTGCTGCCGCCTATCAAAAAACTGCGGCAACTTTAGTATCCCATCTGCAAGATTTGGGATTTACAGCGCTGTCTAGCGAGCGCACCAATATTTTAGAGTTTGCTGTTACCGGCGCGACTAAAATTCCGGATGCGCATAATCGTCTGGGGCAACGCTTGGCGGTGCTCACACATCTCAACTTTGAAGTTACAACGGCCACCGCTGCGGGGAGACTGCACTGGGCTGCGCGAGGTATGCCGGCGACTGCCACGGTGGCGCAACAGATGCCGCAGCTGGATGCTGAGCGTATTCTAGTGAGTCTAATTATCGAACCGAAAACTGCTGCATTGGCATTGCTTTTAAAAAGAGCAGGAGCTGCAGTGGCGGTTTTTGCTCCAGCCAATGAGTGTGATGTCACTGTTGCCGCGGAACTCACCGCACAAGGTATTGTTGTTTTTGCCCCGGGAGGTGGCGCAGATGTGGGCTGGAGTAGCGATTCACCACACTTTGTGAAAGATGCGACAGCGCAACAGCGTGATGGTTTAAATGCGAAGGCTGCCCTTGCTTGGTGTCCGACACTGTTGATTGACGATGGCTCGCATCTGATTCGCCTTGTGCATACCAGGTATCCAGAAACGCTTAAAACGTTGAAAGGTGCAGCCGAAGAAACAACTAGCGGAGTTCGTCCTTTATTGGAGATGGCAGCTCAAAATAAATTGCAACTGCCGGTTATTGCCGTTAATAACGCTCGCACAAAAACATTTTTTGATAATCGCATCGGAACCGGAGAAAGCTGCGTTCACGCTATTTTGGATGTGTTGGATCAGCCTGCCACTGTTATGCCTTGGGTGATTTGGGGCTATGGTCCTGTAGGGGAAGGCGTGGCCAGAACCGCTGCTGCGTATGGCGCTGATGTTAGCCTGATTGAACCCGATGCGGTCAGAGCTATGCAAGCTGTATGTGATGGCTATCGTGTAATTACCGAAGCATCTTTGCCAACTCAACCTTTTATCGCTGTTAGTGCAACCGGAGTCTGGCACACCATTAAGGCCGCAACGATGATTCAACACTGGGATAATATGACTCTTGCTGTCGCTGGCGGCATAGACAATGAAATTGCCGTTGATGATCTGGAGGCAGCAGGCTGGAGTTTTGTGGAGACAGCGCATCCGCAGATTAAAAGACTCCAAAATCCAGCTGGCAAAGTTTTTCAGACACGGCTGTTGGCTGCTGGCGGAGGTATCAACTACACTGCTGCAGAAGGTAATCCTTTGGAAGTAATGGACCTTAGCTTTGCAACACAGTTGGCTGCTCTCACCGCGTTGCTTGACACGCAACACGAATCGCAGAGGTTAAAGCAAAATGGAGTGCATGAGCTTCCGCAGAGCGCTGAGCAGCTTGTGGCCGTCGCCGCGCTGCGCAGCAGAGGGCTCCCTGTGTTTGTGGCGAGTGAGAATTTGCGTCATGGCGGAGCTGCGCAGCCATGGCAGATCCACCGCTATATCCTGTAATAAGTAGAAAATAGGAAGATGAAGCCGTGACAGCCGCAATTAAGGTTTATAGCGCCCAGCTCGTGGTACCAGTCGTAAGCCCGCCGATTCCTGATGGCGCGGTAGCAGTGCAGGATGGAAAAATTTTACATCTCGGTGATCGCAACTGGCTTGTGCAGCTGTTACGCGATAATAACCGAGATTTTACAGAAGAATATTGGGAAGGAATTTTAACCCCGGGCTTAGTGAATGCCCATACTCACCTACAATATACCTGCATGGGGGGCGTTGCAGAGCGCTATTATAACGGGTTCGATGACTGGGGTGATGCGTTTGACGCGGCATACTCCGCCGGGTCACACGATTGGAAAGCCGCAGCTGCGACCGGAGCACAAATGCTACTGCAAAGCGGGTGCACTGCTGCTGCCGATGTGGTAACCGATATTGCGGCAGCAGGTGCCTTACATGATGCGGGGTTGCGAGGTATTGCATATTGGGAAATTTACGGTAAAAAAAATTCTGACTGGGATGCAACACAGGCACAGCTTGTACGGCAGCAAGTGCAGCGAATTCCGTCTCCTCCCGGAGCCGGAGTGTCACCTCATGCACCCTACTCCCTAGATGTTAAACCGCTGTTAGAAATCCCGGATATTGCCAGGCAGGAGGGACTACGCTTACATATTCATCTTGGCGAAGCCTATAAAGAGCGGGGTTTACGTAATCGGAGCGATGACTGGCCAAGTCTGGGTGTCCCAAATTTTTCTGAGCTACGAGCACAGGGGTTGGGCGTTTCATCAACGCAGTTTGTAGATCACCTCGGTGTGCTTGGGCCTGATTGCCACATTGCGCACGGTATCTATATGGATGAAATTGATCGTGCTATTTTACGATCGAGGGGCACAGCGGTAGCGCTTTGCCCCCGGTCAAATGAAATAATTGGTCTGGATATGCCACCAATTGCACAGTATCTGAAAGAGGGTAATTTGGTGGCTGTAGGAACAGATTCTCTGTCTTCTTCCCCTTCGCTAGAGCTGCTTGCTGATGTTGGAATGCTGTATCACATTGCGCGGGAGCAAGGGTATGGCGGGGCTGATTTGCACGAACGTCTGCTACATGCGGCTACGCTTGGTGGTGCAACCGCGTTAGGTATGCATGTAGGACACCAGAGGATCGGGCAATTAGTGGCGGGAGCTGCCGCAGATTTTGCTTGTTTTGAAGTGCCGACTTTGAATGCTGCCGATGGCATAGCTTCGCTTGTGGAGGACGGCGTGGGACGTGCTCGACGCACAGTGATTGCTGGCACTACTGTCTGGCAACATGAGCAGACAGTGTAACATTTCGCAATGTTGGTGTGCTGCAGATGAAAATTTTTTACAATAGAAATACTTACCGCAACCAGTGCGGTGTTAAACAGGGAGGCTTGATGTCACGTTTGAACCGAATTCTTAAAGGTACGGCTGCGATTGCAGCCGCGACTTTGCTGCTCACTGGATGCGCTGCGGAAGGCGGTGCCGGCGATACCGTTTCCGATGCAACCGCTAAAACCGTCACCGCAGGAAAACTTACTATTGCTACCGGGGAGCCAGCTTACGCTCCTTGGGTGCTTAATGATAGCCCTGAAAAAGGCGAGGGATTTGAAGCGGCTGTAGCTTATGCGGTGGCTGCGGAGATGGGGTATAAAGCCGAAGATGTGGTGTGGGTGCGTGATACTTTTGAGGGGTCAATTGCACCTGGGCCGAAAGATTGGGATTTAAACCTGCAGCAGTTTTCAGTTACCGATGAGCGTAAAAAAGCCGTTGACTTCTCAACTCCCTATTACACTAGCACCCAAGCCGTGGTTGCTGCATCCGGTACAAAAGCAGCAACAGCTAAGAATGTCGCTGAGCTGAAAGATGCGGTAATCGGTGTTACCAGTGGCACTACTTCTCTGACAGTTGCAAAAGAATTGATTAATCCTACCAGTGAGATTCAGGTTTTCAACAATGCAGACGATAATGTTGCTGCTCTTAAAGCGGGCAATATTGATGCTTTGGTGATTGACTTGCCAACGGCTTTCTTCGTGCGCGATGTGCAGCTTGAAGGCGCAGGGGTTATTGTGGGGCAGCTAGCTACTGTTGATGATGCTACAGCTGATCACTTTAGTTTTGTGTTGCCTAAAGGGTCTGCGCTGACTGCTGATGTAGATGCAGCTTTGGAGAAGCTGCGCGCCAGCGGTAAACTGGATGAGTTAGCCAAGAAATGGCTTGCTGACCAGGGTGCTCCTGTGCTGCAGTAGTTCCTGACACACTGGGGTAGTGATTAAAACGTCGGGCGGCTGTGATATCGCGCAGCCGCCCGAAGTTTAAAAAAGAGCTACTGCAGTTGATAGCTTACTCGAATGACACGTATTTTGATTCGCTTCATACCCCTAGGAAAAAATGAAGAACACTGTTGCGGGCTATACTGCATGCACTGTTAGCGAGGTGGAGTTAGAGCGGCGTAAATATCGTCGCAAAGCTGCTCGAAGATCATTGCTATTGAGTGTTTTGAGCACTCTTGTGGTGGCTTTTGTACTTGTTTTTGCGATGCTCAACAGCCCCGGCTGGGAACGTGTTCGGGATAACTTTTTTGACATCCCAACTGCCCTGAATGCACTGCCGAAAATCCTTGAAGGATTGTGGTTGAATGTGCGAGTGCTCGCGGTGGCGGTTGTTGGCGTTACTATTTTGGGTGCTTTGCTTGCGATTATTCGCACTGTGCGCAACCCGTTGTTTACACCGTTAAAAATAATGGCGGCTGCTTACGTTGATTTTATGCGTGGAATCCCGGTACTGCTGATGCTTTATTTAGTTGGTTATGGCATTCCCGGGTTGCAACTTTTTAACCGTATGCCGCCTGCTTTTTGGGGCACAATTGCGATTGTACTGTGTTACAGTGCGTACGTTGCGGAGGTGTTGCGTAGCGGGATTGAGGCAGTGCATCCTTCGCAGCGCATTGCAGCGCGTGCTCTGGGTTTGAGTTATCCACAAACTTTGCGACTTGTTGTGTTGCCGCAGGCTGTTCGCAAAGTTACTCCAGCACTGATGAATGATTTCGTTTCATTGCAAAAAGATGTGGGTCTTATTTCTGTGCTGGGTGCTGTTGATGCTGTGCGTGCCGCGCAAATTGAGGTCGCTCAGGTTTATAACTTCACACCATATTTAGTAGCAGGTTTAATTTTTGTGCTGTTGAGCTTGCCTTTTGTAAGACTAACCGAGTGGCTTAATAAGCGGGCCCAACAGCGCGAGCAGATTGGGGGTGTGGTGTGACTGCAGCAACTTTCATGATGTCGCAGCAAAATACTGTGGTGGATTCACAAACCGTTTTACGGCTGAGTGCAGTGGTGAAAAGGTTTGGTGCCCAGGCTGTGCTGGACGGTATAGACCTTGCTGTTGCGGAGCACGAGGTTGTTGTATTGATTGGAGCATCCGGATCCGGTAAATCTACGCTGTTGCGCACAATCAATCTGCTTGAAACTGTTGATGACGGGCAGATTTGGCTGCGCGATATCGATATTACGAACCCTCGTATAAAACAGGATGAGATTCGTGCTCGCATTGGGGTGGTGTTTCAACACTACAATTTGTTTCCACATCTTACAGTGCTGGAAAATGTAACTTTAGCTGCTCGACACGTGTTTAAAACTACAAAAATTAAGGCTCAAACTACCGGTTTAGAGTTGTTAGAACGAATCGGTTTAAGAGATAAAGCAGATGCCTATCCCGATCGGCTTTCTGGCGGGCAACAACAGCGGGTCGCGATTGTTCGTGCCATCGCCACTAACCCAGAGTTACTGTTGCTTGATGAAGTCACCAGTGCCTTAGACCCGCAACTCGTTGGTGAAGTGCTTGAACTTGTGCGTGAGCTGAAGCGTGCTGGAACAACTATTTTAATGGCTACCCATGAAATGGAATTCGCTAGACAGATAGCTGACCGTGTGGTTTATCTTAAAGACGGCGTAATTATTGAATCGGGGACACCACAGCAGGTCTTTGAGCACCCGCAGCGCGCTGAAACTAAAGAGTTTTTGTCGCGGGTGATGAGTCGTTGAGAGAATATTTGCTGATGGTCGAGCAGAAGGTTACCAAGCTTATGTGCTGGGGGCAGCTATTAAGTGCTCCTAAGCTTGGGATAGCTGTAGTTGCTTGGTAAAAGCGGCAAGTTGCAAAGTTGTTGGCGGCTCGGCGCCGGTTTGTGTGCAAGTATACGCAGCTGCTGTTGCTGCTCGCTGCGCGATTACTTGCCAGAGTTCTTCCGAGAGGTTAGTTGAATCGTGCTGTTTTAGATGGTTTTGTACACTAGCCAGAAAAGTTCCCATCACCGTATCGCCAGCCCCAATGGTATCAACCACCTGTATTTGAGGAGCTCTGTGTGTGCTCGTGCTACCGGAAACGGTTAGTTGGAGGCCAGCTGCGCCGTCTGTGACCACCTTTATCGGAGCAGTAGGATTGCCAAGAAAGTCGTTTTCTGCAGAACTTAGTTTTAATAAACTTACGTAGGGTAGTAAAGCCAACAAACGGTCACGAT
Source organism: Canibacter oris (assembly GCF_014197205.1). Taxonomy (GTDB): domain Bacteria; phylum Actinomycetota; class Actinomycetes; order Actinomycetales; family Microbacteriaceae; genus Canibacter; species Canibacter oris. The sequence continues at coordinate 9,600 of NZ_JACIFD010000022.1, forward strand.
GAGCCGCAGTTTCGGTGAAGCTTCGAAGATTCGGATCCACTGCCACAAAAACTCCCTGCTTCGCGAGCGTCTGAGCCAGCGCTAAATACCGGGTTGCTGCAGGTTCAAGCGCCAACGACAGAGTGCCAAAATAAGCAATACGGCATGGTACCAGCGGAGGCGTTGCGTAGCGATCTGCCGTATTTTCAAAGTAGAAACTGTAGTTTGCGCTGCCATCATTATCTAAGTGGGTTACTGCTAGAGTTGTTGGCTGAGGGCCACGTTGCACAAGAGAGGTGTCAATTTTTTCGGCCTGTAAGCGTTCGAAAAGCTGTAATCCAAATGGATCAGTTGACAGTCGCGACACGAAACGTAGCTGCGCCCCCTGTCGTGCAGCTGTTACCGCGACATTAAAAGGGCCACCACCTGGGCGAGCTACAAAGCCGCTTGGGGCAGGAACCAAATCAATTAGGGCTTCACCGCAAACAATCATGTTTTAGAGTTTAGCAACTCCAGACTTTAAGCTTGTCTTGAGGAGTGTGTTAATTCGTGCAGTTCTGCGGCAGCGCTTTGTACCGCCGTTGTGAGTTGTTGCAGACGTTGATTTACGGCGTTAGGTGCGGCCGCTTCGAGTTGTGGTGCCAACAACACAATGTCTCGTTGCAGTCGAGTATCTTTGACTGGCACCAGTTTAAGCCCGGCAGGAGGATTTTGGCAGGCAAGCTGTGGCACTAGTCCTACTGCCAGTCCGGCAGCGACCAAGCCTAAAGCTACAGTGTAGTCGTCTGTGCTAACCGTAATATTTAGTGTTTTACCAGCTGCAGCAAAAATTTGTAGCAGAGCATCATCGATAGGATCGCCGCTGCTGGATCCTAAAATCCAGTTTTCGTTTGCCAATTGCAGCAGTTCCGTGACACCTATCGCAACGCTGCTCGCGTAGCGGTGGGCGCGCGGAACCGCCAGCATCAAAGGATCAGTGAGTACATGGGTGACATGATATTTGTTGTTGTCGAAGGGTGTCAGCGGGGTGGTGTAACTCAGCGCCGCATCCAGGCTGTGGCTCGACACCAGCTTGTTAAGGTTTACTACTTCGTGCAGGTGAGCTTGGAGTTTGAAGCTGGTTTTCCGCAGATGTCTTGTAATACGTGGCAGCAGCTGTGCCGCGGCGGTGGGGAAGGCGCCAAACTTTACTAACGGCGCAGCTCCCTGTGCAGTGTTTTGTGCAGCGGTTATGGCAGCTTTGGCCATGTTTAAAGCGGCGGTAGCTGCAGGAAGCAGTTCTGTTGCGAGGGGTGTCAAGGTGCTGCCGCGCTTGCTGCGTTCTAGCAGTTTGCCGGCAACTAGGCGTTCTAGTGCGGCCAGGTGATAGTTAATGGTTGTGTCACTCCAACCTAGCATTTTACCTGCCTGGCTGATGGAGCCGGTTGTGGCAACTGCATGTAATGCTGCAAATTGCCGTAGGTCCTGTGGGGACGCAAAGGGGTTACGATTGTGATCCACTGTTCTCACTCCGCTTGTTAACTACACTATGTGTAACATCATTTAAAATCATAGCCTCTGTATCGGTGTGGCGGGTTTCATAACCTGCTTGAATTAAGTGTCTTACTTAACTTTTTGATGGTTATTTGTGAAGTGAAGGGAAACATGAACAAGCACTATTCAAGCCCAACCCCTCTCTACGACGTAGTAGAGCAGCAGGCGACACCACACACTACGGCGGTAGAGAACCTGATTAAAAAAATGCCCCAGTCATTGATGGTGCCAGGTCACGGTAATGACCCTTCACGCGGCAACACCACTATCGCTGATTTCTTCGGGGACCGTGTAGCTGCCCTCGATTTACCGCAAATGCTAGATGGGGTAGACCTTGGTCCGGAGTCTCCGCTGGTGCAATCGCGTCGTCTGGCTGCTAAAGCCTGGGGGGCTCATACTACCTGGTTTATGACGAATGGCGCATCGCAGGCAAACCGTACTGCAGCAATCGCAATTCGCGGTCTTGGCCCGAATGTTATTATGCAGCGAAGCGCACACTCCAGTTTCTCGGACGGCATCATTGCAGCCGGTTTGAATGCTTCATACGTTTTACCAAGTGTGGATCACGAAAATGGCGCATCTCATGGTTTGACACCGCAAGCTCTTGAGGAAGCTTTTGCTGCGGCTACTGAACCAGTGCACTCAGTGTATGTAATTTCACCGAGTTATTTCGGTGCAACCGCTGACATTCCGGGACTGGCAGAGGTCGCACATCGTCACGGCGCAGCGCTCGTGGTAGACGGAGCTTGGGGTGCGCACTTTGGTTTTCATCCGGAGCTGCCGGAGTCACCGGTACGCTTAGGAGCTGATCTAGCTATTTC
>NZ_JACIFD010000023.1 GCF_014197205.1 Canibacter oris
GTGACATCCAGCACCACACGGTTCACATCTGGCACCTGGTTTGTGATTTTGTTGCTGATCCGCGCCAGCACGTCGTAAGGGACTCTAGTCCAGTCTGCGGTCATTGCGTCTTCTGAAGACACTGGGCGCAGCACAATCGGGTGGCCATAGGTGCGGCCATCACCCTGCACGCCAACGGAGCGCACATCAGCCAATAGCACCACCGGGCACTGCCAAATCTCGGCGTCCAGCCCCGCAGCGGTCAGCTCCTCACGCACGATTGCGTCAGCAGCGCGCAGCGTCGCCAAGCGCTCCTCGGTGACCTCACCAACAATCCGAATCCCGAGCCCCGGACCAGGGAACGGCTGCCGCGCCACGATAACCTCTGGCAGCCCCAGCTGCCGGCCAATCTCGCGCACCTCATCTTTAAACAAAGCCCTCAGCGGCTCCACCAGCTCAAAGGTAAGATCTTCCGGCAGACCGCCAACATTGTGGTGGCTCTTAATGTTTGCGGTGCCTGAGCCGCCCCCTGACTCCACCACATCCGGGTACAGGGTGCCCTGCACCAGGAAGCGGATCGGGTCGCCGTCTTCCTCCTGCGCCTCGGCGATCAGCTGCGCCTGCGCCTCCTCAAAGGTGCGGATAAACTCGCGGCCGATAATCTTGCGCTTCGTCTCCGGGTCAGTAACCCCAGCCAGCGCTGACAGGAACTTCTCACGCGCATCCACCGTGACCAAACGCACACCGGTGGACTTCACATAGTCAATCTCGACCTGCTCGCGCTCACCCTGACGCAGCAGTCCGTGATCCACAAACACACAGGTCAGCTGGTCGCCAACAGCCTTGTGCACCAGCGCCGCCGCAACCGCAGAATCTACACCGCCTGACAGCCCGCAGATAACTTTGCCGCTGCCAACCTGCTGGCGGATCCGCGCAACCTGCTCCTCAATCACATTCTGCGCGTTCCAGTCAGCCGGAATCTCCGCAATGCTGTGCAGGAAGTTCTCAAGCATCCGCTGCCCATAGTCTGAGTGCTTCACCTCCGGGTGCCACTGCACACCGTACATTTTCTTCGCGGCAGAACCGAAAGCTGCAACCGGGGTCACCGCGGTTGATGCCAACACTTCAAAGCCCTCCGGCGCTTGCTGCACCGCATCGCCGTGACTCATCCACACATTCTGCGTCTCAGGCTGGTCAGCGAACAGCGCGCCAGCACCATCGCACAGCTGCATGTCGGTGGCACCGTACTCCCGGTCACCGGTGTTTGCAACCACGCCGCCCAGCGCGCGCGCCATCACCTGGAAGCCGTAGCAGATGCCAAAAATCGGCAGCCCCAGCTCGAAAATGCTCTCGTCAAACTGCGGCGCACCCTCCGCGTAAACAGATGAAGGGCCGCCTGAGAGCACCAAACCCAGCGGGTTTTTCGCCTGCACCTCTGCGGCGGTAATGGTGTGCGGCACCAGCTCGGAATAAACTCCGGCTTCCCGCACCCGGCGCGCAATCAGCTGTGCGTATTGCGCCCCGAAGTCAACTACCAGCACCGGACGCGGTGCCGCGATTGTGTCGTTTGTCATCTGTCGCCTTTCACTGTCCTCCGGCAAAATCGCGCCAGAGGATCCACATACCTAAAATTTTAGTCTAAAAATGTGACGTTGCCAGCCGCTTTAAGCCTGCACAGTTGCGGTGTCACGGCCGTCTTGCAGCACCCGCTCCACATCGCGCACCACCCAGCGCTCTGCGATGAATGACACAATGATCACGCAACCCGCGAAAGCGAGCGCCAAAAAGCGCCAGAACGGCCACCGCATCGGGCTCCACACCATGAACGAGGTGATGAGGTAAACCACGTAAAACCAGCCGTGCGCCACCAAGAAAATAGTGGTGAAGTTCACTCCCGGCGGTTGGAAATCAATTTCTACGCCTTCCGGCGCCAGCTGCTGCAGCTTGACCAACGCGCCCTCCGAAAAAAGATAGACGTCGCTGTGTAAAAACCAGCGGATGCAAGAAATAATGTACAGCCCGAACAGCATCACACCGGTGATAACCGATGAAATCTTAAACAGTTTCAGAGCTTTCCGAATCTGCGGATAGGTTTCCGGGCGTGGTTGCAGCTGCATAGTTACTCTTTCTGTGTTGCTGAGTTAGCTGATTCTAAGGCTTGAAGATGCAGAATTTCGTGCTCCTTTTCGTGGGCATCACGGCACAGCCGCACCCAGAAGTAGAAAGCAAACCCCGCGAAAATAACCCACTCAATGGCGTAAAACAGATTCAACCAGTTAATTTTTTCAACCGGCTCAGGAGCGGGTGAGTGGATCGGCAAAAGCCCGCTTGTGGCAGTGTAGGCGTTATCTGCATCAAGCACCACATATCCGGGGAAAGTATCGCCGCTCGCATTCGCCCACAGGTTAAGCTGCTGCCCCGGCGCGAGAGTGGTGTAAAGCTCGCCCCCATCGCTAGCGGGCAGTGGCGGGCGCGGTGCTTCTGAAGGGTTGTAGCGCCCCACCAGCTGCAGCGGCGTGGCCTGTTGCGTACCCGAGGCAGCGCTTACCATCAGGTGCTGCTGCAGGCGCTGCAGCGCGGTAGCGGCTTCGGCTTCTGTAGCCGCCCAGCCGATGGCCACCGCGAGGTTGTCGTTTTGCTCCGTCACGGCTACAGCCTGCCCCGCAGCCGCATCCGCTGTGCGCAGCTGCCCGGCGACCCAGTAGCCAAGCTCGGTGTCGTTACGGCGCTCACTAATCAACTGCAGGCTCGCCGCGTCTAGCGCACCAGTGACGATTACCCTGTGCCCGGCGGCCAGCTCACGCACCGGCTCTTGCGGCGGGCTAAGCTGATACAGCGGCTGCGGCTCCTCCGTTGCCACAAAATTTTCCTGGTCGAGGCGAATCGCGTGGCTCATCTGCCACTGTGCCAAACTGGCAAACCCTGCAGCGATCAACAGCACCGCAAAGAGCGCTGCCAACCACTTCGGACGCAACATAATCTGCCGCAGCGTGGGCTCACCCAAGGGCGCAAACCCAGGGGTTTGCGCTGCTGCAGCAGTCGGGTTTTCCGCCATTTTGGTGCTCGCTATTGCCTGTGCTTGATGTGTTTCGTGCACGCCGCCGGCGTGCTATTTGCTGGTTTTTACGAGCTCAATGCGCTGAAATTCCTTCAGCGTTGAGTAACCGGTTGTTGCCATTGCTCGGCGCAGCGCCCCCATCAGGTTAGAGGTACCGTCGGCCAAAGCTGACGGGCCATTAATAATTTCAGCCAGCGGCCCAACAGTGTCTAGCGAAATCCGGCGCCCGCGCGGCAAATCTTCGTGGTGCGCTTCTTGCCCCCAGTGCCAGCCCTTACCAGGAGCTTCTGCGGCACGGGCCAACAAAGACCCTAGCATCACCGCGTCAGCGCCACACGCTACCGCTTTCACAATGTCACCAGAGGTGCCAAGCCCGCCATCAGCAATCACGTGCACATAGCGACCCCCTGACTCATCAAGGTATGTTGTGCGAGCACCGGCAACATCAGCAATGGCGGTTGCCATCGGGGCGCGAATGCCGAGGTTCAGCTCAGTTGTGGAAGACGCTCCGCCGCCGAAACCGACCAGCACTGCTGCTGCACCAGTGCGCATCAGGTGCAGCGCCGAACGATAGGTTGCAGCGCCGCCAACAATCACAGGCACGTCAAGCTCATAAATGAACTGTTTCAGGTTTAACGACTCCCGCCCTGCCTCTGCAACATGCTCAGCAGAAACGGTGTTACCGCGAATCACGAAGAGGTCTACCCCAGCATTAATCACAGCTTCACAGTGCTCTGCAGTGCGATGCGGTGACAACGAGCCGGCGACTGTCACTCCGGCATCACGAATTTGCTGTAACCGATCGCGAATCAATTCTGGCTTAATCGGCGCACTATACAGCTCACGCATTTTCGCTATGGCAAGCTTTTCGTCGCTCACAGTGCTGAGCTCCGCAAGCAGCTGTTCTGCGTTGTCATGGCGAGTCCACAATCCCTCAAGATTTAGCACTCCCAGACCTCCGAGTTGCCCGAGCGCAATAGCCGTTTCCGGGCTCATCACGGAATCCATCGGCGCACCCAATACTGGAATTTCAAACTGATACGCATCGACGTTCCAAGCGGTTGACACTAATTCCGGGTCACGAGTACGGCGACTCGGAACCACCGCAACATCATCAAAGCTATATACCTCGCGTGCTCGTTTAGCACGTCCGATTTCAATTTCGTAAGTCATAATCTCTTCTTGAAGCTGGAAGCAAGGGAGGCGCATCCACCCCCGACTTTGCTAGCGGCGGTAATTTGGAGCCTCGACAACCATCTGAATATCGTGTGGATGTGATTCTTTTAAACCAGCAGCCGTGATTTTCACAAAATTTCCACGCTCTTTGAGCTGTTCGATAGTGCGGCTACCAGTATAGAACATTGACTGCCGCAAGCCACCGACCAACTGGTAGAGCACATTACCTACAGCGCCACGATATGGCACCTGGCCTTCAATGCCCTCCGGAATTAGTTTCTCATTGCTTGGCACATCTGCCTGGAAGTAGCGGTCTTTAGAGTAGCTGGTGCGCTCACCACGGGTCTGCAAGGCTCCCAGAGAACCCATGCCTCGGTAGCTCTTAAACTGCTTCCCACCAATAAACACGAGATCGCCCGGGCTTTCATCAGTACCTGCAAGCAGCGACCCCACCATCACAGTACTCGCTCCCGCTACAAGTGCTTTAGCGATATCACCCGAATATTGCAGACCGCCATCAGCGATAACCGGAACACCAGCTGGAGTTGCTGCTTTTGCAGCCTCATAGATTGCGGTTACCTGCGGCACCCCAACACCGGCAATAACACGAGTTGTGCAGATTGACCCCGGGCCCACACCAACTTTCACCGCGTCAGCACCAGCTTCAACTAGAGCTTTGGCGCCGGCATAGGTTGCTACGTTGCCGCCAATTACGTCAACTCCGGCAAAAGCCGGATCTTTTTTAATCTTGGCAATGATGTCAAGCACGCCACGACTATCGCCGTTTGCAGTATCAACCACCAGCACGTCAACGCCGGCCTCTAGCAGTGCTCCTGCACGCTCCCAAGCATCACCGAAGAACCCCACTGCGGCACCAACACGAAGCCGACCCGCTGCATCTTTGGTAGCGTTAGGATACTGCTCAACTTTGTCAAAATCTTTAACAGTAATCAGGCCAGTAAGCTTACCGCTGTCATCAACCAAGGGCAGTTTCTCAATACGATGCTTTTGGAAAAGCTGCTGCGCTTCCTCCCTGGTGATACCCTGTTTACCTGTAATCAGAGGCATGCGAGTCATCGCATCGCCTACCTTAGTGGTCGCAGCTTTTGCACTGTCAATAAAACGCATATCACGGTTAGTGATAATGCCAACCAGCACACCCTTATCATCAACCACAGGCAAGCCGCTAACGCGATATTCACCGCACAGCGCATCAACTTCTGCTACCGTAGCATCTGCGGTGGTCGTCACCGGGTTAGTAATCATCCCGGCTTCGCTTCGTTTTACCCGATCCACCATCTCGGCCTGATCTGCAATCGCCAGATTACGGTGCAAAATACCCATGCCACCGTTACGAGCCATCGCAATCGCCATCCGGGTTTCAGTGACAGTATCCATCGCAGCCGACAGCACCGGGATACCTAATCTGACGTTGCGTGTCAGCTGTGACGAGGTGTCAGCTTCACTTGGAATCACGTCGGTGTGTGCCGGCAATAGCAGCACATCGTCGTAGGTGAGACCCTCTAGCGAGAACGGGTTACGCTGTTCCATTTAATGCACCTATCTAAGAAAATTATGACGCTTATTTAATGTAGTAATTCTATCGGTTCGAGCTGAACACTTGATAATAAGAAAAGTGGCTGCCACAGCAGTGACAGCCACTTCGCATTTCGCTTAGCGCTCTACAATCGCGAGCACATCGTGCGCAGACAGGATGAGGAACTCATCCACACCGTATTTAACTTCGGTGCCGCCGTACTTAGAGTAGATAACGCGGTCGCCAACTTTGACGTCAACCGGGATGCGGTTGCCGTTGTCATCAACACGACCCGGACCCACAGCTAAAACTTCGCCCTCTTGCGGCTTCTCTTTTGCGCTGTCTGGAATTACCAGCCCCGAAGCGGTGGTCTGCTCAGCCTCAACCTGGCGAATCACAATGCGATCTTCTAGTGGTTTAATTGCAACCGACACGGATGCGACCTCTTTTCTCACTCTGGTTCAAAATTGTGCGGCTATTGCACACACATTAGTACTAACTATGAGTTTAAGCGGCGACGGGTGTCGACGCAATTCGAGCGGCACTAAATTCGCTGAGCGCTTACCGGACTCCACAAAAAACCTACAAAACTGGGAAAATAGAGACTATGACAGCACAGGTGACAGCTCCTGCGGGGTGGATTGAACTGCTTGACGCAACAGGGCAAACCCTGCTGCAACAGATCAAAGAAATGCAAACAGCTGGGAAAAGCCCCGCACAACAGCAGCAGGCGCTGCGCCGTGAATGCTCAAATACCGCACTGATTGCGGCGGCCCTCCGCCAGGTAGAACTGCAACACAAGGCGCACAAAAAATTCGGGGATCTCGCCGCAAAGCTGCTATTCACCCCGGCCGGATTAGAGCAGGCCAGCCGCGCTGAGGTAGCGCAGCTACACGCCTCCCGGATGCGGGCTTTTGAACGCCAGCAGGTGCTTGATCTCGGCTGCGGGATTGGCGCTGAGTCGCTGGCTTTTGTCGCCGCAGGTTACACTGTTGTGGCTTACGAAATTGATCCGCTTACTGCAGCTTACGCGGAGCACAATCTAAAACTGCTGCACGAAGAACTCGGATTGCACACCCCGCCGCCGCAAGTGATTTGCGGCGACGCCACAGCTTTTTGCGATGCCCAACCGTCACAAAGTGCGGTTTTCTTTGACCCAGCGAGGCGCACAAGCGGTCACAAAAACACCGTCAGAGTGTCTCCTGCCGACTATTCGCCGCACCTCGATTTCGTGTTTGAAATAGCTACACGTTTCCCAACCCTGGTAAAGCTAGGACCGGGTTTTGACCGAGAGCTAATCCCCTCGGATGCGGCCGCAGAGTGGGTCAGTGTGCGCGGTGAAGCTGTCGAAACCCTGCTGACTTTCACTCCCGCTGCTGTAAGGAAAAAGATGCGGCTGGGTGGATCCACTACCCCGCTACTTAGCCTCACGGCCCCGGGTAGTCGCCACGCTACGGTGTTACCGCAACAGCTCACGCTGAGCAGCGCCCGCGATAGCGAAGATCCATCTTTAGGAGAACTCAGCGCGTATCTGTACGAGCCGGACGCTGCGGTTATTCGTGCCCGACAGATTGGCCAGTTGGCCGCGCAGCTAGAGGCGCAATTGGTGAGCCCTGGCATCGCTTACCTCAGTGGCCCGCGGCGCTTTGATACACCTTTTGCGCAGGTTTTCCGAGTACTAGAGGTGCTGCCGGTGAAAACGCAGGTGCTTGCTAAACGACTCGCTGCTTTGGGGGTCAGTAGCGTAGAAATCAAAAAACGCGGGATTGCTGTTGACCCCACGGAGTTTCGCAGAAAATTGAAGCTGCGCCCGGCGGCGATACCGCGCGAACTAACACTGGTGCTGACCCGGATCGCGGGTCAACACCGCGCTATTTTGTGCGAGCGCTTACCTGCTGTCGCAAATGTAAAACGCCGCGGCTGAATAGAGCCACGGCGTTTAGCAGGGCGCCTCACGGCACCACTGTATTAGCTGCTGAGCAGCTCCAACATCCGCTGCAGCTCCAGCAGCTCCTGTTGCGTGACACCGCTTTGCAGCAACTGTTCTTGCATATACGGATCGCCTGCAAGACTCAGCGCCCAGAGGGCCAAACCAAAGAGTGCAATGGTTCCAAGAATCGCGAGAACACCCAAAACCAGGCCGGTGATCCACATCCCCTTATGCTGTTTTTTAACAGCTGCAGCGATACCGAAGCCCACAGCTACGAGGCCAATAATTGCACCGAATGGCAAAATGATGGTGCACAGGAAACCGGCGATGCCAGTAACCAGCGCGGTCACCGCAAGGCCCTTTGGCTGCTCAGCTGCTACCGGTTGCGCAGGAATGGCAAAGGCTGGCTGCTGCGGTGCTTGTACACCGTAGGCTGGCTGCTGCTGTGACCCGGCCGGAGTGTAGGCTGGGGAAATTGGCTGCGCGGTGTACGCCGGAGGCGCTGGAGTTACCGCTGGTGCTGCGGGAGCGGCAGCCTGGTAGGCAGCTGGGGCTGACTCAGCTACCGGGGCAGCTGGTGCCGCAACAGGCTCAGCCGGAGCCGCTGCTGCTTCCACAGCAGGCTCAGGCACTGGCTCAACTACTGGCTCCACAGCAGGCTCAACTAGTGGCTCAGCCGGCGCGCCGAAGTCGATTGCCGGAGTTGCTGGCGCAGCAGCTGCAGGCTCGACTGCAATAGGATCAGCAGCTACGGGCTCAGCCGGTGCACCAAAATCAACCGCCGGAGTTTCATTCTCAAGTGGCTTCTTTTCTTCAGTCATCACTTTTCCTTCTTGTCTTGGGATTACCTACAACTCTACGTTTGATAAATGAAAAACAGCCTAAATAACTGAGTTAAACGCAAAAATCATACCGTGGGCGGGAATTCTCAGCTTTTGGGATGAAAACCAGCCTTTTAGGACGAAAACCAGCCCCGCGGCGTCTGCAGCCCCTAAGATTACAGTGTGACTATGCTGCCTAAACTTATTGCTTTCGATCTTGACGACACCCTGGCGCCTTCCAAGTCGGCGGTGCCGCAGGTGATTCTCGACCAGCTCGCCCAGCTGCTGCAGCGCACCGCTGTTGCCATTATCTCCGGCGGCAATATCACCCAGTTTCAGCAGCAGTTACTGCAACCCCTGACCGCCATGCAGCTCCCGAATACGGCGCTTGCACGGCTGCATCTGCTCCCAACCTGCGGCACCCACTACGAAATTTACCGTGATGGCACCTGGCAGACGCTCTACCGTGAGACCCTCACCCCGGCAGATCGCGATGCTGCAATGCAAGCGCTGCGCAACACCGCACAGCAGCTTGGCTACTGGGAGCACAACACCTGGGGCGAAATTCTGGAGGACCGCGGCAGCCAGATCACCTTCTCCGCGCTCGGCCAGGAGGCTCCGGTTGCTGCCAAGGCTGCGTGGGATCCTGACGGCGTCAAGAAAAACACCCTGGCAAGTAAGGTGCAAGAGTTATTGCCGCATCTGGAGGTGCGCAGCGGTGGATCAACCTCCGTCGACATCACCCGCAAGGGAATTGACAAAGCCTACGGGATGCAAAAACTAGCGGCGCAAACCGGGATTGAGCTGCACGAAATGTTGTTCATCGGCGATCGTCTCGACCCCGCCGGCAATGATTATCCTGTGAAAGCTCTCGGGGTACCGTGTCACGCGGTGCACGGCTGGGGAAGACACGCGGC
>NZ_JACIFD010000024.1 GCF_014197205.1 Canibacter oris
CCATGCCCGGCAATCAGGGCAATCGCGGCGTAAGAGCCCTCAACTCGCTCGTGCAGCTGTGTGACCGCGGCAAAAATCATCTCCGGAGTGAGATCAGCATCAGTCGCGGTGCGCTGCAGCTCATTGGCGAGAACATTAAGCAACAGCTCAGTGTCGCTGGAGGTGTTGAGGTGGCGGCGATCCACCCCTCGCAAAGTTTCTGTGAGCTCCCGGGTGTTAGTGAGATTACCGTTGTGTACGAGAATAATGCCGTACGGCGCATTGACATAAAATGGTTGCACCTCTTGCTCTTTGTTGGCTGCGCCGCGAGTCGCGTAGCGTACGTGTCCGAGCCCCATATTGCCTAGCAGCGACCGCATATCACGGGTGCGATATGCTTCGCGTACCTGCCCTTTAACCTTCACAGTGTGAAACATTGTGCCCTCGGCTGTGGCAATGCCTGTGGAATCTTGGCCGCGGTGCTGTAGTAGCAGCAGTGCATCATAAATTTGTTGATTAACCGGTTCGGTTGCAACCATTCCTACGATGCCGCACATATGTTAGCTCTCCTATAAGCAAATATTGAGGAAAATATTGTGTTCACCACAGTCGGAATTATGGCGACAGCGGTAACCACACCCTTCTAGTTTCGCATAGAATTAAGGTGTGAGCGAAAAATCAGCGTATGCAATTTCCGGTGTTGACACCCACGCGGGTGATTTAGCAGTAAAACTTATGAAGGAAGCGGTGAGCCGCACCCATGGTCCTGAAGTTGTAGGCGGAGTTGGTGGCTTTGCGGGGCTGTTTGACGCCTCAGCGCTATTGCGGTACAAGCGGCCACTCTTAGCGAGCGCAACTGACGGAGTTGGCACCAAAGTCGCGATTGCGCAGGCGATGGATAAGCATGACACCATTGGGCAAGACCTGGTAGCGATGATTGTCGATGACATTGTAGTGGTGGGCGCGAAGCCGCTGGCGATGACCGACTATATCGCTTGTGGCAAGCTGGTTCCAGAACGTATCGCTGATATCGTGCGCGGCATCGCTAACGCCTGCGCGGCAACCGGCACAGCGTTGGTTGGTGGGGAAACTGCGGAGCACCCGGGGCTGCTCGGCATCGACGAGTATGACGTTGCGGGCGCCGCCTTTGGGGTGGTTGAGGCAGCTGATGTGTTGGGTCCTGAGCTGGTGCGTGACGGTGACGTAATTCTGGCGATGGCTGCCAGTGGGTTGCACTCTAACGGTTTCTCCCTGGTGCGACACATTATGGCGGAGTGTGGCTTGACTTATCACACGCACAGCGCAGAACTGGGTGCCACCTACGGCGAAGCGCTGCTTGAGCCAACTATGCTATACACCTCGCCGCTACTCGCAGCGATTGCGGCACATCCAGGCGCTATTCACGCACTAAGTCACATCACCGGAGGCGGTATTGCGGCAAACCTGGCGCGTGTGCTGCCACAGGGGATGTGGGCTGAGGTGGATCGTGCCACCTGGCAGGTGCCGACCGTGTTTACGCACTTGGCCGAGTTAGGCGGACACAGTCTTGCCGCCGTTGAGGGTGCTTGGAATCTCGGCATGGGGATGGCAGCGGTGGTTGCTGCGGAACAAGCGGATGCGGTTGCAGCGACACTGCGTGTGCACGGCCTTGAGGTTTGGGAAGCGGCGCGTGTGGTGCGCGGCGAGCGTGACCTAACCGGTTTTGAAGTCGGCGCAAAGGGTGTTGACGGAGGTGCCGTGCGCTTGGTTGGTGAGTATCGGCAATAGCAGCTGCTGGGTTAACACAGTTTAAGGGTGCGGGGCGTGATACGGCCCCCGCACCTATTTAAATAAGCCTTTAAATAAGCCGGTGATGCTTTGTGTGAGCAGTTAGTGTAGCGGAAGCTAGATTTTAGACGGTCTCGTCAGCGTAATCTTCTTCACTGTCGTCATTGTATTTCGCAGCGTACTCTGCCCACGGATCTTCGTATGTATCCCGTTCGGCTTCAGAGTGTAGCTCGCGCTCAAGTTCTGACAAGTCTGTGGTCGGGCTGTAATATTTCAGCTGCCGAGCGACTTTAGTGTGTTTGGCTTTTTGACGGCCGCGCCCCATATGCGTGACCCCCTCTAGACATCAGGCTGTATAAAACAGCGGCGAAACAAATAAAAATAGACGTATGCAAAAGATATTAGCATGACTAATACCGGAAACAAATTATGCCGCTCAAAAATCGCTACAAGTTCGCTGTAAACCTTACGAAAGCATAAGATGGGAGTATGAAAAAGCGCCCACTCTTAATAGCTCTCACGGTGCTGCTTGGTCTTTTACTGATTGCTGCAGCCGTGGTCTTTGTGCCTATTTTGACGCACCAAAGCGCCGGGGGCTCCGGGCAAGATCTTGCTGCAACTAGCGGACATACTGTGACCGCTGTCGGGGAGGACGGTAACACCCGTACATTGACCGTTACCACGGCAGCTGGAGCGCCCGCGGATATGCAGGCCTTACACCCCGGTGAAGTGGTTACTGTGCACGGCACCGGATATGATTCCGGAATCGGAATATACGTGAGTTTCTGTCAGATTCCGGTGGCTGGTGGGCGCCTAGGCCCGTGTCTGGGAGAGATTCCGGCAACCGAGGATCTCGCCACAGCGGCGCAAGGGCAGCTGCTTACCAGCGCCTGGATTACTGACGACCTGCTATGGCGGCAGTTCGCAACCCACGGCTGGCAGAACGCGCAGGCCGGTGAATTCAAAATTGATTTGCTGGTGCCTGCGGTGAGCAGCAACGGACTCGATTGCACCGTCACTGCCTGCGCCTTGGTGACTCGTGCTGATCACACTGCTTTAAAAGACCGCGTGCAAGATATTATGTTGCCGGTGCAGTTTGAAACCGTCAACCAGTAAGTCGTCGCCCATCCCGAGAAGCCACTCTAGTTACCCCAGTAGGCAGGAGCATATTTTGCAAACAACACACCCTTACTTCTCCGGCGGGCAGTATCCGCGCGTGGTGGCGCACCGTGGGCTGGTGACGCCGCAGCTCGCTGCCCGTGGTGTGGTGGAAAATACCCGCGAGGCAATTGCCGCCGGCATTGCTGCGGGAGCGCACGCGATTGAGTCTGATTGTCATGTCAGTGCAGATGGGGTGGCCATTTTGGTGCACGATCCGGACCTGCAGCGGGTAATTGGGGATCCGCGGCGGGTGCGCGATTTAACCGTGGCACAGCTGCGAGAGCTGCTGGAGCCCTGCGGGGGTTTGCTGACCGTGCGGGAAGCGCTGCAGCAGTTTCCCGACACGAAATTTCAACTCGATGTGAAAGTTGCGGCGGCGGCGGTTCCTGTGGGTCGAGAAATAGCAGCGCACGGGAATCGCGTGATGCTCACCAGTTTTTCCGATAAGCGCCGCAAAGTTGCTTTTACCACTGCCTCGGCACAGCTCGCAGCCACAGCGGGCACGACTGGGAGTGATGCGGCAGACGGCGATCCACACCTCGCTGCTACAGTGTTGCCGGCCGAGGCTCCGGGGCGCACCGCTTTATTGGGCATTTGGCTTGCGCTGCATGGCGGGAAGCTGTTGCGACGGTGTTTATTGCGGCAATTGCGTAAGTTTGCTGCGCTGCAGATTCCTGAGCGCTATTTCGGGATACGCGTGTTTTCGCCACAGCTGGTTGCGGCGGCGAGTTTGGTCGGTGTGGAGGTGCATGTTTGGACGATTAACGATCCAGAGCAGATGCGGCGGTTGGTCGCTGCCGGGGCCGCAGGTATTATTACCGACCGGGCGCACACTGCTTTGCAGGTGTTGCGGTGAAATTAGCGTAATAAACCCGGCTATTTTTTGGACTTGGTATATTGAAAAACATGGGAGACATGAAACCAGAGACAGCAGCCACCCCCGAGCCGGCACCAAATTCGCTCCGGATTGCAAAACGCACCGTTTTTTCGTGGGTGCTTTGGGACTGGGCAACCCAGCCTTTTCACACTCTGTTGGTGACTTTCATCTGGGTTTCTCTCTACCTGGTTTCTGATGCCTTCCTGCCACCGGAGGTGGCGGCGTTGGGCAGCGACGGAAAACTTGATTGCGCAGGCGCAGACTCCGCCTCTAGCTACTGCGAAGGGCTTGCGAAGCTCTCAAGTGATTACGGCCTAATCACATTCTTTGCCGGGCTCGTGGTGCTGATTCTAGCGCCGGCCTTGGGGCAGCAAGCAGATTCGCGCGGCAAAAAGAAACAATGGGTTGTGATGAGTACCGTGCTGCTCATACTGCTGCAGTTCTCACTGTTTTTTGTGGAGGCTGATCCACGGCTCTTCATCCTTGGCGCAATAATAATTGCACTGGGCTCGGTGGCGAGCGAGATTGCGGGTGCTAGCTACAACGCTATGCTGTTCGATGTTTCAACCCCGAAGAACATCGGGAAAATCAGCGGGCTTGGATGGGGTAGCGGATACTTGGGCGGAATTTTTGCGCTGGTCATAGTGATTGTTGTCACTAACCTCAACTGGTTTGGGATGGACACCTCAAACGGGATGGCATACCGGCTGATTGCTGTTGGCGCAGGTGTTTGGACCCTGCTTTTTGCGTTGCCATTCCTGTTTTTCGTGCCGGAGTCGCCGGTGCGTGGGGACAAGAAAAAAGTTAGCTTCCTGAGGTCTTACAAAATTGTGGTGCAGGATTTATGGCGGATTTTTAAGCACCATCGCACAGTTTTCGGGGTGTTGATTTCGAGCGCTATTTACCGTGATGGCATCATCGGAGTTTTTGTGTTTGGTGCAATCCTTGCGAGTCTTACCTTTGGTTTCACTCCGACTGAGGTGATGCTGTTTGGTGTGGCGCTGAATATTGTTGCTGGCCTGACAACCATGCTGGTGGGTGCCTTCGAAGATAAGGTTGGAGCTCGCAACGTGATTCTCGGCTCACTGCTGCTCTTGATTGTGTGCTTGCTTGCGATTTTCTTCCTACGTGACTACGGCAAGATTGTGTTCTGGGCTGGCGGGCTGCTAATCGCCGCAACTGTCGGCCCGGCGCAGTCGGCAACCCGCTCGCTGCTGAGCCGTTTAACTCCGCCGCAGAACCAGGGCGAGGTGTTTGGCATGTATGCCACAACTGGCCGTGCTGTGAGCTTCTTAGCGCCCGCTGCTTGGACCGCAGCAATCGGAATCTTCGGCTCTGCTCACTTCGGTGCGCTAGGCATTGCAACGGTGTTGGTGATTGGTCTAATTGCCTTCTGGTTGATGGTTCCAGCACGAGTGCAACATGAAGTGCGTGAGGCGGCCTTGGCTTAAATTCTTTGGCTTTAATTTGTACGGCTTTATAGACGCTGGTTTATTTGTTGGTGCTGTGCTAGGCTTGTGAGGTTGGCTGCATGCGGCAAAGCAAATTATTACGTGAGCGGTCAAGGCTCGTTTGAGGTATAACGAGTGCGGGCCAATCGGCCGAACATTGATGATCTCGCATTTGTGACGTTTTGTGCTTTGACAAAACGCTGCGCTTTGCGCTTGTAGAAAGTTAAAAAATTATGGCACGCAAACAAAAGCGTGGTTTTAAGGCACCCAAAAATTACGACCCGAATCGTGGCAAAAAACGCCAGGGGCGCAGTGCTCATCAGCATCAGGGTCGCGACGAATTCAGCGGTGGATCAAGCCGCCGTACTCAAGCTGCGCGTTTTGATCGCAGCGAACGTTCCCATGCTGAGCACTTCCGCGGTGAGCGTGCCAATCGTGGCGGCGGAGTTCGCAGCGAACGTTCTGGCCGTCGTGGCGGCGGTGATTATGATCGCGGTGGTAACTGGCGCGGGGACTTTGAGCACCGCGGCAATCGAGGTGGCGACTATCAGCATCGCAGTAAGCACGGTGGTGGTTACGCTGCTGGGCGGGATGGCCGCCGCCGCGGGCAGCGGCCGGAACCTCAGGGTCGCCGGCAGGACTATGAGCGGGATATGTGGCAGCGGTCTAACCTGCGCGACGGCTTTGAGCAGAGTCGGCGGCGGCAGCAGCCACAATCAGGCCGGATAGACGCGGTAGCTTATCAGCGTTATGAACGGGAAAACGGCAGTCGGGTGCACTTCTTCGGTAACCGTGATGATGCTCAGCTGCAGAGGCAGCGCGAGTCGTCGCGGTCGCGGGATGAGCGCAGTGGCCGCGGGGTGCAAGCCGGCCGGGAAGACCGTTTCGTGCACAGTGCTAAACAGGACCGCAAGCGAGGCGCCAAGCATGGTGCTAAACAAGGTTTCGGGAAGGGCGGCTTTATGCCAACCCCGGATGTGGTGCTGGAGCGCTTGGAAGCAACCCAGACCAGCGCAGCTGACGTCGCGCACCTGAGCTTCTCTGACCTCGGTCTCGGCGACCGTCTGTGTGACACTCTCGCGGAGATGGGCGCAACCAGCCCGTTTGCGATTCAGGCGGCAACAATTCCAGACGTGCTGCAGGGCCGTGACGTGCTCGGTCGCGGACGCACCGGCTCGGGCAAAACAATTGCTTTCGGTGCGGCGCTCGTGGAGCGGCTGTTGCAGCTGAAAGCAGAGGGCCTGTTTGACGGTGACCCACAGCCGCCAAAGCGCGAGCGGGGCAAGCGGCGAGAGTTTGTGCGTGGCCGGGCTCCGAAAGCGTTGATTATGGCGCCAACTCGTGAGCTGGCGCTGCAAATCGACAAGACTGTGCAGCCTTTGGCGCGTGCTGTTGGTCTCTTCACAACCCAGGTGGTTGGCGGAGCTTCGCTGGCGCGACAGCAGCACGCCCTGAAGCTCGGAGTTGATATTGTCATCGGCACCCCAGGGCGTGTGGAAGATTTGATTGAGCGCGGTGACCTGAACATCGGTAAAGTTGCGATCGCGGTGCTTGATGAGGCCGACCACATGGCTGAGCTTGGCTTCGTAGAGCCGGTGCAGCGCATCTGGCGCGGGGTTGCTCCCGGTGCTCAAAAACTGCTGTTTTCGGCGACGCTTGACGCACAGGTGACAAAGCTGGTAACCGAATTTCTGGTGGAGCCTGCTGTGCACGAGGTTGCTGAACAGGAGCAGAGCACCAGTGAGCATCACGTTCTCGTGGTGTTGCGCGAAGACAAAACCCAGGTGTTGACCGAAATTTTGGCGGAGGCTGTCGGCAGCGTGATTGTGTTTACCCGCACTCGTGCTTACGCAGAAACTCTGCGGGAGATGTGTGAAGATGCCGATATTAAGGCGGTGGATCTGCATGGCAACCTGAACCAGGCCAAGCGAGAGCGTAATCTCAAGCGTTTCGCGGACGGTAAAGCCCGGGTCTTGGTGGCAACGGATGTCGCTGCGCGGGGCATCCACGTTGACGATGTGGCGCTGGTGGTGCAGGCTGATCCACCAGATGATTACAAGACCTATCTGCATCGCGCTGGGCGGACCGGCCGCGCGGGGAACACCGGCACCGTGGTTACTGTGATTCCACGTAACCGACAGAAGCGCACCCGTCAACTGTTTGAAAATGCGCAGCTGGCGCCGGCTTTCTTCGGTGATTTTGGTCCTGGCGATGTCGCGCCTTGGCAGGAAACTGCATACGACGTTGACTATGCGGAGGATTTCACTGCCGGCGAGGCGTTCTAACGCCCAAAGTTCGGTGCGTTAACCGGTGTAGGGCTCAACCCTGGGTGCTGCTACAATGCGAGAAAACCCGTGCTGCGCTGTGCGCAGGGCGGGTTTTCTGTTTGTTGCATCCAGATATTATTGAAGCAGTTTGTATAAAATATATAAAAAAGCGGTCTGGGTGCAGTGCGGCTTTGTGGCTGAGATGATAACAGATGCGAGCCGAAAATAACCGCGCTAAGGTAGTAACCACGAAACGGCAAAGGAGTCAAAATGCAACCTACCCCAAAAATCGATGTGAGCCTGCTGGGCAAAGAGCTGCTCGGTAAATGGCGTGACGAGCGCTTAGCGTCACGACAGATTGCAGCGGATCCAGAGATGCAGCACATCCCTGGGCTGACTATGCAGGAGCAGCGCGAGCGAGTTTTTGGGCAACTGCACGAGTTGGTGCGGCGGCAGGCGATTCAGCGTGCCTTTCCGGCGAGTGTCGGCGGCGGAGATAACCATGGCGGGAGCATCGCCGCGTTCGAAGAACTGGTTTTCGCTGATCCTTCGCTGCAAATTAAAAGCGGAGTGCAGTGGGGGCTGTTTGGCGCCGCGATTTTGCATCTCGGCACCACGGCACATCATCAGCAGTGGCTGCCCGACGTGCTCAGCCTAAAGCTACCGGGCGCTTTCGCAATGACAGAAATCGGGCACGGCTCTGACGTGGCATCAATTGGCACCACCGCAACATATTTGCCTGAAACTGAAGAGTTCGAGATTCACACCCCGTACCGCGCGGCCTGGAAAGATTACCTCGGCAACGCGGCGCTGCATGGGCAAGCAGCGGTGGTGTTTGCGCAGCTGATCACCAAAGATGTAAACCACGGTGTGCACGCCTTTTTCGTGCCGATCCGCACCCCAGAAGGTGAAATGTTGCCGGGCGTTGGCAGCGAAGACGACGGCTTTAAAGGTGGTTTGAACGGCATCGACAACGGGCGCTTACACTTTAACCGGGTGCGGATTCCGCGCACTAATTTGCTTAACCGCTACGGTGATGTTGCGGCAGACGGCACCTACAGCTCGCCAATCACCAACCCGGGACGACGTTTCTTTACTATGCTCGGCACCCTGGTGCAGGGCCGCGTTTCCCTCGACGGCGCCGCGGTGAATGCGCAGAAGCTGGCGCTGGCAGTTGCGCTCACCTACGGCAATGAGCGCCGTCAATTCCCCGGCCCAGACGGGAAAGAGCGCGTGCTTAACGATTACGGGCTACATCAGCGCCGACTGCTGCCGCGGTTGGCTCGCACCTATGCGATGCAGTTCGCGCACGAGCGGCTACTGACCGTGTTTGACGAGGTTTTCAGCGGCAAAAACGACAGTGATGACAACCGGGAAGCATTGGAGACTCTCGCGGCAGCGCTGAAACCGCTGTCAACCTGGGCGGCGCTTGACACGCTGCAGGAGTGCCGCGAAGCCTGCGGCGGCTCCGGGTTTATCGCGAAAAACCGCTTTGTTTCACTGCGGCAAGACCTTGACATTTATGTCACCTTCGAGGGAGATAACCATGTGCTGCTGCAGTTGGTTGGCAAGCGACTGCTGGCAGACTACGCCAAGAGCTTCAAGGACATCGAACCCAAAGACGCCCTGGTGAAAGCCGCGAAGCAGCAGCTGATTAATAAACTCAGTCGTTTCGGGCTGCGGCAGGTGGTGC